>NZ_JBFAPT010000001.1:0-701655 GCF_040676845.1 Nonomuraea sp. NPDC049504
ACTCAATGTCCAGGAGCCGAAAGTGCTCACCTGCCAGCGGCCACTATCCACTACGGAGTCTGCCGGATGGCTTACTCCCAGCACTCATTAGGAGCACGGCCGTGAGATCCACCCTGGGGCGCCGCCTGCCTGTCATGGCCGACGTGGCCAAAGAGGCCGGCGTGTCGCATCAGACCGTCTCACGCGTGCTCAACGACCATCCGAACGTCCGCAGCGAGACCCGTACGCGGGTGCTCCAGGCCATCGACAAGCTCGGCTACCGCCGTAACCTCGTCGCCCGCGCCCTGGTCACCAAGCACTCCAGGACGCTCGGCGTGGTCAGCTTCGACACCACCCTGTACGGCCCGGCCAGCACCGTCTACGGCATCGAGCAGGCGGCCAGGGCGGCCGGCTACTTCGTCAGCATCGTCAGCCTCACCTCGATCGACAGGGCCGGCGTCCGCGACGCCCTCGACTACCTGGCCGACCAGGGCGTGGACGGCGCCGTGGTGGTCGCGCCGCAGCGCTCGGCCGCCCAGGCGCTGGCCGACCTGCCGTCCGGCATCCCCACGGTCGCCGTCGAGGGCGGGCAGGCCGGCGAGGTGTCGGTGGTCTGCGTCGACCAGGTCGCGGGCGGCAGGCTCGCCACCGAGCACCTGCTCGCGCTCGGCCACGAGACGGTCTGGCACGTCGGGGGTCCCTCCGACTGGCTGGAGGCGGAAGGGCGGGTGGCCGGGTGGCGGGCTGCGCTGGAGGAGGCGGGCCGCGAGATCCCGCGGCCGCTCGCCGGTGACTGGAGCCCGCGATCGGGCTACGAGGCGGGCCGCGGCCTGGCGAGCATGAGGAACGTCACGGCGGTCTTCGTCGCGAACGACCAGATGGCGCTCGGCGTGCTGCGGGCGTTCGGTGAGCAGGGGGTGAGAGTGCCCGAGCAGGTGAGCGTGGTCGGCTTCGACGACGTGCCCGAGTCGGCGTACTTCTCCCCGCCGCTCACGACCATCAGACAGGACTTCGGCGCGGTGGGAAGGCACAGCATCGAGGTGCTGGTACGGCAGCTCAAAGGCGGCCTCGAAGAGCGGGAGCGGCTCGTGGTGCCGCCCTCGTTCGTGGCCAGGGCCAGTACGGCCCCTCCGGCCTGAGCGAGCTGTGGAAAGGCAGGACGCGCTGGCGCCCAACCGGGCCTGTTAGCGCTCACATCGAAAGGAACCCCCCACGTGTTAAGAAGGATCTCGGCGCTGGTGCTCGCCGGACTCACCGCGTTCGCGGTGGCGTCGTGCGGCAGCGAGGGCGGCGGCGGCACCGGTGGCGACGCGGGTGCCGGTGGCGGGACGGACGACACGATCGTCATGGGCTTCTCCCAGGTCGGCGCGGAAAGCGGCTGGCGTACCGCCAACACCAAGTCCGTCCAGGAGTCGGCGAAGGCGGCGGGCATCGAGCTCAAGTTCTCCGACGCGCAGCAGAGGCAGGAGAACCAGATCAAGGCGATCCGCTCGTTCATCCAGCAGCGGGTGGACGTGATCGCCTTCTCGCCGGTGGTGGAGTCGGGCTGGGACCCGGTGCTCAACGAGGCCAAGAACGCGAAGATCCCGGTCATCCTGACCGACCGCGCGGTCGACTCCCAGGACACCTCCCTCTACAAGAGCTTCCTCGGCTCCGACTTCATCGAGGAGGGCAAGAAGGCGGGCCAGTGGCTGGTCGAGGAGTACAAGGACTCCTCCGACACCGTGAACATCGTCGAGCTGCAGGGCACGACCGGCTCGGCCCCGGCCAACGACCGCAAGGCCGGCTTCGCCGAGGTCATCCAGGCCGACGCGAAGTTCAAGATCATCGCCTCGCAGACCGGCGACTTCACCAGGGCCAAGGGCAAGGAGGTCATGGAGGCCTTCCTGAAGTCCAACCCCGACATCGACGTCCTCTACGCCCACAACGACGACATGGGGCTCGGCGCCATCGAGGCGATCGAGGGCGCGGGCAAGGTGCCCGGCAAGGACATCAAGATCATCACCGTGGACGCGGTGAAGGACGGCATGCAGGCGCTCGCCGACGGCAAGATCAACTACATCGTCGAGTGCTCGCCGCTGCTCGGCCCGCAGCTCATGGACCTCGCCAAGAAGGTCGTCGCGGGCGAGGAGGTGCCGACCCGGGTGGTGACCGAGGAGACCACGTTCACCCAGGAGCAGGCCAAGGAGGCGCTGCCCTCCCGCCAGTACTGACCCGCAGGGCGTGACGACGACGAGCGGCGGCCCGGAGCAGGCGCCCGGGCCGCCGCCCCAACGGAAGGGGAAAGGCACATGGCCGTACCCGCGCCGGTCCTGACGATGAGCGGGATCGGCAAGAGGTTTCCGGGGGTGACGGCCCTGGACGGCGTGAACCTGCGGCTGCTGCCCGGCGAGGTGCACGCGCTGATGGGCGAGAACGGGGCGGGCAAGTCCACCCTGATCAAGGTGCTCACCGGCGTGTACGCCGCCGACGCCGGCACGATCGAGCTGGGCGGCGCGCCCGTGGCGTTCGCCAGCCCGCTGGAGGCGCAGCAGGCCGGCATCAGCACGGTCTACCAGGAGGTCAACCTCTGCACGAATCTGTCCGTGGCCGAGAACATCCTGCTCGGCAGGGAGCCGCGCCGCCTCGGCCGCATCGACTGGCGGCGCATGCGGGCCCGCGCGGGTGAGCTGCTGGCCCGGCTGGAGCTGGAGCTGGACGTGGCGGCGCCGCTGTCGTCGTACTCGCTGGCCGTCCAGCAGATGGTGGCGATCGCGCGGGCGATCGACATCGACGCGCGGGTGCTGATCCTGGACGAGCCGACCTCCAGCCTCGACGCCGACGAGGTGCGCCAGCTGTTCAGGGTGATGCGGCGGCTGAAGGAGGAGGGCATCGCGATCCTGTTCGTCTCGCACTTCCTCGACCAGATCTACGAGATCTCCGACCGCATGACGATCCTGCGCAACGGCCGGCTGGTCGGCGAGTACGCCACCCGCGAGCTGCCGCAGGTCGAGCTGGTCGCGAAGATGATCGGCAAGGAGCTGGCCGCGCTGGAGCGGCTGCACGGCACGGCCACGGTGTCCGGCACGCCGCTGGTCGAGGCGCGCGAGCTGGGGCGTACGGGGGCGATCGAGCCGTTCAGCCTGACCATCCACGAAGGCGAGGTGGTGGGACTGGCCGGGCTGCTCGGCTCCGGCCGTACGGAGATCGCCCGGCTGCTGTTCGGCGCCGACCACGCGAGCACGGGCGAGATCGCGGTCGGCGGCGCACCGGCGTCCTTACGCACGCCGCGCACGGCGATGACCCACCAGATCGCGTTCTGCTCGGAGAACCGCAAGTCCGACGGCCTGATCCCCGACCTCACCGTCCGCGAGAACATCATCCTGGCCCTGCAGGCCACCAGGGGCTGGACCAGGCCGGTGCCCCGCGACCAGCAGGACGAGCTGGTCGGCAAATACATCAAGGCGCTCAACATCAGCCCGCCCAACCCCGAGCACCTGGTCCGCGACCTCAGCGGCGGCAACCAGCAGAAGGTGGTGCTGGCGAGGTGGCTGATCCTGGAGCCCAGGCTGCTCATCCTCGACGAGCCGACCCGCGGCATCGACGTCGGCGCGAAGACCGAGATCCAGCGCCTGGTGGCGGAGCTGTCGGACGGCGGGATGGCGGTGCTGTTCATCTCGGCGGAGCTGGAGGAGGTGCTGCGGCTCAGTCACAAGGTCGAGGTGCTGCGTGACCGCCGGCTGGTGGCCGAGCTGCCCAACGACGCCGAGCTGACCACCGACGTGCTGATGGAGACGATCGCGAGCGGAGGCCGGGCCTCATGAGACGCCTGATGTGGCCGGTCGTGGTGCTGGTCCTGCTGCTGGCGCTGAACGTGTTCTTCACGCCCGGCTTCTTCTCGATCGAGGTCAAGGACGGCCACCTCTACGGCAGCCTGATCGACATCCTGCGCTTCGGCGCGCCGCTCATCCTGGTCTCGCTCGGCATGACGCTGGTCATCGCGACCGGCGGCATCGACCTGTCGGTCGGTTCGGTGGTGGCCATCTCGGGCGCGCTCGCCTGCCTGCTCATCAGCGAGGAGGCGAGCCTGTTCACCGCGGTGGCGGTGGCCCTCGGGCTGTGCCTGGCGCTCGGGGTGTGGAACGGGTTCCTGGTCGCCGGCATCGGCATCCAGCCGATCATCGCCACGCTGATCCTCATGGTGGCCGGGCGCGGGCTGGCCCAGCTCATCACCGACGGGCAGATCATCACCGTCAACAGCCCGGCGTACAAGGTGATCGGCGGCGGCTACTTCCTGACCGTGCCGTTCGGCATCCTCATCGTGGTGGCGGTGCTCGCGATCACCGCGTTCCTGACCAGGCGGCTGGCGCTCGGCATGCTGATCGAGTCGGTCGGCGGCAACGCCGAGGCGAGCAGGCTGGCGGGCATCAGGTCGCGCGGGATCATCGTCATGGTCTACGCCTTCGCCGCCCTGTGCGCGGGCGTCGCGGGCCTGATGATCAGCTCGAACGTCTCCAGCGCCGACGGCAACAACGCGGGCCTGTGGATCGAGCTGGACGCGATCCTGGCGGTGGTGATCGGCGGCACGTCGCTGGCCGGCGGGCGCTTCTCGCTCGGCGGCACCGTGCTGGGCGCGCTCATCATCCAGACGCTGACCACCACCATCTACTCGATCGGCGTGCCGCCGGAGACGACGCTGCTGTTCAAGGCGCTGGTCGTGACCGCGGTGTGCCTGATCCAGTCGCCGGCGTTCCGCGCGAAGGTGATGCGGCGGCGCGGGCGGGCCGCGCCGCCGGGCCCGCCGGCCACGGCGGCGGCACCCAGTGAGGCGGCTAGCACGCCGGACGGAGTGAGGTCTTGACATCCTCCCCTTCGTAACGAGGGGGATTCCCACGGTCGCCCGTGAGGCTTCCTGCTTCACCGCCGGTCGCCCGCCCGAGAAAGGAACTCTCGTTGAGGTCTTACACCAGCTCCACAGGCGTTTCACCTCTCCGCCAGCCCGGCGGCGAGGATGTTTCCGATCGTTCGTCCGATGGCTTGGTCATCACCACCGTCGAACACACTACCGAACCCTGCGGTGCCGCGCCGGGTTTTGACGCCGGTTCGCCTGACAGCGAACCGGCTGCCCCTGTCCTGCTCCTCAGGGGTCCGATTCCTCCCGCGCCTGAAGGCGGGGGTTTCCTCGGAGGTGTCTGATGACCACGATGAGCGGGACGGCGACGCTCGGGCGGATGCCGGTGCCGGCGAAGTATCTGCCGGTCCTGGTGACCGGCTGCCTGTTCGTGGCCATGTTCGTGGCGGGCGGGATCCGCTACGAGGGGTTCGCGCACGGGCAGGTCATTCTCAACGTCTTCATCGACAACGCGTTCCTGCTGGTGGTCGCGGTGGGGATGACGTTCGTGATCCTGACGGGGGGCATCGACCTGTCGGTGGGGTCGGTGGTGGCGCTGTCGACGATGATCGCGGCCAGCCTCATGTCGGGGCCTGGATGGCCGCCGTACCTCGTGGTGCCGCTGGTGCTGGCCATCGGGGCCGGGCTCGGGCTGGTGATGGGGTACATCGTGCACGCCTTCGACATCCAGCCGTTCATCGTGACCTTGGCGGGCATGTTCCTGGCGCGCGGGCTCTGCTACACGATCGGCACCGACTCGATCCCGATCAGGGACGCCACGTTCACGGCGTTCGCGCAGACCAGGGTCGATCTGTTCGCCGATCTGTGGATCTCGCCGAGCGTGGTGATCGCGGTCGTGGTGGTCGCGGTGGCGGCGTACGTGCTGCACTACACCCGCTTCGGCCGGTCGGTCTACGCGACGGGCGGCAACGCGCAGTCGGCGCTGCTCATGGGGCTGCCGGTGGGCCGGACGAAGATCATGGTCTACACGATCAGCGGGTTCTGCTCGGCGCTCGGCGGGGTGCTGCTGTCGTTCTACATGCTCTCCGGTTACGGCCTGCACGCGGTGGGCATGGAGCTGGACGCGATCGCGGCGGTGGTCATCGGCGGCACGCTGCTGACCGGCGGCACCGGGTTCCTGCTGGGGACCGTGCTCGGCGTGCTCGTGCTCGGCCTGATCCAGACCGTCCTCAGCTTCGAGGGGACGCTGTCGTCATGGTGGACGAAGATCGTCATCGGCATGTTGCTCTTCGTCTTCATCCTCCTGCAGCGGCTGTTCTCCGCACGAACACGGAGGTGAGGAGGGGGTAACCGTAAAGAAACCTGCCCAATCCGGCGGCCGGCCAGGCGTCATGCCTGGTCAGGCCGGAGATTGAGGGCCCGAGCATCCGACTGGAAAGTTACCATCAGGTTATGCCCCGGCGTTGACATAGTCTTTGTTAGCGATAACAATCGGGCGAAGCAGGTGTGAACTTTGTTCTGATTCGTCACGTTCGGTGGCTGAATCTCCTCACTTTACCCGGCAGCAGCCGCGTTCCAGCGCTGCCGCGACCCCTATGGAAAGGGACACTCATGAGGTTGGGACGAATCGGGGGCGTGGTGTCGGCCATCGCGCTCGCCGCGACCATGACGGCGTGCGGATCGAGCACGAAGACCGTCGACGCCGACGCCTCCGCATCGGCCGCGGCAGGCAACGCCGGCGCCCTGATCGGCGTGACGATGCCCACCAAGTCCTCCGAGCGCTGGATCCATGACGGCGACAACGTCAAGAAGCAGCTCGAGCAGCTCGGCTACAAGGTCGACCTCCAGTACGCCGAGAACGACATCCCGACGCAGGCCAACCAGATCGAGAACCAGATCACCAAGGGCGCCAAGCTCCTGATCATCGCCTCGATCGACGGCACCGCGATCACCTCCCAGCTGCAGCAGGCCGCCGACGCGAAGATCCCGGTCATCGCCTACGACCGGCTGATCCGCAACAGCCCCAACGTCGACTACTACGCCACCTTCGACAACTTCAAGGTCGGCGTGCAGCAGGCGACGTCCCTGCTCAAGGGCCTCGGCGTCGAGGACGGCAAGAAGGGCCCGTTCAACGTCGAGCTGTTCGGCGGCTCGCCCGACGACAACAACGCCACGTTCTTCTGGAACGGCGCCATGTCGGTGCTCCAGCCGAAGATCGACGACGGCACCCTGGTGATCAAGAGCGGCCAGACCGACTTCAAGCAGGCCGCCATCCTGCGGTGGGACCCCGCCACGGCGCAGAAGCGCATGGAGGACATCATCACCAAGACCTACACCGGCTCCACCAAGGTCGACGGCGTGCTGTCCCCCTACGACGGCCTGTCCATCGGCATCCTGTCGGCGCTGAAGAGCTCCGGCTACGGCAAGCCGTACCCGATCGTGACCGGCCAGGACGCCGAGCTCCAGTCGGTGAAGTCGATCATCTCCGACGAGCAGTACTCCACGATCTTCAAGGACACCCGCAAGCTCGCCGAGCAGACGGTGAAGATGGCCGACGCCGTGCTCAAGGGCCAGCAGCCCGAGGTGAACAACACCAAGGACTACGACAACGGCAACAAGGTCGTGCCCTCGTACCTGCTCGACCCGGTGATCGTCGACAAGAGCAACTACAAGGACGTCATCGTCGGCGGCAACTACTACACCGAGGACCAGCTCAAGTAAGGGAGCGTGCCCCTGGGGACGACCGTTCCCAGGGGCACTCCCTGAACGCGAGGGGCATATGACCGAGCACATCTTGCGGATGAGCGGGATCACCAAGACGTTCCCCGGCGTCAAAGCGCTCCAGGACGTCAACCTGTCGGTTCGGCACGGCGAGATCCACGCCATCTGCGGCGAGAACGGCGCAGGGAAGTCGACGCTGATGAAGGTCCTGTCCGGGGTCTACCCGCACGGGGACTACGAGGGCGAGATCTTCTTCGAGGGGCAGCGCTGCGAGTTCGGCGGCATCCGCGACAGCGAGCACGCCGGCATCGTCATCATCCATCAGGAGCTGGCGCTCAGCCCGCAGCTGTCGATCGCCGAGAACATCTTCCTCGGCAACGAGCGCGCCAGCCGCGGCATCATCGACTGGAACCGCACCAACTACGAGGCCGCCGAGCTGATGAAGCGGGTCGGCCTGCGGGAGAACCCGACGACGCCGATCTCCGACATCGGCGTGGGCAAGCAGCAGCTCGTCGAGATCGCCAAGGCGCTGTCGAAGAAGGTGAAGCTGCTCATCCTCGACGAGCCCACCGCGGCGCTCAACGACGACGACTCCGCGCACCTGCTCGACCTGCTGCGCGGGCTGCGCGACGAGGGCATCACCTGCGTGATCATCTCGCACAAGCTCAACGAGGTGATCGCGATCGCCGACGCCGTCACGATCATCCGCGACGGCCGCACGATCGAGACGCTGGACATGGCCACCGACGCCGTCACCGAGGACCGCATCATCGCGGGCATGGTCGGCCGGGCGCTGGACAACCGCTTCCCGCCGCACGAGCCGACGATCGGCGACGAGGCGCTGCGCATCGAGGACTGGACGGTGTTCAGCCCGAGCCAGCCGGACCGCAAGGTCGTCGACGGCGCCTCTCTGATGCTGCGGCGCGGCGAGATCGTCGGGCTGGCCGGGCTCATGGGCGCCGGCCGCACCGAGCTGGCGATGAGCCTGTTCGGGCGCACGTACGGGGTGCACATCTCCGGCAAGGTCTTCAAGGACGGCAAGCCGATCGAGATCCGCAACGTGCAGGACGCGATCAACCACGGCATCGCGTACGCCTCCGAGGACCGCAAGCGCTACGGGCTCAACCTCATCCAGGACATCAAGACCAATATCAGCGCCGCCGGGCTCAAGGGCCTGGCCAAGCGCGGCTGGGTGAACGAGAACGAGGAGTACCGGGTCGCCGAGAAGTTCCACAAGAGCATGAACATCAAGGCCCCGAGCGTCGGCAGCGTCGTGGGCCAGCTCAGCGGCGGCAACCAGCAGAAGGTCGTGCTGTCCAAGTGGATCATGACCGAGCCGGACGTGCTCATCCTCGACGAGCCCACCCGGGGCATCGACGTCGGCGCCAAGTACGAGATCTACACGATCATCAACCGGCTCGCCGACGAGGGCAAGGCCGTGCTCGTGATCTCCTCTGAGCTGCCCGAGCTGCTCGGCCTGTGCGACCGCATCTACGCCCTCTCCGAAGGACGCATCACCGGCGAGGTACCCCGCCAGGAGGCCACCCAGGAAAGCCTCATGTATCTCATGACCAAGGGACAGGAGTAGCTCCCATGAGCAGCATCACGCCCACCGGCCTGCGTGAGGCCGGCGCCGCGGGCGACGGAGGAGCGCCCAAGCAGCCGGGCCGGGTGTCGCTCGGCGGCATATCGCTCAACCTGCGCTCCAGCGGCATCTACATCGCCTTCGCACTGATCGTCGTGCTGTTCTCGGTGCTCACCGACGGCGCGCTGCTCACGCCGCAGAACATCTCCAACATCATCGTCCAGAACTCCTACGTCCTGATCCTCGCGATCGGGATGATCCTGGTCATCATCGCCGGGCACATCGACCTGTCGGTCGGCTCGGTGGTGGCGGTCACGGGAGCGCTGGCCGCGGTGCTGATGGTCAACATGGGCTGGCCGTGGCCGCTGGCCCTGCTCGCCACGCTGGTGGCGGGCGCGCTGATCGGCGCATGGCAGGGCTACTGGATCGCGTACTTCGGCATCCCGGCGTTCATCGTGACGCTGGCCGGCATGCTGCTGTTCCGCGCGCTGACGCTGACCGTGCTCGGCAACCAGGGCATCGGGCCGTTCCCCGACCAGGTCCGTACGCTGGCCAACGGCTTCACCGACGGCTACCTCGGCAACATCGGCCTCGGCCCGCTCGGCGGCGCCGACCTGTTCAGCCTGCTCATCGGCATCATCGCGATCGCCGGCATGTTCACCGCCCAGTGGCGGGCCCGCGCCGCGCGCAAGGGGTACGGCCAGTCGGTCGAGCCCATGGCGCTGTTCGCGCTGAAGCTGGCGGCGGGGACCGCGCTGATCCTGTTCCTGGTCGTGCAGCTGGCCAGGTTCAAGAACCTGCCGTGGGTGCTGGTGCTGCTGGCGATCCTCGTGCTGGCGTACTCGCTGATGGCCAACCGCACGGTCTTCGGCCGGCAGATCTACGCCATCGGCGGCAACCTGCAGGCCGCGATCATGTCCGGCGTGAAGGTCAAGTCTGTCGTGTTCTGGATCTTCGTGAACATGGGCGTGCTGTCGGCCATCGCCGGCATCATCTTCGCCGGCCGGCTCAACCAGGCGGGCCCGACCGCGGGCAACAGCTTCGAGCTGGACGCGATCGCCGCGGCGTTCATCGGCGGTGCGGCCGTGCAGGGCGGCGTCGGCAAGGTGGTCGGCGCGATCACCGGTGGCCTGATCATGGCCGTCATCAACAACGGCATGTCGCTGATCGGCTCCCCGAGCGAGCGGGTCATGCTCGTCAAGGGCGCGGTGCTGCTGGCCGCCGTCGCGTTCGACGTGTGGACCAAGCGCAGGGCGGGCGCCGGCCGCTGACGGCTACGGCTCGGGGGAGCCCGCGGCACCAAGATCCGGTATCCGGGCTCCCCTGAGTAAGATCCCCCAGAGCGAAAGGAGAGACCGTGACGACACCGAAGCGCCGCCTGCCGGTCATGGCCGACGTGGCCAAGGAGGCGGGCGTGTCGCATCAGACGGTCTCCCGGGTGCTCAACGACCACCCCAACGTCAGGCCCGACACCCGCGCGCGGGTGGAGGAGGCGATCAGCCGGCTCGGCTACCGCCGTAACCTCGTCGCCCGCGCCCTGGTCACCAAGCGCTCGCGCACCCTCGGCGTGGTCAGCTTCGACACCACCCTGTACGGCCCGGCCAGCACGATCTACGGCATCGAGCAGGCGGCGCGGACGGCCGGCTACTTCGTCAGCATCGTCAGCCTGAAGTCGCTCGACACCGCCAGCGTCCGCGACGCCATCGGCTACCTGGCCGAGCAGGGCGTGGACGGCGTCGTGGTGGTGGCGCCGCAGCGCTCGGCCGGCCGCGCCCTGGAGAGCCTGCCCCCTGGCATGCCGGCCGTCGCGGTCGAGGGCACTCACAGCGCCGACGTGTCGGTGGTCTGCATCGACCAGGCGGAGGGGGCCAGGCTCGCCACCCGTCACCTGCTCGACCAGGGCCACGAGACGGTCTGGCACGTCAGCGGCCCGCACGACTGGCTGGAGACCGAGGGCCGCCTCGAGGGCTGGCGCTCGGCGCTGGAGGAGGCGGGCAGGCCGGTGCCCGAGCCGCTGGCCGGCGACTGGAGCCCGCGCGCCGGCTACGAGGCGGGCAAGAGCCTGGCCGCGATGGACGGCGTCACCGCCGTCTTCGCGGCCAACGACCAGATGGCGCTCGGCGTGCTGCGCGCCCTGTCCGAGAAGGGAGTGCGGGTGCCCGACCAGATGAGCGTGGTCGGCTTCGACGACATCCCCGAGTCGGAGTTCTTCTCGCCGCCGCTCACCACGGTCAGGCAGGACTTCGACGTGGTGGGCCGGCACTGCATCGAGGTGCTGCTGCGGCAGATCGACGTGGGCCCGACCGCGTTCGAGCGCCTGGTCGTGCGGCCGAGCTTCGTGGTTCGGGCCAGCACCGCCCCTGTCCGGTAGATGATGGGGCATGCCCCCGGAAAACCCTGGAGTTCAATGTGAACGCTAACAAGTACGTCGTCGGAGTGGACTTCGGCACGCTCTCAGGGCGCGCCGTCGTCGTACGCGTGAGCGACGGCGCCGAGCTGGGCAGCGCCGTCCACGAGTACGCCCACCGCGTCATCGAGCAGACCCTGCCCGGCACCGACGTGCGCCTCGGCCCCGACTGGGCGCTGCAGTCGCCGCAGGACTGGATCGACGTCATCAAGATCGCGGTCCCGCAGGCCATCGCCGCGGCGGGCGTGCCGGCCGCCGACGTCATCGGCATCGGCACCGACTTCACCGCCTGCACCGTCCTGCCGACCACGGCCGACGGCACGCCGCTGTGCTTCGAGACTCCGGACGAGCCGCACGCCTGGCCCAAGCTGTGGAAGCACCACGCCGCCCAGCCGCACGCCGACCGCATCAACGAGCTGGCCGCGCGCCGCGGCGAGAGCTGGCTGCCCCGCTACGGCGGCAAGATCTCTTCCGAGTGGGAGTTCGCCAAGGCGCTGCAGCTGCTGGAGGAGGCCCCCGAGGTCTACGCCAGGACCGAGCGCTGGATCGAGGCCGCCGACTGGATCATCTGGCAGCTGACCGGCGTCGAGAGCCGCAACATCTGCACCGTCGGCTACAAGGGCGTCTTCCAGGACGGCGGCTACCCGTCGCGGGAGTTCCTCGCCGAGCTGAACCCCGGCTTCGCCGACTTCACCGCCAAGCTCGCCACCGGGCAGGTCGGCGACGACGTGGGCGGCGTCACGCTGGCTCCGCTGGGCGGCCTGGCCGGCCGGCTGACCGCGCGCGCCGCCGAGTGGACCGGCCTCCCCGAGGGCGCCGCCGTGGCCGTCGGCAACGTGGACGCCCACGTCACCGCGGCCGCCGCCGACGCCGTGCGGCCCGGCCAGATGGTCGCCATCATGGGCACCTCCACCTGCCACATCATGCCCAGCGACCGGCTGGCCGAGGTGCCCGGCATGTGCGGCGTCGTCCAGGACGGCATCGTGCCGGGCCTGTGGGGCTACGAGGCCGGGCAGTCCGCGGTCGGCGACATCTTCGGCTGGTTCGTGGACTCCTTCGGGACCGAGGGCCACGACGAGCTCACCGCGCTCGCCGAGAAGCAGGCCGTCGGGCAGCACGGGCTGGTCGCGCTCGACTGGTTCGGCGGCAACCGCTCGGTGCTGGTCGACCACAACCTGTCCGGCGTGATCGTCGGCCAGACCCTGGCCACCCGGCCCGAGGACGTCTACCGGGCGCTCATCGAGTCCACGGCGTACGGCGCCAGAATGATCGTCGAGACGTTCGAGCGGTCCGGCGTGCCGGTCGAGGAGTTCGTGGTGGCCGGCGGGCTGCTCAAGAACCCCTTCCTCATGCAGGTCTACGCCGACGTGCTGCGCCGCCCGCTGTCGGTCATCGGCTCCGACCAGGGGCCCGCGCTCGGCTCGGCCATCCACGCCGCCGTCGCCGCCGGCGCCTACCCCTCCATCGAGGAGGCCGCCGCGGCGATGGGCAAGCGCACCGAGCGGGCGTACGAGCCCGACCCGGCCCGCGCCGACGCCTACGACCGGCTCTACGCCGAATACCGCAGGCTGCACGACTTCTTCGCCGACGGACGGATGCTGCACACGCTGCGCGCGATCAGGAACGAGGCAAGCGCATGACCACCCCCGATCTGACCACCCTCCGCAGGACCGTCGCGGACCTGCACGCCGAGCTGGTCCGCTACGACCTCGTGGTGTGGACGGCCGGTAACGTGTCGGGCCGCGTCCCCGGCGAGGACCTGTTCGTCATCAAGCCGTCGGGGGTCTCCTACGATGAGCTGACGCCGGAGAACATGGTCGTCTGCGACCTCGACGGAAACCTGGTCGAGGGCGAGCACTCGCCGTCCAGCGACACCGCCGCGCACGCGTACGTCTACCGCAACATGCCGGACGTGGGCGGCGTCGTGCACACCCACTCCACGTACGCCTCGGCGTGGGCCGCCCGCGGCGAGGCGATCCCGTGCGTGCTGACCGCGATGGCCGACGAGTTCGGCGGCGAGATCCCGGTGGGGCCGTTCGCGCTCATCGGCGACGACTCGATCGGCCAGGGCATCGTCGAGACGCTCAAGGGCCACCGCTCCAAGGCGGTGCTGATGCAGAACCACGGGGTGTTCAGCATCGGCAAGGACGCCAAGGCCGCGGTGAAGGCCGCCGTGATGTGCGAGGACGTGGCGCGTACGGTGCACGTGGCCCGCCAGCTCGGCGACCCGCTGCCCATCGCGCAGGACGACATCGACCGCCTGTACGACCGCTATCAGAACGTCTACGGACAGAGGAGCCCGCGTTGAAGATCTGGTTTCTGACCGGCAGCCAGGGACTGTACGGCGAGGACACGCTGCGCCAGGTGGCCGAGCAGTCGCGGCGCATCGCCGAGCAGCTGCCCCTGCCGGTGGAGTGGAAGCCCGTCCTGACCGACGCGGCCGCCATCCGGCGCGTGATGCTGGAGGCCAACGCCGACGACGAGTGCGCCGGCGTGATCGCGTGGATGCACACGTTCTCCCCGGCCAAGATGTGGATCGCCGGGCTGGACGCGCTGCGCAAGCCGCTGCTGCACCTGCACACGCAGGCCAACGTCGAGCTGCCGTGGGCGACCATCGACATGGACTTCATGAACCTCAACCAGGCCGCGCACGGCGACCGGGAGTTCGGGTTCATCCAGACGCGGCTGGGCGTGCCGCGCAAGACCGTGGCGGGGCACGTCAGCGACCCGGCCGTGGGGCAGCGCGTCCTCGCCTGGCACCGGGCGGCGACGGGCCTGGCCGAGCTGCGCACGCTCAGGCTGGCGCGCTTCGGCGACAACATGCGCGACGTGGCGGTGACCGAGGGCGACAAGGTCGAGGCGCAGCTGCGCTTCGGCGTGTCGGTCAACACCTACGGGGTCAACGACCTGGTCGAGGCCGTGGACGCCGCCTCCGAGGCGGACGTGACGGCGCTGGTCAAGGAGTACGAGGAGCAGTACCGCGTCGCTCCCGAGCTGCTCGGCGACCGCAACGACTCGCTGCGTTACGCGGCCAGGATCGAGCTGGGCCTGCGCGGCTTCCTGGAGGCGGGCGGCTTCCGGGCGTTCACCACGAACTTCGAGGACCTCGGCGGCCTGCGTCAGCTCCCCGGCCTGGCCGTGCAGCGGCTGATGGCCGACGGCTACGGCTTCGGCGGCGAGGGCGACTGGAAGACCTCGGTGCTGCTGCGCACGCTGAAGGCGATGACCGGCGGCCAGGGCAGCACGTCCTTCATGGAGGACTACACCTACGACATGACGCCGGGCGAGGAGCTCATCCTCGGCGCCCACATGCTGGAGGTGTGCCCGTCGATCGCGTCCGGCACGCCGTCGTGCGAGATCCACCCGCTCGGCATCGGCGGCCGCGAGGACCCGGTGCGGCTGGTGTTCGACGCCGAGCCCGGCCCCGGCATCGTGGTGGGCCTGGCCGACATGGGCGACAGGTTCCGGCTGGTGGCCAACGAGATCGACGTGGTGGCGCCGCCGCAGCCGCTGCCCAAGCTGCCGGTGGCGCGCGCCGTGTGGCGCCCGCGGCCGAACCTGCGCACCTCCACCGAGTCGTGGCTGACCGCCGGCGCCCCGCACCACACCGTGCTGTCGCAGGCAGTGGGCCGCGAGGAGCTGACGGACCTGGCCGAGATGCTGGGCGTGGAGCTGGTGATCATCGACGCCGGCACCACGACCGAGCGCTTCGCCAAGGAGCTGCGCTGGAACCAGGCGTACTACCGGCTGGCTCAGGGTCTCTGATCGTCCGCGAGTTCCCGCGCCGCGAGCGGCCGCGCGGGAACTCGCGGCACCCGCCGTGACCTGGTGGGAAGGGTTGTGGGAAGGTGAAGCGCGTGACGCTGACCAATTGGGCGGGAAACACCACATTCCACGCTAAAGAAGTCCATCATCCGACGTCCCTCGACGAGCTGCGGCGGCTCGTCGCGGGCAGCAGCAGCGTACGGGCGCTCGGCAGCGGCCACTCCTTCAACCACGTCGCCGACACCGCCGGTGACCTCGTGGTGCTGGACCGCATGCCCGAGCTCGTGGAGATCGACAGTGCCGCCGCCAAGGTGCGCGTCGGCGCCCGCACCACCTACGCCAGGCTCGCGCCGCTGCTGCACCAGGCCGGGTTCGCGCTGGCGAACATGGCCTCCCTGCCGCACATCTCCGTCGCGGGCTCGGTCGCGACCGGAACTCACGGCTCCGGCGTCACCCAGCCGGGCCTGGCCGCCGCCGTCTCCTCGATCGACCTGGTCACCGCCGACGGCTCCGCGCTGACGCTCTCGCGCGGCGACGCCGACTTCGCCGGCGCCGTGGTCTCGCTCGGCGCGCTCGGCGTCGTCACCTCGCTCACGCTCGACCTGGTGCCCGCCTTCGAGCTGCGCCAGTACGTCCGCGAGGGCCTGACCCAGGACGCGCTCGCCGACTTCGAGGCCATCATGGCGAGCGGCTACAGCGTGAGCCTGTTCACCGACTTCCGCGACACCCGCGTCTGGCTCAAGCGCGAGGACGAGCTGACCAGCCCCGACTGGTACGGCACCTCCCCCGCCGACGGCCCCCGCCACCCGCTGCCCACGATGCCGGCCGACACCTGCACCGGCCAGCTCGGCGTCCCCGGCCCCTGGTACGACCGGCTGCCGCACTTCCGCGCCGACTCCCCGCCCAGCGGCGCGGGCGACGAGCTGCAGTCGGAGCTGCTGCTGCCCAGGGAGCACGCGGTCAAGGCGCTGCGCGAGCTGTTCGCGATCGGCGAGCGCATCCGCCCGGCCCTGCAGATCTCCGAGATCCGCACGATCGCCGCCGACGACCTGTGGCTGAGCCCCTTCAACGGCCGCGACACCGTCGGCATCCACTTCACCTGGGTCAGGGACGTCGCCACCGTCATGCCCGTGCTGGAGCTGGTGGAGGAGACGCTGGCGCCGTTCGATCCGCGGCCGCACTGGGGCAAGCTGTTCACCCGGTTCCCCGAGTGCCCCGAGCGGTTCAGGTCGCTGGTGCACCGGCTCGACCCCGCCGGCAAGTTCGGCAACGCGTTCACCCGCGTACTGCTGGGGGAGTAGCGCGGCGGCGGGAGGTGCGCTCCCTGACGTAGCCGGTCGCGGGTCCCGGAGAGGATGTGCCGGGGCCCGCCCTCGGGCGATCGTGAGGGCATGACCGATCACCCGTTCAGGTTCGGCACAGTAGCCGGACGAGCTCCCGACGCCGGCGCGTGGACCGGCCTCGCCCGCCGGGCCGAGAGCCTGGGCTACGCCACCCTGCTGGCGCCCGACACGCTGGGGACCTTCTCGCCGTTCCCCGCCCTCGCCGCGGCGGCCGCGGCCACGACGACCCTGCGCGTCGGCACGTACGTGCTGAGCGTCGCCAACCGCACCCCGCGCGCGGTCGCATGGGAGAGCGAGACCCTGCAGGCGCTCAGCGGCGGCCGGTTCGAGCTGGGACTCGGCGCCGGGCGGCCGGCCGCCGAGCAGGACGCGGCGGCGCTCGGCCTGCCCTACGGCACGCCCGGCGAGCGCGTCGAGCGGCTCGCGGCGACCATCGACGCCGTGCAGAACATGCCGGAGAACGTGCCGATCCTGGTGGCCGCGTCGGGCACCAGGCTGCTGCGCCCGGCCGCGCGCAGGGCCGGCACGATCGCGCTCGGCGTGCCGGCGCAGCACACGGAGGAGCAGGTGGCGGCCAAGCTGGACGAGCTGTACGAACTGTCCGGCGACCGCTTCCACGACCTGGAGCTGGCCATGAACCTCGCCTACGCCGGCGAGCGGCCCCCCGATTGGGTCGTGAGCCGCTTCGGCGCGGGCGGCACCGGCGTTCTCGTCGGCACACCCCGGCAGATGGCCGACACGCTGCTGCGCCGCCGCGACGCGCTCGGCGTCTCGTACGTCACGGTGAACGCCCAGTTCATGGACGCCTTCGCCCCGGTCGTGGAACGCCTCGCCGGCACCTGACACACTCGGCGCCGGCGTCGTCACCATGCCGGTGACCGGCACGCCGGTCGAGGAGTCGCGCTCGTACGTGGCGATGGAACGCATCGAGGGCGCCCTGCACGGCCGGCCCGGCTCGTTCGTGGTGCAGCACGACGCCGTGAGTGACGCGGGCGCCCCGTCGCTGCGCTGCCGGGTTGAACGGTAAAACGGTGGCCGTGCGGGTGCCGCCCGTGAAACGGTCGAGATCTGATGATCCAGTGGACCGAGGCAGGACTCCGACGATCGGCGCCGTGGCGATCCGTGCTGGGCGCGCCGCCGCCCGCCCGGGTGGTGGTCGCCGATGACCGTACCAAGGCCGACACCGCGTACAAGCTGGCCTGTGAGGGCACCGCGCTGCTGTGGCAGGGCGACTTCCACAACGCGCGGCAGTTGCTGACGGCCATGGGGCGGCGGTGCAGGCCCGCCGCTCCCGGCAGCGGCTTCCACCGCCACCGCCAGGCCCAGTCGCAGCGCGCCCGCACGCTGGGCATGCTGCTCATCCCGTACGACGCCGACCACGTGGTGCCGCTGCGCCGCGCCCCCGACGTACGCGAGGCGTGCGCGGCGGTGCACGGCCCGCACGCGCCGCCCGCGGTGGGCCCGCTGCGCGAGCTGCTCGGCCTGATCGGCGCCCACGAGTGGCGGGTCAAGGGCGTGCACGTGCCCGCGCTCGACGCCCGCATCCACCCCCACCACGGCGTCTTCTCCCCGATCAGGGGCGAATACGTGGACCTGGTGGCCGAGGCGCCGCTGCCCGCCGACCGGCTGGCCTTCGACGTCGGCACCGGCACGGGCGTGCTGGCGGCCGTGCTGGCCAGGCGCGGGGTCCGCCGGGTGGTGGCCACCGACCTCGACGAGCGGGCCGTCGCCTGCGCCGCTGAGAACGTCGCGAGGCTGGGGCTGGCCGAGCGGGTCGAGGTGGTGCGGACCGACCTGTTCCCGCCGGGGCGGGCGCCGCTGGTCGTCTGCAATCCGCCGTGGCTGCCCGCCAAGCCGGTCTCGCCGCTCGACCACGCCGTCTACGACCCGGGCGGGCGCATGCTGCGCGGGTTCCTCGACGGGCTGGCCGAGCACCTGGAGCCCGAGGGGGAGGGCTGGCTCGTACTGTCGGACCTGGCCGAGCACCTGGGGTTGCGCAGCAGGGCGGAACTGCTGGAGGCGTTCGAGCGGGCGGGGCTGCGGGTGGCCGGCCGGCTCGACGTGCCGCCCCGCCACTCCCGCGCTCGCGACCCCGGCGACCCGCTGCACGCCGCCCGCGCCGCCGAGGTGACCTCGCTCTGGCGGCTCACCCGCTGACGGCCGTGCCGACCTGGCAGGACGTGGCGGCATGTTAGGCGGGGCCTCTCCGCGGCAGGAGAGATATATGCATATTGCGGGAGTACAGACCGTTTTGCCCGAGCATCGCTACGGGCAAGCGGAGATCACCGAGGCGTTCTCCCGGCTGACCGACTGCGACGAGGAGCTGCTCCGCCGGTTCCACACGGCCACCGGCGTCGAGGGCCGCAACCTCGCCCTGCCCCTCGCCGACTACGCCAAGCTCGACTCCTTCGCGCGCGCCAACGACGCCTACGTCGAGCGCGCGCTCGACCTCGGCGAGCAGGCACTCGCCGGCGCCCTGCGCAAGGCCGACATCCCTCCTGAAAAGGTCGATCACCTGCTGTTCTGCTCGACCACCGGGGTGTCCACACCCTCGCTCGACGCCAAGCTCGCCCAGCGCATGGGACTGCGTCCCGACGTGAAACGCGTGCCTATCTTCGGGCTCGGCTGCGCGGCGGGCGCGTCCGGGCTGTCCCGCATGCACGACTATCTGCGCGGCTGGCCCGGCCACGTCGCCGTGCTGGTCTGCGTGGAGCTGTGCTCGCTGACCATCCAGCGCGACGACACCTCGATCGCGAACCTGGTCGCGAGCGGCCTCTTCGGCGACGGCGCCGCCGCCGTCGTCGCGACCGGGCGCGGGCCAGGGCCCGAGGTGGTCGCCACCCGCAGCCGCCTCTACCCCGACACCGAGCACCTCATGGGCTGGGACGTCGGCGACCACGGCTTCCGCATCGTCCTCGACGCCGACCTGACCGAATTCGTGGAGCAGGTGCTCGCCGCCGACATCAAGGCGTTCCTCGCCGACTACGGCCTGACCCCCGAGCAGGTCGCCACCTGGATCTGCCACCCCGGCGGCCCCAAGGTCATCGACAAGATCGTCCAGACGCTCGGCCTGCAGCCCAAGGCGCTCGACGTCACCTGGCGATCCCTGCGCGAGAACGGCAACCTCTCGTCGGTCTCCGTGCTCCACGTCCTCCAGGAGACCCGCGGCCGTCCAGGCACGCCCGTCGTGCTGATGGCGCTCGGACCCGGCTTCTCCGCCGAGTTGCTGCTGCTGCACTGGTGATCGCCTACCTCGTGCTGATCGGGCTGGTCGTCCTCGAACGGCTGGCCGAACTGGTCGTGGCCAAGCGCAACCTCGCCTGGGCCCGCGCGAAGGGCGGCGTCGAGTACGGCAGAGGGCACTACCCGTTCATCGTGCTGCTCCACGTGGCGCTGCTGGCCGCCGCGCCCGCCGAGGTGTGGCTGGCGCACCGGCCTTTCGTGCCCGCGCTCGGCTGGCCCATGCTGGCCGTCGTCGTCCTGGCCCAAGGGCTGCGCTGGTGGTGCATCCGCACGCTCGGGCGGCAGTGGAACACCCGCGTCGTCGTGGTGCCCGGGCTGCCGCTCGTGGACCGGGGGCCGTACCGGTTCTTTCCCCACCCCAACTACGTGGCCGTGGTCGCGGAGGGCATCGCGCTGCCCCTGGTGCACAGCGCCTGGGTGACCGCCCTGGCGTTCACGGCGGTGAACGCGCTGCTGCTCGCCGTGCGCGTCCGCGTGGAGAACCGCGCTCTGGCAAGCTGAACGCCATGAACGAACTGCTGATCATGATGCGCGAGGCCGCCGGACGTACCGCGGACCTCGTGGAGAGCCTGTCCGGCGACGAGCTCGCGCTGCCCACGCCCTGCTCCG
This sequence comes from Nonomuraea sp. NPDC049504, assembly GCF_040676845.1. Lineage (NCBI taxonomy): Bacteria > Bacillati > Actinomycetota > Actinomycetes > Streptosporangiales > Streptosporangiaceae > Nonomuraea > Nonomuraea sp. NPDC049504. The sequence goes on from NZ_JBFAPT010000001.1 coordinate 20,484, forward strand.
ACTACGACGTCAAGGGGCTGATCAACCACCTGGAGTGGGTCGCCGCCCTGTTCGAGTCGGCGGGGGCCGACGGCGGGTTCCCGCCGCAGAAGGAGTACACCGGCGACTTCCGCGCGCGGGCCGAGCGCATGCTGGCCGTCTGGGAGCGTCCCGAGACCTGGGAGGGCGTGAGCCAGGCCATGGGCGGGCTGCCCAAGCCGGTGCTGGCCAACATGGCGCTGACCGACCTCGTGGCGCACGGCTGGGACCTCGCCAGGGCCACCGGCCGCGACTTCGAGGTGCCGGAGGCGACCGCGGAGGTGCTGCTGGAGTTCTCCGCGCGGCAGGCGCCCATCGGGCGCGAGCGTGGCGTGTTCGGGGCGGAGGTGCCGGTGCCCGGCGACGCTCCCGCGCTCGACCGGTTCCTGGGACTCATCGGACGGGACCCCGCCTGGAAGGCGTGAGCGCCTCACCGGTCCCACCCTTCACAGCGCATCACGTGATGATCGCGGTTTGTGCTCGCTTGCATCACCGACCCGGCCGGGACGAACGACATTTCGTCGTACGGCTCGGAGGTGTTGGAGATGAAATTTCGTCCTATGGCGGCGAGCATCGGCCTGATCGCGCTCCTCGGTCTGGCGGCCTGTGGCGGTGCCGGCGGCAACGCCACGAGCGCGGACAGGCCCGCCCCGGCCCGGCAGCCCGCCGTACCGGAATCGCAGCGCTCCGCCTCGCCCGCGCCCAGCGCGGGCGATGAAGACGAGGAGACCACGACGGCGCAGATCTCCACGTTCGCCCTCGACGTGGACACCGCCTCGTACGGGTACGCGCGCCGCGCCCTCCAGGAGGGCCGCTGGCCGGCGCCCGGCGAGATCCGGCCGGAGGAGTGGGTCAACGCCTTCCGGCAGGACTACGCGCAACCGCCGGACGACGGCTTCACCGTGCACGTCGACGGCGCCAGGCTGCCCGGCCGCGACGAGGCCGTGATGCGGGTGGGCCTGCAGACCCGCGCCTCCGACGCGGCCGCGCGCCGGCCCGCGAACCTCACGTTCGTCGTGGACGTGTCCGGCTCGATGGCCGAGCCCGGCCGGCTCGACCTGGTGAAGGCGGCCCTGCACAAGCTGCTCGACCAGCTCGCCCCCGGCGACCAGGTCTCCATCGTGTCCTTCAGCGACGGCGCCGACGTGCTGGCCACGATGACCCCGCTGACCGCCAGGGACGAGCTGCGCGCCGCCGTGGACGAGCTGGAGATCGGCGGCGGCACCAACCTGGAGGCCGGTCTGGTCGCCGGCTACCAGGAGGCGGCCAAGGCGTTCCGCCCCGCCGCCACCAACCGCGTCATCGTGCTCTCCGACGGCCTGGCCAACCAGGGCGACACGCGCTGGCAGTCGCTGCTCGACCAGGTCAAGGACTACGCGGGCAAGCAGGTCACGCTGCTCACGGTCGGCGTGGGCCGCGAGTACGGCGACGAGCTGATGGAGCAGCTCGCCGACAACGGCGACGGCATGGCCGTGTACGTCAGCACCCAGGAGGAGGCCGACAAGCTGTTCACCACGCAGCTGCCCGCCACCATCGAGCTGCGCGCCCGCGACGCCAAGGCCCAGGTCGTCTTCAACCCGTCGGTGGTCGAGCGGCACCGGCTGATCGGCTACGAGAACCGGGAGCTGGCGGCGGAGGACTTCCGCGACGACGCCCGCGACGGCGGCGAGATCGGCCCTGGCCACTCCGTCACCGCCCTGTACGCGCTCGAGCTCAAGCCAGGCGCCCGCGGCCAGCTCGCCCAGGCCACCGTGCGCTGGCAGGACCCCGACACCAGGGAGGCGTCCGAGGCGAGCGGGACGCTGCGCTCCGGCGACCTGGCCGAGGGTCTGTGGACGGACGCGCCGCCGCGGCTGCAGGTGGACGTGCTGGTGGCGGCGTTCGCGGTCTACCTGCGCGACAAGGAGGCGTTCGGCATGGACCTGCCGGAGCTCGCCGAGCAGGCGGGCCGCCTCGCGCCCGCGACCGAGGACCCGATGGTGTCCGAGCTGGCCACGCTCATCGAGAAGGCCAGGTCGGTCGCCTGACCCTTCCTGGGGCCCGCGCCTCGCGGCCCGGGCCCCGGAAAAGGCGTGCAGAGGGGGTCCCAAAGTCGGATACACTCGTACAGGCACGCGGGGCTATGGCGCAGTTGGTAGCGCGCCTCCATGGCATGGAGGAGGTCTGGGGTTCGAATCCCCATAGCTCCACAGTTCGCGACAAGGCCGCTCCCGGGGTTCGGGAGCGGCCTTCTTTCATGCCGGAAAAAAGTTGCGTGTCCCGAAATCTTGCGGGTCACGCAATACCTTCCTATGCTGAGGCGCTGTGAGCGGACTCAGAGAGCGCAAGAAGCAGGCCACGCGCGAGGCGCTGATGGCGGCCGCGCTCCGCCTGGCGCTCGAACGCGGGCTGGACAACGTCCGGGTGGAGGACATCGCGGCCGAGGCCGGCGTCTCACCCAGGACGTACAACAACTACTTCTCCAGCAAGTACGAGGCGATCGCCGCCCGCCACGCCGACCGCGTCCGCGCGTCGGCCGAGGCGCTGCGCGCCCGCCCCGAGGGCGAGCCGCTGTGGGACGCCCTCATCGAGGTCATGATCCAGCCGTGGGCGCAGCACGCCGGCGACGGCGGCGAGCGCCCGCCGTCCCCCGAGCGCCTGGCCGCCACCCGGATGCTGGGCGGCGAGCCCGCGCTGCGGGCCGAGACGCTGCGGGCCGCGTTCGCCTCCGACGGCGAGCTGGTCGCGGCGATCGCCGAGCGCACCGGCACCCATCCCGACCGCGACCTCTACCCCTCCCTGGTCGCCGCCACCGTGACCGCCGCCCTGCAGGCCGGCGTCGCGCAGTGGCTGCGCGCCGACCCACCGGTCCCGCTGGTGCCGCTGCTGCGCACCTGCCTGCGCGAGCTGGCCGCGGGACTGCCCGGCCCCTCCGCGTAAGGAGCTCCCATGGACGTCGTCATCGCCGGTGCGGGACCCAACGGGCTGATGCTGGCCTGCGAGCTCGCCCTGGCCGGGGTACGCCCCGTCGTCGTCGAGCGCCGGCCGGAGCGCAGCCCAGAGCCCAAGGCCAACGGCATCGTCGGCCAGGTCGTGCGGCTGCTGCGGCTGCGCGGCCTGGCCCCGCAGGAGGCGCCGCTGCCGGCGTTCGTGTTCGGCGCGATGCCGCTCGACCTGTCCGGGCTCGACGACAACCCCCTGCACGGCATGGGCGTCAGGCAGCCCGAGCTGGAGGAACTGCTGGAGAAGCGGGCGGTCGAGCTCGGCGCGGAGATCAGGCGCGGCCACGAGCTGACCGGCCTCACCCAGGACGACCATGCCGTCACGGTGGCACTCACCGGCCCCGGCGGGCCCTACGAGCTGCGCACCCGCTACCTCGTCGGCTGCGACGGCGCCCACAGCACGGTCAGGAAGCTCGCCGGCATCGGCTTCCCCGGCGTGCACTCGGCCGGGGTGGTCAGCCGGACGGGGCACGTCAGCGTCCCCGGCGCGGAGATCCGGCCGGAGCGGGCCGAGATGGAGGTGCCGGGGCTCGGCACGTACGTGCTCTACACCTGGCACAGGACCGAGCGCGGCGCCGCCGCGATGCTGCCGGCCGGGCCCGGCACGCTGCTGGTCAGCGCCATGGAGTGGGACGACGCCGCGCCGGGCGACGACGTGCCCATGACCGTCGCCGAGCTGCGCGCCGCGCTGGCCCGGGTGCTCGGCGCCGAGCTGCCGCTGGCCGCGCCGCTCACCCCGGGCCCGCACGTGCTGCGGCGGCTGAACGGGCGCAACACCCGGGTCGCCGACCGCTACCGGGCCGGGCGGGTGTTCGTGGCAGGGGACGCCGCGCACGTCCACTCCGCCATGGGCGCTCCCGGGCTCAACCTCGGCCTCCAGGACGCCGCCAACCTCGCGTGGAAGCTCGCCGCCGTCGTCCAGGGGTGGGCGTCCGGCGGGTTGCTCGACACCTACGAGGCCGAGCGCCGGCCCGCCGCCGCCCGCGTCGCCATGCAGACCCAGGCCCAGCTCGCGCTGGCCGCGCCGGGCGCCGAGGTGACGGCGCTGCGCGAGGTGGTCGGCGAGTTGCTGGCCGACACCGGCGCGCGCCGCCGCGTCGCCGCCCTGATGGCCGGGTCCGACCTGGCCTACCCGATGCCGGCACCGCCGCATCCGCTGCTCGGCCGGTTCCTGCCCGACCTGCCCGCCGATCCCGGCCGCCGCGCGCGGCCCGTGCTGCTCGACGCGACGGGCACGGCGCGCACCCGCCACGGCCGGGTGGACGTGCGGCCGAGCGACGGGCCCGACTCGGTGCTCGTGCGGCCCGACGGCTATGTGGCGTGGGCGGGCGTCCCCGACGGGACGCTGGACGAGGCGCTGCGGACCTGGTTCGGGGAGTCGCTCGAGGCGGCCTGAGCGCGCAGCCGGTCAGGCCCGCCCGACTCCGCCGAGGATGCCGGGCCTGACCAGGTCGTACGTTCCGTCCTTCGGCGCGTCGGCGGCCCAGTCGGCGACCGGCACCACGCCGGGTCCGAGCAGCTCGAGATCGGTGAAGTAGCCGGAGATCTGGCCGAGGCCGCGCCGGGCCAGGCCGCCCGCCGTGGTGCTCGCGTAGACCTGCCGGCCCGCCTCGGTCTCGTCGTCGGTGGCGTCGCCCGCGTACAGGTGGGAGAGCACCAGATGGCAGCCGGGCCTGAACCTGGCCCGGATCGCGGCCGTGATCGCGGCGGCCTCGGCGTCGTCGGGCACGAAGTGCAGCACGGCCACCATGAGCACCGCGTAGGGCTCTGACAGGTCGAGGTGCCGCGCCACGAGCGGGTCGTCCAGGATCGCGTCGGGGTCGCGCAGGTCGCCCGCCAGCGCCACGACGTCGGGCTCCCTGGCCAGCAGCGCGCGGGCGTGGGCGAGCACGACCGGGTCGTTGTCCACGTAGACGACGCGGGAGCCGTGGACGTGCCGCCTGGCCACCTGGTGCACGTTGTCCTGGGTGGGCAGCCCGGCGCCGATGTCGATGAACTGCCGCACGCCCGACTCGGCGATCGTGCGGACCGCGCGGCCCAGGAAGGCGCGGTTGGCGCGGGCGATCTGCCGGGCGTCGTTGCCCATCCGGCGGCCGAGCTCGATCATCTTCTCGGCGGCCACCCGGTCGGCGGGGAAGTGGTCGCGGCCGCCGAGGTAGTAGTCGTACATGCGGGCGACGCTCGGCACGGAGGGATCGACGCCGGCTGGTACGCGGTCCGTCTCGGCCATCGGTGACGCCCCTTCCCGTGGTCCTTCGAGCCGGAGTCTAAGCGCAACGAGCCGGACGTTCCGGGGCCCGTGCGGTGAGCGGGCGATCAGGTGCGGCGGAAGGTGCGGCGGTAGGCCAGGGGCGCGACGCCGACGGCCGTGTGCAGGTGCTGGCGCAGCGACACCGCCGTGCCGAATCCCGCCCGCCTGGCCACCTCCTCCACGCCGAGATCGGTCGTCTCCAGCAGGCGCCTGGCGTGCCGGATCCGCTGCTCGGTCAGCCACTTCGCCGGGCTCTGCCCGGTCTCCTCGCGGAAGCGCCTGGTGAACGTGCGCACGCTCATCCTGGCGTGCCCGGCCAGCGCGGCCAGGTCGAGCGGGGCGTCGAGGTGGGCGAGCATGTAGTCGCGAGTGGCCGCCGTGCCGCCGCCGGGACCGTCGGGGAGCGGCCGGTCGATGTACTGCGCCTGGCCGCCGTCCCGCCACGGCGGCATCACGCAGCGCCGGGCCACGGTGTTGGCCACCTCACTGCCGTGGTCGCGCCTGATCACGTGCAGCGCCAGGTCGAGCCCGGCCGCCACGCCCGCCGAGGTCAGCACGTCGCCGTCGTCCACGAACAAGACGTCGGGGTCCAGCTTGACCTGTGGGAAGAAGCGGGCGAAGCGGGGCGCGTCGCGCCAGTGCGTGGTGGCGGGACGGCCGTCGAGCAGCCCGGCCGCCGCGATCACGAACGCGCCCGTGCAGATCGACATGACCCGGGGACGGCCCTGCAGGGCCTTGTGGAGCGCGCCGGAGATCGTGCCGTCGAGCAGCGCCGGGCCCCCATGGATGCCCGGCACCACGACGGTGTCGGCGGTGTCGAGCACGTCGAGGTCGTGGTCGGGCAGGACGGCGTAGCCGGCCTCGCAGCGTACCGGCCTGCGCCCTTCCGAGCAGGTGACCACCTCGTACAGGCGCTCGCCCGACGGTGTGCGGGCCGCGCGGAAGACCTGGCCGGGCACGCCGAGGTCGAGCGGGGCGAAGTGGTCGAGCGCGACGACGACGATCCGATGGGGCATGGCCTGATTCTTGCACATATTGGCTTTCGGGCCACTCGTGGCCATGTGCCGGGATCGTTCAGGATGTGCGCATGACTGTGAGCACCACCCCCGCGAGCGGCCGGCGGTTGCACCGGGCCTGGTTCGTCGCGGCCGTCGCGTTCGTGGCCATCCTCGGGGCCGCCGGCTTCCGCGCCACGCCCGGCGTGCTGATCACACCGCTGCAGGAGGAGTTCGGCTGGTCGGCGGGCACGATCTCGCTGGCCGTCTCGATCAACCTGGTGCTCTACGGGCTGATGGCCCCGTTCGCCGCCGCCCTCATGGACCGCTTCGGCATGCGCCGCGTGGTCGCCGCCGCCCTGGTGCTGATCGCCGCGGGCAGCGGGCTGACCGTGTTCATGACGGCGACGTGGCAGCTCCTGCTGTTCTGGGGCGTGCTGGTCGGCCTCGGCACGGGGTCGATGGCGCTGGTGTTCGCCGCGACGGTCGTGGACCGCTGGTTCGTCCGCCACCGCGGGCTGGTCACCGGCATACTCACCGCTGCGGGCGCGACCGGGCAGCTCGTCTTCCTTCCCGTGCTCGCCTGGCTCGCCGAGGGTCCCGGCTGGCGCTTCGCCTCGCTGACCGTGGCGGGGGCGGCCCTGCTCGTGGTGCCGTTCGTGTGGTGGCTGCTGCGCGACCGTCCCGAGGACGTCGGCACCACCGCGCTCGGCGCGGACCCCGCCGCCCCGCGACCCGCGCCGCCCGCCACCGCCAACGCGGCCCTGCGCGCCGTCTCCGTGCTCGCGGCCGCGGCGCGGACGCGCCCGTTCTGGTTCCTCGCCGGCGGCTTCGCGATCTGCGGCGCCAGTACGAACGGCCTGGTCGGCACCCACTTCATCCCCGCCGCGCACGATCACGGCATGGCCGAGCCCGTCGCCGCGGGCCTGCTCGCCGTCATCGGCATCTTCGACATCGTCGGCACCGTCGCCTCCGGCTGGCTCAGCGACAGGATCGACCCCAAGGTGCTGCTCGGCGTCTACTACGCGCTGCGCGGCCTGTCGCTGATGGTGCTGCCCGGCCTGTTCGCGGCCACGACCGAGCCCAGCATGCTCATCTTCATCGTCTTCTATGGGCTGGACTGGGTGGCGACCGTGCCGCCGACCGTCGCCCTGTGCCGGCGCATCTACGGGGCGGACGGCGCCGTGGTGTTCGGCTGGGTGTTCGGCTCGCACCAGGTGGGCGCCGCCATCGCCGCCGTCGGCGCCGGACTGACCCGCGACCACCTGGGCGCCTACGACCTCGCCTGGTACGCCGCAGGCGCCCTGTGCCTCCTCGCCGCCGGCATGTCCCTGGCCATCGGGCATGCTAGAGGGCGATGAACGCCGAGCTGTACGTCCTGCCGCTGGTCGTCCGCATCGAGCGGGCCACGCCTCCCGAGCGCACCGACGCCCTGGAGGCCGCCGCCATGGCCGTGCTGAGCCTGCTGGCCGACCCCGGTGAGTGGGCCGCCGAGCTGCACGCCTGGCAGTCCACCGGGAAGATCCGCAAGGTGGTGCGCCGGGCCAGGGGCGCCGAGTGGCGCAGGGCCGTCGCGCTGCCCGGCCGGACGATCGAGCACCGCAGCGCCGAAGTGCGCGTCCACCCGCCCGTGCCCCTCGACGACTGGCCGCGCGACCTGGCCAGGCTCCAGGTCTCCGGCACCGACCTGACCGACACCGCCGCGCCCGGCCCCGCCGAGCCGCCGACGCTGTGGGAGAACCCGGCGCTGGAGATGTCCGCCGGCAAGGCCATGGCGCAGGCCGGGCACGCCGCGCAGCTCGCCTGGTGGGCCAGCGACGCCGGTGAGCGGGCGGCCTGGCGGGAGCGGGGGCTCGCGGTGACCGTGCGCACGGCGGACGGTTCCTCCGGCTTCTCGTCGATGGTCGGGGCGGGGCTGCCCGTGGTGCGTGACGCGGGGTTCACGGAGATCGAGCCTGGATCGTGCACGTTCGTGGCGGACGCGCCCTGGCTCGCCGGGCGGGTCGCCCGCCCCTGACTGGGACGCCGTTCCGGGGGTTCCAAGATTGCACTTCGGTAGCTTCAGGGACGCCATGCCGGGATATGTCGTACGCTCCCGTCGTGCTCCATGGGGAAGATGAGATCAACGGTTCCCAAGTGATTACGCCCGCGCGTCGCGGGACCCCGACATCTCCCCCCAAACGCTCCCGCATCGGTGATATTCGGATGCGGGTGGTGTACCGGGGGCTGGCCGTGGCCGCCGCCGTCGTGGCCGCGGCCGCGACGCTGGCCGTGGTGCTCCCGGCAGAGCCGGACGAGGTCGCGGCGGGGCCGGTAACCGCGCCGCCGGCCGCACCGTCCTCGTCCGGCTCCGCACCTTCCTCCCCGCCCGCTCCCACCGCCCCGCCCACCGCCGCACCCACCCCCGTGGCGGCACAGCACCAGGTGACGCCCCGTCCCGGCGGATCGCTCGCGCCCGGCTACACCGCCATGGAGGCCCTGTACGCCGACCCGCGCGTGCCCAAGCTCACCCGCTCCGTCAAGCGCATGGCCCTGCGCTCTCCGGGCCGCCGCTTCGTCAAGGACCGGCGCTCGGGGCTCGCGGTGCCCCGGCTGCCGCGGCCGTGGAAGGCGTACGGGGCGGCGCCGTTCACCACCAAGCAGGTGCTGCCCAGGCAGCGCGGCACCGCGCCGCGCGGCATCTTCGTCACGTGCCCGCTGCCGATCATGGAGCAGAAGTCCGCGCGCGACACGGCGCTGCTGGCCGCCCGCTGGACGCTCAACCACCACCCGGAGGGCTCCCGCATCACCTGGCTGGCCTCCCAGCCGGTCAAGCGCGGCTGGATGCTCGTCTACCGCGTCACGTACGGCAAGCGCACCTCCCGCGCGGCCGTCGTCGTGCTCGACGGGGGAATGAGCAAGCCGGGACTTGCGTTCGTCACAGTGCCGGACTCACAGCGCAAGCAGTGGCGTGACATCGGCCGCGTGGCCTCAGGGGTGCGTGTTCTAGGCTAGAAAGATCATGAAAGCGGCGATGTTGGGGAGTGACGCCGTGGAACGCTCTGGACCGCCGCAGGCTCCGGACAAGGGCAAGGGCAAGCCGCCCTGGCGTTCGGAGGGCCTGCCAGGCACGCCCGGAGGCCGGCCCAAGATCAACTGGTGGCGGTTCATCGTCACCCTGCTCGTCGTCTACGCGGGCTTCTTCGTCGTGTCGTCGTTCGTCGACAGCGGTTCGGTCGAGACGATCTCCTACACCGAGTTCACCAACCAGGTGAACGCGAAGAACGTCAAGGACATCTACGCCCAGGGCCTGTCGGTCGAGGGCGACCTGAGGTCGCCGGCGAAGAACCCCGACGGCGGCTCCTCCTACACCCGCTTCGCCACCGAGATCCCGGCCTTCGCCAACACCGACCAGCTCGACCAGCAGCTGGCCACCGGCCAGGTCGTGATCACCTCCAAGCCCATCACCCGCGGCTTCTTCTCCAACCTGCTGCTGTCGCTGCTGCCCGTGCTGCTGCTGGCCGGTCTGTGGATCTGGATCATGCGGCGCGGCGCCAGCATGATGGGCGGCGGCCTGGGCGGGCTCGGCAAGTCGAAGGCGGCCAAGCCCGTCGACGCCGGGCAGGTGCGGGTCACGTTCGAGGACGTCGCGGGCATCGACGAGGTCGAGAACGAGCTCGTCGAGATCGTCGACTATCTCAAGGACCCCGGCAAATACCGCAGGCTTGGCGCCAAGCTGCCCAAGGGCGTGCTGCTCGCCGGCCCTCCCGGCACCGGCAAGACGCTGCTGGCCAGGGCGGTCGCCGGTGAGGCCAAGGTGCCCTACTTCTCCGCCAGCGCCTCCGAGTTCATCGAGATGATCGTCGGCGTGGGCGCCTCGCGGGTGCGCGACCTGTTCGAGGAGGCGCGCAAGGTGGCGCCGTCCATCGTGTTCATCGACGAGATCGACGCCATCGGCCGCGCCAGGGGCGGCGCCGGTGGCATCGGCGGCCACGACGAGCGCGAGCAGACGCTCAACCAGATCCTCACCGAGATGGACGGCTTCTCCGGCGCCGAAGGTGTGATCGTCATCGGGGCCACCAACCGTCCCGAGATCCTCGACCCGGCGCTGCTGCGTCCAGGGCGCTTCGACCGTACGGTGCAGGTGGGCCTGCCCGACGCGGCCGGCCGCGCCGCGATCCTGGCCGTCCACACGCGCGGCGTGCCGCTCGAGGGCGAGATCAGCCTCGACCAGATCGCCAAGACCACGCCCGGCATGACCGGCGCCGACCTCGCCAACCTGGTCAACGAGGCCGCCCTTCTCGCGGCCAAGCGAGGGCGCGAGAAGGTCACCATGGCCGACTTCGCCGACGCGCTGGAGAAGCTGCAGCTCGGCGCGGCCCGCAGCATCGTCATGCCGGAGGAGGAGCGCACCCGCACCGCCTTCCACGAGGCCGGTCACGCGCTGCTCGGCATGCTCCAGCCCGGGGCCGACCCGGTCAGGAAGATCTCCATCATCCCGCGTGGCCGGGCGCTCGGCGTCACCCTCTCCACCCCCGACTCCGACCGCTACGCCTACGACGAGCAATATCTGCGCGGGCGCATCACCGGCGCGCTCGGGGGCATGGCGGCCGAGCAGGTGGTGTTCGGCGTCATCACCACCGGCGCCGAGAACGACCTGGAGCAGGTCACCATGATCGCCCGCGGCATGGTGGGCCGGTGGGGCATGTCGGAGAAGGTCGGTCCGCTGACCATCCTGCCCAACGACGGCCAGCAGCCGCAGGCCTCGCCCGTCACGCTCGCCATGGTGGACGAGGAGGCGCGGCGGATCGTGGACGAATGCTACGAGCGCGCTGTTCAGGTGCTCAGCGACAACCGCGACAAGCTCGACGCCATCGTGGCGGCGCTGCTGGAGCACGAGACGCTGGACGAGGCCGGGGCGTACGCCGCGGCCGGGCTGCCGCGGTCCACCGAGGGCCAGCCGCCCGCCGTGACGCAGCGCCCGCCGGCCGAGGTGCACCGCTCGGCCGCCGTGGAGGGCGGGTCCTTTCCCAAGAATTAGGACATTCCGGACGTTGCTTCGAGTCCTGCTCGGGAACGTCTCCCGAGACACGTGTGGATCGGGGGACCGTCGTGACACTTAATGACGAGCTTCTCGCCGGACTCGGAGCCCCAGGGCTGGAGCAGATAGCCGGGATGCTCGGCACCGATCAGCTCACGGCACGCCACGTCATCGAAGCCGTGTCCGCGACGATCGTGGGCGGCCTGGCCCGCAACGCCGCCCACCCGGACGGCGCCGACGCCCTGCGCGGGGCGCTCGACGACCACATGGACGCCGACCCCTTCAACGGCGACGTGGCCTCGCTGACCCGCGACGGGCACAGCATTCTCGGGCACGTGCTCGGCGCCCAGGGCACCGAGCAGGCCGCCACCACCCTCGCCAGGCTCGCCGGGGTCGGCTCCTCGGCGATCATGAAGCTGATGCCCCTGATCGCCCCCATGATCATGTCCCTGCTCGCGAACCGGGCCACCGAGCGCGGCATGGACGCCGCCACCCTCGCCGACGACCTCGACGGGGAGCAGGCGGCTGTGCCGGCCGAGCTGGGGGACGTGGTCGACGGGCTGCTGGGGGACATCCTCGGGGGGAACGTGCCGCGGCAGCCGGGGGCGTTCTCGCCGTACCGGACGGAACGGGAAGTGACGCCGGGGAGCACGTCCAACGCCGACTGGTGACTGGCGCGGCGGCCAGGTAACTGTTTCTTAACTGTATGTGATCGTTCAATTACTCTCAGTGATGGGGGTCGCAGAGCGTGACCCTGTTCACTGGAGGTTCCCCTTGCCACGTACCCTCAACAAGATCATCGCCCTGGTGGTGGCGATCACGATGCTGGGCCTCACCACGGCCACCCCCGCTCACGCGGCAGGAGAGGCGTACTTCCGCTTCACCGACGGCTACGGTCACCACCGCTTCACCATCCAGCTCCGCGACGCGGACAAGATCGCCCACGCCCGCCGCATCCTCAGCGGCGCGGAGACCCAGCAGATCCACGTCATGGGCCGGATCCGCAAGTATCCAGCCCCCTACAACCACTCGTGGAGTTACCACCTCGACCCCGACACGATCGGCTTCTTCGAATACGCGATCGAGGTCTGCGACTCCACCATCACCTACCTCGAGGATCACCTGGACGAGGCCGGCGGCGCCTTCCTGCCAGGGGCCCACTGGTGCCCCTGGAGCTCCCGCCTGGTCGACGAGGTCCGTCCCTCGTAGCCCCGGTGGTGCCTCCTTGACATCGAGGGCCGGGGGTGTCAAGGAGGCTGCCCGGTGACCGGTACCCTGATGTGGTGATCGTTCTCGCCTCAGCCTCCTCCACCCGCCTGGCACTCCTGCGCAGCGCGGGCCTCGACCCGAAAGTGATCGTCAGCGGCGTCGACGAGGACTCCTACTCCGCCTACTCACCCGCCGCGCTCAGCCTGGTGCTGGCCAAGGCGAAGGCGGAGGCCGTGGCGAGCGGGCTCGAAGAGGGGCTGGTCATCGGCTGCGACTCGATCCTCGAGCTCGACGGCCGCCCTTACGGCAAGCCGGCCAGCCGCGAGGAGGCCATCGAGCGCTGGCGCCTCATGCGCGGCCGCACCGGCCGGCTCGTCACCGGTCACTGCGTCATCGACGTCGCCGCCGGTCGCCAGGCCGCCGAGACCGGCACCACGGTGATCCGGTTCGGTCAGCCGTCCGAGGACGAGATCGCCGCCTACGTCGCCACCGACGAGCCGCTCAGCCTGGCCGGGGCGTTCAGCATCGAGGGGCGCGGCGGCTGGTTCGTCGAGAGCATCGAGGGCGACCACGGCAACGTGCTCGGCGTCTCCCTGCCGCTGCTGCGCGACCTGTTCGCCGAACTCGGCTACTCGATCACGTCGTTCTGGCGCTAGCCTGCCGGACATGCGAGCACTGCGTGACTTCACCGGCGGCGTGGGCTTCTTCTTCCAAGGACTCGGGTGGGTCGCCAGGAACGGCCGGTGGTGGCTGTTCGGGCTCATCCCCGCGCTGATCGCGTTCGCGGTCTACGTGGTCGCCCTGATCTTCCTGGGGACCAACGCCTCCGACCTGGCCGCGTTCCTCACCCCCTTCGCCGACACGTGGAGCTGGCGCGAGGCGTTCCGTACGGTGGTGGCCGTCGCGCTGGTCCTCGGAGGGCTGGCGGTGGCGGTGATCACGTTCACGGCGCTGACGCTGGCCATCGGCGACCCGTTCTACGAGCGGCTGTCGGGCGAGGTGGACCCGCTGGAGACGGACGACGACCAGCCGTGGTGGCGTACGCTGCCGCGCTCCATCCGCGACAGCCTGGTGACCCTGCTCTACGTGCTGCTCTTCACGATCCCGCTGTTCTTCCTGGGCTTCGTACCCGTGATCGGACAGACCGTGGTGCCGGTCGTGGGCGCCCTGGTGTCCGGCTTCTTCCTCACCGTCGAGCTCACCACCCTCGCCATGGAACGCCGCGGCATGGTCCGCAAGGACCGCTTCGCCCTGCTCCGAGCGAACAAGTCCAGCGCGCTGGGCTTCGGGGTGGCGGTCTTCCTGCTGTTCCTGGTGCCCTTCGTCGCCATCGTCGCGATGCCGGCAGCGGTGGCGGGCGCGGCATTGCTCGTACGCACCCGCCTGGCCCCCACCCCGCCCACTCCCACCCCGAACCCACCCAGCCCTGCCCCCTGACACATCTCGCGGCCCTGCCCGCGTCCTGGCCCTTGCCACGCTTGCGATCACCTCACGGCTCGGCAACCTCGGGATGCGCCGGCTCGACGGCCGGGGGAGGCTTCACGACCCCCGGTGCCCCCGATGTCTCGGGCCAGACGACTTGGGGCCGGGCCGCCTCTGGCGGGCCGGCCTGGCTTTGAATTTGCTTCTGCGTCTGCTTTTGCTTTTTGCGACTGTGGCGGTCTGTGGCTGTGATCGCTTCACATACTGAGAGCCTTGGCCTGCGGGTTGTCCACAGCCAATCCCGCGTTGAGCCCATCATCCACAGAACCGCCTTCGGCTGCCCGGGAGCCCCTCCGCGCCCGCCACCCTATGGACCCATGACGACCAACCGCTCGCCCCGCCCCACCTCCCGTTCCCCCTTCACCCCCGGCCCACCGTTCGTCCCCGCACCTCGCCAGCCCGTCGTCCCCGACTCCGCGCACTCGCTCATCGGACCTCAGGCGCCGTTCGGTGCAAGCGCCATCAGCGACGCTCCCACCACCGGCATGTCACAATCCGCCGCGCCAAATCCCCGCGCCTCAGGTCCTGGCACCTCACGTCCCGGTACGTCAGGTCCTGGCAGCTCAGACCCCAGCGCTTCAACCTCCGAGACCCCGCGGTTCGGCCCCGCAGTGGCGCCGACCGCCTCAGTCCCGGGCGCTTCTACCCCCAAGACCTCAAGGTTCGAGCCCGCAGCAACCTCTACCCTGAGGGCGGATGCCTCGGGGACCTCTGCCGTGCCCACCGATGCTTCGGGAGTTACCGCCGCGCGTACCGACGTTGCGTGGGGCGACGCCTCGAATGCCGACGGCCCGCAAGTCGGTGCCCGCAGTGCCGATGTCTTGGACGCTGCTGCGTGGAGTGCCGACAGGTTGGACGCCGACAGGTCGGAGTCCGGTGTATTGGACCCCTTCGAGTTCTCGTCCGAGCCCTGCCTGACCCTCACCAGTCCCACCGACGTCCTGGCAGCCGTCCCCTACCTGGTCGGCTTTCATCCCACCGCGAGCCTCGTCGTCGTGGGTCTGGCCGAAGGCCGAGCCAAGATGGTGGCCAGGTGGGGCCTGCCCTTCCCGCCCGGCACCCTCGACGCCATGACCCCTCTCATTGACCGCGAGGGCATCACGGACGTCGTGATCGTCGGCTACGGTCCCGGCGACCTGGTCACGCCGGCGGTCGATGAGGCGAGGACGCTCGCCCTGACGACCGGCATCCAGGTAGGGGAGGCGCTGCGAGCCCATGAGGGCCGCTACTGGTCCTACATCTGCAACGTGGCCACCTGCTGCCCCGCCGAAGGCACTCCCTACGACCTCTCCACAAGCCCGATAGCGGCCGAGGCGACCGTACACGGCCTGGTGGCCCTCCCCAACCGCGAAGCCCTCGAACGCACCGTCGCCCCCGTGACGGGTCCCGTACGGATGGCGATGCGGCGGGCCACGTCCGAGGCGATCGCCGCCTTCAGAGCGGACCTCATGGCCGCCCCCGACCTCGACACCTTCGCCCGGCACTTCGTCGCCGACGGCCTGGCCAGAGTCCGATCGGCGCTGGAGACCCACATCGAAGGCGGCCGCCTCGACGACGTGGAGGCGGCGAAACTCGGCATGGCACTGACGGTCATGAGAGTCCGCGACGAGGCGTGGACCCTCATGCACGAATCCCACGCGGCGCTCTGGAAGGACCTGACCCGCCGCCTGGAGCCGCGCTTCGTGCCCCCGGTCGCGTCCCTGCTGGCCATGGCCGCCTGGCGCTCGGGCGACAGCGTCCAGGCCACGGTCGCCCTCGAACGCGCCCTGACGACCGACCCCGGCTACTCGATGGCCAACCTCCTCATGCACGCCCTCCAAAACCTGCTCTCCCCGTCCATCCTCCGGGGCCGCCTCCCCACCCCTGAAGAACTGGACGCCACCATGGGCCGCGCCAACCCCGCCTGGCTCCTCCCCTTGATCAACCTTCTCGACGAAGAAGACCTGCACCCCACCCTGGAATAGGTCCACTATCGGCCGGCCCCGGACCCTTCTCAGCCTGGCTGCGTGCGCGTGGCACAGCAAGAACCCCTCAACGCAGACCCACCCCGCGACACACAACCGGAGCCCATGCCACCCACCTGAATACGAAGTTAGGGTCGCCGAGATGCGAGTGCGGGTCTCCAAGGTGGGGTTCGCGCCTAGCGTGGACGTCGCGCCTCAGCGTGAACGTCGCGCCTTAACGTGGAGTCCGACACCCCAACGTGGACGTCGCGCCTCAGCGTGGAGTCCGGCATCCCCCACGTGGAGTTCGCGCCTCAGCGTGGACTTTGCAGCTCTGTGTGGGGGCTGTGCCGCCGGGGTCGAGTTCGTACCGTCCTTGAGCTCGCAACCCTGAGGTTGGGGTCCGTGGCCGCCGGTTGAGGTCGCTGTGCTCGGCTGGGGTCTTGTCTTTCCCGTTCGGGCATGGTGGGGCCAGGGGCGGTGCCCGAGCGGGAAGGGGTCAGAGGGAGCCTTCTTCTCGCTTGCGGCGTTCGTTGTAGGCGCGCATGCGCGGCGGGTAGCCGGTCAGCTGCACGTCGTACACCGGCAAGGCGAGATCGCGGGCGACCTTGTGGATCACGGCGGGGGAGCCGACCCTGCGCCTGGTCCACTCGCCGTCGTCGGCCACCGCCACGGCGGTCGTGTCGGTGGCGAAAGTCTCAGGTTCGACGTAGAACTCGACGCCTCGCCGCGAACGGGCAAAGGCGATGAGCGCCTCGATGTCGGCGTCGGTCGCCTCTCGGTCGAACTTCGCGATCTTGCGGCCGCGCAGTCGACGAATGCCGTAGCGGTCTCGCCATCTCATGAATCCTTTTTATACCGTCTCGAGCCCGCGCGCGTCGGGGAAGATCTCGGGGACGTATCCGGGATTCTCCCGATGGCCCCATCGGTTGGGGGCGACGCAGTATGTGAGGTGTCAGCTCGATTCTCTGAGGGAGAGGCATGGCGATTATGGCTGGGGTACCGAAAACCCCCGGGCCGGGCGAGGTGCCGCCAGCTCATCTGCGCGTCACCAACCAGGACCGCGAACACGTCGTCGAGCACGTCAAAGCCGCTTACGCGGAGGGACGATTCGACAAGCTCGAGTTCGACGACCGTTTGGAACGTGCGATGACCGCGCGTACGCACGGCGACCTCGTGCCCATCATGAACGAGCTCTACGGTGCGAACGCGGTGCCTCAGCTCGCTTCCGTGCCGTCGGCACCGGTGCGCCAGGAGGCGCCGGCTGAGAGCAACGAACGCCTCGGCGGCGCGATCGCCCATCTGGTGCCGCTCATCGGGTTCCCGATCGTCGGTCCGCTGCTCCTGCTGCTCACCGGCGCGAAAACGTCGCCTTACATGCGCAAACACGCCCTCGAAGCGCTCAATTTCCAGATCACCGTGGTCGGGACCACCGTATTGCTGCCGCTTACCTTCGTCGGGATCGTGCTCGTGCCGTTCATCTGGGTCGCGGCAGTCGTGCTTTCCGTGGTCGGTGGCATCTCGGCGCTGACGGAGGGGGATTTCCGTTATCCGCTGACGCTTCGTCTGGTGAAGTGATCGGGCCGTACTGGCCGTGCGCGTCGTTTTCGAATTGTTATACCCGCCGGGGTTCAGCGCCTCGGCGGGGCGTGAGGCTTTTGCGTGGTATGAGATGTGGCGGGCCTGCGTCCCCATTTTGAGTGCGGGGGTGCATTGAGATGAATGCGCTGCTCAAGCGCCTGCGGTGACGTCGATCGCCCCGGGGGGTGGGTTGTGCCGAGCGCTTGCGAGGCCAAGCGGCGGGGGTGTGCGGGGGTCGGGTGGCGGCGCGGCGCGGCGCGGGTCAGCGGACGAGGACCTCGTACCTGACGCGCATGACGCCGGCGCTGGTGTTGCCGATGGCGGCGAAGGCGGCTGTGGACAGGTCCAGGCAGCGGCCCCCGATGTACGGGCCCCGGTCGTTGATGCGGACCGTCACCGACTCGCCGGTCCTCGGGTTCGTGACGCGGACCCGGCTGCCCAGGGGGAGGGTCTTGTGGGCGGCGGTCATCGCGTTGGGGTTGAAGCGTTCGCCGCTGGCCGTCATCTGGGGTTCGCCGTAGTAGGAGGCGCCGCAGGTGCCGGAGGAGAGGACACGGAGCTTCGGCTTGGCGGGCTTCGACTTGGTCGTGCGGCTCTTGGACTGCTGCTCGGCGGAAGAGGATCGGTCGCCGGTGGAGCTGTCCTGGTCGGCCGAGGAGTGGCGGTCCGTGGAGGATGGTCCCTCCGCCTGGGCCGGCGAGGTGGTCGTGGGCTTTGCGGAGGCTGCCGTCCCCGGGTGGTTCGGGGAGTTCCGGTGGGTTGGGGTGCTGCCGGCTGAGGTGGTGGGCTTCGGCTGGGTGGCGGACGCCGGTGGCTTCTCAGCGGTTCGCGCGGAGGTGGGCTCGGGTGAACGCGTGGTCTTCGCGGCGGGCGAGGGCGGGGTGAGGGCCGCTGCCGGCCTGGGGGAGTCGTCGTTGCCCCTAGTGGCCCACGCGGTGGTCGAGGCGGCTGCCGCTACGGCCACGCTGGCTGCGAGGGCGGCCCAGCGGCGCCGGCTCGGGGAGAGCTTGCGGGTCTGCGGGGACGGCTTTCGAGGCTGCGGGGACGGCTTGCGGGAATGCTGGCCCAAGGTAAACCACGGTCCTGGATAGGGGATGAGGGAGGCAAAGGCCGGGCCGGCAGGGGGTGGGGGCATACGGCGGCCGATCCGTCGGCGGGGCTGGGGATCCGCGCGGACTGGACGAAGATATGCGACAAAGTGCAGGTAAAGGCAACCTAATGGGACGTTCCGTGACTTATCTCACGAGGGTCAGCGTCGTGCCAAAGGCGATCTCGGGTGGGGGATCTTCCGCGAGGCGGCGGGACCACCATCACGGTGAGGTCTATGAGGACGCGTGTGACGCCGGTGGGTGCCAGGTTCGCCGAGCGGGCCCTCCCGCAGGTGGCCGGCGGGCGTGGTTGATTCGCTGGTGGGGCGGCTGTGCTGCGCTCGCCGGGTATCCGCGAGTGTGTGAAGCGCGCGGGTGAAGGGTGTGCCGCGTTCGGGGGTGCTCGACGCGGCCGTGGGGGTGCCGGCGAGGGTGGGCGGGTTAGAGCATCAGGGAGCGTACGGTGTCGACGGTGTCGGCGTCCTCGACTCGTTTGTCCGGGCGGTAGCGGAGGACGCGGGCGAAGCGGAGGGCCATGCCGCCCGGGTAGCGGGGTGAGCGCTGGACGCCGTCGAAGGCGATCTCCACGACCAGTTCGGGGCGCAGGCGGACGGTCCACGTGTCGGTGGGGCCATCGGCGAGCTCCAGGAAGCGTTCGGTCTGCCAGGCCAGCAGTTCGTCCGTGAGGCCCTTGAACGTCTTGCCGAGCATCACGAACCCGCCCTCCGGGTCGCGGGCTCCCAGGTGAAGGTTGGAGAGCTTGCCCTCGCGGCGGCCGTGGCCCCACTCGGCGGCCAGGACCACCAGGTCGAGCGTGTGGCGGGGCTTGACCTTGATCCAGCCCGCCCCGCGCCGGCCGGCCGCATAGGGCGAGGTGAGTGACTTGACCACCAGGCCCTCGTGGCCCGCCTTGACCACGTCCGTGAAGAACTTCTCCGCCTCCGCCACGTCACCCGTCACCAGGCGCGGGGTGAGCAGGGCGGGCGGAACCGTACGGGCCAGGGCCTCCTGGCGTTGCGAATAGGGCAGGTCGAGCAGGTCGGCGCCGTCGACGCGCAGGGCGTCGAAGAAGAACGCGCTCAGCGGCGTCTGCTCGCGCAACCGCTCGACGTTC
This sequence comes from Nonomuraea sp. NPDC049504, assembly GCF_040676845.1. Lineage (NCBI taxonomy): Bacteria > Bacillati > Actinomycetota > Actinomycetes > Streptosporangiales > Streptosporangiaceae > Nonomuraea > Nonomuraea sp. NPDC049504. The sequence continues at coordinate 40,166 of NZ_JBFAPT010000001.1, forward strand.
GTCTTGGTGGAGACGCGGGCGGCGGTCACCTGGAACGGGTGCGGGCGGCCGTCGGGCCGCAGGGCGATGACCTCGCCGTCGAGGACGAGGTCGCCGGACGGCATCTCCAGCACCTCCTCGACCAGCTCGGGCACCTGGGGTGTGATGTCGTCGAGCGTACGGGTGAAGACCCGCACCTCCTCGCCGGAACGGTGGGCCTGCACGCGTATGCCGTCGAGCTTCCACTCCAGCGCGGCCGGGGTGCCCGCCTTGTCGAGCGCGGCGGCGACGTTCTGGGCGCTGCCCGCCAGCATCGGCGCGACCGCCCGCCCCACCTCCAGCCGGAACGCGCGCAGCGCGTCCACCCCGCCGGTCAGCGCCGCCGCCCCGACGGCGGGCAGTGAGCCGCGCAGGGTCAGCGCCCGGCGTACGTCGGCCGACGGCGCACCCGACGCCTTGGCCACCGCCTCGATCATGACGCCGTCGAGTGCCCCCTGGCGCAGCTCGCCGAACAGCAGCCGGCGCATGAACTGCTGCTCCTGACTCGTCAGGCCCGCGAACAGCTCGGCCACCAGCGCCTTGCGTGCCGCCTGCGAGCCTTGGCCCGAGACGGCCTTGATGCGGCTCAGCAGCTCGTCGACCGATGTAAGCGTGGCCGTGGCGGCCAGCTTAGGCTGCGGGACGTCCTCCAGCGTGCGCCAGCCCACCCCCACCTGGCGCTGGGGCAGCTCGCCCGACAGGTAGGAGATGGCGATCTCCGCCTCGTCCGGGCCCACCCGGCCCAGAAGCTCCGCCAGATGGCCGATCTTGCCCAGCCGGGCGGACGTGCGCGTCACCGCCTCGGAAACCCGGACCACGTCGATCAGAAGCACACGCCTATGGTGCCTCACGGGGGCGACATTTCCCCACCTGATATCGGCATATCTGCAGAGTGTGTCGGTAAAGCGGGCGAACGGCGCGGGATGGGCGATTCCCCGTCCCGACTCGGGGGCGGGAGGTGGTCAGAGGAGGCGGGATGGCCGCGCGGGGCGGGCGCCTGGGCGGGGAGGGGCCGGGGCGTCCTTTTGTCGGCGCCCCGGCTCAAACCGCCGTTAGTTCACGGCCAGCAGATCGACGACGAAGATGAGCGTTTCGTTCGGCTTGATGCGGGGCGGGGCGCCGCGGGTGCCATAGCCGAGGTGCGGCGGGATGACGAGCTTGCGCCGGCCGCCCACCTTCATGCCCACGACGCCCTTGTCCCAGCCGCCGATGACGCGACCGGCGCCCAGCGGGAACTCGAACGGCTGGCCGCGGTTCCACGACGCGTCGAACTCCTCCCCGGACGAGAACGACACGCCCACGTAGTGGACCTGTACCTGCTGGCCGGACTTGGCCTCCGGGCCGTCGCCGACGGTGATGTCCTCGATCTCGAGGTCGGCGGGCGGGTTGCCCCCCGGGAAGTCGATCTCGGGCTTCTCGAGTGCCACGAATGAGCTCCTGTTTGGTTGTTAACGGACCCGACGACTCTATGCCGTCGGGATATCGTCGTCGTTCATGGCCGCCCTTTCGCCCGACGCGTTCCTGCTCACCGGCCGCGTGGCCGTCGTCACGGGCGCGGCGCGGGGGATCGGGCGGGCGATCGCGGAGGCGTTCGCGGTTTTCGGGGCTCATGTGGCGGTCTGCGATCGGGACAAGCCGCCCGCCTGTGACGGCTGGTCGCCGTCGATGACCCTCGACGTACGCGACCAGTCCGGCGTCGCGGTCTTCACCGAGGCCGTACGCGAACGCTGGGGCCGCGTCGACATCCTGGTCAACAACGCCGGCGGCTGGCGTCGCACACCCTGACGACACCGCTGGTGGCCGCCCCACAGGGAGAAGAGGGCGTTGCTCGGACCGAGGCGATCGCTGGGGGGCCAGGTGGCTCAGCGGTCCCGAAGGGTCACCAGCTCTGGTGCAGGGGCATGCCTTCCGCGTAGCCCGACGTGCTCTGGATCCCCACGACGGCCTGCTCGTGGAACTCCTCCAGGTTCGCCGCCCCCGCATAGGTGCAGGCCGACCGGAGCCCGGCCACGATGGCGTCGATCTGGTCCTCGACGCTCGGCCGCTTGGGGTCGAGGTACATGCGTGACGTCGAGATCCCCTCCTCGAACAGCGCCTTCCTGGCCCGCTCGAACGCCGAGTCGTCCGCGGTCCGCAGCCGGACGGCACGGGCGGAGGCCATGCCGAAGTTCTCCTTGTACTTGCGCCCGTTCGCATCGGTATGGGTGTCGCCGGGCGACTCGTAGGTGCCCGCGAACCAGGATCCGATCATCACGTTCGAGGCCCCGGCGGCCAGGGCGAGCGCCACGTCACGGGGATGCCGGACACCGCCGTCGGCCCAGACGTGCCGCCCGAGCCGGCGCGCCTCGGCGGAGCATTCGAGCACGGCGGAGAACTGGGGACGTCCGACGCCGGTCATCATCCGGGTGGTGCACATGGCGCCGGGCCCGACGCCGACCTTGAGGATGTCGGCCCCGGCCTCGACCAGGTCGCGCACGCCGCCGGCGGTGACCACGTTGCCCGCCGCGACCGGCACGCCGGGGTCGAGCGCTTTGACGGCGCGCAGGGCGGCGACCATCTTGTCCTGGTGGCCGTGCGCGGTGTCGACGACCAGGCAGTCGATGCCCGCTTCGAGGAGCTCTTTGGCCCTGGCGGCCACGTCGCCGTTGACGCCGACGGCGGCGGCGATGCGCAGCCGGTTCTGGGCGTCGACGGCCGGCTGGTAGAGGGTGGCGCGCAGCGCGCCCGTACGGGTGAGGATGCCGACCAGGCGCCCGTCCTCGTCCACGATGGGCGCGAGGCGGTGACGGCCCTCATGCAGCCGCTCGAAGGCGGTGCGCGGGTCGAGCCCGGCGGGCAGCGTGAGCAGCTCGCTCGACATGACCTGGGACAGCTGGGTGAACATGTCGACGCCCTGGCAGTCGGCCTCGGTCACGACGCCGACGGGACGGTTCTCCCAGTCGACCACGATGACCGCGTTGTGGGCGCGCTTGGGCAGCAGCTGCAGGGCCTCGCCGACGGTCTCGTGCGGGGTCAGGGTGAGCGGGGTGTCGTGGACGAGGTCGCGCTTCTTGACCCAGTCGACGACGTTGGCGACGACGTCGAGCGGAATGTCCTGCGGGATGACGACGATGCCGCCCCGCCGTGCCACGGTCTCGGCCATGCGCCGGCCGGCGACCGCGGTCATGTTGGCCACGACGACAGGAATGGTGGTGCCCGTGCCGTCGTTCGTCGAGAGGTTGACTGCGAGCCGCGAACCGACCGCAGAACGCGACGGCACCATGAACACGTCGCTATAGGTCAGGTCGTAATGGGGCTCGAGGTCATTGAGAAATCTCACGTTCATCCATCTTATGTGCTGACAGGTCAACTAGGGATTTCCCCCTTTCCGGGGGCCTTATGATCGGCGCGGACACTTTTGGGGGAGGGAGGGTCTGTGAACGTCACGGAAAGGGCCGAGCTGATCGTCGTCGGCTTCGTCGTCCGCACGACCAATGCCGACGAGATGGATCCGGCTCGCGCGAAACTACCGGGGCTGTGGCAGCGGGCGGGCGCGCCGGGCGCTTTCGCCCACGTGCCCGGCCGCGTCGATGAGAACCTCTACGCGGTGCTCACCGACTACGAGAGCGACCACCACGGAGCCTTCACGCAGATCGTCGGCACGGGCGTGCGCACGGTGCCGCGCGTGCCGGAGGGCATGGTGGCGGTGCGGGTGCCGGCCGGGCCGGCGATGAAGCTCGAAGTACGCGGCCAGATGCCGCAGGCGCTGATCGACACCTGGCAGCAGGTGTGGAAGCACACCGAGTCGGGCGGCACCCCGGCACGCGCCTTCACCACGGATCTGGAGGTGCATCACCCCGACGGCGTGGATCTGTACCTCGCCGTCTGATCAGAGACCGAGCACGTCTGATCAGGGACCGTCTGATCAGAGACCGAGCACGCCTGATCAGGGACCGTCTGATCAGGAACCGAGCACGCTTGATCAGTAAGCGCCTGATCAGAGACCGAGCACGGCGGCCGCCGCTTCGACGGCCGCCGGCTTGACCTCCTCCAGGGGCAGGTGCGCGTATTCGACCGCGCAGTCCGACAGCCCGCCCAGCGCCACCGTCGCCCTGATGTGCTGGACTTGCGTGAGGTCCGCCCCCATGAGCATGACGATCAGCTCGCGCCGCCATTCGAACATGCGCGTGCCCAGGTCGAGCTGGCCGAGCGTGGCCAGTTCGCGGACCATCATCACGATCACGTCGCGGTGCCGCCAGACCATCGCGAAGTAGGCGTCGAGCAGCTCGCGCGGCTGGAGCCCAGGCGCCCGGTCGCGGACGAACCGCTCCATGTCCTCGATCATCGGCGCCACGATGCTGCGGACCAGGTCGTCGCGTGAGGAGAAGTGGTAGTAGAGCGCGGGCTTGGTGATGCCCAGGCGTTCGGAGATCTGGCGCAGGCTGGTGTTCTGGACGCCCTGCTCGACGAACAGTTCGCGGGCCACCGCCTGGATGCGCGCCTTGGTGTCACTGGGCATGACCCAAGATTACCCTTACCTACCGTTAAGTCAGATGCTAGCCTCCTTACTTAACGATAGGTAAGGAGGCGTCATGAGGGTTCTCATCTCGGGGGCCGGCATTGCGGGGCCCGTCCTCGCGTACTGGCTGGTCCGTCATGGTTTCGACGTGACGGTCGTCGAGCGCGCGCCCGCGCTGCGCAAGGCGGGCGGTCACGCGGTCGACCTGTTCAGGCCCGCCATGGAGATCGTGGAACGGATGGGCGTGCTGGAGCGGGTGGTCGCAGCCAAGACCGGCACGGAACGGCTCACCATGCACGTCGAGGGCGGCGGGCGCCCGGTCGACGTGCAGGTCGGCCGCGTCATGGGCGCCTTCTCCGACCGGCACGTCGAGATCATGCGCGACGACCTCGGCGAGATCTTCTACGACGCCACCCGCCACGACACCGAGTACGTCTTCGGCGACTCCATCACCGCGATCTCCGACAGCGGCGAGGTGACGTTCGAGCGCGGCAGGCCGGCCAGGTACGACCTGGTGATCGGCGCCGACGGCCTGCACTCCAACGTGCGCCGCCTCGTCTTCGGCCCCGAGGAGCGCTGCACGAGCTGGATCGGCGCCTACCTGGCCGTCGCCTCGATCCCCAACTACCTGGGGCTCGACGGGCGTATGGAGGGCCTCGCGGGCGTGGGCAGGATGGCCGCCGTGTACGGCGCCGCGCGCATGCCGGACGCGCGGGCGGTGTTCCTGTTCAGGACGCCGGAGCCGCTCGACTACCACCACCGGGACCTCGCCCGGCAGAAGGAGCTGCTGCGGGCCCGCTTCGCCGGCGCGGGATGGGAGGTGCCGCGGCTGCTGGACGAGGCGGAGCGCGCGCCCGCCTTCTACTTCGACTCGATCACCCAGCTGCGCCTCGACACCTGGTCACGCGGGCGGGTGACGCTCGTGGGCGACGCCGGCTACTGCCCGGGGCCGGCCGTCGGGGGCAGCACCAGCCTGGCCGTCGTGGGGGCGTACGTGCTGGCGGGGGAGCTGGCCGCGCACGGCGGCGACCACACGCGGGCCTACCCCGCGTACGAGGCCGAGATCGCCCCCTACGTGCTCCAGAGCCGCACGTTCGCCGTCGGCGCGGCCAAGCGGCTGGTCCCGGCCGGCCGCTTCGACCTGTGGACGCTCGCCCGCGCCGCGAACCTCATCAACCTGCTGCCCACGGCCGTCACGAGGGCCGCGGCCAAGCTGGGCGGCAAGAGCGCGCGGCTGCACGAGTCGGTCGCGCTCAAGGAGTACGCGCCCGCAGAAGGTCAGGCGAGCACCCCCTGATCGCGGAGCTTGGCCGCCTGTTCGGCGGACAGGCCCCAGTCCGACAGGTCCTCCAGCCGGGTGGCGGGGGAGAGGTCGGGAGGCGGGGTGCCGAGCAGGCGCGGGGCGGGTGCGGGCTGGGTGACGCCGCCGACCTCGACGAACGAGCCGCGCGCCACGTTGTGCGGATGCGTGGCGGCCTCGCCCATGGACAGCACCGGCGAGACGCAGGCGTCGGACCCGTCGAAGATCTCCTCCCACTCGGCGCGCGTGCGCGTGCGGAACACCCCGGCCAGCCGGGCCCGGAGCGCGGGCCACTGGGCGGGGTCGTTCCTGTCGGGGAGATCGGGGTCGCCGTCGAGGCCCATGAGGCGCAGCAGCTCGGCCCAGAACTTCGGCTCCAAGGCCCCCACGGCGACATATCGGCCGTCGGCGGTCTCATACGTGTCGTACTGCGGCGCCCCGGTGTCGAGCAGGTTGGTGCCGCGCGGCCCCCAGCCGCCGCTCTGGACGGCCTGGTAGAACATCGCGAACAGGGTGGCGGAGCCGTCCACCATGGCCGCGTCGATCACCCGGCCCCTGCCGGTGCGCTCGCGCTCGTACAGGGCCAGCAGCACGCCGTAGGCCAGCATGAGGCCGCCGCCGGCGAAGTCGCCGAGGATGTTGATCGGCGGGGTCGGCTTGTCGCCGGCGCGGCCGAGCGTCGACAGCACGCCGGAGATCGCGATGTAGTCGATGTCGTGCCCGGCGGTCGGGGCGAGCGGCCCGTCCTGCCCCCAGCCGGTCATCCGGCCGTAGACGAGCCGCTCGTTGACGGCGTGCAGGTCGTCGGGCCCGATGCCGAGCCGTTCCGCCACTCCGGGCCGGAACACCTCGATCACCACGTCGGCGTTCGCGACCAGCTCCTTGAACGCGGCCACGCCCTCGGGCGACTTGAGGTCGAGCCCGATCGTGTGCTTGCCGCGGTCCATGACGTCCCTGCGGGGAGCGTCGCGCACGGCGCCGACCCGGTCGACGCGCAGCACGTCGGCGCCATGGTCGGCGAGCATCATCCCGGCGAACGGCCCGGGCGCGAGCCCGGCGAGCTCCAGCACGCGCACGCCGGACAGCGGACCTCGGCTAGTCTCGGGCATCGGCTTCTCCTCGGTAGGGATCCCGCCCAAGTAGAACAACATTCGGTGATCTCGTGCAAGCGGCCTTGCCGACCTTCCCGCGAAGTCCGGGCAGGTATGGGAAACTTGCCCACTGTTCGGGTGGTCTACAGGCGGCCGTACGGCGGTCGTCTGCAGCAGGCGCACGTGCGCCGCTACAGGGGTAGGACATGGTTTCGGAGAGCAACCGGCTCATCGCAGGGCGCTACCAGTTGCTGCGCGAACTGGGCCGCGGCGGGATGGGCGTGGTCTGGGAAGGCCGCGACACACTGCTCAACCGGCAGGTGGCCATCAAAGAAGTGCTGCTGCCCGACAACCTGTCGCCGGGCGACAAAGAGCGCCAGCTCCTGCGGACCGCCCGCGAGGCCCGTACGGCGGCCAGGCTCAACCACCCCTCCGTCGTCGCGATCTACGACGTCGTCGAGGAGGGCGGCCGGCCCTGGATCGTGATGGAGCTGGTCAGTCACCCGTCGGTGGAGCAGGTCGTGCTCACCACGGGCGCGCTGCCGGTGCGCGAGGCGGCCGATCTCGGCCGGCAGGTGCTGTCGGCGCTGCGGGCCGCCCACGAGGCCGGCATCCTGCACCGCGACGTCAAGCCCAGCAACATCCTGCTGGCCGACGACGGCCGCGCGGTGCTGATGGACTTCGGCATCGCGACCGTCGAGGGCGACGTCTCGCTGACCAGCACCGGCATGGTGACGGGCTCGCCGAGCTTCCTCGCCCCCGAGCGGGTGCGCGCCGAGAACGCGGGCCCCGCCTCCGACCTGTGGTCGCTGGGCGCCACGCTGTACGCCTGCATGGTCGGCCGCTCGCCGTTCGAGCGCGGCGACCCCATGGCCACGCTCAACGCGCTGCTCAGCGAGGAGCCCGACTACCGCCGCATCCCGCCGGTCATGCATCCGATCCTGAAGGGCCTGCTGCGGAAGGAGCCCCAGGACCGGGTGGACGCCGAGGAGGCCGACCGGCTGCTCGCCGCCATCATCGCGGCCAAGCCGGCGGCCACGGACCTCGACCCGCCCGAGCGCAAGGGCCAGGGTCCAGGCCGGGCCCTGCTCGCCGCCGCGGCCACGGTGGTGCTGGTGCTGACGGGCGGCGCGGTCGCGTACTTCAGGACGGCCTCGCCCGCCGAGGGCACGCCCCGCGCGACCGCGCAGCCGGCCGCCGCGACCAAGCCCATCACCCCGACGGCCACGCCCACGGCGACGCCGAGCGCGACGCCGACCCCCACGCCCAGCGCGACCAGGCGGGCGCCGCTGGTGCGGGTGTGGAAGTCCCGTGACGGCTGGGCGATCCTGCGGCCGACCGGCTGGCGGGGCGCGCTCGGCGAGGCGTACACCGAGTGGACGCGCCGCGACCGCAACGCCCACCTCGGCGTGGAGGCCGTCTACGGGCAGCTCGACCCCCACCAGCTCATGCGCGACTCGCAGGAGACGTTCCGGCAGAACGCCCGCACGGTGGTCAACCGGGGGCAGCGCATGGTCAACCACAAGGGCGTCAAGGCCGTGGAGTGGGAGTTCACCTGGATCGCGGGGCAGGACAACGACGCCCCCTGGGTACGACCGGGCGCCCGCTACCACGAGATCCGCCGGGCCGTGGCCACGGACGAGGCCGCGTACGTGCTGTCATGGACGGTCGCCGAGGAGCAGTGGCTGCGTAACAGAGCACTGATGCGACAGGTGATCGGCAGCTTTACTGTGGGGGCATGACCTCCTGGAACCTGCTGGCCCTGCCGCCCCTTCCCGAAGAGTTCGTGCGCGGCCTGCTGGCGCCGCTCGGCGACCGGGTGACCGTCAGGGTGCCCGGCTCGCGCGACCGCGCGGGGCTGCTCGCGGCGCTGCCCGACGCGGAGATCGTGCTCGGCGACTGGACGGGCGCGCTCGTCATGGACGCCGAGGCGGTCAGGGCCGCGCCCCGGCTGGCGTTCGTGCAGCAGCCGTCGGTCGGCGTCGACGGCCATGACCTCGACGCGCTGGCCGCGGCCGGGGTGCCGCTGGCCAACACGCCGGGCGTCAGCGCCGTGGCGGTCGCCGAGTGGTGCCTGGCCGCCACGCTGGCGCTGCTGCGCAAACTGGCCGCGGCCGACGCGGCCGTACGCGCGGGCGAATGGCCGCAGCAGAGCCTGCAGCCCCACGAGCTGCGCGGCCGCCGGGTCGGCGTGGTCGGCTACGGCCCGATCGGCGCTGGCTGCGCCGAGATGTTCCGCGCGCTCGGCTGCGAGGTGTCCTACTGGACCCGCACGCCGCGCTCCGATCCCGGCTTCACCGACCTCGACACGCTCGTGTCCACCTCCGACGTCGTGGTCGTCGTCATCGCGCTGTCCGCGCAGACCCGCGGCCTCGTCGACCCCGGCCGCATGAAGCAGGGCGCGCTGCTGGTCAACGGCGCGCGGGGCGGCGTGGTCGACCAGAAGGCGCTGGTGGCCGCGCTGAGCGAGGGCCGGCTCGGGGGCGCCGCGCTCGACGTGTTCGACGTCGAGCCGCTGCCGGCCGGCGATCCGCTGCGCGACCTGCCGAACGTGCTGCTCTCGCCGCACGTCGCCGGCGTCACCGCCGAATCGACCGGGCGGCTGCTCACCGTCACCCTCGACAACCTCGCCGCCGCCGTCGAGGGCCGCGAGGTGGACGGTGTGCTGAACGGTGTCGAACCGGTGATCTCCCGGAAGTTTGCCCAATAACCTACCAAATAGGCGATCGACCTGGCACGATGAACAGTTTTCGTGTCTTTAACGACCCCGGTCTGTTCCGTTCGGTCGCATGGAGATAACGTGCTACGGACGATCTCTACCAGCTCAAGGGGGTGCTACGTGAACGAGCGACGCGTGCCCGAGGGGCACCGGGCGGTCACGGCACCGACGGAGGAGGGGCCGTGACGACGACGATGTCGACACACCGACGGGCAGTAGAGCAGATCCGGCAGTCCTACGCCGAGATCCCGGGTGACGCCGCTCCCCGGCTGTCCAAGGCCACGTCCAACCTGTTCAGGTTCCGCGACGGCGCCAAGACGGCCAAGCTGTCGGCCCGCGATCTCGACGAGGTCATCAGCGTCGATCCCGAGACGATGACCGCCGAGGTGCAGGGCATGACGACCTACGAGCACCTCGTGGACGCCACGCTGCCGTACGGGCTCATGCCGTACGTCGTGCCGCAGCTCAAGACCATCACGCTGGGCGGCGCCGTGACCGGGCTCGGCATCGAGTCCACCAGCTTCAGGGACGGCCTGCCGCACGAGTCGGTCGAGGAGCTCGAGATCCTCACCGGCGACGGCCGCGTCATCGTGGCCCGCGACGACAACGAGCACCACGAGCTGTTCCGCGCCTTCCCCAACTCCTACGGGACGCTGGGCTACGCGCTGCGCATCCGCATCAAGCTGCGCAAGGTCCAGCCGTACGTGCACCTGACCCACGTCAAGTTCACCGACGCGGGCAAGTGCATGCTGGCCATGCAGGAGATCTGCGACACCATGGTGCACGAGGGCGAGAGCGTCGACTTCGTCGACGGCGTCTTCTTCGGCCCCGGCGAGATGTACATCACGCTCGGCCGCTTCGCCGAACGCGCCCCCTACGTCTCCGACTACACCGGCATGCGGATCTACTACCAGTCGATCCAGCAGCGCAGCCGCGACTGGCTGACCATCCGCGACTACCTGTGGCGCTGGGACACCGACTGGTTCTGGTGCTCGCGGGCGTTCGGCGTGCAGCAGCCGGTCGTGCGCTCGCTCATGCCGCGCCGCTGGATGCGCTCCGACGTCTACCGCCGCCTGGTCGCGCTCGACCGGAAATACGGCCTGACCGCCCGCGTCGACCGGTGGCGCGGCCAGCCCGTGAGCGAATCGGTCATCCAGGATGTCGAGACGCCCGTCGAGCGCGGGGCCGAATTCCTGGAGTTCTTCCACGAGAAGGTGGGCATGACTCCGGTGTGGATGTGCCCGCTGCGCGCAGAGACACGGTGGCCGCTCTACCCGCTCGAGCCGGGCAAGCTCTACGTCAACTTCGGATTCTGGGGAATGGTGCCGCTGCCGCGCGGCCAGTTCGACGGTTACTACAACCGGCTCATCGAGCGTTCCGTACACGATCTCGACGGCCACAAGTCGCTCTACTCGACCTCGTTCTACGTGCGTGAGCAGTTCTGGCAGCTCTACAACGGCGATGCCTATTGGCCGGTCAAGCAGGAATACGACCCCAACGGACGCCTGCTCGACCTGTACGAAAAGTGTGTACGGGGAAGGTGAGTTGATGGCTCTGGCATCCATCTTTGAAAAGATCGTCGGCTCCGATGCGAACATCGCGTTCATGGCCTACGACGGCAGCAAGGCGGGGCCCGACGGCGCCGACCTGGCCCTCGAGGTCAAGTCCCCGATCGCGGTCGCGCACCTGGCCCACGCACCGGGCGAGCTGGGCCTGGCCCGGGCGTACATCTCGGGACACCTCGACGTCCACGGCGACATGTACACGCTGCTGGACCGGATGTGGAACATCACGACCAACGACCTGACGACGTCCGAGAAGATCGCCGCCGTCAAGTCGCTGGGCGTCAAGCCGCTGCTCATGCGGGTGCCGCCGCCCCCGCAGGAGATGCGCCAGAGCGCGCTGGCCAAGCTCGGCTCGCGGCACGCCAAGCAGCGTGACGCGGAGGCCATCCACCACCACTACGACGTCTCCAACCGCTTCTACGAGTGGGTGCTGGGCCCGTCGATGGCCTACACCTGCGCCTGCTTCCCCAGCGAGGACTCCTCGCTCGAAGAGGCCCAGTTCGCGAAGTTCGACCTGGTGGCGCGCAAGCTCGGGCTCCAGCCCGGCATGCGGCTGCTCGACGTCGGCTGCGGCTGGGGCGGCATGGTCATGCACGCCGCCAAGCACTACGGCGTCAAGGGGCTCGGCGTCACGCTGAGCCGCCAGCAGGCCGAGTGGGCCCAGAAGGCCATCGCCGACGCCGGGCTGCAGGACCTCGCCGAGGTCCGCTTCATGGACTACCGCGACGTCAAGGAGTCGGGCTTCGACGCGGTCAGCTCGATCGGCCTGACCGAGCACATCGGCAAGGCCAACGTGCCCGGCTACTTCGAGTTCCTCTACAGCAAGCTCAAGACCGGCGGCCGTCTGCTCAACCACTGCATCACCCGGCCGACCGGCAAGGAGAAGACGTTCAACAAGGGCGGCTTCATCAACCGCTACGTCTTCCCCGACGGTGAGCTCGAGTCGGTGGGCTGGCTCATCAGGCAGATGGAGGACCTCGGCTTCGAGATCCGCCACCAAGAGAACCTGCGCGAGCACTACGCCAAGACGCTGCGCCACTGGTGCGACAACCTCGACGACAACTGGGAGTCCGCGGTCGAGGAGGTCGGCATGGGCACCGCCCGCGTGTGGGCCCTCTACATGGCCGGCTGCATCGTGGGCTTCGAGCGCAACAAGGTGCAGCTGCACCAGGTGCTCGGCGTCAAGCTCGACGAGAACGGCCGCTCCGGCATGCCGCTGCGCCCGTCGCGCGACTGGCCCTGACAGCCGGCGCTGATTCGGTTCATGACACGGCTCCCGAGCCTTCAAAGGCCCGGGAGCCGTGGCGTGTCCCCGTGACGTCAGGAGGAGACGGCGGCCTGCTCGCCCGTCGTCGCCGTGCAGCGGTGCCTGTCCTTCGTGTGCTTCGCGTGCCGTCCCCGGCTCGGAGGATGCTCGTTCTGGGCGTCCTCCTGCGTCTCCTGCGGCTGCTCCTTCGGATTGTGGGGCTTCGCGTGCCTGCCCACGTGCTCGTTCTCCTTCGTTGTCCCCCAACTGCTTAAAGTGACCGTATGGCTACCCTCGGCGCTGGGGCAAGCGGTTACCCGGTAAACGAGGCGTCGTTACCGACAAGCGACCGGTTGCTCAGGAGCAGGCGGCGCCGTTCAGGGTGAATGCGGGGGGTTTGCCGGTGTTGCCGTTGTGGGTGCCCTGGAAGCCGAACGACGCCGAGCCGCCCGGCGCGATCGTCCCGTTGTAGGAGACGTTGCGCGCGCTCACCTGGCCGCCGGCCGGCGTGATCGTGGCGTTCCACGCGGAGGTGACCGTCTGGCCGGCGGGCAGCGCGAAGCCGAGCGTCCACGACGACACCGGCGACTGGCTGGTGTTCGCGATCTTCACCTCGGCGGTGAAGCCGGTGTTCCAGGTGTTCATCGTGTACGTCACCTGGCAGGCGCCCGGGGGCGGGGGAGTGGGCGTGGTCGTCGGGTCCGGGTCCTGGCCGTCGTCCGACAGGCCGAAGAAGTCGATGACCATGGCCGCCATCCCGCCCTGGGGCAGGCTGTGACCGACGCCCTGCAGGCTGATCGCCTCGACGGGGGCCTGCGTGCCGGTGCCGCCGTAGCGGGTCCTGGTCCAGCCGGAGCGCGGCTGGTCGGTCAGGCTCGGGGTCTGGCTCAGGCCGTGGACGTCGGTCCACTGCTTGATCTGCTCCTGGAAGTTGGGGTAGCGCAGCGTGCCGTCCTCGGTGCCGTGCCAGATCTGCATGCGCGGGCGGGGGCCGCTGTAGCCGGGGTAGGCCGCGCGTACGAGGTCGCCCCACTGCTGCGGGGTCCTGCTGATCTGGCCGTTGGCGCAGGCGCTGTTCCAGCTCGACCCGTCGGTGGTGGCGAAGCAGGCGAACGGCACGCCGCTGAACGCCGCCCCGGCCTTGAACACGTCGGGGTAGTCGCCGAGCAGGACGTTGGTCATCATCGCGCCGGACGAGGCGCCGGTGACGAACGTGCGGTCGGGGTCGGTGTCGTAGCGCTGCTGGACGTACCTGACCATGGAGATGATGCCGACCGGGTCGCTGCCGCCGTCGTGCCGCAGCGCCTGTGGCGAGGAGACGTCGAAGCAGGAGCCGCTCCTGGTCGCCGACGGGTAGATGACGACGAACTTGTGCTGGTCGGCGAGCCGGGCGAACTCCGTGCCCGAGTAGAAGGCGGGGCCTGAGCCGGTGCAGTAGTGCACGGCCACCAGCAGCGCGGGGCGGGCGGGGACGCCGTCGGGGACGTACAGATGCATGCGGAGGTTGGTGGGGTTCGTCCCGAATCCGGTCACCTCGGTGAGTTGCGCCGAGGAAGCGGGGGGCGCGGTGATGAGACCGGCGACCACGAGCGCCAGAGCGGCGATCACGGCTCCGGCCAGTCGAGCTTTCAGCTTCATCGAGATCCTCTCGCATCGGCAGCCGAAATATTGCGAGTGTCCACAGAAAATTTCGGCACCGCAATGGGGCTCGTCCGCCGGGCCTGGCGTGGAGGTCGTGAGCTGCCGCGAGAGCCCGGCCGGGCGCGGCCGGGTGTGAAACTTTCGGCGCTCAGCCGTCGTGGGCGAGCAGCTCCAGCGTGCCCTGGAGCCCGCGCCAGGCCACCTCGGCGTCCGGCGTGCGCGCGTGCGGCGCGCGGAACCACTGGACGAACTCGGCCACGTCGTCCAGCGCCCAGCGCAGCCGGTGGAGCCGCAGCAGGCCCTGGTCAGGAGTGTGGCCGGTGGCGTCGGCGTAGCGGGCCAGGTCGTCGCCGGTCTCGGCCACCAGCCACAGGTCGCGCTCCGGGACGGCCATGCCCACGGTGTCCCAGTCGACGAGCAGCAGCCGCCCGCCGGCCCGCAGCAGGTTGCCGGGATGCGGCTCGCCGTGCGTCACCACCGGCTCGCCCGGCCGCTCCGCCAGCCGGTCGAACTCCTCCAGCGCCCCGCGCAACGTCCGCGCGTGGCCGGCGACGAGATCCCGGGCCGGCTCGGAGTAGGGCCCGCCGAGCCACGGCAGCCCGTCATCTCCCCGGCTCAGCCCCTCCAGCAGCGCACGGCCCGCCGGCTGCACGGGGCTGACCGGCGTGGGCAGCGGCGGAGGGGTGCCGTGCAGAGCGGCGAGCACGTCGATGGCGGCCGCCCGCTCGTCCGCGTCCTGCTCGTCGCCGAACTCGCCGGGACGCCCCTCCTCGTACGGGAACACGCTCATCGCGTAGCGACGGTCGAGCCGGCGCAGCGTCGCACCCTCCGCGTCACGCAGCGGCGCCACCACGAACTCCAGCCCCGCCTCGCCGCGCAGCGCCGCCGCCGTGTCGAGCGCCGCCCGCAAGGCGTCGTACGACCGCCGCCGCACGTCGGCCACGGTCACGAACCGATCACCCGCCACCCAGTGAAAGTCCCCGAACCCCACCGGCGCGTAGGTCAGCGCGGGGACGTCGATCCCCCACGCCTTGAGCGCGGTGCGCAACAGCCCCTCGTCGAAGTCCTCCGGCCGCTCCCGCATGCCCAGCAAGCTACCGGCCCCACGGCCTGGGCTTCACCTGAATAACGGGGTCCGCACAGAATGACGATCATGAAGTGGGGGCCGCGTTCAGGGAGGCGGTCCTCGCGCGGAGCGGGCGCCGCCCCCAGGGGCGGCGCCAGCGCGTGGTCAGCGCAGTTCGCGCTTCAAGATCTTGCCGGTGGCGGTCATCGGCAGCGAGTCGCGGAACTCGACGATGCGGGGGTACTTGTACGCCGCCATGTTCTCCTTGCACCAGGCGATCAGCTCGTCCTCGGTGATCGTGGCGTCCGGGGTACGGATGACGTACGCCTTGATCTCCTCGCCGTGCGACTCGTGCGGGACGCCGACGACGGCGGCCAGCGAGACGGCCTCGTGCGTGACGAGCACCTCTTCGAGCTCGCGCGGGTAGACGTTGAAGCCGCCCCGGATGATCATGTCCTTGGCGCGGTCGATGATCGAGTAGTAGCCGTCGGCGTCGCGGGTCGCGATGTCGCCCGTACGGAACCAGCCGTCCCGCATCACCTCGGCCGTCGCCTCGGGCCTGCCGTAGTAGCCCTTCATGATGTTGTGGCCGCGGATGGCGATCTCGCCCGGCCCCTCGCCCTCGACCGTCTTCCAGTCGCCGTCGACCAGCTTCATCTCCACGCCCCAGATGGGGGTGCCGATCGTGCCGGCCTTGGTGGGCCGGCCCGGCTGGTTGAAGCTGGCGACGGGGGCGGTCTCGGACAGGCCGTACCCCTCGAGGATGCCGACGCCGAACGTGCGCTCGAAGTCGTTGAGCACCTCGACGGGCGAGGCCGCGCCGCCCGCGACGGCGACCCGCAGCGAGCGCGGCACCTCCAGCCCCTCGGCGTGGACCTTCGTCAGCATGCCCCAGTACATCGTGGGCACGCCGGCGAAGAACGTCACGTTCTCCTTCACCATCAGCGCCAGCGCCTCACCCGGCTCGAACCGCGGCATCAGCACGACGGTCGCGCCGCGCAGGAAGCCGGTGTTCATCACCACGGTCTGGCCGAAGGAGTGGAACAGCGGCAGCACCGCCAGGTAGGTGTCGTTGCCCTCCTCGGGCGCGGGGAACATCTTGTCGCTGACCATGGCGTTCATCAGCATGTTCTGGTGGCTGAGCTCGGCGCCCTTGGGCTGGCCGGTGGTGCCGGAGGTGTAGAGGATCACCGCCGTGTCGTCGGGGGCGGTCTGCACGGTCTCGAACTCGGAGGCCATCCCGCCGAGCGCGGCCCAGATCGACTCGCCGTACGGGGACTCCGTGGCGAGCGGGGTCGCGGGCAGCACGAAGAAGTGCTCGCACCCCTCGGACGCCTCGAACCCCGCCTTGCCGCGCTCGCCGAGCGGCAGTTCCGGCGTGCCCTCGAAGCAGAACAGCGCCTTGGCGTCGCTGTCGTCGAGGTGGTACGCGATCTCGCGTGACTGCAGCAGCACGTTGAGCGGCACGACGGTC
Organism: Nonomuraea sp. NPDC049504; assembly: GCF_040676845.1. Classification (NCBI taxonomy): domain Bacteria; kingdom Bacillati; phylum Actinomycetota; class Actinomycetes; order Streptosporangiales; family Streptosporangiaceae; genus Nonomuraea; species Nonomuraea sp. NPDC049504. The sequence continues at coordinate 56,784 of NZ_JBFAPT010000001.1, forward strand.
GCGCCGGCCTTCAGGATGCCGAAGTAGACGAACGGGAAGTACGGCAGGTTCGGGCAGGCCAGCGCGACCTTGTCGCCTTTGGTGATACCGCGCGCCACCAGCAGGTTCGCGACCTGGTTGGCCACTGTGTCGATCATGGAGTACGGCAGCCGCATGTCGCCGAAGACGATCGCGGTGCCGTCGGGGGTGTTCCTGGCGGAGTCCTCCAGGACGATCGACAGGTTGAGCATGACGCCTCCCTATAGAACGGCTTCGCGGTCATCTTCGCAGGGCCGCCATACCGGCTGGTAGGTAGAGCAGGTCACAAGTGGATATGGACGCGTTCCCGAGGCGTGGAGTAAGCAGGGAACACGTTGTCCAGCCCCGTGGAGGAGATCAATGGAGTACGACTATGTCATCGTCGGGGCCGGCTCTGCGGGGTGCGTGCTGGCCAACCGGCTCTCGGAGGATCCGGGGCTGTCCGTGGCGCTGGTCGAGGCGGGAGGCAAGGACGACAAGCTGGAGATCCGCATGCCGGCGGGCTTTCCCAAGCTCTTCAGGACCGGCTACGACTGGAACTTCACCACCGCCAAGCAGAGTGAGATGTCGGGCCGTGAGCTCTATTGGCCGCGCGGCCGGGTGCTGGGCGGCTCGTCCTCGATGAACGCGCAGATGTGGGTGCGCGGCTGCCAGCAGGACTACGACCAATGGGGCATCCCCGGCTGGGCGTACGACGACGTGCTGCCGTACTTCCACCGGGCCGAGCACCGCGTCGGCAGCAACCGCGGCGGCGTCTACGGCACCTCGGGTCCCCTCTACATCTCCGAGCTGCGCAGCCCCAACGTGACGACGGCGGCGTTCCTCGCGGCCTGCGAGGAGCTGGGCATGCCGCGGCTCGCCGAGCTGAACGGCCGTTCCAACGAGGGCTACAGCCCGACCCCCGTCACCCAGAACAGGGGCAGGCGGTGGAGCTCGGCCGACGCCTACCTGCGCCCGGCCGCGAACCGCCCCAACCTGCACGTCGTCACCGACGCCACGGTGACGCGGGTGACGTTCGACGGCAGGCGGGCGACGGGCGTCGAGCACAGCGGCGGCGCCCACATCAAGGCGCGGCTGGAGGTGGTGCTGGCGGCCGGGACCATCGGGTCGCCTTACCTGCTGATGCGCTCGGGCGTCGGCGCGGCCGACGAGCTGCGCGACGCCGGGGTGCCGGTCGTGCACGAGCTGCCCGAGGTCGGCAAGAACCTCCAGGACCACCTCTCGACCGGTGTGTTCGTCGAGTGCCTGCAGCCGGTGACGCTGACCAAGGCCGAGTCGATCCCCAACCTGCTGCGTTACATCGTGCTGCGCTCCGGCATGCTCACCACGAACGTGGGCGAGGCGGTCGCGTTCATCAGGACCTCGGAGGCGGAGCCGGCGCCGGACGTCGAGCTGGTGTTCGCGCCGGTGCCGTTCAAGGACCACGGGCTCACCCCGCCGACCGGGCACGGCCTGACCGTCGGCGTGGTGCTGCTGCAGCCGGAGAGCCGCGGCAGGATCGGGCTGAACGGCCGCGACGTCGTCATCGACCCCGCCTACCTGTCGGCGGAGGCCGATGTCAGGCGGCTGGTCGCGGGGCTGAAGCGGGCCAAGGAGGTGTTCGCGACGGCGGCGATGAAGCCGTACGCGGGCGGGCCGATGGCGCCGTACTGGGGGCCGGAGACCGACGAGGAGCTGGCCCAGTGGGTACGCGAGCGCGGCGAGACCCTCTACCACCCGGTCGGCACCTGCCGGATGGGCGCCGACGACGCCTCGGTGGTGGACCCGGCGCTGCGCGTGCGCGGCGTGGAGGGGCTGCGGGTGGCGGACGTGTCGATCATGCCGACGCTCAACAGGGGCCACACCCACGCCCCCGCGATCATGATCGGGGAGAAGGCCGCGGACCTGATCAGGGGGCACAAGGCTTGACGTAAGTGGTCACTTGCGTAGGCTCGTCGGTATGACGCTGCCCGCGGAGCTCGACCTGTCACAGATCCCGTTCTGGGCCCGCCCGCAGGCCGAGCGCATGGAGGCGTTCCGGCGGCTGCGCGAGCTCGACCGCCCGGTGTTCGTGCCCGAGCAGGCGGTGCCGTTCGTCGGCGGCGGGCCCGGCTACCACGCCCTGGTCCGCCACGCCGACGTGACCGCGGCCAGCCGCGACGCGGCCGTCTTCAGCAGCGAGCCGTGCTCCAACAGCATCCCCGACATGCCGCGCTGGCTGAGCGTCTACTTCGGCTCCATGATCAACATGGACGACCCGCGGCACGCCAGGCTGCGCCGCATCGTCTCGCGGGCGTTCACGCCGCGCGTGCTGGCCAAGATGGAGGAGGACCTCGCGCGGGCCGCCGCCGAGATCGTGGACCAGGCCGTCGCGGAAGGCCCTGGCGACTTCGTCGCCCAGGTGGCCGCCCGCCTCCCGGTACGCGTCATCTGCGACATGATGGGCATCCCCGCGAGCCACCACGACGCGGTGCTGCGGCGTACGAACGTCATCCTCGGCAACGCCGACCCCGAGTACTCAGGCATCGACCCCGGTTTCGGCCGCGTCAAGGTGGCCCGGGGCCTGGCCAAGCTGCTGCGCGCCGGCCACGCGCTCAACCGGCTGGCCGCCCGCCTCGGCGACGAGCGGCGCAGGCGGCCCACGGGCGACCTGGTCAGCCTGCTGGTCAACGGCGACGAGCGGCTCAGCTCGCAGGAGCTGGGCTCGTTCTTCATCCTGCTCGTGGTGGCGGGCAGCGAGACCACCCGCAACGCCATCGCGTACGGGCTGAAGCTCTTCACCGACCACCCGGAGCAGCGCGAGCAGCTGCTGGCCGACTTCGACGGCCGCATCGCGGGCGCGTGCGACGAGATCGTCCGCTACGCGACGCCGGTGATCCAGTTCCGCCGCACGCTGACCCGCGACCACGAGCTGAACGGCACCCCCTACCGCAAGGGCGACAAGGTGCTGCTCTTCTACACCTCGGCCAACCGCGACGAGGCCGTGTTCGAAGACCCCGACGCCTTCGACATCACCCGTGACCCCAACCCCCACGTGGGCTTCGGCGGCCCAGGCCCGCACTACTGCCTGGGGGCGCATCTCGCGCGCAGGGAGATGACCGTGATGTTCCGCGAGCTGTTCACCCGCCTGCCCGCGATCAAGGCGGTGGGCGAGCCCGACTTCCTGCTGTCCAACTTCATCAACGGGGTCAAGCACCTGCGCTACACGTTCTGAGCGAAACGGGGAACCCCGGTCGGGCGAGTGGCGGCGTGCTAGGTTTCGCAGTCATGGAGATCAGGACGATCCACGCCAACGGTGTGGAGTTCGCGTATCTGACACTGGGGGAGGGGCCGCTGGCGCTGTGCCTGCACGGCTTCCCCGACACCGCGCACACCTGGCGGCACCTGATGCCCGCGCTGGCCGAACGCGGCTACCGCGCGGTCGCCCCCTTCATGCGCGGTTACGCGCCCACCGAAGTCCCCGCCGACGCCGCGTACGAGACCGCCGCGCTGGTCGCCGACGTACGCGCGCTGCACGAGGAGCTCGGCGGCGGTGACGACGCCGTCGTCATCGGCCACGACTGGGGCGCCTTCCCCGCCTACGCCACCGCCGGCCGCTTCCGCCGCGCCGTCACGCTCGCCGTGCCGCCGCCCGGCGCGCTCGGCGCCGCCTTCCTGGAGTACGAGCAGCTCAAGCGCTCGTTCTACATCTTCCTCTTCCAGACGCCGCTGGCCGAGCCGGCCGCCGCCGCGCCCGGCTTCTTCGAGAACCTGTGGCACGACTGGTCGCCCGGCTACGACGCGGGCGAGGACCTCGCCTTCCTGCGGCGCAGCATCGGCGAGCCCGCCAACCTGTCGGCCGCCATCGGCTACTACCGCGCCATGCTCGGCACCGTGCCGCCGTCGGGCCGCTACCCGGAGGTCGACAACGGGGTCACCGGCCCCGTCCTCTACCTGCACGGCGCCCAGGACGGCTGCCTGGCGTCCCACCTCGCAAAGGACGCGATCAGCCGGCTGCCCGAAGGGTCGCGGGCCGAGCAGGTGGCCGGCGCCGGGCACTTCCTGCACCTCGAACGTCCGGCCGAGGTCAACCGCCTCATCCTCGACTGGCTCGGCCCCGCCGCCTGACCCGGGCTCGTACGCGGCGGCCTTCGGGCGGGCCGCCGTACGTACGCCGTACGTAAGAACCATTGACGTAAGTGGCCGCTTTTCCCATGATTGCCACATGAGCGTCCTGGACTTCGACCTGTCGGACCGCGACTTCTGGGCCCGGCCCATGAGCGAGCGTGAGGAGGCGTTCGAGCGGCTGCGCCGCATGGAGAGCCCCGCCTTCTTCGAGGAGATGGAGATCTCCTACGCCCCCAAGGGCCCCGGCTACTACGCCCTGGTCAAGCACGCCGACATCCTGGAGGCCAGCCGCAACCCCGAGGTGTTCTGCTCGGGCGACGGAGGCGCGACGAACATCCCCGACATGCCGGCGGAATTCGCCGAGTACTTCGGCTCGATGATCAACATGGACGACCCCCGTCACGCCCGCCTGCGCAGGATCGTCTCGCGCGCCTTCACACCCAAGATGATCAAGCAGTTCGAGGCCGACGTGGAGGCCGCCGCCACGGGCATCGTGGACGACCTGCTGGCCAAGGGCCCCGGCTGCGACTTCGTCACCGAGGTGGCCGCCCGCCTGCCACTGAAGATCATCTGCGACATGATGGGCATCCCCGAGCGCGACTACCAGTACGTCTTCGACCGCTCCAACGTCATCCTCGGCGGCTTCGACCCCGAATACACCGGCGGCGACCTCACCCAGATCGCCGAGCGGCTGCTCACCGCCGGCATGGAGCTCCAGCAGCTCGTCCAGGACCTCGCCGCCCACCGCGCCGAGCACCCGACCGGCGACCTCACCTCGTCACTGGTGAACGCCAACATCGACGGCGAGCGGCTCACCATGCAGGAGCTGGGCTCGTTCTTCATCCTGCTGGTCGTCGCGGGCAACGAGACCACCCGCAACGCCATCTCCCACGGCCTGCACCTGCTCACCACCGACCCCGGCCAGCGCGCCCTGTGGCTGCAGGACGTCGACGGCCGCGCGCCCGGCGCGGTCGAGGAGATCGTCCGGCTCGCCTCCCCGGTGAACTTCATGCGCCGCAAGCTCACCAGGGACTTCGAGATGAACGGCCACCTCTACGAGAAGGGCCGCAAGGTCGTGCTGTTCTACTGGTCGGCCAACCGCGACGCGTCCGTCTTCGACGACCCGCTGCGCTTCGACATCACCCGCCAGCCCAACCCGCACGTCGGCTTCGGCGGCCCCGGCCCGCACTTCTGCCTGGGGGCTCACCTGGCCCGGCGCGAGATCACGGTGATGTTCCGCGAGCTGCTGCGCCGGGTGCCCGGCATCGAGGGCGGCGAGCCCGACCGCCTGCACTCCAGCTTCATCAACGGCATCAAGCACATGGAGTGCCGGTTCTGACGGACGCCGCTAACCGGCGTTGGTGAGCCTGATCTGGTTCATCACCGTACGGATGTCGGGCAGCAGCTGCTTCTTGTCCGCCGGGATCGACATGAAGACGATGGCCGGCACGTCGGCGCCGGTGTTCACGGCCATCGTCACGATCGTCGCCTTCTCCGTGTCGGAGGTCAGCGAGTACGCGATCAGCCGCCCGGTCTGGTCGCCCACCTTGATGGCCTGCTGGGCGACCTTGCGGACCTTGTTGCCGGTGGGGAAAAAACGCTTGCGCGCGTCCAGCACGACCTGCTTGATCACCGGCTCCAGGTTGTCCTGCTCGTAGTAGGACGCCATCTTCTCCTGCAGCGGGCCCGCCATGAGCACGGCGTACCGCTCGGGCGCGACCTGCACGTACTGGCGGTGCATGAAGTTGTACGTGCCCTTGATGGTGACGGCCGGACGCTGGTCGAGCTGCCACTCGCCGCCCAGGCGCGGCACGGAGATGCCGGCGTTGGCGACCGGCAGCCGGCCGGTGACGGCGGAGGCCTTGCCCGGGTAGCGCGGCAGCGGGCCGATCGAGGTGGCGGTCTTGGTGGCCGTCGGCTTCTCCGACGCGCTGGCCGTCGCCGCCGCCTCACCGGCGCTCGCCGCGTCGTCGGGGGCCAGCGGGCCCCACAGGAACGCCCACAGCAGCGCCGCGACCAGCGCCACCGCGACGGAGCCGCCGAGCGCGTAGACCCAGACCGGCTTGCCGGAGCCCTCGTCTAGGTCGTCCTGCTCGCCCATGGCCTGGTAGTTGTCGCCGAAGACGGTGTTCCAGAGCTCCTGCTGGCGCTCGGGCGGCGGCGTGCGCGACCCGCTGATCTGGCCCGCGGTGACGAACCGGTGCTCCGGGTCGGACGGGTCGCGGCTCAGCTGGGAACCGGGGCGGTTGGACTGGTCTTCGGCGGGGGGTGCGCCGGTGTGTGTGGAATCCATGGAGGTGGAGGGGACCGCGCGATCGTTGAGGAGGTTCTCGGTGTGCTGGGCGTAGGTGACCGTACGCTCGTCGGCCGGGTGACCCTGGCTCTGTGGCTGAATCGGGGGCTGGTCGTGAGGGGGACTTTGCTGCTGCGGGGGCGGCGGCATGTCCTGCCGGGGGGTGCTCTGGTTGCCGTACATGACCGTGCGTTCCGCCGGCGGCGTGCTCGCCTGCGGGTCGGCGGGCGGCCATGGGGCGGGGTTGGACAGGTTGGACCAGGCGCCGGGCGTCGGGGTGGGCGGCAGCGCCCACGCGGGCACGGGGTCGGCGGGCTGACCGGGCTGCTGGCCGTGCTGCCGGCCGGGCCCCTGGTTGGGCGCCTGGTTGGGCGCTTGGCCAGGGGGCGGGGCGCCCTTCGAGGAGACCTCGGGCCAGGCGCCGGGGCCAGCGGCGCTCTGCGGCGGCGGCGTCGCGTCGGGCCACGACATCGGCACGTCCTGCGAGTTCGACTCGGGCCAGGAGGAGATGGGCCCGTTCTGCGGGGACGACTCCGGCCATCCGGCGCCGCCCGGCTGCCCGGGCCGCGACTGCTCCGGCCACGACGGCTCTGCGCCGTGCGGGCCGCTGTTATGAGCGCCACTGTTATGAGCGCCACCGTTGTGCGGGGCACTGTTATAGGCGCCCGGGTCGCTGTTGTAGGGACCGGGGTCGCTGTTGTACGAGCCCGCGTCGCGCGGGCCGCTGTTGTAGGCGGCGGCGTCGGGGCGGGCGGGGGCCTGGCGGGCGGCGCCGGGCGGCTCGGGCCACGAGGGGTCCTTGCGCGGCGGCTCGGGCCAGGACGGCTCGGGCGCCTGACGGGGCGGCTCTGGCCAGGATGTGGGAGCGTCGGCGGCGGGCGCCTCGGGCCAGGAGTGGGGCGCGGGCGGCGTCTCGCGTCGTGGCGGTTCGGGCCAGGACGAGGGCATATGAGGTCCGGAGTTCTCCGTTGCCATTGCCGCCGGTCCTCCCGAGGTTGTGTCCGGATGTCCCGTTATATCCGGATTTGACGTTCCACGCATGATCTCATGGGATTTTCCAGGAGACCCAGGTGGTTCCGCAGCGAAACGAGCGAAGCCATGCGGATCGGTCGGCGGATCCTGCAGCGGCAGGTCGTCCTCCGGTCGATCTGGCTCAGCTGGGTACACCACGGCGTCAAGGCTATTCTTCTGGGACGAATGAGGTCACAACGGATACATCACCATCAGGTCTCACCGGACCTGAAGGATCCATTGTGCCCGCGGACCCCCTTCGAGTGCCTGCATTCATCCGAAGAGGTGCGCTAGGCTTGACACATGCGTTCCGCGACCCTGCTTCTTAGCGGGCCGCGACGGCCCTGAAGATCTCGCCGTCGCGGCTCCACCCCTCGTTGTGTGCACGGGGGGTTTTCTTATGGGTCCGAATCAAGCCAGAAGGACAGTAGCCGTGAGTGAGTATGACCCGCAGGCGCTGCAGGCCAAGTGGCAGCAGCGATGGGAGGAGCAGGACACCTATCGGGCGAGCGAGGACCTCGCGGACACCCGCGAGCGCCGCTACATGCTCGACATGTTCCCCTACCCGTCGGGCGACCTCCACATGGGCCACGGTGAGGTGTTCGCCATCGGCGACGTCGTCGCCCGATACTGGATGCAGAAGGGCTACAACGTCCTGCATCCCATCGGCTGGGACTCCTTCGGGCTGCCCGCCGAGAACGCCGCGATCAAGCGCAACGCCCACCCGGCGGAGTGGACCTACGCCAACATCGAGACGCAGGCCAACTCGTTCCGCCGCTACGGCATCTCCTTCGACTGGTCGCGCCGCCTGCACACGAGCGATCCCGACTACTACCGCTGGAACCAGTGGCTGTTCATCCGCTTCTTCGAGCGCGGCCTGGCCTACCGCAAGGGCGGCCTGGTCAACTGGTGCCCCAACGACCAGACCGTGCTGGCCAACGAGCAGGTCGTGGCCGGCAGGTGCGAACGCTGCGGCGCCGACGTCATCAGGCGCGAGCTGACGCAGTGGTACTTCAAGATCACTGACTACGCCCAGCGCCTGCTGGACGACATGGAGCAGCTGACCGGCTGGCCCGAGCGGCTGCTGACCATGCAGCGCAACTGGATCGGCCGCTCCGAGGGCGCCGACGTCCTGTTCGAGATCGAGGGCCGCGACGAGCCGGTCCAGGTCTATACCACGCGCCCCGACACCCTGTTCGGCGCCACGTTCTTCGTGGTCGCCGCCGACGCCGCGCTGGCCGACGAGATCGTCACCGACGAGCAGCGTCCGGCGTTCGAGGCCTACCGCGCCGAGGTCGCCCGGCTGAGCGACATCGAGCGCCTGGCCACCGACAAGGAGAAGACCGGCGTCTTCCTGGGCCGCCACGCGATCAACCCGGTCAACGGCGAGCGCATCCCGATCTGGGCGGCCGACTACGTGCTGTCCGACTACGGCCACGGCGCCATCATGGCGGTGCCCGCCCACGACCAGCGCGACCTCGACTTCGCCCGCAAGTTCGACCTGCCGGTCAAGGTCGTCGTGCACACCGGCCTGGCCGACCCCGGCGAGACCGGCGAGGCCACGCCGGGCGAGGGCACGCTGGTCAACTCCGGCCCGCTCGACGGCCTGACCAAGGCCGAGGGCATCAGAAAGATCATCGAGGTCCTGGAGTCCGAGGGCAGGGGCACCGGCGCGGTCAACTACCGGCTGCGCGACTGGCTGCTGTCGCGCCAGCGCTTCTGGGGCACGCCGATCCCGATCATCCACTGCCCCGACTGCGGCGAGGTGCCCGTCCCCGACGAGCAGCTGCCGGTCACGCTGCCCGACATGCGCGGCGAGGCGCTGGCGCCCAAGGGCGTCTCCCCGCTGGCCAGCGCCACCGAGTGGGTCAACGTCGAGTGCCCCAAGTGCTCGGGCCCGGCCAAGCGCGACACCGACACGATGGACACGTTCGTCGACTCGTCGTGGTACTTCCTGCGTTACTGCTCGCCTGGCTACACCGAGGGCCCGTTCGACCCCGAGCAGGTGCGCAAGTGGGGGCCGATCGACCAGTACGTCGGCGGCATCGAGCACGCGGTGCTGCACCTGCTGTACTCCCGCTTCTTCACCAAGGTCCTGCACGACATGGGCATGGTCGACTTCACCGAGCCGTTCCTGCGCATGCTCAACCAGGGCCAGGTGATCAACGGCGGCAAGGCCATGTCGAAGTCGCTGGGCAACGGCGTCGACCTGGGCCAGCAGATCGACGAGTTCGGCGTCGACGCCGTACGCCTGACGATGATCTTCGCCGGTCCGCCGGAGGACGACATCGACTGGGCCGACGTCTCCCCGGCGGCCTCCCAGAAGTTCCTGGCCCGCGCGCTGCGCGTGATGTCCGAGGTCACCAGCGAGCCCGGCGCCGCGTTCGACGGCGGTGACGCCGAGCTGCGCAAGGTCACCCACCACACGATCGACGAGGTCACCAAGCTCGTCGAGGGCCAGCGCTTCAACGTCGCGGTGGCGCGCATGATGGAGCTGACCTCGGCGGCCCGCAAGGCCATCGACTCCGGCCCCGGCGCCGCCGACCCGGCGGTGCGCGAGGCGGCCGAGGCGCTGGCGGTCATGCTGTCGCTGGTCGCCCCCTACACCGCGGAAGAGGGCTGGGAGCGGCTGGGCCGCACCGGGTCGGTGGCGTTCGCCGGGTGGCCGGTGGCCGACCCCGCGCTGCTGGTGCAGGAGTCGGTCACGTGCGTCGTGCAGGTGGCGGGCAAGGTGCGCGACCGGCTGGAGGTCTCGCCCGACATCACCGAGGCCGAGCTGCGCGAGCTGGCCCTGGCCTCCGGCAAGATCACCCCCTACCTCCAGGGGGTGCCGCGCAAGGTGATCGTCCGGGCGCCCAAGCTGGTCAACATCGTCCCCTAGGGGTTCACACCTCGCGCAGGGCCGGCAGCAGTTCCTTCTCGGCCCAGTCGAAGAACTGCTGCTGCCGGTCGTGCCCGATCTGCACGAGCGCCACGTGGGTGAACCCCGCGTCGGCGAACTTCCTGACGCTCTCCACCACGGCGTCCACGTCGTCGCCGCAGGGCACGCTCTTCGCCACGTCCTCGGGGCGTACGGTGCCGGCGGCGGCGGCGAAGTTCACCGGCCCTGGCAGCTCGGCCATCACCTTCCAGCCGCTGACACTCCAGCGCCACAGCTCGTGGGCCCGCTGGAGTGCCGCCTCGCGGTCGGTGTCGTAGGAGATGGCGAGCTGGCCGTAGACCGGCTTGCCCTGCCCGCCGGCCGCGTTGAACTGCTGCACGACCTCGGGCATCGGCTCGTTGATGACCAGCACGTCGCCGTACTCGGCGGCGATCTCAGCGGACTGGCCGCCGGACGCGGCGATGCCGATGGGGACGGGTTGCTCCGGCAGGTCGTACAGCTTGGCCGAGTCCACGTCGTAGAACTCGCCCTGGTGGGTGATGTACTCGCCGCTGAACAGTTTCCTGATGATCTGCACGGCCTCGGCGAACATGCGGTGCCGGGTGTCCACAGGCGGCCAGCCCTCGCCGATGACGTGCTCGTTGAGGTTCTCGCCCGCGCCCAGGCCGAGGGTGAAGCGGCCCTTGCTCAGCACGCCCATCGTGGCCGCCTTCTGCGCGACCACGGCCGGGTGGTAGCGCATGATGGGGCAGGTGACGTACGTCATGAGCGGCAGCCGCTCGGTCGCCTGGGCGGCGGCGCCGAGCACCGACCAGCAGTAGGGCGAGTGCCCCATCTCCTCCAGCCAAGGGAAATAGTGGTCGGAGATGACGGCGTAGTCGAAGCCGGTCCGTTCGGCCGCGGCGGCGTAGTCGACGAGTTCGCGGGCCGGGGTCTGCTCGGACATCAAGGTGTAGCCGATCTGTACCATGTGTCCCGGCTACCCCGCTTTGTGCACCTTAGTGGCCGCAGTACGGAGATCAATGATGGTCGCGGTCGCCCAGCTCCTCGATCACCAGGCTCAGCCCGATGCCCAGCAGCCAGAGGTCCTTCACGACGGCGGTGCCGTTCTGGGTCGGGCGCAGGCTGCCCTCCTTGCGCATCCCCGGCGTCCGCAGATAGAGGCCGAGCAGGCCCGCCGCGAAGCCGGTGAGCGCCGCCCCGGCCAGCAGCGACGGCACGAACGGCGCGAGCAGCGCCGCGCCGAGCGCGATCTCCGAGCGGGACAGCAGCCGGACGAACGCCTTCGGCTCCATGCTCGCCAGGAACGGATAGGTCCCCGACGCCATGCCGTGCAGTCCGGCCGCGGTCTGCTCCTCGGCGCCGGTCTTCTCGACGCCGGAGTTCAGGATGACGGCCGCCGCGGCCAGGCGGGTGGGAAGGTGGTGGGCGCGGGCGAAGATCCTCATCAGGGCCTCACAGACGTCGGGACAGCGGCCATCCCCCTGCCCGTGCGGGCCCGCGGCATCCCGGACTTGGGGTTTTCCAGGGCCGGTCCCGTCCGCCGGTGGAAGAATTCTTGGGCTTGGCTTGACGTCGCCGATTAGTGTGCAGGGGTGACAAATGGCGCATACCTGAGATACCCGCACCTACACGGTGACCTGGTCACCTTCGTCGCCGACGACGACGTATGGCTCGCGCCGCTGGAGGGAGGGCGGGCCTGGCGCTTCACCGCCGACCGCGTACCGGTGAGCAATCCGCGTTTCTCCCCCGACGGTGGCCGCATCGCGTGGACCAGCACCAAGGAGGGCGCCGCCGAGGTGTTCGCCGCCGAACTCGACGGGGCGGAGGGCGAGCGGCTGACCCACTGGGGCGGCAACGGCACCACCGTGCGCGGCTGGACGGCCGGCGGTGACGTGCTGGCGGTGAGCGAGGCCGGGCAGAGCTCGCGCGTACGGCGCTGGGCGTACGCGGTGCCGCTCGACGGCGGGCAGGCCACGCGGTTGCCGTACGGGTGGATCAGCGAGGTGGCCGTCGACGGGCCGCGGGTCGCCACCGTGTCGTCGATCTGGCGTGAGCCGTCGCAGTGGAAGCGCTACCGGGGTGGCACGGCCGGCAAGATCTGGGTGGACGCCGAGGGGACCGGCGAGTTCGTCCGGCTGTTCGCCGACAGCACGGCGCAGTACTGGTCGGTGAGCTGGGTGGGGGACCGCCTGGTCTTCCTGTCCGACGCCGACGGCACCGGCAACGTCTACTCCGCCCTGCCCGACGGCTCCGACCTGCGCAAGCACACCTCCCACGAGGAGTTCTACGCCCGCCACGCCACCAGTGACGGCCGCCGCGTGATCTACTCCCACGCCGGTGACCTGTGGCTGCTGGAGAGCCTGGACGCCGAGCCACGCCGGCTGGACGTGCGCCTCGGCGGCCCGCGCCCTGGACGGGCCAGGCGGCCGGCGCCGCTGCGGGTGGGCTCGTACGCGCCGGACGCCACCGGACGGGCGAGCACCGTCGAGATCCGCGGCACCGCCCACTGGGTGACCCACCGCGACGGCCCCGCGGGCGTGCTGCGCGCCGAGCCCGGCGTCCGCGTCCGGCTGCCGCGCGTGCTCGACGCCGACGGCAGAGCCGTGTGGGTCTCCGACGCCACCGGCGAGGACGCCCTGGAGATCGGCATCCCCGGCGGTGAGATCAGCACGCTGGCGGCCGGGCAGCTCGGCCGCGTGCTGGAGCTGGCCGCCGCCCCCGACGGCAAGCACGTGGCCGCCGCCTGCCACGACGGGCGGCTGCTCGTCGTGGACGTGGAGAGCGGGAACGTCAGGGAGCTGGACCGCACCGACCAGGGCGACGTCTCCGGCCTCACGTTCTCGCCCGACTCGGGCTGGCTGGCCTGGGAGTTCCCGCACGACGAGCGGCTGACGCAGATCAAGATGGGCCGCGTGGACGGCAGCTCGGTCATCGAGGTCACCCCTGCCAGGTTCGCCGACTACGACCCCGTCTTCACCAAGGACGGCAAGCACCTGGCGTTCCTGTCCGTACGCACCTTCGACCCCGTCTACGACACGCACGTCTTCGACCTGTCCTTCCCGTACGGGTGCAAGCCGTACATCCTGCCCCTCCAGGCCACCACGCCCTCCCCGTTCGACCCCTCCCTGCAGGGCCGCGGCTTCAACGGCGAGGACGACAAGCCCGCCAAGGGCGACAAGAAGGACGACGAGCCGCCGCGTACGGAGGTGGACACCGACGGCCTCTTCGACCGCGCGGTGCCCGTGCCCGTGCCGGCCGCCCGCTACGGCAACCTGCGCGCCGCCAAGGACGCGCTGCTCTGGCTGCGCCACCCGGTCACCGGCCGGCTCGGCGACGGCTCCGAGCAGAACCACGAGGTCGTGCTCGAACGCTACGACCTCAAGAAGCGCGCCAGGGCCGAGCTGACCAGGGAGGTGCGCTCGTTCGAGGTCAGCGGCGACGGCTCCCGGCTCGTCACCCACGGCAAGAACGGCCTGCAGACCCGCGCCGCGACCGAGGGCGACGACCCCGTCACCATCGACCTCGACCGGATCAGCGTGCGGATCGACCCCGTCGCCGAGTGGCGGCAGGGCTTCCGCGAGGCCGGCCGGCTCATGCGCGACCACTTCTGGCGGGCCGACATGAACGGCGTCGACTGGCAGGGCGTGCTCGACCGCTACGAGCCGCTCGTCGAGCGCATCGGCTGCCACTCCGAGCTGATCGACCTGCTCTGGGAGACGCAGGGCGAGCTGGGCACCTCCCACGCCTACGCCATCGGCAACGGCGGCGGCGCCGACCCGCGCCGCCGCCAGGGCCTGCTCGGCGCCGACCTGGCCAGGGACGACGACGGCGTGTGGCGCGTCACCCGCGTCCTGCCGGGCGAGTCGTCCGACCACGCCGCCCGCTCGCCGCTGCTCGCCCCCGGCGTCGCGGTCCGTCCGGGTGACGCGATCCTCGCCGTCGGCGGCCGTCCCGTCGATCCGGTACGCGGCCCGCTGGCGCTGCTGGCCGGCACCGCGAACCAGCCCGTCGAGCTCACCGTGCGGCCCGCGTCGGGCGGCGACGTCCGCCGGGTCGTGGTCAGCCCGATCGCCGACGAGACCGCGCTGCGCTACCACGACTGGGTCGCCGACCGGCGCGCCCACGTCAAGGAGGCGTCCGGCGGCCGGCTCGGCTACCTGCACGTGCCCGACATGGGTGCGCCCGGGTGGGCGCAGTTCCACCGCGACCTGCGCACCGAGATCGCCTGCGACGGGCTCATCGTGGACGTGCGGGAGAACGGTGGCGGGCACCTGTCGGAGCTGGTCCTGGAGAAGCTGTCGCGCAGGGTCACCGGCTGGTCGGTCTCCCGCGGCTACCGGCCGATGCGCTACCCCGACGACTCGCCGCGCGGGCCGGTCGTGGCCGTCGCCGACGAGTTCGCCGGGTCCGACGGCGACATCGTCAGCCAGGGCATCAAGAACCGCGGCATCGGGCCGCTCGTCGGTGTGCGGACCTGGGGCGGCGTCATCGGCATCGACCAGCGGTACTCGCTCGTGGACGGCACCGTGGTGACCCAGCCGCGGTACTCGTTCTGGCTGGAGGGGCCCGGCTGGGACGTCGAGAACTACGGCGTCGACCCCGACGTCGAGGTCGTGATCACGCCGCAGGACCGGGTCGCCGGGCGGGATCCGCAGCTCGACAAGGCGATCGAGCTGGCGCTCGCCGCGCTCGACGAGCACCCGCCGGCGACGCCGCCCGAGCTGCCGCCGCTGCCCGCCTGATGACCGGCCCTGATGGTCGGCCCTGATGGTCGGCCCTGATGGTCGGCGCTGATGGTCGGCGCTGATGGTCGGCGGTGATGATCGGCTGGGCCGCTCGTGGCGGCCCGGCCGGTCTCAGAGGACGGTCAGCCGGGTGAGGATCTCGGCCAGGATGGCCTCGGTGGTGGCGAAGTTGAGCCGTACGTAGTGCTCGCCGCCGGGGCCGAAGCCGGCGCCGTCGTTCAGCCTGACCCTGGCCTCGCGCTCGATCACCTCCGCCATGCCCGGCCGCCCCGCCTCCAGCCAGGCCAGGTACGTCGCCTCCGGCAGCCGGTAGCCGAACGTCTCCGGCAGCCGGGCGGCGATCGTGCGGCGGTTGCGGTCGAGCAGGGCCAGGGTCTCGGCCAGCCAGGCGTCCCCGTGCCGCCATGCCGCGACCGTGGCCTCGACGCCGAAGACGCTGGGGGAGCCGTACACGAAGGGCGGTTGTGCCTCCAAGGCCGCGCGGACGCCCGCGTGGCCGAGGTGGGCGACCGAGCAGCGGATGCCGCCCAGGTTGAACGCCTTCGTGGCCGAGGTGAGGGTGACGGTGCGGTCCGGGAGGATCGTGGCGAAGGGGATGTGGTGGTGGGGTGCGTACACGAGGTCGGCGTGGATCTCGTCGGCGATGACCAGCAGGTCGTGGCGCTCGGCGCACTCGGCGAGCGCGGTCAGCTCGGCGCGGGTGAAGACGCGGCCGGTCGGGTTGTGCGGGTTGACCAGCAGCAGGACCCGGCAGCCCGACAGGTCGGGCACCTCGAAGCGCCAGGTGTCGCCGTCCGGTTCGAGGCTGATCGGATGAAGCCGGCGGTCCATGACCTTCAGCGTGGTCAGGAACGGGGGGTAGGCGGGGACGTGCAGGGCCACTCCGTCGCCGGGCCGCGTCCCGATCTGGAGCAGCACCTGGAGTGCCTGGTTGAGGTCGTTGAAGGGGCGGACGTGGGTGGGGTCGGGGTCCCAGCCGTGGCGGGCCGACATCCGCTCGGCGAACGCCTCGGCCAGCGGGCCCGCGCTCGGGTCGAGCAGCCAGGCGGGGTAGCCGAGGTCGCCTGCCGTCCGCCTGGCCAGGGCTTCGGTGACGGCGGGGGCCGTGGGCAGGTCCATGTCGGCGACCCAGGCGGGGATGACGCCTGGTTCCACCGCCGCCCACTTGAGCCCATCGTGTACTGATTTAAGGTCTATTGGGGGATATGCGTCCTCCACGTGGCCATTCTAGGATTTATGAATGTGATGAGGCGGTGGCGCGGGTTATGGCAGGCTGGGCGGCCATGACGCCCCACCCGAAGATCGACGCGATCGTCGAGACGTACCTCTCCGTGGCGGACGCGGAGGCCCCAGGGCTGGTGGAGGGGCTCTACCTCGAGGGCTCGGCGGCGCTCGGCGACTACCGGCCCGACACCAGCGACATCGACTTCGTGGCCGTCACCACCGGGCCGCCGGCGCCCGGCGTGCTCGAACGCATCCACACCAGGCTCGGCGCCCACCCCTTCGAAGGCGTCTACCTCACCTGGGACGACCTCGGCCACGACCCCGCCGAGCTGGGTGAGCGCCCCCAAGCGAAGGGCGCCAGGCTCAACCGGCGCGGCGAGCCGAATCCCGTCACCTGGCACACCCTCGCCCGCCACGGCCTGACCTGCCGGGGGCCGAAGCCCGAAGAGCTGAAGATCTGGAACGATCCCGCCGCGCTCGCCGCGTGGACCGACGGCAACCTCGACCGTTACTGGCGCCGGCTGGTCCACCGCGCCTCCCGCCTGCTGTCCCCGTGGGGCGTGACCTCGCTCGGCGCGTACGGCACGGTGTGGGTGGTCACCGGGGTCTCCCGGCTGCACTACACGCTGGCCACCGGCGAGATCGCGTCAAAGACGGACGCCGCGCTGCACGCGCTGGAGACGTTCCCCGAGCGCTGGCACCAGGTGGTGAACGAGGCCCTGCGCCTGCGCCAGGACGACTCCGCGCAGCCGTCCTTCGCCGGGCTGGTGTCGTGCTTCGGCGAGCACTTCGGCACGCCCCGGCGCTCGCTCTACGGCTCGCCGTTCGAGCGGCGGAGGGACATGCTGGAGTTCGCCGGTCACGTGATCGTGGCCGGGCACCGGCTGTTTCAGGCGCGGGGGGATTGACCGGGCGGCCGGTCCGGGATACGAATGCGATCCCGTCGGCGCGGAGCCGGGTGGCGTGATGTTAGCGCTAACACTGGCTCTCCTCCGGAAAGGACGCCCATGACTGCCCTCCGCCGGACCGTGGCCTTCGTCCTCATGGCCACAATGCTGCTCGTGATCCTTCCACCGGGCGCCGCCCATGCCTCCCCGGCCGTCCAGTACACCAACCCGATCGCCGCCCGCCGCGCCGACCCGCACGTCTTCCGGCACACCGACGGCTACTACTACCTCACCGCCACCGTCCCCGAGTACGACCGCATCGTGCTGCGCCGCGCCACCACCATCCAGGGCCTCGCCGGCGCCCCCGAGACCGTCATCTGGCGCCGGCACACCACCGGCGAGATGGGCGCCCACATCTGGGCCCCCGAGATCCACTTCATCAACGGCAAGTGGTACGTCTACTTCGCCGCCGGCCGGGCCGACGACGTGTGGCGCATCCGCATGTACGTCCTGGAGAACGCCGCCGCCAACCCGCTGACCGGCGCCTGGACCGAGCGCGGCCGCATCACCACGCCGTGGGACACCTTCTCGCTCGACGCCACCACGTTCGTCGCGGGCGGCGTGCGTTATCTCCTCTGGGCGCAGCAGGAGCCGGGCATCGCGACCAACTCCAACCTCTACATCGCGCGGATGGGCGCCAACCCCTGGACGATCACCGGGACCGTCACCCGGCTGACCGTGCCCACGCTGGCGTGGGAGACGCGCGGCTACAAGGTGGCCGAGGGGCCCGCCGTGCTGCAGCGTAACGGGCGGCTCTTCCTGACGTACTCGGCGAGCGCCACCGACGCCAACTATTGCGTCGGCCTGCTCACCGCCTCGGCCTCCGCCGACCCGCTGCAGGCCGCCTCGTGGACCAAGAGCCCGAACCCCGTCTTCGCGAGCAACGCCGCCACCAGTCAGTACGGCCCCGGGCACAACTCGTTCACGGTCTCCGAGGACGGGCAGAGCGACCTCATCGTCTACCACGATCGCAACTATCGGGACATCTCCGGCGACCCGCTGAACGACCCCAACCGGCGGACTCGCGTACAGAAGGTGTACTGGCGCGCCGACGGCACCCCCGACTTCGGCATCCCGGTGGCCGACGGGGTCACGCCCGTGCGGCTCATGTCGTACGACGTGGCCGGCTCGGCCGTGCGGCACTGGGACTACCGCGCCCGCCTGGAGAGCAACGTCACCCCGCTGGCCGACTCCCAGTTCAGGCTCGTGACCGGGCTGTCCGGCGCCGGCACCGTCTCCCTGGAATCAGCCAACTTCCCTGGCTACTACCTGCGTCACCGCAACCATGAGGGATGGGTCCACCAGCGGGACGGCTCGGCCCTCTTCGACGCCGACGCCTCCTTCACCCGGCGCACCGGCCTCGCCGGCAGCGGCACCGTGTCCTTCGAGTCGATCAACTTCCCCGGCTACTACCTGCGACACCGCGCGGGAACGGTGTGGGTGGAGCGGGACGACGGAACGACCGCGTTCCGCAACAGCGCCAGCTTCATCCTGGAGTGATCAGGAGTTCGCCGGCCGGGGCGGGGGCCGGCGTCGCCACAGCACCCATCGTGAGCGACACCGAGAACCGTGAGGAGCCGCCGGCCCCGCCACCCTCACCAAGACATTCAGGAACCCAGAGAGCACATCAACCCGCGGGACCGGTGACGGGACGCGCGCGTCGTGCGCCCCGCCTGGCGCTCGGACGTGTGCCCGAGCGCCACCCCGCGAGGAGTCGGAGGAAGATCAGGGGTCAGAGGCGGCGCAGGACCGCGACGACCTTGCCCAGCACACTGGCCTCATCGCCGGGGATGGGCTCGTAGTTGGGGTTGTGCGGGACGAGCCAGACGTGGCCGTCCTTGCGCTTGAAGGTCTTGACCGTGGCCTCGCCGTCGATCATCGCCGCCACGATGTCACCGCTCTCGGCGACGGGCTGCTGGCGGACGACCACCCAGTCGCCGTCGGCGATCGCGGCCTCGATCATCGAGTCACCGGTGACCTGCAGGAGGAACAGCGTGCCCTCACCGACGAGCTGCTTCGGCAGCGCGAAGACGTCTTCGACGCTCTCCTCGGCGAGGATCGGGCCACCGGCGGCGATGCGACCCACGAGCGGGACGTAGGCGGCCGTCGGCCGGTTGACCGTGGGCTCCTCGGCGCCGGCGTCGGGGTCGACCCACAGCACCGGCTCGCCCGGCAGGCGCACCTCGAGCGCGCGCGGCCGATGCGGGTCACGCCGCAGGTAGCCCTTCCGCTGCAGGGCGGTGAGCTGGTGCGACACGCTGGACGTGCTGGTCAGCTGCACCGCCTCGCCGATCTCACGCATGGAGGGCGGATATCCGCGCTGCTGCACCGAGTCGCGGATCACTTCGAGGATCTTGCGCTGCCTGGGCGTCAGGCCCAGGGAGTCTCGTCGGCGCACCGCGAGGTCGCTGACCCCGTTCGCGTCGTCCCGCTCGGTCATGCTCTTCCTCCTCGCCTGGCGGCCCGCCTCACCGGCGGACCTCCCGGTCTGTGGTCCCGATGTCGCACACAGCGACCGTATCGCTGTTGAAGATCATCTTCAAACAATTGTTCGAGTCTTCCTCGAAATTGTCGCCAGTGTGGTGTACAACATCGTACGGGAGTTCGATCGACACCGTGTTCGATTTGCTGATCTTATTTGGCCTTTTCCTCAGGCCACGCGGCAGGAGGTCATCCATGCGAAGGCCCACAAACACGGACACGACCAGCGAAGACGTCAACCGGCTCACCTTGATCGCCGAAGCCACGCGGAGTAACGATCGACGGGGAGACAATACGCGGGCGGGGGGTGGCGTTCGCATGAATTCCGGCAAGAGGTTGGGGCCCCGCTCCCGCCACGGCGGAAGACCCCATTTGCACCTCGTCCCACCCCCACGCCCAGCCCCCGCCGACCCACCCGACGCAGACGCTCTCGGCAACCCAGCCGCCACCGGGTCGTCGGCCCGTGACGCGACGCCGGGCGGTGCGGGACTGGGCAGTGAAGGGGCGCCGGGCGGTGCTGCGTTGGACAGTGAAGGGGTGCCGGGGAGGGGCAGGGCGCGGCGCAGGGGCGCATCGCTGGGCGACGGCACGGCGCTGGGCGGTGACGTGGCGCCGGGCCCCGGCGCGGCCCTGAGGAAAGGCGCGGCGGCGTCGGGCGGACGCGACGTACAGGGGCGGGGTGGGGCATCGGGCAGGGACGGGGCTCGCTGGGAGCCGGGCGGCGCGGGCCCACCGCGCGACGATGTCCCGCTTACGCGCAAAGCACGCCGACGTGGCACGAAGGCCGGCGGCCCGCCCCCCGACGTGACACCGTTGGGCCCTCGCCCGGTGCCCGCACGCCCTGACGTGGCCCCCTCACGCTCACGCGATGCCAGGGACGACACCCCGCTCGGCCGTGTCGCCGCTTCCCGAACCGGCAGCGGCAAGGGCGTCCGCAGCGATCAGGGTCTCCGTGGCGACGGGGGTGTCCGTGGTGACAGGGCTGCCCGCGGCGACGAGGGTGTCCCCGGCGACAAGGGTGCCCGCGGCGGCAAAGCCCTCGGCGGTGCGAAGGGCGTCCGGGGCGGGAAGGGCGTCCGGGGCGGGAAGGGCGTCCGGGGCGGGAAGGGCGTCCACGGCATCGCACCTTTCCGGCGTTTCTGGAGGAGGCAGGCCGACACCGGCGACGCCGGCATGCTCAGCCGAGGCCCGCTGACGCTGATACAGGGCGAGGCGAATGCGCCCGCGCCGGGCGGGAGCGCCGGAAGCGGGCGACGTCCTGTGGGGGTCGTCCCGGAACGCGGCGGCGCGTTCCCGCAGGGCCGCGCAGGAGGTCCCGCACGGCGAGGGGAGCACGCGGCCACGGGGGAGAAGACCACCGGACGAAAGAAGACCGCGGGCCGGGAGATAGCAAGCGGCCGGGAGATAGCAAGCGGGCGGCAGACGGGAAGCGGGCGGCAAATAGCAAGCAGGCGGGAGAAAGGAAGTGGGCGGCAGGCAGGAAGCGGGCGGGAGAAAGGAAGCGGGCGGGAGAAAGGAAGCGGGCGGGAGAAAGGAAGCGGGCGGGAGAAGGGGGCCAAACGTAAGAAAGCGCTAGGGCGCGGGATCGCCGCAGCGCGGGCGGGCATGGCCGGACTGGACAGCGCGTCCGGGCGGCCACGTTTGGCGGGGCGGCCGAATCCGGGCGGGCGGCGAGGTGTGGTCGGGCGCGGAAGCGGAGTTGGGCGGGGAAGTGTAGGTCGCGGGGGAAGTGCGGGCCGGGCGGGAACCCTGGGTCGCGCGGGCAGGGTCGGTCCGGCGGGGAGTGTTGTGCGGCGGGAGCGGGTCGGTGTGCCTGGGCTGGGGAGGGCCGGGGCGCGGCGGCAGGCTGCTCCTGTGCGGTTGACGCGACGGGGGCGGATCGTGGTGGTCGTCGCGATGGCGCTGCTGTCGCTGGGCGGCTTCTGGCTCGGCACTCGGGCGGTCGGTCATGCGGAGGTGCGGGTCGTGGTTGCCGGTCACGCCGGGCTGCCGTGGGTCGAGGTGCACCAGGGGGACACCTTGTGGAAGATCGCTGATGCTCTTGCGGAGGGCGAGGACCCGGCCGCCCTGGTAGAGGAGATCAAGCGGCTCAACGGCCTGCCCGACTCCTTCATCCGGCCCGGCAGCCGCCTGTACGTACCGGGTGACACCGCCGCCTTACGCTGACGACCGACCCGGCACCCCCGGTCATGGTGCCGCTGTCACCCCGGGGACCGTCGGACCCGGCTCGGCGGGCCCGGGGCGCCTCTCAAGCCTGAGGAGAGCGTCCCGGCCGTCGTGAAGGTTCTCGAAGCGGAGGCCGGCGCGCCCGGTCCGCGGTTCCTGGACCGACACGGCGACGTCGCCCCCTGGTGACCCGGGGGCAAGAGGGCTTGCCTGGGTGATGGGCGGGTAGGGCTGCCTGGCTTCCTGGTGACGCGGCCAGGCGGCTCCGGTGGCGGGCAGGTGGGCATGGGGTGCGTGGGTTCTTTCTGGAGGGATGGAAGTGCAGGTGGGCGGGGTTGTACGAGGTGCCGTTCCGGGTGGGCGGTTATGTGGGGGTGGTTCTCGCGTTGGAGGTCGGTGGCGGGAGGCGCCTTCGCCGAGGGGCGTTACAGGGGGTCAGGGCGGTGGGCGCGAGTGCTGGGTTTGTCCGGTGGTAGGGGTGTGAGAGTTGTTCACGTGCGACCGCTTGAGTAACCGATGTGACGTCTCTACCTGCGTAAAGATCACCGCCGGTGGGCCGACACGCCCGGGGCGGATGAGGCGAGGGGGCTGATCAGCGACTTCGGCGGGAAGGGGTGGCTCAACTTGCGTTCATGGTCGCGCGCTTCTACGGTTGGACCACAACATCTAGTAGTTACACCGATGTAGTTCACCACACCTTGTGTTTCCGTGACCGCTCCATGGGTTCCCGTGGAGTGTGCGTCAGCGTCCCGTCAGGGCGGTTTCTGCGGTGTGTGGTGGCCGCAGGTCTTGGAGGCGAAAAGCGTGCACTGTCCGTTCTGTCGCCACCCTGACACCAGGGTCATCGACAGTCGCTCGACGGACGACGGTGCGGCCATCCGGCGTCGCAGGACCTGTCCCGAGTGCGGGCGCAGGTTCACCACGCAGGAGACCGTACTGCTCATGGTGAGCAAGCGCAGCGGAGTGACCGAGCCGTTCTCGCGTGACAAGGTCGTCGCCGGCGTGCGGCGGGCCTGTCAGGGCAGGCCGGTCAGCGAGGATTCGCTGGCGCAGCTGGGGCAGCGGGTGGAAGAGGCCATCAGGGCGAAGGGCGCGGCCGAGATCCCGTCCAACGAAGTGGGCCTGGCCATCCTGGGGCCGCTGCGGGAGCTGGACGAGGTGGCGTACCTGCGGTTCGCATCGGTATATCGCGGTTTCGAGAGCCTGGCGGACTTCGAGGCCGAGATCAAACAGTTGAAGGCGGAGAAGGGGGAGTCATGACGGAGACGGCCAGCGGTTCAGTGGCGCGCGGGGGCAAGCGTCCGCGTAAGGGCCTGAAGATGAAGCGGATCTTCACCACGCCCGGTGTGCACCCGTATGACGAGATTCAGTGGGAGCGCCGCGACGTCGTCATGACGAACTGGCGCGACGGGTCGATCAACTTTGAGCAGCGGGGTGTCGAGTTCCCCGACTTCTGGTCGGTCAACGCGGCGAACATCGTGACGACCAAATACTTCCGCGGCGCCGTGGGCACGCCGCAGCGTGAGTGGAGCCTGAAGCAGCTCATCGACCGGGTCGTCGGCGTCTACACGAAGACGGGCATCGAGCACGGCTATTTCGCCAGCGACGAGGACGCCGAGATCTTCGACCACGAGTTGAAGCACGCGCTGGCGCACCAGGTGTTCGCGTTCAACTCGCCGGTGTGGTTCAACGTGGGCACGCAGTCGCCGCAGCAGGTGAGCGCCTGTTTCATCCTCTCCGTGGACGACACGATGGAGTCGATCCTGGAGTGGTACAAGGAAGAGGGCGTGATCTTCAAGGGCGGTTCGGGGTCGGGGGTCAACCTGTCCCGCATCCGTTCCTCCAAGGAGCTGCTGTCGAGCGGCGGCACGGCCAGCGGGCCGGTCTCGTTCATGCGCGGCGCCGACGCCTCGGCGGGGACGATCAAGTCCGGCGGCGCCACCCGCCGGGCCGCCAAGATGGTCGTGCTCGACGTCGACCACCCCGACATCGAGGAGTTCATCGAGACGAAGGCGCGCGAGGAGGACAAGATCCGCGCGCTGCGTGACGCCGGGTTCGACATGGACCTGGGCGGCAAGGACATCGTCTCCGTCCAATACCAGAACGCCAACAACTCCGTCCGCGTCTCCGACGAGTTCATGCGCGCGGTGGAGAAGGGCGGCGACTTCGGGCTGCGGGCCCGCCTGACCGGCGAGGTCATCGAGAAGGTCGACGCCAAGAACCTCTTCCGCAAGATGGCCAAGGCCGCCTGGGAGTGCGCCGACCCCGGCCTGCAGTACGACGACACGATCAACGACTGGCACACCACCCCCGAGACGGGCCGCATCACCGCCAGCAACCCCTGCAGCGAGTACGTCCACCTCGACAACTCCTCCTGCAACCTGGCCAGCATCAACCTGCTGAAGTTCCTGAAGGACGACAACTCCTTCAACGTCGCCGACTTCGTCAAGCTGACCGAGCTGATCATCACCGCGATGGACATCTCGATCGTCTTCGCCGACTTCCCGACGGAGAAGATCGGCGAGACGACGCGGGCCTACCGGCAGCTCGGCATCGGCTACGCCAACCTCGGCGCGCTGCTGATGGCGACCGGCCACGCGTACGACTCCGACGGCGGCCGGGCCGTGGCGGGGGCGATCACGTCTCTGATGACCGGTGTGTCCTACCGGCGCAGCGCGGAGCTGGCGGGCGTCGTGGGCCCGTACGACGGATATGCCCGTAACGCGGAGCCGCACAAGCGGGTCATGCGCAAGCACGCGGCGGCCAACGACGACCTGCGCACGGTCGGCACGATGGACGCGAAGATCCACGCCGAGGCGTCCCGCCAGTGGTCGGAGTGCCTCAAGCTGGGTGAGAGGAACGGCTACCGCAACGCCCAGGCCAGCCTCCTCGCGCCCACCGGCACGATCGGCCTCATGATGGACTGCGACACCACCGGCATCGAGCCCGACCTGGCGCTGGTCAAGTTCAAGAAGCTCGTCGGCGGCGGCTCCATGCAGATCGTCAACCAGACGATCCCGCGGGCGCTCAAGCAGCTCGGCTACCAGCAGGAGCAGATCGAGGCCATCGTCGAGTACATCGCCGAGCACGGCCACGTCGTCGACGCCCCCGGCCTGCGCCAGGAGCACTACGAGGTGTTCGACTGCGCGATGGGCGAGCGGGCGATCGCGCCCATGGGCCACGTCCGCATGATGGCGGCCACGCAGTCGTTCCTGTCCGGCGCCATCTCCAAGACGGTCAACCTGCCCGAGTCGGCCACGATCGACGACATCGAGCAGGTCTACCTCGAGGGCTGGCGGCTCGGGCTCAAGGCCCTGGCCGTCTACCGCGACAACTGCAAGGTCGGCCAGCCGCTGTCGGCCGGCGACGGAGCGAAGAAGCAGGAGCAGAAGGCCGAGCAGGCGGCGGAGCCCGAGGTCAAGGTCGTCGAGGTCAACCGGCCGACCCGGCGCCGCATGCCCAACCAGCGGCCCAGCATGACCACCCGGTTCACGGTGGGCGGCGCGAAGGGCTACATGACCGCCTCGTCCTACCCGGACGACGGGCTCGGCGAGGTCTTCCTCAAGATGTCCAAGCAGGGCTCGACGCTGGCGGGCGTCATGGACGCCTTCTCGGTGGCGATCTCCATCGGGCTCCAGTACGGCGTGCCGCTGGAGACGTACATGAGCAAGTTCGTCAACATGCGGTTCGAGCCGGCCGGGATGACCGACGACCCCGACATCCGCATGGCCACCTCGGTGATGGACTACATCTTCCGCCGGCTGGCCCTCGACCACCTGCCCTACGAGGAGCGGGCGGCGCTCGGCATCTTCTCGGCGGCCGAGCGGGCGGCGCAGCAGCGCGGCGAGGACCCGGCGGCGCTGCAGGAGACGGTCGACCGCGAGGCGCTGGCCCAGTCGGCCCCGATCGAGTCGGCCGCCGCCGCCCAGCCGAAGGCGGAGGAGGAGCTGCCGGTCGTCAAGCAGGAGCTGACGCTGGAGAGCCACCAGCGCTTCACGGCCGACGCGCCGCTCTGCATGACCTGCGGCACGAAGATGCGCCCCGCGGGCAGCTGCTACGTCTGCGAGGGCTGCGGCTCGACCAGCGGCTGCAGCTGACCTGGCAGGACGCGTCTGGCGGGTGCGGTTCAGAAACCGGCCGGTGGTGAGCGAATGAGAGAGGGGCCCGGATCTCGATCCGGGCCCCTCTCGGCTTGTCTCAGGAGTCGAGTACGTCGCGCAGGACGTCGGGTTTGTTGCTGATGATGCCGTCCACCTGGTACGTCAGCATGCGCCGCATCGTGTCAGGATCGTCCACCGTCCAGGTGAGGACGTCCATGCCGAGCTGGTGGACGCGGCGTACGTACGCGGCCGTGAGCTCCCCGTACGGCGGGTTGATCTGGTCGGCGAACGAGGCCAGCCCCCGCAGCTCACTCGTCGAAGGCGTGCCCAGCAGCCCGATCGGCACCTGCGGCAGCAGCCGCTCGAACCGGCGCATCGAGTCCCAGTCGAACGACTGCACGACCAGCCGCCCGGGAGCCAGCCACCAGGAGTGGCGGCGCAGCTCGGCGGCGATGCGGGCCTCGATGCCGGGATAGAGGTGCGGCGACTTGACCTCGAGCAGCAGCCCGACGCCCGCGCCGCGCATCTCCTCCAGCGCCTCGGCCAGCGTGGGGACGGGCTCGCCGGTGTACTCGCCGGACAGCCAGGAGCCGGCGTCGAGCTCGCGGATCTGGGCGAGGGTGAGGTCGCCGACATTCCAGGGGGACAGGCCGGGGAAGCGGCGTTCTGCGTCGGTGGTGCGGGTCAGGGTGGTGTCGTGCATCAGGACCAGGTGGTGGTCCTTGGTCTCCTGGACGTCCACCTCGAACATGTCGGCGCCCTGGTCGGCGGCGAGGTGGAGGGCGGAGACGGTGTTCTCCGGCGCGTACGCCGACGCGCCCCGGTGGGCGACGGCGGTGACCGTCGCGGCGAAGGCGGCGCTCGCGGGAGCGGCGGGCGCGAGGAGGGTGAGGGACAGGGAGGTGATGGTCAGGACGGCGAGCCGCTGGAACATGAGTCTCCTCTGGTGGGAAGAGATGACGACTCGACGGTGACAAGGCCTTGTGACGGCGAGTTGAGGGCAGGGTAACCCGGCGGTGCCGCGCAGATGAGCAGAACGCGCGACACCGGCTCACTTCATGGGAAGATCGGCGAGCCACAGATGCGCACGTCAGGTGATATGTCGGCAAAGGCGCGGCCGGCTCGCGGGAGGGCCGCAGGCCGGGTCAGTCGGTGGGGAGCGTCGTTCCGTAGAGGCGGTTCACCCGTAGCCTGATCACCAGGCGCTGGTCGGTCACCATCTGCTTCAGGAACGCCTCCTCGTCCCCGGGCTCCTGCGGCGCCATGGCCAGTAGCTCCCTGCCCACCTCGTCGCCGGGCTCGCTGCTCACCGGCGACAGCTCCGCCTGCCCCTCGGCGACCACGAAGGCCATGAAGTCGTCGCTGGCGACGTAGAGGGCGCAGCGCGGGTCGTTGCTGAGCTGGCGCACCTTGAGCCGGCCGGCGACGGTGGAGATGCGCGCGACGCGCTGCTCAGGGTCCCAGTGGTAGAGGACGGTGGACAAGTGGGGGTGACCGCTGCTCTTGGTGGTGGCCAGCGCGCCGAAGCGCTGTGAGGCCAGCAGGCCGGAGAGCTGCTCGTCCTGCAGGGAGCGAGGCGCGGGCCCGGCACCGGGACCGTAGGTTTCCGACATGCATCAACCTGATGGCTAGATAATGGGAAATATCACCCTATACCGAGCTGTCGGCCGAACGTCTGGACGTCGGAGATCACCCAGTACTCGGCGAACCGCCCGGAACGCGCCCGCAGAATGTCGTGCCCGCTGAAGGCGATCCTGGCGCCCGAAGGAGCCGTCGCCCCGGGCAGCCCGCCCCGATAGGTCCCGGCGAACGTCCACCGCGCCGACACCAGATCACCGTCCACGATCGGCCCCACGTCGAGGGTGACGTCCACGTCCGTGAACGGCTCGTGCGCCTGCCGCAGCGCCTCGGTCAGACCGGCGGGCCCCGAGACGTCCATCCCCGGCCAGTGCCCGGCGAAGTCGGCGGTGACCAGCTCGCCGGCCAGCCCGAAGTCGCCCTTCCACAGCTCCAGCAGCCATCGTCGGTAAAGGTCAGCCAGCATTGAGGCCACCTACCCGGCGAGCTGTAAGTTACAACGCATGAATCTCGCCATCACCAGTGGATACGTTGTGCCCGTCGACGGCGACCCCATCGACGGAGGAACCGTCCTCATCCAGGACGGCAAGATCACCGCGGTCGGCCGCGACGTCAGCATCCCGGAAGGCACCGAGGTCGTGGACGCCGCCGGTAGCTGGGTGCTGCCCGGCTTCGTGGAGGCCCACGGCCACCTCGGCGTGTACGAGGAGGCCGAGGGCTGGGCCGGCCAGGACACCAACGAGATGACCGACCCCAACGGCGCCCGCCTGCGCGCACTCGACGCCATCAACCCGGCCGACCTGGCCTTCGGCGACGCGCTGTCCGGCGGCGTGACCACCGCCGTGATCAAGCCGGGCTCCGGCAACCCGATCGGCGGCCAGACGGTCGCGATCAAGTGCTGGGGCAGGTCGGTGGACGAGATGCTGCTCAAGGAGCCGGTGAGCGTCAAGAGCGCGCTCGGCGAGAACCCCAAGCGCGTCTACGGCGACCAGAAGAAGCTGCCCTCCACCCGCCAGGGCGTGGCCGCGGTGATCCGCGACGCGTTCATGAAGGCCCAGGACTACAAGGCGAAGAAGGCCGCGGCGGCGGACGAGGGCAAGCCGTTCGACCGCGACGGCACGATGGAGACCCTCGTACGCGTGCTCGACGGCGAGCTGCCCTGGTGCCAGCACACCCACCGCGCCGACGACATCGCCACCGCGCTCCGGCTGGCCGACGAGTTCGGCTACCGCCTGGTGATCAACCACGGCACCGAGGGCCACCTGCTGGCCGACACCCTGGCCGAGCGCAACGTGCCGGTTATCATCGGTCCGCTGTTCACCTCCAGGTCGAAGGTGGAGCTGCGGGAGCGCTCGCTGCGCAACCCCGGCATCCTCGACCGGGCCGGCGTCGAGGTGGCGATCACCACCGACCACCCCGTCGTGCCGATCCACTTCCTCGTCCACCAGGCCACGCTGGCGGTCAAGGAGGGCCTCGACAGGACCGCCGCGCTGCGCTCGATCACCGTCAACCCGGCCCGCATCATGGGCCTCGACGACCGGGTGGGCGCCCTGCGGCCGGGGCTCGACGGCGACGTCGTGATCTGGTCCGGCGACCCGCTCGACGTGATGAGCCGCGCGCTGAGGGTTTTCATCTCGGGCCGCGACGTGTATTCGTACACAGACGGTGAGGCCGTGGTGGCGGATCCTTATTACCGGGAAACGAGCGACCGTTAAGCGTGCGTGACGGCCGGGGCGCATAGCCGGTCGTGCAGACGGGAAGAGAGGGCACCACCATGACTGCACCGCCGCTCGCCCAACGGCCCAGCAAGGCCCTGCTGATCGGGCTCGTCGCCTCCGGCCTTATCGCGCTGATCGTCCTCGCCCTGATGCTGTACGCGGGCGGCCCCGTCGGGTTCGGCCTGTCCGCGCTGCTGGGCCTCGCCCCCCTTCCCGTGCTGCTGGCCGCCGTGCTCTCGCTGGACAGGCTCGAGCCCGAGCCGAAGCTCAACCTCGCCTTCGCCTTCGCCTGGGGCGCGGGGGTGGCGATCGTGGCGGGCATCGCGCTGACCCTCGCCGGTCAGGAGCTGTTCAGCAGGGCCGGCTATGCCGCCTCGACCGTCAAGGACGTCGGCTCCGTCGTGCTGGCGCCGGTGATCGAGGAGGCGCTCAAGGGCTCGGCCCTGCTGCTGCTCCTGCGCAGGCGCGCCGAGATCGACGGGCTGACCGACGGCATCGTGTACGCCTCCATGACCGGCCTCGGCTTCGCCACCGTCGAGAACGTCGGCTACTACCTGCTGGCCTTCGGCGAGGACGGCCCCGGCGCCGCGGTCCAGCTCTTCGTGATGCGCGGCCTGATCGACCCGCTCGGCCACCCGATCTACACCTCGATGATCGGGCTCGGCATCGCGTACGCGCTCACCCGCGGCACTCCGGGCAGGTACGCCGCCATCCCGCTCGGCTACCTGGGCGCGGTCGTCCTGCACGGCCTGTGGAACGGCGCCGCCACGACGGGCTCGCTGAACGTGCTCGGCGGCGCCTACCTGGTGATCATGGTGGCGCTCATCGCGCTCATCGTGGTGACCGTGAACGAGCGCCGCCACCTCATCGCCAGGATGGCCCACTACCTGCCCGCGTACCGGCAGACGGGGCTGATCAGCGACGCCGACCTGCGCATGCTCACCACGCTGCCCACGCGCAAGACGGCCCGCAGGTGGGCTAGGGGAGTGGGGCTCGGCCGGGCCATGAGCGACTACCAGCACGCGGCGACCGAACTGACCATGCTGCACGTGCGGGCGGAGCGCAAGCCCATGGACCCGGCGCGGTTCGCGGCCGAGCGTGACGCGTACCTGGCGGCGATGGCGCGCTCGCGCCGCTGGTGAGGGTCAGGCCCTGACGAGCAGCGCGGCCGCGGCGGTGAGCCCGGTCAGCACGATGGCGGCGGCCACGGAGATCAGGGTCCCCTGCGACAGGCCGGCGGCGCCGATCGTGGCCGCGATCCCGGCCGCGCCCAGGGACGAGCCGATGTACCTGGCGGTGTTGTTGGCGCCCGAGCCCATGCTGACGCGGTGGGCGGGCACGCTCTCGATCGCCAGGTGGGTGATGGAGGAGTTGATCAGGCCCGAGCCGGTGCCGCTCACCGCCAGTCCGGCGATGACCAGCGGCAACGACAGCGTGGCGGCCAGGCTCAGCAGCCCGGTGTAGCCGGCCGCGCTGAGCCCGAGGCCGAGTGCCAGGCGGGCGGCGGCGCTCAGGCGTACGTGCCGCGACAGCAGCGACGTCACGAACGACAGCCCCGACCAGACCGCGAACAGCAGCGCCGTGTCCAGCGCGGTCAGCCCGTGCGCCTCCTGCAGCACGGTCGGCAGGTAGCTGAGCAGCCCGACCACCGCCGCCCCCACGACGGTCGCCCCGCCGGTCGCGACCAGGAACAGCGGGCGCCTGAACAGCTCCAGGTCCAGCAGTGGCTCAGGCCGGCGCCGTTCGACCGCGACGAAGGCCGCGATCAGCACCACGGCCGCGGCGAACGCCCACTCCACCACCGGCCGCGACCAGCCCGCCCGGCCCTCGATGACGCCCGCGACCAGCGCCGCCACGCCGAGGGTGAGCAGCACCACCCCGGGCACGTCGAACCGGCGTGGCGCCGCCGCCCGCGACTCGTCCAGCGTCCGCGCCGACACCACGGTCAGGGCCAGCGCGCCGGCCGCCATCAGCCAGTAGGCCGCCCGCCAGCTCGTCGCCGTCGCGATCAGACCGGACAGCAGCGGGCCGGCCGTCGTCCCGAGGCCGATCATGGCGCCGTAGCGGCCGGTCGCGCGCACCCGCTCCGACCCCGCCGGGTACGCGTGTCCCACGATGCCCAGGCTGGCGGCCAGCACCGCCGCGCTCGCCCCGCCCTGCACGAGCCTGGCCAGCACGAACACCGCCACGTTGGGGCTCACGGCGGCCAGCACGCTCGCGGCGGCGAGAACCCAGCCACCCGTCACGAGCACCCGCCTGCGCCCGTGGTCGTCGGCGAGCCCGCCCGCGACCAGCAGCAGCGACGACAGCCCGAGCGCGATCGAGCCGAGGATCCACACCGGCCCTGTCGGCCCGGCGCCCAGCGACCGCGCGGTCTGCGGCAGCGTCGCCATCGGCAGCGAGAAGTTCGTCATGACGAGGAACGGCGCCGACGACGCCACGGGCAGCGTCCATCGCCGCAGGAGGGCTGTCGGTTCGGTCACTGAACTCATGTCGGGCACGCTAGCACGGTTCGGTGAATGAACTAACATGGGGGCCATGGCGCTCGGAAAGACCTACGAAGGCCAGAACTGCTCGCTGGCCAGTGCCCTCGAGGTGATCGGCGAGCGGTGGACGCTGCTCATCGTCCGCGACGCCCTCTACGGCGTGCGGCGCTTCGGCGACTTCCAGGCCCACCTCGACATCCCCAGGGCGGTGCTGTCGCAGCGGCTGGCCGCGCTGGTCGCCGCGGGCATCCTCGAACGCCGCCGCTACCAGGACTCGCCGCCGCGCGACGAGTACGTCCTGACCCCCAGGGGTCGCGAGCTGTGGGTGCCCGTGCTGGCTCTGGCCGCCTGGGGCGAGCGGCACCTGGCCGAGCGCGGCCCGCGCCGGCTGTTCCACCACGTGACCTGCGGCACCCGCCTCGACCAGGTCTCCTTCTGCGCGTCCTGCGGCAGGAACGTCGCGCCTGAGGAGGTGGAGCTCCGCCCGGGCCCCGGCCTGCGCGACGGAGTCGTACGGGATGATCCGGTCAGTCTCGCCCTCCGGACACCACACCGGATGCTCGCCCCCATCTCTGACAAGATGGTGGAAACCCCCGAAGGGAGATCACATGACGTGGACGGAGATCGAGTCGGAGGCTGAGCTGCGCGAGCTGCTGGGGGAGGTCATGCCGCGGGCCGCCACCAAGGACCGGCCCCGCCTGCACCCCCGCGACCGCGAATGGCTGGCGGCCTCGCCCTTCTGCCTGATCGCGACGTCCGACGACACGGGCGCCTGCGACGTCTCACCCAAGGGCGACCCGGCCGGGTTCGTGCACGTCATCGACGACACGACGATCGCGATCCCGGAGCGTCCCGGCAATCGCAGAGCGGACGGATTCCGAAATGTCCTGAAAAACCCGCATGTGGGGTTGATCTTTCTGATCCCCGGGCGGAACGAGACCCTGCGCATCAACGGACGCGCCCGGCTCGTCCGCGAGGCCCCGTTCTTCGACGAGATGATCGTCAAGGGCCACCGCCCGCGCCTCGCGCTCGTGGTCGAGATCGAGCAGATCTTCCACCACTGCGCCAAGGCGTTCCTGCGCTCGGAGCTGTGGAAGCCGGAGACCTGGAACCCCGACGTCCTGCCGTCCAACGCGAAGATCATCAAAGAGGTGCAGACCGTGACCGAGTCGCTCGAAGAGCTCGAGCGCTATTACGGGGAGTCGTACAAGCAGCGGCTGTACGGCTGAGCGTGATCAGGTCCGGGCTGAAGGAGCGGCCCGGACCTGCAGGTTCAGGCGGCGGGAGTGGGCCCGCCGGGAAACCGGATGACGTTTCTGCCGGTGTAGGCGCGCAGGTCGACGACCTTGGCGTCGGCGGGCGGCTTGCGGCGGCGGCCGGCCGCCCGGATGTCGCGGATCTTGTGCCTGGCAACAGCTGGCGGCACCACCGCAAGCCTCTTCATCGTGAGCCCCCCGTGATATTCCTGTTACCTATGTTATCTACAGATACCCCCGTAAGTTCGGTGTAAGGAGCAAGTCAGTAGGGAAGCCGGCGACCTGCCGGTGACCGCAGGTCGAGCTCCAGCGCCGGCCGGGGGCGCCGTTTGGCCGACTTCGTGACTCTGACGCGTTTCATGGTGTTTCCCCCTTCGGAAGCGCGTCTTTCTCCTTTCACGACGCTGCGCCGCGTGTCGCCGGCGACGTCATGACGGCCGGTTGACCTCCGCCATGCGCGCCAACCTAATCGGGGCCGCCCGCCCGCTCAACGCATTTCTACGAAGACGGCAGGGCGATGGTCTCGGCGAGTGATGATTCGTCTCAGGGCCGGGGCCGGATGTGTCGCCCTGGCCTCCTCTTTCGGACCCTACCCCGCACCGGTCACCTCATCGGCCGCCTCATCAGCCCTTGCAGTTGCCCCACGACTTGCGGCCGCCGAACGCCGTGACGCGGTTGTCCGGGTCGCGCGTCCAGCCCGCGTACCGCACGCACTTCCAGGCCCCCTGGATGTGGCCGGTCTCGGCGTAGTAGCGGTAGCGCTGCTCGTCCTCGCTGCGGCCGCCGCCCTTCACCTCGAGGTAGGCGCCGGTGGTCGTACGGGCGCCGGTGAAGGCGGTCTTGATGGCGGCCACGCAGTTCTTGCCGCTGCGCTTGCTGTACATCAGGTAGACGTGGCCGAAGACGGCGCCGCGCTTGGTCTTCATCGCCCGGTGGCCGTCCTTGACGCGGTGGAAGCCCTTACCGCAGACGCGCTCGGGGGTGTACGCGGCGGTTGCCGCATACGCGGTGGAGGGTACGGCGGCGAGCCCTGCGGCGGCCAGCGCGGCCGCGATGAACGTTCGGGTGAGCACGTGGAGCCCTTCTGCGAGGTGTGCATGAGCAAGGATGATCTTTACTGTGCTCTGACCGAAATATCAAGCGAAACCCGTCATGTCGGGAAGCGTGACGAAAAGGCGGAATATGGCGGTCTCTTGGGGAAAAGGGACCACGGAACGGGGTATCCCACGAGCGGATCGACTGACGAGGGGATCACCATGGCCGTCTGCGAGACCTGCGGAAACGACTATGACATGGCCTTCGAGGTGCGCGCGCAAGGAGCGACGCACACCTTCGACTGCTTCCAGTGCGCGATCGAGGCCATGGCGCCCATCTGCGAGCACTGCGGCACCAAGGTCATCGGGCACGGCGTGCAGTCCGGCGAGCACTGGTACTGCTGCGCGCACTGCGCCCGCCAGGAGGGCAGCCAGGGCATCGTCGACCGGGTGATGGCCGGCAGCGCTACCTGACCGCGCGAAAGGAAGCCGCCGCGCCAGGAGCGGCGCGGCGGCGAGGACCTCGCGGGCTCAGCCGGTGAAGCCGATGTCCTCGTACTGGAGGTCGAAGAAGCCGCGCGCCCCCACGTTGGCCAGCGACGCGCGCACGGCCACGAGCTGCGGGCGCTGGTAGAGCGGCAGCACGTTCACCAGCGGCCAGAGCAGCTTGTCGGCCTCGTTCGTCGCCGCCCGCGCCCGAGCCGGATCGAGCGTCTGCGCGGCCCTGCTCATGGCCTGGTCGATCTCGGGCGACCCGGTACGGCCGAAGTTGGCGTTCCAGTTCTGGCCGTTCGTCGCGTTGGCGTAGATGCCGTAGCTGCTGGAGACCGGGAACGGCGTGCCGATGTACGCGAACGGGGTGATGTCGAAGTTGCCGGGGATGACGTACTTGGTGAAGAAGTCGTCGCTCGGCACCGCCTTGATGGAGAGCTTTACGCCGATCTGGGCGAGCATGCTCTGCGCCAGCTCACCCTCGGCCTTACTGATCTGCACCCCCGACGGCACCACGAACCGCAGGTCGAGCGTCCTGCCCTGCTTCTGCCTGACCTGGCCGTTGAGCTTCCAGCCGGCGGCGTCGAGCAGCTGCTTGGCCTTGTCGGGGTTGTAGGCGCCGAGCGCGCCCGCGTTGTCCTGGTAGCCCTCCTGGGTGTTCATGAAGAAGTGGTTGTTCAGCGGGGTGACCGGCCAGTCGAGGCCCTGCAGGTCGGACTGCGCGATGGCCTCCCTGTTGATGCCGAGCTGGATGGCCTGGCGGACCCTGACGTCGGTGAGCAGCGGGCCGGAGCCGTTGAAGGTGAAGTGCCGGAAGTCGGGACCGGCGGCCTGGCGCACCTCGGCACCGGTGGTGGACCTGGCCCGCGCGTAGTCGGGCGCGGACGGGCCGATGTCGATGATGTCGAGCTCACCGTTGCCGAACGCGCTGATCAGGGAGTCCTGCTCGGAGGCGCGGAAGATGATGCGGTCGAGCTTGGACCGCTCGCCCCACCATGCGTCGTCGCGTACCAGGGTGATCGTCTTGGCCGTCTGGTCGAACCCGCCGAACTTGAACGGCCCCGCCGTCACCGGGATCTTGTTAAGCCAGGCGGTGTTGAACGACTCCGCGTCGCGGTTGGTCGCGGCCGGCAGCAGCGGCCCGAACAGCGCCTGCCAGTCGCCGAACGGCCGCGCGAACGTCACCACCACCTCATGGTCGTCCTTGCCCCGCGCGACCTTCTCGATGTCCTGGTAGCCGGTGGAGGAGACGATGCGGTAGTCGGGATCGCGGCCGTTCAGCGCCTGCCACTGCGCCCGGTAGTCGGCCCACGTGATCGGCTTGCCGTCGGACCACTTCGCCTTCGGGTTCAGCCGGTACGTCACCACCTGCTTGGGCTTCGTGCTCGTCACCTGCGCGTCGAGCACGTAGTCGGTCTCTGGCGAGATCTCCGCCTTCTCGTCGGACCTGAACGGCGAGGGCAGCAGCGCGTTGCTGATCACCGCGGCCATCGCGAGATTGCCGTCGACGTGGTTCCTGTTCCACTGGGTCGGGAACTCGTTGATGCCCCAGCGCAGCGTCCCGCCGTCCTTGACCTTCTCGCGCGGCTGCGGGTTGATGTCGAACGCCTTGATCGTCCGCTCGTCACCGGCGCTGTCGGTGGCCCCGGTGCCGCTGCCCTGCTCCTTGCCGCAACCGGCCGGCAGCAGCAGCGTGCCCGCCAGCAGTGCTGACACGACACGATGTGATCGTTTCATCGGCGATTCCCTCCCGGATCGAGCGAGGTCTAGACGACTTCGCGTCTGTCTGCGTAGTGGCAGGCCGCCCCTTGGTCCTCGACGCCCAGCATGCGCACCTCGGGCTCGGCGTCGACGCAGAGCCGGCGCTCCGCGTCGGTCAGTTCGGCGCGGAACTTGGGGCATCGGGTGCGGAAGCGGCAGCCGGAGGGGGGACGGGCGGGGCTCGGCAGGTCGCCTTCGAGCAGGATGCGCTCGCGGGAGCGCTCGCGTACGGGGTCGGGCAGCGGGATCGCCGACAGCAGCGCCTGCGTGTACGGATGCATCGGCGTGCCATAGACCGCCTCCACCCGCCCGATCTCGGCGATCCTGCCGAGGTACATCACCGCCACCCGGTCGGCGATGTGCCGCACGACGGCGAGGTCGTGCGCCACGAACAGGTAGGACAATCCGAGCCTGGTGCGCAGCGAGTCGAGCAGATTGATCACCCCGGCCTGGATCGACACGTCGAGCGCCGAGACCGGTTCGTCCAGCACCAGCAGCCGGGGCTCCAGCGCGAGCGCCCTGGCGATGCCGATGCGCTGGCGCTGGCCCCCGGAGAAGTCCTGCGGGTAGCGGGCGGCGTGGGAAGGGTCGAGGCCGACGAGTGTAAGGAGCTCGCCGACCCGGCGGGCCGGCTCGGGCCTGCCGTGCGTGCGCAGCGGCTCGGCCAGGATGTCGTGCACGGTCATGCGGGGGTCGAGCGAGGCCAGCGGGTCCTGGAAGACGACCTGCATGTCGCGGCGGATCTCGGTGCGCTCGGCCCTGGTGAGGTGCGCGGTGTCGTGGCCGAGCACGACGACGGAGCCCTCCTGGGGCGCGGCCAGCTCAAGGATCTGCGTCAGCGTGGTGGTCTTGCCGCTGCCCGACTCGCCGACCAGGCCGAACGTCTCGCCCTGCCGGATGTCGAAGCTGACGCCGGCCACCGCGTGCACGGTGCCCACCCGGCGCTTGAAGACCGCGCCCTTGAGCAGCGGGTAGTCCTTGACGAGGTGGCGCACCTCCAGCACCGGCCGTTCGCCGCGCGCCCGCAGCCGTACGCCCTCCTCCGGAGCGGCGTGCCTGCCGGGGGGCCTGGGATGCACCTCCTGCCAGCGGATGCAGGCCGCCCGATGGCCCTCGCCGACGTCGTACAGCGGCGGCTCGGCGGCGTCGCACTCGTCGATGCGCATCGGGCAGCGCGGCGCGAACGGGCAGCCGGGCGGCAGCTCGGCGGGCGAGGGCGGGCTGCCCTCGATGGGCGTCAGCGGCTGCCTGGCGCCGGTGTCGACGCGCGGGATCGAGCCGAGCAGACCCACCGTGTACGGCATCCGCGTCCGGTAGAAGACGTCGTCCACGCCGCCCACCTCGACGGGCCGGCCGGCGTACATGACGAGCACCCGGTCGGCGAACCCGGCCACCACCCCCAGGTCGTGGGTGATCATGATGATCGCGGCGCCGGTCTTGGCCTGCGCCCGCTTGAGCACCTCCAGCACCTGCGCCTGCACGGTGACGTCGAGCGCCGTGGTCGGCTCGTCGCAGATGATCACGTCGGGGTCGTTGGCGATGGCCATCGCGATCACCACGCGCTGCCGCATGCCGCCGGAGAACTCGTGCGGGAAGGCCAGCGCCCGCTCCGACGGGTGCGGGATGCCGACGAGGTCGAGCAGCTCGACGGCCTTGACCAGCGCGGTCTCCTTGCTGACCCGCTGGTGCACGCGGACGGCTTCGGCGATCTGGTCGCCCACCCGGTAGACCGGGGTGAGCGCGGACAGCGGGTCCTGGAAGACCATCGACATGGTCTTGCCGCGGAAGGCGTTGAGCGCGCGGTCGGGGGCGCCGATCAGCTCGCGGCCGTGCAGGCGTACGGAGCCGGTGACCCGGGCGCGGGGTGGCAGCAGGCCCATCACCGCGGCGCAGGTCAGCGACTTGCCGGAGCCCGACTCGCCGACGATGCCGAGCACCTCGCCAGGACGTACGGCGTAGCTGACCCCGCGGACGGCGGGCACGCCGCCGAACGACACGGTGAGGTCGCCGACCTCCAGCACCGGTTTCATCGCGCCCCCCGGGACGAGGACGGGTCGAAGGCGTCGCGCAGCGCGTCGCCGACGAGGTTGACCGCCAGCACCGTGACCACCAGCAGCCCGGCCACGAACCAGAACGTCCAGGGCGCGTAGACCGCGGTCTTGGAGCCGTCGGCGATGAGCGTGCCGAACGACACGTCGGGCGGCTGGATGCCGAACCCGAAGTACGACAGCGAGGTCTCGGTGAGGATGGCGCTGCTGACGTTGAGCGTGGCGTCCACGATGAGCAGCGAGGACAGGTTGGGGATGATGTGGCGGAAGATGATCCGCACCGGCGGCACGCCCATGTAGCGGGCGGCCTGCACGAACTCGCGCTCCTTGAGCGAGATCGACATCCCGCGCACGATCTTCGAGGTCACCATCCACAGGAACAGCGCCAGCATGATCACGAACAGCGGCCACTGGCCGGAGCCGAACAGCGGCGACAGGATCGCCAGGATGAGGAACGCCGGCAGCACGAGCAGCAGGTCGGTCAGCCAGCTCAGCGCCCGGTCGGTCCAGCCGAGGAAATAGCCGGCGAACGCGCCCACGACCGCCGCCAGCGCCGTGGACACCAGCGCCGCCAGCAGCCCCACGACCAGCGACTTCTGCATGCCGCGCAGAGTGACGGCGAAGACGTCAGAGCCCGTTTGGAGCGTTCCGAACCAGTGACGCGCCGACGGCGGCTGCAGGAACGCGGTGAAGTCCTTGTCGGTGTAGGTCCACGGGCTGAACAGCGGCCCCACGAAGGCGAGCAGGAACATCAGCGCCAGCACCGCGAACCCGATGCGCCCCTGCGCGGAGCGGAAGAACCGGCCGGCGACCACCCGCGTCCTGGACGGCGCCCTGGTCAGCGTGCCGTCGGACAGCTCTTCCGCCAGTTCCTCCTCCGACAGCGTCATCCGGCCCGCACCCTCGGGTCGAGCGCGGCGTGCAGCAGGTCGGCGGCCAGTGAGGCGCACAGCACGGCGATGGCGGCCAGCAGCGAGATGGCGGCCACGGTGTTGACGTCGTTGCTGAAGATCGAGTTGATCAGCTGCTCGCCCAGACCGTGCCAGCCGAAGATCTTCTCGGTGAACGTGGCCCCGGTCAGCAGCGCGCCGAAGGTGAACGCGAAATAGGTCACCACCGGGATCATCGCCGTGCGCAGCGCGTGGCGGGTCAGCGCCTTGCGCCTGCTCAGCCCCTTGGCCCTGGCGGTGCGGACGAAGTCGGCGTCGAGCACGTCGAGCATCATGTTGCGCTGGTAGCGGCTGAACACCGCGATCAGCCCGACCGACAGCGAGATCGTCGGCAGGATCAGGTGTTGCAGCCGGTCGACCACGTGCCCCCAGAAGCCGGTGGTCAGGCCGTCGCTGTATTCGCCGCTGACCAGCAGCACCGGCCGGCCGAACAGGTCCTCGTTGGCCCACGACGCCACCAGGATCAGCATGTTGGCCAGCACGACCACGGGGATCGCCAGCACCAGGAACGACACGCCGGTGGACAGCCGGTCGAACCAGCCGTACTGGCGGACCGCGGCCAGCGCGCCGGTGAGCACGCCGAGCAGGCTGCCGCACACCAGGCCCAGGATGACCAGCCGGAACGTCACGCCCATGCGGCGCTTGAGATCCTCGTTGACCGGCGAGCCCGCGACCGTCTTGCCGAAGTCGCCGTGCAGCACCCCGCCCGCCCACGTCGCGTAGCGCTGCAGCAGCGGCGTCTTGTCGTTGAGGTTGAGCGCCGTGAGCTGGGCGTCCACGACGCCGGGCGGCGGCTTGGGCGTGCGGTCGGCGTAGTTGGAGCGCGGGTCGAGCGCCATGGCCGCCAGCAGGTAGGCGAGACTGGCGGCCACGACGACGAGCACGGCGTAGTTGAGCAGCCTGCGGGCCAGGAACCCCGCCATCGCTCCCCCTCCTACGCGGCCACAGATACGACACGCCACCGAATGTGGCCCATCGTAGTCATATAGCTACACGATGTGAGGGGCGCGGCGCACCTGATGCGTCAAAGAAAGTCAGCGCCCGGCTCTCAGCGTCCGGCCAGCTCATCCACCGCCGTGCGGACGTCCTCACTGGTGATCGTGGTGAGGTCGGCCGCGCTGGCCGAGCCGCCGCGCGCCGCGTGCGCGGCCAGCCGCACGTCGCGGCGCATGGCCGCGCGCTCGAACAGCGAACGCGCGAAGCGGCCGTTGCCGAGCCCGTCGATCAGCCGCTCCTCGCACACCCAGGCGAACACCTCGTCGAGCCTGCTCAGCGCCTCGTCGTCGAAGGTGTCGCCGGACTTCTCGGCCAGCAGCACCGCGATCTGCGACAACTCGGCGGGTGAGTAGCTGGGGAAGGCGACGCGCTGGTTGAAGCGGCTGGCCAGACCGGGGTTGGTGGCGAGGAAGGCGTCCATCTCGCGCTCGTAGCCGGCCAGCACGATGACGAGCCGGTCGCGGTCGTCCTCGGCCCGCTTGAGCAGGGCCTGAACGGCCTCGGCGCCGAACGCGTCGCCGCCCTGGTAGCCGGAGTTGACCAGGCTGTAGGCCTCGTCGATGAACAGCACGCCGCCGAGCGCCCGGTCGACCAGCTCGTTGGTCTTGATCGCGGTCGAGCCGAGGTGCTGGCCGACCAGGTCGGCGCGGTGCGCCTCGACGACGTCGGGCCTGGCCAGCAGGCCGAGCGCGGCGAAGACGCGGCCGAGCACGCGGGCCACCGTGGTCTTGCCTGTGCCGGGCGGGCCGGTGAAGACGAAGTGGCGCATCTGCTGCGGCGTGGGCAGGCCGCGCTCCTGGCGCATCCTGGCCACCTGGAGCTGGGCGGCGATGGCGTGCACTTGCCGCTTGACCGGGGCGAGCCCGGCCATCCTGTCGAGGTCGGCGAGCGCCTCCTCCAGCGTGGGCGTGGCGACGTAGCCGCGGAAGCGGGCGGTCAGCTCGTCGAACGCCTTGGTGACGTCGGGCGTGGTGGTGGTGACGAGGTCCTGCGTGGTCGGGGTGCCGCCGGCGCCCACCACGCGCACGTCGCGGGCCTGCGCGGCGGCCTCGACCAGGCTGCGCGCGAAGCGGGCGTTGCCCAGCTCGTCGACCAGGCCGCGGCGGTGGACGTCCTCGTAGAGGCCGAGCAGCGCGCGCCGGGTCTCGGGCGCCATCGTGTCGCCCCTGCGGCGCTGCAGCAGCTCGGTGACCTCGACCAGCTCGGCGGGGGAGTAGCCGGGGAAGCGCACCCGGGTGGCGAACCTGCTGGCCAGCCCGGGGTTGCTGGACAGGAACGCGCTCATCTCCTGCTCGTAGCCGGCCAGGATGATGATCAGCCGGTCGCGGTCGTCCTCGGCCCGCTTGAGCAGGGTCTGCACGGCCTCGGCGCCGAACCGGTCGGGCTGGCCGTCGGAGGAGTTGACCAGCCCGTACGCCTCGTCGATGAACAGCACGCCGCCGAGCGCCCGATCGACCAGCTCGTTGGTCTTGATCGCGGTCGCGCCAAGGAACTCGCCCACCAGGTCGGCCCGCTGCGCCTCGACGACGTAGGGGGTCTCCAGCAGGCC
This sequence comes from Nonomuraea sp. NPDC049504, assembly GCF_040676845.1. NCBI lineage: Bacteria > Bacillati > Actinomycetota > Actinomycetes > Streptosporangiales > Streptosporangiaceae > Nonomuraea > Nonomuraea sp. NPDC049504. Next base: position 98,607 of record NZ_JBFAPT010000001.1, read on the forward strand.
GAACGCGTAGAAGATCTTGGCGAGTGCGCGGGCGACGCTGGTCTTGCCGGTGCCGGGCGGACCGACGAAGACGAAGTGCCTGGTGGGGCGGCCGGTGGTGTAGCCGGCCTCGGCGCGCAGGCGGCCGGCCTCGATGGAGGCGGCGATCGAGCGCACCTGCTCTTTGACCGGCTGCAGGCCGATCATGCTCTCCAGCTCGCCGAGCGCCTCCTCGACGGAGATCTGCGGCGGCGCGCCCTGCTTGTCCTGGGGCGATTCGGGCCGGCCCTCGCGCACCCGTACGCGGACCTGCTGCTCCTCCGCGGCGGCGGCCTCGGCCTTGACCCGGCGGGCCACCAGGAACCGCTGCACCAGCACGGCCGCGGCGGCGGCGTACGCGACCCAGACCGCGGCGCCGTCGGACACGGGTGAGATCGCGGCGGCGAGCACCCCCGCGGGGGCGAGCGCCGTCAGCGTGGTCAGCCACGGCGTCACCCAGCGGATCAGGTGGGCGGCCCCGGCGACCGGCAGGGAGAGCGCGACCATGAGGTGCACGGTGAAGGCGCCGGTGGGGAACAGCGTTGTGAAGACCACCAACGCCAGCGCGACCCAGCCCGCGACGACCAGTGCGGTCGCGGCGGCCCTGGGGAAGCGCATGGTCAGCGCCACGAAGGCGAGCAGCAGCACCACCACGGGGAAGGCATCCATAAGCTGCCAACCAAGTGCCGCGCCGACGCCCATGGCGGCCACGAGCACGACCGCGTAGAGGACCCGGCGCACGGCCGGGGGAATCTGGAAATAACGCAGCCGAACCTTTTCGAACAGATCCCGCGCCGCGGCCTTCCCCGCGGTCTGGGTCCTGCCGGACTCACGCATCACGCCTCCCCGGTCCGCCCCCGGTTATACCGCACCAGGCCGACAGTTGGGCGGTCCTGACACGCTAGGTGGAGGTCACGAAAAGGGCTATCCGGCGGCCGAGCTCGGCGCCCGCGTCCTCTTGCAGGAAGTGCCCCGCCTCTTTGATCTCGGGATGCCGCAGGCCCGCGGCGCCGCGCAGCGACCTCTTGAGCACGGGCGCCATGCCGCCGGTGATCGGGTCACTGTCGGAGAAGGCCACCAGCACCGGCCGGTCGAGCGTGGTGAGGATCTCCCAGGCAGCGCGGTTGGCGGGCGCCGCGGGGTCGTCGGGCGTGTTGGGCACGAGACCGGGCATGGCGCGCGGCCCCGCCTTGTAGGACTCGTCGGGAAACGGCGCGTCGTAGGCCGCCCGCACCTCGGGCGCCAGCTTGGTCGTGCAGCCCGCCTGGATCAGCCGGGCGATGTCCAGCACCGGCGCCTTGCGGACCGCGTCCCTGAACCGGTGCCACACCTCGGGCATGGGAATGTCACCCGTCGGCAAGCCCGTGTTGGCCGCGACGATCCGCGCCACCCGGCCGGGGTGCTCGGCGGCGATGCGCAGCCCGATGAGGCCGCCCCAGTCCTGGCCGGCGATCGTCACGCCGGTCAGGCCGAGCGCGTCGAACAGCAGGGCCCTGGTCCACTCGACGTGCCTGGCATAGCTGTGGCCGGTCTGCTCGGCGGGCTTGTCGGAGCGGCCGAACCCGATCAGGTCGGGCGCGATGGCGCGCAGCCCCGCCGCGGTCAGCTCGGGAATGACGTGCCGGTAGAGGAAGGACCAGCTCGGCTCGCCGTGCAGCAGGACGACGGGCTCGCCGTCGGCGGGGCCCGCCTCGACGTACGCCATCCGCAGCCCGTCGCCGACCTCGGCGTAGCGCGGCTCGTAGGGGAAGTCGGGCAGTCCGGCGAAGCGCTCTTCAGGGGTGCGCAGAATCCGCATAGAACAACATTCTACTCAGCGGCGCTGGTGCCGCCCGGGGAACTCGCCGACGAGCACCTGCTTGGGCGTCACCCACAACACGTCGGAGTCGGCCTGCGCCACGCCGCGCACCTCCACCCAGAACCGCCGCTGCAACGGGTCCGCGGCGAACACCGCCACGCGCGGGTCGTCCTCGATGGCCTGCCACGCCTCGGTCTCGGCGATCAGCCGCAGCTCGCCGGCCGAGGTGACGGTCGCCACCGCGCCGGCGACGCGGGGCCCGAGCGCGTCGCCGTACGACAGGACGATGCTGCGGGCGTAGGAGAAGGTCTGGCGGACGTCGGAGTCGAGCGGGACGGAAGGCTCCGCGCCCATCGGCAGATCGCACATGAGCATCGAGGAGCGCCACGGCCCGGGACCGCCGCGCCACCAGGCGAGCAGCGCGCGTCCCGCGAACACCGCCGCCGCCGCGAGCAGCGCCCCCAGCCCGGCGCGCCACGCCCACGCCTGCCCCAGCAGCCCGCCCGCCGCGCACGCCACCGCGCCCAGCACCACCAGCGCCGACGCGACGGCCAGCGCCCTGTCACCCTGCCCTCGCGCCCGCAGATACCCCCGCACCAGCGGGTACGGCACCGCGACGGCGGCCACCACCGCCCGCGGCTCCACCACCAGCGCCCCGGCCACCAGCGTCACCAGCACCGACCACGTCCTGCCGAGCACGATCCACAGCAGCACGCCGGTGTTCCGCCTGGCCGCCCGCTCGGCCGCCCGCGCGGGCAGCGTCCCGGCCAGCGCGGGCAGCGGACGCCCCCGCCACGTCTCCGCCAGCGCTCGTACGCCCGCCAGCGCCGGCCAGCTCAGCACCACGTAACCGGCCAGCCCCGCCCACACCGGGTCGAAGGCGCGCGGCAGAGCCGGTACGGCGCCCAGCAGCAGCCAGGCCGCGAACGCCGGCACCGCCAGGGCCGCCGACACCACCGACCCCCCGAGCCAGGGGTCCCGGCGCAGCATCGCCTTCGCGTACGACCAGACCGCCACCCGCCGCGCCTGCCGGACGGTGAGCGGCACCAGCAGCACCAGCACCGCGAACCCGCCGAGCCGCGCCTGCGCGCCCCAGTCCAGCAGCAGCGCGCACGCCGCGACGGCCAGCGTGGCCACCGCGAGCAGCAGCCTGACCTGGCGCGACCAGACCTCCAGCGCCCGCCTGGCCCGCCCTGTCTCGCGCGGCCCGACAGGCCAGGCCGGGTCGTGATGGGCGCGCGGCGGATCCCACCGCAGCAGGGCCAGGCCCAGGTTGACGCGGGCCTGCGGGTCTTCGGGGTCGAGCGCGAGCGCCGCCCGGTACGAGCGCGCCGCGCGTACGTGCTCGCCGCGCAGCAGCGCCAGGTCGCCCAGCATGACCGCGGGCCCCGGCTGCTCGGGCGCGAACTTCCCGGCCAGGATCGCGTGCTCCACGGCCTCCTGCCAGCGGCCGGGAACCCGGCGCAGCACGGCGGCCAGGCGCAGCCGGGCGGGCCACGAGCCGCGCGAGAGTTCCACGGCCCGCTCGGCGGCGGGCAGGGCGTCGGCGTCGCGGCCGAGCCGCTCGTGGGCGAGGCTGATGAGCCGGTAGGGCCACTCGGCGCCCGGCTCGCGGTCGGCGGCGTTCTTGGCGGCTTCGAGCGCTGACTCGGGGCGGCCGGCGTTCAGCCTGGTCACGGCCTCTTCGCACCATTCGCGGGAGGACCGGTCGGAGGGATGGGTGGTTGTGTCACGTCCTTCGGTCCCCACACGTACCATGATCGGCTCCGATCCGAGCGATGGATAGATGCCGACATATGGCTGTATCTCTCTAGAGAGGTCGGGGGCGGCCGTGGATCGTCCGATACCGCTATGACAAGTGCCTGACATGGCCTAAGCTGCCACGCAAGCCGGAGCGCCGGAGCCAGGACACCCCACCGCGCTTCCGCCCCCGGTCGATTACCAGCACGTGCGGGCCCTGTGATTCGGATCGGCCTGCAAGGAGGCCCATGACCGTCACACAGGCCGCACCCCTCGTCCGCGTCGCCGACCGGGATCCTCGTGACCGCCGCTGGTCCATCCTGGTGCTGCTCTGTCTGAGCCTGCTGCTCATCACGGTCGACGCGACCGTTCTGCACATCGCGGTGCCCGCGCTCACGGCCGCGCTCGAACCCTCCGCGGTGCAGCTCCTGTGGATCATCGACATCTACTCGCTGGTCGTCGCGCCGCTGCTGATCATGTTCGGCACGCTGGGGGACAAATACGGCCGCAAGCGGCTGGTGCTGTGCGGTTTCGTGCTGTTCGGGGTGGCCTCGGCCGGGGCCGCGTTCGCCCCGACGCCGCTGACCCTCATCCTCGCCAGGGCGCTGCTCGGCGTGGGCGGCGCGATGATCATGCCGGCCACGCTGTCGCTGATCCGCCAGGTCTTCACCGACCGGCGCGAGCGGGCCATCGCGCTCGGCGTCTGGAGCGCGGTCGCCGCCGCAGGCGCCGCCGTCGGGCCGCTCATCGGCGGCGTGCTCGTCGGCCTCTGGTGGGGCGCGGTCTTCCTCATCAACGTGCCGATCCTGCTGGTGCTGCTGCCCGCCGCCGTACGCCTGCTGCCCGAGTCGCGCGAGCGCCCCGACCGGCCATGGGACGTCGCCAGCGCGATCCTGTCGGTGCTCGGCATCCTGGCGCTGGCCTTCGGCCTGAAGGAGGCCGGCTCCGGCAGCCTCATGCCGCTGTGGGCCTCGGTGCTGGTGTTCTTCTCCGGGGTGGGGCTGCTCGTGGCGTTCGTCCGCCGCCAGACGCGGCTGCGCGAGCCGTTCCTGGAGGTCGGCCTGTTCCGGCGGCGGTCGTTCACCACCGGCGTCACCGGCGTGCTGCTCGGCGTGTTCGCGCTGGTCGGGCTGCAGCTCATGCTCGCCCAATACCTGCAGCTCGTGCTCGGCGACAGCCCGGTGCGCGCGGCGCTGCGCATGCTGCCCCTGGTCGCCTCGGCCATCGCGGGCGGTCTCGCCGCCGCCCACATCCTGCCCAGGATCGGCATGCGGGCCACGATGAGCGGCGGGCTCGGCCTCGTCGCGTTCTCCCTGACCCCCACGCTGACCTGGGGCGTCGAGGGGCATCCCGTGATGCTCGCGTGCTGCTTCGTGGGCATCGGCTTCGGCGTGCAGGTGGCGCTGCTCGCCGCGTCCGACACGATCATGGCCGCCGCCCCCGAGTCGCAGGCGGGTGGCGCGGCGGCGATCGAGGAGACCGCGTACGAGCTGGGCGCCGGACTCGGCGTGGCGGTGCTCGGCACGATCACCGCCATCGTCTACGCCCCCGGGCTCCCGTCCGTCCCCGGTGTGCCGGCGGGCGGCATGGACGAGGCCCGCCAGTCGCTCGCCTCGGCCGCCCACGTCGCGAACCAGCTCGGCGGCCAGACCGGCGGCGCGCTGCTCGACGCCGCCCGGTGGGCCTTCGTCAACGCCCTGCACACGACCGTGGTCGTGAGCGTCGTCCTGCTCGGCCTGACCGCCGTCGTGGTGGCCATGCTGCTCAGCCGTGATTGAGGTGTGCCATGTCCCGATTAGGGCAGACAACTACCGTGAAACAGTCCCTACGTGATCTTGCCGCGCTGGTCGCCCGGTTAGGCGTGGGCGGGATCTTCTTCGCCAACGGCTGGGCCAAGCTCGAAGACGGCCTGAAGATCACCGGGGCGAAGTTCCTGGAGCAGGGCGCCCCCGCCCCTGGCGCCTGGGCCACGGTCACCATGCTCGCCGAGCTCATCGGCGGCGCGCTGCTCATCGCCGGGCTCGCGGTCTCCATCACGGGGCTGATCCTCTTCGCCGAGGCGCTGGCCGTCTTCCTGGTCGCGCCCCCGCTCAACCCCATCAGCCTGAACGAGCTCATCCTCCTCGGCGCGGCCAGCCTGCTGCTCGCCGTCGTCGGCGCGGGCCGCGTGTCGGTCGATCACATGGTCGTCATCAGGCGCAGGGAGTCGCAGGCGGCCGACGAGTTCGCCGCCGACACCGAGGCCGACCGCGTGATCGCCGCGCTCAAGGAGCCCGAGGAGAAACCCGCGGAACCGGCTCCGGCTCCGGCTCAGAAGACGGAGGAGGCCCCCTCCTCGTCCGAGGACACCGCGCCCCACCCGAAGCCGCGTACCACGGCCAAGGAGCCGGGCAACGGCGAGGAGGTCACGACCGCGCCGGGAGACACGCTGGTGGCGGGCCGCAAGAAGCCCGCGCCGCGCAACCGCCGCCCCTCCACGGACTGATCGAATACCCCTGGGGTTTCCGCGCGGGCGGCGTTGGACTCCCCGACGCATCAGACCACCGCACCTTCGACCGCGCCGACCGCCGCGAGCGCTTCGTCAACCTCACCTTCACCGCCACCGTGCTGGAGGAGGGCGCCCCGCTGGGCTGGCAGGTGAACAACGCGTTCGCCGCCGTGCCCAACCCGCATCCGGCCGTGGACGGCGTCCACCTCGTGGACGTCAACCGTCGACGTGCACATTCCGACCGTGGGGGCGCTGGCCGATGTACCGATCGCTCAGCGTCGCCGCGGCGATCCTGCTGCCCGGCGGACCGGCTCAGCAGGAGGAGCCCGTACGTCCGCCGCTCGCGGGGGAGGCGCCCGCCACCGCGCCGGTCCTCGACCTCGGCGGCAAGGTGATCGACATCGCCGAGCGCGTCTCCAACCTGGACGAGTCGGTGACGAACGAGACCAGCGGCACGCGCCGGACGATCACCGTGGCCGCCGACGTGCTGTTCGCCTTCGGCAAGGCCACGCTCACCGGCAAGGCCAAGAGCCGACTCGCCGAGACGGCCGAGGCGCTGAAGCCGAGTTCACCGCCGAGGGGCACGGCAAGGCCGACCCGGTGGCCCCCAACGCCCTGCCGGACAGCGGCGACGACCCCAAGGGCCGCGCCAAGAACCGCAGGGTGGAGGTCGCCTTCGCCAGGTGAGGGGGCCTCTACAGGTCAGCGGTGAGCCGGGCGACCGTGCGCATCTTGTTCATCGCGTCCAGCGCCGCCACCTTGTACGACTCCGCCAGCGTCGGATAGTTGAACACCGCGTTGACCAGGTAGTCGACCGTGCCGCCGCACCCCATGACGGTCTGCCCGATGTGCACCAGCTCGGTGGCGCCCGTGCCGAACACGTGCACGCCGAGCAGCCGCCGGTCCTCGGAGGACACCAGCAGCTTGAGCATGCCGTACGAGTCGCCGATGATCTGCCCCCTGGCCAGCTCCCGGTAGCGCGAGATGCCCACCTCGAACGGCACCTTGTCGCGGGTCAGCTCGTCCTCCGAGCGGCCGACGAAGCTGATCTCGGGGATGGTGTAGATGCCGATGGGCGGCAGCTCGGCCAGGTCGCCCGACGGCTCGCCGCAGGCGTGCTGCGCGGCCAGCCTGCCCTGCTCCATCGAGGTGGCGGCCAGCGCGGGGAAGCCGATCACGTCGCCGACGGCGTAGATGTGGGGCACCTCGGTGGCGAAGTTCTCGTCCACCTTGATCCGGCCGCGGTCGTCGGCCGACAGCCCGGCGGCCTCCAGGCACAGCTCGGCGGTCTTGCCCTGGCGGCCGGCCGAGTACATGACGCAGTCGGCCGGGATGATCTTGCCGCTCTCCAGCAGGGTCAGCGCGCCGCGCGGGCGGCGCTCGACGGCCGCCACGTTCTCGCCGAACCGGAAGGTGACCGCGAGGTCGCGCAGGTGGTACTTCAGCGCCTCGACGATCTCCAGGTCGCAGAACTCCAGCATGCGCTCGCGCCGCTCGATCACGGTCACCTTGGTGCCGAGCGCGGCGAACATGGAGGCGTACTCGATGCCGATCACCCCGGCGCCCACCACGACCAGCGTCTCGGGCACCCGGTCGAGCCGCAGGATCGCGTCGGAGTCGATCACGGTCTTGTCGTCGAACTCGACGCTCGCCGGCCGGGCCGGCGAGGTGCCGGTCGCGATCACGATCTTGTCGGCGGTGACCTTCTTCTCGTCCTGGTCCTCGCCGCTGATGCCGATCGTGTACGGGTCGAGGAAGCGGCCGGTGCCCTGGAGCACCGTCACGTGGTTGCGGGCCAGCTGCGCGCGGATCACCTGGATCTCCCGGCCGATCACGTGCTGGGTGCGCATGCCGAGGTCGGTGACCGTGATCTCGTCCTTGACGCGGTAGCTGGCGCCGTACAGCTCCCGCTGGTTGAGCCCCGTCAGATAGAGGACGGCCTCGCGCAGCGTCTTCGACGGGATCGTGCCCGTGTTGATGCACACGCCGCCGATCATGTTCCGTTTCTCGATCACCGCCACACGCTTGCCGAGTTTCGCGGCCGCGATCGCCGCCTTCTGCCCGCCCGGTCCCGAGCCCAGGACCACCACATCGAAGTCCGCCACGCCGTCCAGTCTGCGGGGTCGCCCGTACGGCGGAAAAGACCCCTCTGGGAGACTCCGGGGTATGTCTCGCAGATTCACACAGGTCGACGTCTTCGCCGCCACTCCGTACCTCGGCAACGCGCTCGCGGTCGTCATCGACGCCGACGGGCTGAGCACGGAGGAGATGCAGCGCTTCGCCCGATGGACGAACCTGTCGGAGACCACCTTCCTGCTGCCGCCCACCAGCGGGGAGGCCGACTACCGGGTGCGCATCTTCACCCCCGACCGCGAGCTGCCCTTCGCCGGGCATCCCACGCTGGGCTCCTGCCACGCCTGGCTGGAGGCGGGCGGCGTGCCGCGCAAGGAGGGCGAGGTGGTGCAGGAGTGCGAGGCCGGGCTCGTGCCGCTGCGCGTCACCGGCGACGGCCTGGCCTTCGAGGCGCCGCCGCTGATCCGCTCGGGACCGGTGGACGAGGAGCTGCTCGGCCGGGTCGCCGGCGCGCTCGGCATCGAGCGCGCCGACATCGTGGCCGCCGAGTGGGCCGCCAACGGCCCCCACTGGATCGGGGTGCTGCTGGCGGACGCCGAGCAGGTGCTGGCGCTGCGCCCCGGCACGGTGCCTGAGGACATCGGCGTCGTGGGTCCCCACCCCGAGGGGTCGGAGTGCGCGTTCGAGGTGCGGGCGTTCTTCCCGCAGAACGGCGCCACCGTCGAGGACCCCGTGACCGGGAGCCTGAACGCCGCGCTCGCCCAGTGGCTGCTGCGCACCGGCCGGGCGAGCGCCCCCTACGTCGCCTCGCAGGGCACCGTGATCGGCAGGCGGGGCCGCGTGCACGTCTCCACCGACGCCGAGGGCCGGATCTGGGTCGGCGGCGCGGTCACGACCTGCGTCACGGGCACGCTCAACCGCTGAGCTGCTGCGCGAGCGTGAAGCGGACCTGGTCGCCTGGCCGCAGCTGGGCCGCGACCGGCAGGTCGGCGGCCAGCACCACCGCGATCACCGGGTAGCCGCCGGTGGGCGGGTGGTCGGCGAGGAAGACGATCGGCTGCCCGCTCGGCGGCACCTGCACCGCCCCGGTCACCATGCCCTCGCTCGGCAGCTCGCCCTCCCTGGCCCGCGCCAGCTCGGGTCCGTGCAGCCGCACGCCGACGCGGTTGCTGTCCTGGCTCACCTCGTACGGCCGCCCGCACAGCACCTCCAGCGCCCCGCCCGCGAACCAGTCGTCGCGCGGCCCCGGCACCACCCGCAGCACGGCGGGCCGCGGCCCCGGCAGCGGCGCCTGGTCCACGGTGATCAGTCCGTCGGCCGCGCCGACCGGCAGCGTGTCGCCGGACCGCAGCGGCGGGGGCCCGAGCCCGGACAGCGAGTCGGTCGACCTGCTGCCGAGCACCGGCCCGACCGCGATGCCGCCGCGCACCGCCACGTACGTACGCAGCCCTGTCTCGGGCATCCCGAAGCTCAGCTCGGCTCCGGCGGGCACCCAGAACGGCGCCCCCATGCCGGGCCGCACCCCGGAGGCGCCCGCCGTCCGCACCTCCAGCGGCGCCCCCGTCACCGCCACCCACGCCGCGTCCGCGAACCGCAGCCGCGCCCCGCCGAACGTCAGCTCGACTCCCGCCAGCCACTCGGCGTTGCCGACCAGCCGGTTGGCCAGCTTCAGCGCGGGCGCGTCGGCCGCGCCCGAGCACGGCACGCCCAGATGCGCGAACCCCGGCCGCCCGAGATCCTGGACGGTCGCATAAGGACCCGGCGCCACGACCTCGATCATGCGACCTCGAACCGCACCCGCGTGCCCGGCCTGAACAGCGACGGCGGATCGGCGGAAACGTCCCACACCCGCACCGACGTCCGCCCGAGCAGCCGCCAGCCGCCCGGCGACGCCGTCGGATAGACCGCCGAGTAGGGTCCGGCGACGGCCACGGAGCCCGCGGGCACCGACGTGCGCGGCGTGTCCAGCCGGGGCATCTCCAGCACCGGGTCGAGCCCGGTCAGGTAGGCGAAGCCGGGGGCGAACCCCAGCCACCCCACCACCAGCTCACGCCCGGTGTGCCGGTCGATCACCTCCGCCACGGAGAGCCGGGCCAGCTCGGCCACGGACTCCAGGTCGGCCCCGTCGTAGACGACGGGAATGGTGACGACAGGACGTTCGCGGCCTTCGTCCGCCGCCGTCTTGCCGCTCTCCTCGCGTACGACCGACTCGAGCCGCGTCCGCAACCGCCCCTGATCCGCGCCAGGCGCCACCACCAGCACCGTCGCGGGCCCTGGCACGATCTCCACGACGCCCGCCGGCCGCGCCGCGCGCAACGCCGCGTCGACGCGGTGCGACAGCTCCAGCGAGCCCGTCTCCACGAGCAGCCCGTGCTCCCCGGCCGTGCGGATCACGCGAACGCCTGCAGGACCACTCCGGCCGCCAGCAGCGCGTCGCGCACCCCCTGCGCCAGCCTGACCGCGTCAGGCGTGTCGCCGTGGACGCAGATGGAACGCGCGGAAAGAGGCACGGAACTGCCGTCAGCGGCCGTCACAGAGCCTTCCACGGCCATCTGGCGGGCGCGGGCGGCCACCGCCTCGGGGTCGTGGATGACCGACCCCGGCTCGCGGCGCGGCACCAGCATGCCCGCCGGCGTGTACGCCCGGTCGGCGAACGCCTCGCTCACCGTCGGCACCCCCTCGGCCGCCGCCACCCGGTGCACCACCGAGCCCGGCAGGGTCAGCACCGGCAGCGCGGGGTCGTAGTCGGCGACCGCCTCGATCACCGCCATGGCCTGCTCCTCGTCGCGGCAGATCCGGTTGTAGAGCGCGCCGTGCGGCTTGACGTAGGAGACCCGCCCGCCCATCGCCCTCGCGATGCCGTCGACGGCGGCGAGCTGGTAGAGCACCTCGGCGCACAGCTCCTCCGGCTCGACCTCCATCTCCCTGCGCCCGAAGTGGGCCAGGTCGCGATAGGACACCTGCGCCCCGATCGACACCCCGCGGTCCACGGCCGCCGCGCACGTGCGCCTGATCGTCACCGGGTCGCCCGCGTGGAAGCCGCAGGCCACGTTGGCGCTCGTGACGACGTCGAGCAGCGCGAGGTCGTCGCCGAGCCGCCAGATGCCGAAACCCTCGCCCAGGTCAGCGTTCAGGTCGATCACCATGGCACCCATCATGGCGGGTACGGCTACCTCGGCGCGACGAACAACGTCTGCGTGGCCGCGCCGACCTCACCGCTCTCGTCGTACAGGGTGCTCCGGGTCAGGCCGCGGCCGGACGGTCCGACGACGGTCTCCGCGTCCATGCAGACCCATTCGCCCGCCGGCGCGCGGAACAGCGAGATCGTCAGATCGACGTTCACGAACACGTGCGTGCCGAAGCTCAGGGCGGCGCTGATGCCGTTGCCGCTGTCGGCGAGCACCGCCACCCGCTCGAACGGCGCCGGCTCCTCGCCCTCGACCAGCGGCACGCGCAGCCTGCCCCACGCCGTCGCGGGGCCCGTCTCACCGGGGCCGCCCGCGACGAACCGCCACTCCATCGCCCGCCCGTAGCCGAAGTCGGTGGCCAGCCAGGAGCCGTCGGGCTCGACGGAGCGCGGGGGAGCGGGCGGGGCGGCGCCGCCCACCGGGGGCATCTCCTCCGTACGGATGCGCCAGGCCGTGGCCCTGACGTATTCGCGGCCGCCCGACGACACGCTCGCCGACAGGCACTGCACCCGCTTGCCGTCGCGTACGACGTCGGTCGTGACCTCGAGCTCGGCCACCGGCACCGGCGCGAACACGTCGGCCACCAGCCGGGACGGCTCCAGCCCCGGGCGCGGCGCGGTCTGGGCCAGCTCGTGCGCGATCAGCGCGGCGACCGGCCCCATGTGCTGCGTGCGAGGGTCCCAAGGACCTTGTGTGTGCTCCGACGCCAGGTAGCGGCCGCGGGCAAGTCGCCGGTACATCGCCATGGATGAGAACTCTAGAACTCGTCGGGGATGTCCGCGATGTCGTCGAGCGCCGCCGCCAGCTCGTCGGGATGGCCGCCGATCCGCTCGACGATCTCGATCAGCACGTGGAGCACGTCGTGGCGGTCGTGGCCGAGGTCGAGCAGCCGCTGCGCGGCCTCCCACAGCTGCGGCGGGTCGCCGTCCCACAGCCGGCTCGCGATCTCCTCGTGCCAGGCCAGGTGCTCCTGGTCGATCACGGTGCCGTGGTCGATCTCGAGTAACGTACGGCGGTCGGCGGCGTCGGCCGGGTCGAGCCGGTCGAGGTCGATGCCGTTGTGGGTGCCCTGCAGATAGGGGAAGGCGAAGGCCCGCCTGGCCAGTGCCGACAGGTCGCCGTCGGGCAGGAGTCTTTCGAGCAGCGGCCGGTCGAGCCCGAACGTCGTCGGGTCGCGGTAGGCCTCGGGGAACTTCCCGATAGCCTCCCACACCGCGTCGAGCGTGGCCTTGAGCCCCTGCTCGGGCAGCCCCGTGCGGCGCGCCGCGAAGCGCACCCACGCCGCCAGCACGTGCGGCATCGCCTCCTGCTCCGCCTCGCTCAGCATCACTTTGCGCGGCAGCCAGTCGAGCAGGAACGTCTCGCACTTGGTCGGGCTCACCCGCAGCGGCCGGTTGAAGTCCTGGTCGCAGCCGTAGTCGATGATGTGGTCGGCGCAGCGCGAGGCCGCCGAGGGGTCGGACAGGTGCTCGGCCGCGTCGGAGGCGAGGAACTCCGCCGCCAGCATGGCCCGCCGCTCCCTGCTGTAGGGGGCCTCGGTGTGCAGCGGCGCGGGACGCTTGCGCCCCGGCGGCAGCGCCTTGAGCCTGGCCCTGGCGAAGGCGTGGTAAGCGCTGTAGCTGTCGCTCACCGGCGGCGGCGTCTTCGGCTCTCTGGTGGCCTTCATCGCCGACTCCAGCAGCGCCCTGGCCTGGTCGGGCTCGATCTCCTCGAACAGCAGCAGCGGGTTGCCCGCCGCCTCGGCCCTGGCCTGCTCCAGCAGTTTGTCGACCTGCGAGGAGACCCAGGCGTCGCGGGCCATGCCGCTCATGTTGTAGTCGACCACCAGGACCAGCGCGTGGCGGTCCATCGGCTGCTCGCTGTCGTTCCAGCGGTAGGCGAAGGTGCAGATCACCGTGTCCTGGTCGCCGTAGGCGTCGCGGGAGACGTAGCAGCCGGCCGGTTTCACCGCGCCGACCCGGTCGGCCCAGCCGGGACGCGCCACGCCCGACTCCATCATCGCCAGCGCCGCGCCCTCCGCCTTGGCGCCCTGGCGGGCGGTGCCGAGGTAGGCCAGGCAGATGAGCAGCGTGAGCGAGGCCGGGGTGCCGGCCTTGGCGGCGTAGTCGACCAGCCCCTCGCCGAGCACCTGCTCGACGTCGCCGCCCCTGACCCGCCTGCCCCACCAGGCGCCGATCATGTCGGAGACCATCAGCTCCGCGTCGAGGGGAGTGCGTACGGCCAGCAACTCACGAGCCGCCTGCACCATCTCCTTGAACACGTCGTCAGGAGGGGTGCTCTCCCGGGGATCTCGTCGGTGTCGGCGCACACCCTCACTCTCTCGTATTCCGGGCGCGGACGGTGCGGAGAACACGGCCCGGTGACCTCGATGTTATCGGCGGCGGCGATCGAGAAGGACACGAGACGGACCCGCCGATCAGGACACTTCACGCTCGTCACGCTGTCGTGGGACGCCGTGCGCCGGCGTCCCGGGGTCAGCGGACGCCGCGCGGCGGCGGCGCGGAGTTGACGATCGCGAGCAGGTGCTCCCGGGCGATGCGTTCCACGATCTCGGGTGTCGCCGAGATGCCCAGGTGCTGCGCGCACGCGCACACGTCGGCCACGCATCGGTCGATCGTGTCCACGGGCACGGTCAGGAACTCTTCGGCCAGCCTGAGACTGACCGGCTCCCGCAGGAACCGTGTGGCCAGAGCGAGCATAGGAGTGAGATTCCTCTGAACCGTAGGGGCAAACCCCCAGGAATGTCTGCAGGGCGACTTGCGCTCCCATTCCACCTTTTCTCGGGCGCGTGTCAAGGCTCCGCGCGGCCTGTGTTCACTTCACCGGGTGAGCTTTCATGCAAAGCTGTCTTCATGCGCATCCAGCTCGCCCAGCGGAGCGAGGCGAATGAGCTCCTCGGCCGCAGTCCGTTCGCCCTGCTCGTCGGCATGCTGCTCGACCAGCAGATCCCCATGGAATGGGCGTTCACGGGGCCGTACACGATCTCCGAGCGGCTCGGGCGCGACCTGACCGCGCAGGAGGTCGCCTCCTACGACCCCGAGGCGTTCACCGCCCTGCTCGCGGACAAGCCGGCCGTGCATCGCTACCCCAAATCCATGGCGGCCCGCATCCAGCAGCTGGCTGCCTATATCGTCGAGCACTACGACGGACGGCCCGAGAACATCTGGGCCGACGCCGCCGACGGTCAAGAATTGGTGAAACGACTCATGGCCCTGCCGGGATACGGCAAGCAGAAGGCCCAGATCTTTTTGGCATTGCTGGGCAAGCAGTCGGGGGTCCAGCCATCAGGCTGGCGTGAAGCAGCCGGACTCTACGGCGAGGAGGGGTCGTACCGGTCGGTGGCCGACGTGGTCGACGCCGACAGCCTGGCCCGCGTGCGGGCGGCCAAACAGGAGGCCAAGCGCGCGGCCAAGGGCCAGTAGGGGCCCAGAGGTCGTGGCGGGATCCGCCCCGGCGATCTGGCGCTGTAACCTGATCTTGCTGCGCAATGTGGAGCGACTTTGACAGGATGCGTAGACCCTAGAGGCGACAGGGCCGCGGCGGGGGCTTCCGTCCGTACATGCCCATCGTCGATGATGTACTGCAGAATCCGGTCGCCCGGAGCTGCGCTACGCCGATACACAGTTATGGAGATGTGCCGCGTGGGAGACCCTGGCACGCGACGGAGGTGCGGACCATGAGCGCCGAGACCTCCGTTCCCCGTCCCCGGGAGTCGGATGTGGACATCTCAGACTCCGCCCTCTTCAAGGGCATGTTGTCGGAGGCCGAGTTCGCCTTCGCGTTCTTCGACGCCGACAGCCGCATCCAGCGGGTCAACGACGTCTTCAGCGACGTCGTCAACGTGCCCGCCGACCGCATGATCGGCAGGCAGCCGGTCGAGGTGCTGTCCGCCGACCTCAGCCAGATCATCACGCACGCCGTGCAGGCGGTCATCGAGGGTGACGCGCCGGTCACCGAGGGCCGCGTCCGCGTGCGCTCCGCCGAGGGCGACACGCGCCACTGGTCGCTGTCCTTCTCGCCGGTCCACGACGACGCCGGCGAGCTGCGCGCGATCGCCCTGGTCGGGCTCGACGTCACCGAGAGCCGCCAGACCGAGGAGGCGCTGCGCCGCAGCGAGGAGCGCTACCGCTCGCTGGTCGAGGCGCAGTCCCAGCTCGTCTGGATCACCTCGCCCACCGGCGCCGTGGTCGAGGACGCCCCGCAGTGGCGCGCCATCACCGGCCAGGGCCTGGAGGAATACCTCGCCAACGGCTGGCTGGAGGTCGTCCACCCCGAGGAGCGGCAGCAGACCGAGGAGGCGTGGCGCGAGGCGCTGCGCGGCCGCACCATGTTCGAGTGGAACTACCGGGTGCGCACCCGGGCGAGCGGCTACCGCCACTTCGAGGTGCGGGCCGTGCCGATCATCCGCCACGGCAGGGTGGTGGAGTGGGTCGGCGCCAACACCGACGTCACGCCGCAGCGCGAGGCCGAGGAGATGCGCGGCAGGCTGACCGACCAGCTCGGCGCCGCCGCCCTGCGCACCGCGCGCCTCCAGGGCGCCACGGCCATGCTGGCGGAGGCGCTGACGGTCGAGCAGGTCGTTCAGGTCATCATCGACGTGGGCCGCACCGCGCTCGCCGCCGACCGCTCCGCCGTCGCGCTGCTCGACACCGACCGCGCCGCACTCAAGCTGATCAACGGCGAGGGCATCCTCGAGGCGTCAGGGGCCACCGGCGACGAGATCCCGCTGTCCCACTCCAACGTGATGACCATGGCGGTCAACAGCCGCCGCCCGGTCTTCGCCGAGTCACCCGAGTCGCTGAAGGCCCAGCTCCTCGAGGCCGGTGGCGACGAGGAGGTGCTGGCCCAGTTCATCGCCCGCGGCGACGAGCGGGCCTGGGTGGGCCTGCCGCTGCTGGCCGCCGGCCGCGCGCTCGGCGCCCTGCGCTTCTCCTTCACCAGGCCACAGAAGATCTCCCAGGAGGACGGCGTCTTCCTGGAGGCGCTGGCCGGTCAGTGCGCGCTCGCCGTCGAGCGGGCCACCCTGTTCGAGCGCGAGCACCGCACCGCCGAGACGCTGCAGCGCAGCCTGCTCCCTGACCGCCTGCCGGTGATCAAGGGCCTGGTGCTGGCCCAGCGCTTCCGCTCGGGCAGCCGCCACGTCCAGGTCGGCGGCGACTGGTACGACGCGTTCGAGCTGCAGGACGGGCGGGTCGCGGCGGTCGTCGGCGACGTCATGGGCAAGGGCGTCAAGGCCGCGGCCGGCATGGGCCGCATCCGCAACGCCATGCGGGCGCTGGCGCTGACCAACCCGCCGCCCGCGGCCGTGCTCACCGGTCTCGACCGCGTCTTCGACGCGACCGAGGAAGAGGAGCAGGTCACGACGCTGGCGTACATGGTGGTCGAGCCCGTCACCGGAGAGGGCACGCTGGCCATGGCGGGACACCCGCCACCCGTCCTGGTCTCTCCGCAGGGCACGGCGATCCTGTGCGACGCGGAGCCCGGCACTCCGCTAGGCTGGCCGACCAGCCGGAGGCAGTTCAGGTTCGTGGTGCCGCCCGGCCATACCGCCGTGCTCTACTCCGACGGTCTCGTCGAGAACAGGAAGCGCGGACTGGATGCCGGGCTCGCAGAGCTTTGCAGTGTTGTGACCGAAGCGCCGCCTGAGGTGGTGAGTAGTCCGCACATGTTGCTGGACTTCCTGGTTGACCGGATGTTGTCTGGATATGAACAGGATGATGACGTTACCGCGCTCGCAATCCACGTCCCACCAGCCACGAAGAGTGACTGAATGAAACAGTCATAACGGTTGCTTTCGGGTATCAGTGCCCCGCTTACGTACGCACTACTGTCTTGGTCGGCCTAGGGTGGAGGTCAACCGCCGGGAGGTGGCCGTATGGATCGCGGGGTCGTGCCACAATGCTGTGCAGGTCCGTCGCGGTCCGCACGGCCTCACCGATCTCCGAGAGAGGCAACAGCCCCCCAGCGGGCATCTGGGTCCATTGTCGCCACGCGTTCGTTCGAGAGGTGTTCGTGTCGCCTGCAAGTTCGACTCGCTCGAAGCCACAAGAGCTGAACGAGCCCGTCATTCAGCGACTGCTCGAGCGTGGGCGCTCGCAGGGTTTCCTCGAGTCTGAGGATGTCCGTCAGGCCTTCGAGGAGGCGGACATCCCCATGTCGCACGCCGCCGCGTTCTTGCGGAACCTCAGCAAAGAGGGCGTGACCGTGGTGGTGACCGCCGCGGATTCGGCTGCGCCGAAGAAGTCTCGTCCAGCAAAGCGCCGCACCGCCGCCCCCGTCAAGACCAAGACGGCGGCGGCCGCCAAAGAGCAGCAGCCCGAGACCGTGACCGCGGTCGTGGGCACCGCTGAAGCCGAGCCGGCCGCCAAGAAGGCGGCCCCTGCCAAGAAGGCCGCTCCGGCGGCGAAGAAGGCCGCGGCATCCGCCGCCGCCAAGAAGGCCGAGCCGAAGAACGCTGGGCCTGCCGAGACCAAGCCCAAGGGGCCCGACGCCGCGCGCGACGCCGACGACGACGAGGACATCGAGCTCGACGGCGACGTAGTGCTCGACGAGCTCGAGGACATCGACGTCGACGACGACGAGATCGTGGCCGAGGGCGACTCCGAGGGCGAGTCCGACGACGACACCGAGTCCGACGACGAACCGAAGCCCGCTGAGGTCGCCGTGGAGAAGAGCGAGGAAGAAGTCCTCATCCTCTCCGACGACGACGATGACGCCCCGGTCGCCCAGGTGGCCGCCGCCGGCGCCACCGCCGACCCGGTCAAGGACTACCTCAAGCAGATCGGCAAGGTCCCCCTGCTCAACGCCGAGCAGGAGGTCGAGCTGGCCAAGCGCATCGAGGCCGGCCTGTTCGCCGAGGAGCAGCTGGGCGGTGCCGAGACCGATGGGCTTCCCGTCGACGTCAAGGCCGAGCTTGAGTGGATCGCCGAAGACGGCCGCCGCGCCAAGAACCACCTGCTGGAGGCCAACCTCCGGCTCGTGGTCTCGCTGGCCAAGCGCTACACCGGGCGCGGCATGCTGTTCCTCGACCTGATCCAGGAAGGCAACCTGGGCCTCATCAGGGCCGTCGAGAAGTTCGACTACACCAAGGGCTACAAGTTCTCCACCTACGCCACGTGGTGGATCCGGCAGGCGATCACGCGTGCCATGGCCGACCAGGCGCGGACCATCCGCATCCCGGTCCACATGGTCGAAGTGATCAACAAGCTGGCCCGCGTCCAGCGGCAGATGCTGCAGGACCTCGGCCGCGAGCCCACGCCGGAAGAGCTGGCCCGCGAGCTGGACATGACGCCCGAGAAGGTCGTCGAGGTCCAGAAGTACGGCCGCGAGCCCATCTCCCTCCACACCCCGCTGGGCGAGGAGGGCGACAGCGAGTTCGGTGACCTCATCGAGGACTCCGAGGCCATCGTGCCGGCCGACGCCGTCAGCTTCACGCTGCTGCAGGAGCAGCTGCACTCCGTTCTCGACACGTTGTCGGAGCGGGAGGCGGGCGTCGTGTCCATGCGCTTCGGCCTCACGGACGGCCAGCCCAAGACGCTGGACGAGATCGGCAAGGTTTACGGGGTCACCCGTGAGCGCATCCGCCAGATCGAGTCCAAGACCATGTCGAAGCTGCGCCACCCGTCGCGGTCCCAGGTCCTGCGCGACTACCTGGACTGACCCGCATCAGGGCCCTGGTTCGCTGGGGCTCACCTCGTTGTGCGAAACGCCCCGCCGGAGTTCCGGCGGGGCGTTTCGGCTTCTTCGGTGACCTCAGGTGTTCCTGGGGTTCCAACTTTTCACAGGTGAATGTCCAGCACCCAGGGGCGCTTGGAGTTCGGGGGAGCGGTGAGCTGGGTGGTGTAGCCGAGGGAGTCGAGGGTCTTGACCAGCTCCTCAGGCGTGGCCGGCTGGGTCGGCTGGTGGAGCAGGGCGCGGGCGATCTCGCCGCGGGTGGCCTTCGCCATGTGGCTGACGACCTTGCCGTCGCGGAACACGCGTACCGTCACCGAGCGTGACCCCGGCTGCCAGGCACCCGCGTACGTGGCCGAGCGGAGATCCACCACCAGCCCCGGCAGCCGGTCGAGCTCCTTGGAGATCACCGGACGCCAGAAGGCCGCCAGACCGCCGACCGGCGGCAGGTTGACGCCCATGGACAGGCGGTAGGGCGGGATGCGGTCGGTGATCCGCACCACGCCCCAGAGCCCGGAGAAGATCAGTACGGACTCCTCGGCCCGAGCGAGCGCCTCCGCGTCCAGGGCCGCCAGGCCGAGGTTGTCGTACAGGACGCCGGTGTAGAGGGCGGCGGCGGGCAGGGTGGGCGCGGTCGCCAGCGCGGTGTTCTTGGCCAGCTCACCCGCGAGGCCCGGCGTCAGGCCCAGCACGTCGAGGGCGTCGCGGCGTTTGGAGGCCCGGACGAGCGCGGTCAGCACCCGCTTGCGGGACTTGCCGAGGGAGGGGAAGGACAGCTCGCCCACGGGTGGGCCGTCACCCTCCGACGCCTTGCCTTCGGACGGCGGCAACAGGATCAGCACAGTCCTCTACCCTATTGGCCCTGGCCAGTGGCCCTTTCCCAGGCCCGGGTCGCTAGGCTGCGCGGGTGGATGTCGACCTGCTCGTTCATGAGGCATGGCCCGCTTTCGAGGTGCGGGCGTACGACGGATGGCTGCTGCGACACGCCGGCGGGGTCACCAAGAGAGCCAATTCCGTGCTGGCGCTCGACCGGCCGTCCGACCTCGACCGGGCGATCTCGGCGGCTGAGGACTTCTACCGGGAGCGGGGGCGGCGATGCTTCTTCTCCATGGGCCCCGGCACCATGCCGGGGCTGGACGAGGAGCTCGGACGCCGGGGATACGAGGTGGTCGATCCCACGGTCGTCATGTCGGGGACGCCCAAGGGCGAGCCCGCCCCCGAGATCAGGGTCGAGGAGCGGCCCTGGCCGGGCTGGCTGGAGACCTGGTGGGCCGTGGACGGCCGCTACGCCGACGGGCTCGCCGTGGCCGAGCGGATCTGCACCGGCGTGCCGGCCCTGTACGCGGCGTACGAGGAGGGCGGCCGGGCATTGGCCGTCGGCCGGGCCGTCCCGCAGGGGGACACGCTCGGGGTCTACTGCATGGCCACGCTGCCCGGGGCCCGGCGCAGGGGACTGGCCAGGACGGTGCTGCGGGCACTGGTCGCCCATGCGGGCGGCGGCGAGGCGTATCTGGTGGTGACGGCTCAGAACGCGGGCGCCCAGTCCCTCTACCGAAGCGAGGGTTTCACGGCGACCGGCCGCTACCACTACCGCGCCGCCCCCCTCTGACCCGCACCCCCCGGTGTGTCGCCACGGCGGCCACCGTCCCTTCAGCCTTCGCCCTCAAGGGACCGGCCGGCGGAGGTGGGAGATGCGCCCCTACCGGGCTTCGCCGCGTACGAGCGCGACGCCCGTGGCTTCGTCACCGCGAACCAGGACCTGGTGGGCACGGGCGCGCCACCCTCATGCCGACCACGGCCCAGGCGCTGAGGCTGCGCGACGAGAGGCTGGGCAGTCTCAGTGAGATGCCGCCCGCTGAGGGGAATCCGGTTCATTCGTCGCTCGTCCTGCCCGAGCCGCCGCCCGTGCGGTAGGAGTCTGGGGCGGCCTCTCACCGCGAGCAGGTGAAAGCACGACGGCGACTCCGGGTGGACCCGGAGTCGCCGTCATGCGTTTCGCAATATGTGGTTATCTCACACGATGAACGCTGTGATCAGCGCTCATCGCTGGGGGCGGTTGCAGGGGTTTCGCTGAGCCGAGCCGACTCGTCCAGGATGTCGGCGCCCTTTTCACGCAACGCTGCGATGTGCTGACGCCCGTGGTGGGCGCAGAACAGCAGCTCCCCACCCACAGGCAGGGTCGCGCGAATGTAGGCCTGGGCACCGCAGCGGTCGCAGCGGTCGAGGGCCGTCAGCGGCTTAACGGGGGCGAGAGCTCCAGTCACGTATCGCCTTTCGGGTCACCCCCGCCGAAGCGAGGATCTGGCGTCAGTCACTTGGAACAACATCTAACCGGACGTGGACGTTCCCAACCGCCCCCTCTCTACGCCCAGAGCGGAATGTGTCCGGAAGTAATGACGATCAGCCGGTTGGTAACGGCAAACGAGCGACCATGGCAAGCTTGTACGCGCGCGTACGGGAAGAACGGTAGGCTACGCACACGTGTTCGATGACTAGAACAGGGGAGCTGGAGTGACGCTAGTGGAGGCGGGTTACACGGCTCGTCACCTGTCGGTGCTTGAGGGTCTTGAGGCCGTCCGCAAGCGCCCGGGCATGTACATCGGGTCCACCGACAGTCGCGGGCTCATGCACTGCCTCTGGGAGATCGTGGACAACGGCGTCGACGAGGCGCTGGCGGGCCACTGTGACCGCATCGAGGTCGAGCTCTACGCCGACGGCTCCATCGAGGTGCGCGACAACGGCCGCGGCATCCCCGTCGACATCGAGCCCAAGAGTGGCCTGGCCGGCGTCGAGCTCGTCTACACCAAGCTCCACGCGGGCGGCAAGTTCGGCGGCGGCTCCTACGGCGCCTCCGGCGGCCTGCACGGCGTGGGCGCCTCCGTGGTCAACGCCCTGTCGGCGCGCGTCGACGTCGAGGTCGACCGTGACGGGGTGGTCCACGAGATCAGCTTCAGGCGCGGGGTCCCCGGCATCTTCGACGGCGATGGGCCCACCGCCAAGTTCAAGAAGAAGTCCGGCCTGCGCATCGGCGACAAGATCCCGAAGAACGTCTCGGGCACCCGCGTGCGCTTCTGGGCCGACAAGCAGATCTTCCTCCCCGACGCCGAGGTCTCGCTCGACGAGATCCACGTACGCCTGCGGCAGACCGCGTTCCTGGTCCCCGGCCTGACCCTGGCCGTCTACGACAGCCGGCACGAGGAGCGCCTGGAGGAGGAGTTCCGCTTCGACGGCGGCATCTCCGAGTTCACCGAGTTCTTGGCCCGCGACGAGGCGATCTGCGACGTGCTGCGCCTGCAGGGCGTCGGCCACTTCCACGAGACCGTGCCGGTCCTCGACGACCAGGGCCACATGACGCCCACCGAGGTCCAGCGCGAGCTGACGGTCGACGTGGCGGTCCGCTGGGGCAAGGGCTACGAGTCCACCGTGCGCTCGTTCGTCAACGTCATCGCCACGCCCAAGGGCGGCACCCACATCACCGGTTTCGAGCGCGGCCTCGTCCGTACGGTCAACGAGCTGCTGCGCGAGACCCGCCTGCTGAAGAACGGCGACGACCCCGTCACCAAGGACGACATCTCCGAGGGCCTGACCGGCGTGGTCACGGTCCGGGTGCCAGAGCCGCAGTTCGAGGGACAGACCAAGGAGGTGCTCGGCACCTCCGCCGCCACCCGCATCGTCTCCCACGTGGTCTCGCGCGAGCTCAAAGAGCTGTTCACCAACCCGCCGCGCGGCTACAAGCAGCCGCTGAGGGCGGTGCTGGAGAAGATCGTCGCCGCGGCCAAGGCCCGCATCGCGGCCCGCGAGCACCGCGACAACCAGCGCCGCAAGAGCGCGCTGGAAAACTCCGCGCTGCCGGCCAAGCTGGTCGACTGCCGCAGCGACGCCGTCGACCGCAGCGAGCTTTTCATCGTCGAGGGCGACTCGGCGCTCGGCACCGCCAAGCTGGCCCGCGACTCCGAGTTCCAGGCGCTGCTGCCGATCCGGGGCAAGATCCTCAACGTCCAGAAGGCGTCCGTGAGCGACATGCTCAAGAACGCCGAGTGCGCCGCCATCATCCAGGTGGTCGGGGCCGGGTCGGGCCGCACGTTCGACATCGACTCCGCCCGCTACGGCAAGGTCATCCTCATGGCCGACGCCGACGTCGACGGCGCCCACATCCGCTGCCTGCTGCTGACCCTCTTCCACCGCTACATGCGGCCGATGGTCGAGGCCGGGCGGGTGTTCGCCGCGGTGCCGCCGCTGCACCGCATCGAGCTGAGCAACCCGGGGCGCGGCAAGGACAAGTACATCTACTGCTACTCCGACGCCGAGCTGCAGAAGGTGCTGCGCGACCTGGAGCGGCGCGGCAAGCGGTGGAAGGACCCGGTGCAGCGCTACAAAGGTCTGGGCGAGATGGACGCCGACCAGCTGGCCGAGACCACCATGGACCCGCGCCACCGCATCCTGCGCCGCGTCCGCATCGAGGACGCCGAGGCGGCCGAGCACATCTTCAACCTGCTGATGGGCAGCGAGGTCGCGCCGCGCCGCGAGTTCATCGTCAACAGCGCCGCCGAAGTCGACCGCGACCACATCGACGCCTGACTCGCCACCCTTCCGGCCCGACCCCCGACCGCCCATGGGCGATACGGCGGCCGGGCCGCTTGCGCGCCCGCGGCGTGTGAGCGGGGGGCGGGCCGGCCCGAGACGGACAAGCGGCACGCTGACCTGCGGGGGGCGAGCGGCGGTATTGGCCTGAGGTGGGTGAGCGGCGCGCTGGCCCGAGACGCGGTAGTGGCGCGTCGGCCAGCGATGAGTGTGCGGCGGTACTGGTTCGGGTGGGTGAGCGGCGCGCTGGCTCAGGCGCGGTCCGCTGGCCTCGCTTGTGAGCGCGGGATCCGTCGGCCTTGCCTGTGTGCCGGCGCGTGTTCCCCGCTCGCCTGGGCGCGCGTGAGCGCGGTTTCGGCGGTCATGGCGGTACGGCGACCGCGGAAGGTCATCGTGAACGTGTGCGAGGGGTCCTTGGCGTTCGCCTCCTTCGCGTCCGAGGGGGTGTTCGCATCGGCGCGTCATGGGGCGCCTGGTTGGTTCCGCTGTTCCGATGAGGCGCCTGTGCGCCCGATTACGCGTCGCGCGGGCTTGAACGGAAGGGTCTGGAGGGACTGGCGAGGGCTCAGCGGCTCTGTGCGGCTTTCTGGGCCTGCGGAAGCCCTTTCATGGCCCCCTTGTGCCCCTTGATCGTCTCGGCGCGTCATTCGGGCGCTGAGGCCGTCTGAGTGCCCTTCAGCGTGTCCGGCGGAGAGGTGGGTGGTGCGTCGGACACGAAAAGCCTCGCTGCGGCGGGTCGGTGCCGCAGCGAGGGGTGGGTGGGCGCGAGTAAGGGGGCGGCGTGCTCGTCAGTCCGGGTAGGGGGACAGCAGGCCGGTGTGGACGTCGTAGAGGGCGCCGGCCACCGGCATGCCCGGGGGCAGGAACGGGGTGCTGCGGATCCGGGTGAGGTCGTGGCGCATGGCCGCGGCCTGGTCGGGGACGGTGTGGAAGTCCAGCATGCGGGTGTCCACCCCGTGGGCCTCGGTGAGGTCGTGTACGTCCTCGTCCGTCACCTTCGACATGCCGCAGTCCGTGTGGGCCATGACGAGCACCCGCTCCACGCCGAGCAGGTAAACGGCCAGCACCAAAGTACGCAGGACGTCATCCGTTACGCGGGCGCCCGCGTTCCGCAGAATCTTGGCGTCGCCGGGTTTGAGCCCCAGCAGGCCGAGGGGGTCGATGCGGGAGTCCATGCAGGTCACCACCGCCAGACCACGGGCCGCGCGGCCGGTCAGCTCGGAGGTGCCGAACTCCTTGGCGAACGTCGCGTTGGCGGCATACAGGTCGTCGAACGCACTCATGCCTCAAATAATCCCCCACCCCGCAAAAGTCATGTTCGCGGGGGGCCCGACTGGCCGTAGTTGGCAAACGTCCCACAAGAGAGCATCACCTTGAGTGATGATGTCGTAGCCGTACGTACGTGATCGAAGAAGGTTGTCGTGAGTAGGTCAGAATCGCTCGCCGAGTACCTCCGTGCGCAAGCCCGGCGTCGCCTCGACCGCGTGGAGTCCAGGGACGAGGGGCGAAACGCCAGATGCGCGCTCGCGCTCCTCGACGCCGCCGCGTACGCGGCCGCCCTGCCCGACGACGATCCCCTCATCCTCATGCTCGACCAGGCCGGCTGCTTCGGCCCGCTGGGGTGCGAGGAGTTCGATCCGGGGGAGGCCGGCACCGCGCTGATCCGGCACTGGCAGGGCGGGGAGCCCCACGACCTGCTCCTCGCCCTCCCCGCCGCGATCGCCGCCGCCACCTCCTGACCGGAAGGGGCCCACCGGCGTCGGGCTTGTGCCCTGATCCAGGCTCTGAACAGGCCGCTGCCCAGGCATGGGTCAGGCAGCCTGCTCGGGTCAGGCGGGCCGCTCGGGTCAGGCGGGCCGCTCGGGCGAGGGCCCGCCGTCCCGCGTGCGATCAGGCGGGCTCGTTGCCCGGCCGCCACTTGATGCCGCAGCCGATCGACGGCCGCTGATCCTGCGGCACCGGCTCGTCCGCCAGCACCGCGTCGATGGCCGCGCGCAGCGACGCGCCTGTCACGGGCCCGTGGTTCCCCGGCCGCGCCCCGTCGAACTCGCCCCGGTACGCCAGCCGGAGCCGCCCGTCGTACAGGAAGAAGTCGGGCGTGCAGGCCGCGCGGAAGGCCTTGGCCACCTCCTGGGTGTCGTCCAGCAGGTACGGGAACGTGAACCCCGCCCGTGCCGCCTGCTCGGCGAGGTGTGTCGGGTCGTCATCGGGGTAGGTCACGCTGTCGTTGCTGCAGATGGCGACGATCGACAACCTCGCGCCGTAGTCCTTGGCCAGGGCGGCGAGGCCGTCCTCGATCCGCCGTACGTACGGGCAGTGGTTCGACAGGAAGATCACGAGGGTGGCGGGCGACCCCTCGAGGTCACCCAGCGACACGCTGCCGCCGTCGATGGCGGTCAGGTCGAAGGCGGGTGCGGGAGTGCCGAGCGGAACCATGAACGAGTTGGCAGCCATGACACCCATTGTCGTCACGGAGAGGCTTAACAGGATGGGCGGCATAGCCGTTTTCCGAACCACCGTCATCGATTGCCGGGATCCCAAGGGACTGGCGGAGTTCTACTCGCAGCTGCTGGGCTGGCCGATCACCTCGGTCGAGGACGACTGGGTGGTGGTCACGAACGGCGGCTCGCCCGACCGGCTGGCCTTCCAGCTCGTCCCTGACCACCAGCCGCCCGACTGGCCGAGCGCCGAGCGCCCGCAGCAGATGCACATCGACGTGACGGTGTCCGACATGGACGAGGCCGAGCGCCAGGTGCTCAAGCTCGGCGCCCGCAAGCACGAGCACCAGCCCAGCGAGAACGATTCCTTCCGCGTCTTCCTCGACCCGGCCGGCCACCCGTTCTGCCTCTGCCACGACTGACCACACCGCCCAGGGCCGCGACCGACCCCGCGGCATCGAAGCCCGGGCCGGGCGAAGGGGACTGCTCCCGGCCCGGATGAGGGGCTGACCCCGCACTCCGCGGGGTCAGCCCCGAATCGTGTCAGGACGCCGTGAAGGAGAAGAAGCAACAGTGAGCGAGGCCGAGGAGATGGCCCGCGACCTCGTGGTGACCATGCTGACGTCTCCGCACGCGTCGCCGGCTTCGACTGGTCGTGGCCGATGCCGACGTCTCCACGGAGCCAAGAGGCGTCACGTCTCGATGAGCTTCAGGCCCCCGGCCGGGGGCCTGAAGGGTCAACGGATCGCTTGGGTCAGGAGGTCCACTGCCTTGCGGATGTTGCCTGACGCCAGTTCGTGGTCGGCCAGTGCCTGGAGGTCCGGGCGTTTTCCGGACTTCTGGGCCAGGTCGCGGGCTACCGAGACCACGGCGTCGGCCGCCTCGTACGGCTCGTTCTTCGAGCGGTCGAGCAGGGTGGCGGTGGCCGCCAGTCCGTCCAGCACCTTTCGCTGGTCGCGGACCGAGCCGTCGGCGTTCCAGTTCCGGCTGGACAGGGTGGCCGAGAGCGTCAGCGCGGCCGCCCCGGACGCGACGTCTCCGCGCGCGAGCCGGTCGCGGGCGTCCTTGAGCCGGTCGCGGGCCCGGTCGGTACGCAGCCCCCACCCGTACGGGAACAGCGGATCGTACGACGCGTCACCCACGTTGATCGGCAGCTGCGCGACGCTCCTGAACCAGGTGAACGGCAGCCGCCCCGTGTAGGGGACCGCGCCGAACAGCGGGTCGGCGACCCCGTCGCCCTCGGTGCCGGGCAGCCACGACGCGACGACCGCCTCGACGCCCGACAGGTCGCCGAGCAGCAGCGGCCGGCCGGACACGACGAGGACGACGCACTTCATGGCCCCGCACACCTTGTCCACGGCGGCCCGGTCGGCGGCCGGCAGGTCGAGCGTGCGGCCGGCGCGGCCGACGTCGCCCTGCCCCTCGGCGTACGGCGTCTCGCCCACGACGACCACGCCCACGTCGTGCCCGGCGAGGCCGGCGGAGGCGTCGCGGGAGTAGGTGACGGAGGCGGCACGCGAGCGGACGGCCTCGAGGATGGTCGTGCCGGGCGTGATGGGCCCTGAGGAGCCCTGCCAGGTGATGGTCCAGCCGCCGCTCTGGTTGCCGATGTCGTCGGCGTTGGAGCCGGCCACGTACACCTTCGCGTTACGGCGCAGCGGCAGCAGCCCGCCGTCGTTCTTCAGCAGCACCTGCGACTTCGCGGCGGCCTTGCGGGCGACCGCGCGGTGCGCGGGCGAGCCGACGTCGCGCAGGCGGGAGCGGTCGGCGTAGGGGCGTTCGAACAGGCCGAGCCGGAACTTCTGGGTGAGGATCCTGCCGACGGCGTCGTCGATCCGCGACATGGGCACCCGTCCGGCCTCCACCTCGGCCTTCAGCGTGCCGGTGAACTCGGGGTAGGCGTACGGCACCATGATCATGTCGAGCCCGGCGTTGACCGAGGTGCGCACGTCGGACGGATAGTCGCCGGGGATCTGGTCGATGGCCTGCCAGTCGCTGATCACGAACCCCTTGAACCCGAGCTCGCCCTTGAGCGTCCCGTTGATCAGCTCGTCGTGGGCGTGCATCTTGAGCGGCCCGTCACCGAAGTCCACGCTGGAGAACGACGGCATCACGGTGGCGACGCCGCGTTTCACCGCCTCCTTGAACGGCGCCAGGTGGATCGCGGCCAGCTCCTCGCGGGTGGTCGTGGTGACGCCCTGGTCGATGGTGTAGTCGCCGGTCGTGGACGAGCCGAACGCGGTGCCGCCGTCGCCGACGTAGTGCTTGGCGGTGGCCAGCACGCCGTGGTCCTGCAGGCCGTCCACGACGGTGGCCATGCGGGTGACCAGCGCCGGGTCCTCGCCGAACGACTCGTACGCGCGGCCCCACCGGTCGTCGCGGGAGACGCACAGGCAGGGGGCGAAGTTCCAGGGGATGCCGGTGGCCTTGACCTCCTTGGCGGTGATCGCGGCGGCCTGCTCGACCAGGCGCGGGTCGCGGGCGGCGCCGAGCCCGGCGTTGTGCGGGAAGATCGTGGCGCCGACCACGTTGTTGTGGCCGTGCACGGCGTCCACGCCGTAGATGAGCGGCACCTGCAGGCGGGTCTGCCGGGTCTGCAGCTGGAAGGCGTCGATCATGTCGGCCCACGCCTGCGGGGTGTTCTGCGGGGGCGTCGAGCCGCCGCCGGACAGCAGGGAGCCGAGCCGGTACGCCGCGATGTCGCTCTGCTTGGCGAGGGCCCCGCGTTCGGCCTGGGTCATCTGCCCGGCCTTCTCCTCCAGCGTCATCCTGGCGAGCAGATCGGCGACGCGCTGTTTGATCGGCTTGCGGGCGTCGAGGTAGGGCAGGCCGTGGGCGTTGATGACGACGACGGGCGGCTCGGCGGGCGGGCGGGCGCCCTCGCCGGACAGCTCGATCGGGATGGTCTCGGCCACCTCGTTCCGGTGGTCGGGCAGCGTCCTGACGGTGATCGTCTTGGCCGAGCCCGACGCGGTGCCGGCCGGGAACCTCAGCGTGCCCTGGACGGGGGTGTAGTCGGCGCCGGGGGTGGCGGTGCCCGTACCGGTGCGGTAGTCCACGGCCAGGTCGGCGGGCAGGGGTGCGCCGTCGGCGGTGGTGACGGTGACGCGCAGCTCGGCGCTGCCCTTCTCGTCCACCGGCAGGACGGGTCTGTCGGCGCTCAGCCGGACGGGGCGCGGGGGAGCGGTGCCGTAGAGGCGCACCTCGTCCCAGGTGAACGTGCCCGTCCCGACGGGCAGGCGCATCGCGTAGCCCCAGATCTCCACGAGGTCCAGCTCGCCGTCGGTGGGGGCGCCGCCCGGCTGGTAGTCGGTACGCCGGGTGAAGTCGGCGAACGGCACCCGCACCTCGCGCCAGCCGGCGACGTCGTCGGTGAAGGAGGACTCGAACAGCTCGGCGGTGCCGGGACCGCCGCCGCCGTCCTTCAGCTCGAAGAAGACCCGCTGGCCCGAGCCGGTGCCCTTGACGTGGAAGGAGAAGCCCTCGTACGCCGACCAGTCCGCGGTGGCGGGCAGGTCGTGGGACCAGCCGCCCCACTGGCTGATGGTGAAGGCGGAGGTGAGCACCCGGTTCGTCGCGGGCGCGTCGGGACGGTCGGCGCCCGGCTCGACGGTCAGGGCCGGGGTCGAGGCGGTGTCGTTGCCCCAGGCGTACACGCCGGCGGGCACGCCGTCGGACTCGAAGTCGGTGACGGTCAGCGGCTCGGCGGCCTGCGCGGGGGCGGGGGCGACGATGAGCGAGGCGGCGAGGACGAGGGCCGCCCATAACGGGGGTTTGAGTCGGGACACGTTTCCTCCAGATCCGGAGACTGAGAGCGCTCTCTCAGAGGATCGGTGGCGGAACGTGTTTCATAACAGGATCGCGGTGGCCGAAGTGAGACAGGCGCGGGGGACGCGGGAGCGCCCCCCGTTGCCCGCTACTCGTCCTCGGCGGGCGCCTGGCCTCCGCTGCCACTCGGCAGGGCGTCGGGCGTGGAGGCGAGCGCGCCGCCGATGGCGCCGATCGTGTTGGTCAGGCGTACGCCGGAGCCGTCGCGGCGGCCCAGCTCCTCGGGCAGCGGCACCGGCTTGCCCACCGCAGAGACCGCCTTGGCCGGCGCCGGGCCCGCCCAGGCCAGCAGCAGCTCGTCCTCGCCCTTGAGGAAGCGCTGGGCGCGTACGCCGCCGGTGGCCCGGCCCTTGGCGGGGAACTCGGCGTAGTCGGACATCTTGCCGCCGCCCACCTGGGTGCCGGGCAGCGCCGTGGAGGAGCCCGCGATGGTGACCACCCGGGCGGGAACCTGCGGATCGACCACGCCGAACCAGATCACCCTGGCGCCGTCGTCGAGCCTGATGCCGGCCATGCCGCCCGCGGGCCGGCCCTGGGGGCGTACGAGCGAGGCGGGGTAGCGCAGCAACTGGGCGTCGGAGGAGATGAACACCAGGTCGTGGGACTCCGACACCAGCTCGACCGCACCCACCACGCGGTCACCGTCCTTCAGCGTGATCACTTCGAAGTCGTCGCGGTTGGCGGGATAGTCGGGCACCACCCGTTTCACCACGCCCTGAGCGGTGCCGAGCGCCAGGCCCGGGCCCTCGGGATCGAGCGAGCCGAGGCCGACCACCTTCTCGTCGGGCTCCAGCGAGACGTATTCGGACACCGGGTGCCCGCCCGACAGCGACGGCGGATTGGCCGTGGACGGCAGCGTGGGCAGGTCGACGACCTGGACCCGGATCAGCCGGCCCAGCGAGGTGACGACGCCGACCTCGCCGCGTACGGACGTGCGTACGACGCTGACCAGCACGTCGTGGGCCGCCCGCTCGCCCTCGCCGGGCAGCGGCGAGGCGTCGGAGGTGCGGGCCAGCAGGCCGGTCGAGGACAGCAGCGCGAGACACGGGTCGTCGGCCACCTGCAGCTCCACCACGGGAGTGCGGGTGACGCCCGGCGACTCCAGGAGGACCGTGCGGCGTGGCGTGCCGTATTTCTTGGCGACGTCGGCCAGCTCACCCGAGACCACCTGGCGCAGCTTGGTGTCGGAGGAGAGGATCTCGGTCAGCTTCGCGATCTCGTCGGTCAGCGTCTCCTTCTCCCGGTCGAGCTCCAGCTTGTCGTAGCGGGTCAGGCGGCGCAGCGGCGTGTCGAGGATGTAGGCGGCCTGGATGTCGGTCAGGTCGAAGACCTCCATCAGGCGGGTGCGCGCCTGGGCGGAGTCGTCGCTGGACCGGATGACCTGGATGACCTCGTCGATGTTGAGCAGCGCGATGATGAGGCCGTCGACCAGGTGCAGGCGCTCCTCGCGCTTGCGGCGGCGGAACTCCGAGCGGCGGCGCACGACCTCGAGCCGGTGGTCGACGTAGACCTGCAGCAGCTCGCGCAGCCCGAGCGTGCGGGGCTCGTCGTCGACCAGCGCGACGTTGTTGATGCCGAACGTCTCCTCCATCGGCGTGAGCCGGTAGAGCTCTTCGAGGACCGCCTCGGGGATGAAGCCGTTCTTGATCTCGATGACCAGCCGCAGGCCCTTGTGGCGGTCGGTGAGGTCTTTGAGGTCGGCGATGCCCTGCAGCTTCTTGCTGGTCACGAGCTCTTTGATCTTGGCGACCACGCGCTCGGGACCCACGTTGTACGGCAGCTCGGTGACGACGATGCCCTTGCGCCGCGGCGTGATCTGCTCGATCGTGCACTTGGCCCGCATGCGGAACGTGCCGCGCCCGGTCTCGTAGGCGTCGCGCACGCCCTGCAGCCCGATGATCTGCCCGCCCGTCGGCAGGTCGGGCCCCGGCACGAACCTCATCAGCTCGTCGAGCGTCGCGTCGGGCTTCTTGATCAGGTGGCGGGCGGCGGCCACGACCTCGACGAGGTTGTGCGGCGCCATGTTGGTGGCCATGCCGACGGCGATGCCGCTCGTGCCGTTGACCAGCAGGTTGGGGAAGGCCGACGGCATGACGACCGGCTCGGTCTCCTGGCCGTCGTAGTTGGGCTTGAAGTCGACGGTGTCCTCGTCGATCGACTCGACCATGAGCATCGCCGCCGGGGCCAGCCTGGCCTCGGTGTAACGCATGGCGGCGGGCAGGTCGTCGGGTGAGCCGAAGTTGCCGTGGCCGT
This sequence comes from Nonomuraea sp. NPDC049504, assembly GCF_040676845.1. Classification (NCBI taxonomy): domain Bacteria; kingdom Bacillati; phylum Actinomycetota; class Actinomycetes; order Streptosporangiales; family Streptosporangiaceae; genus Nonomuraea; species Nonomuraea sp. NPDC049504. The sequence continues at coordinate 130,683 of NZ_JBFAPT010000001.1, forward strand.
CGACGAGCGGCAGGCGCATGGAGAACGGCTGCGCCAGGCGGACGAGGGCGTCGTAGATCGCGCCGTCGCCGTGGGGGTGCAGCTTGCCCATGACGTCGCCGACGACGCGGGAGGACTTGACGTGGCCGCGGTCGGGCCGCAGGCCCATCTCGCTCATCGAGTAGAGGATGCGCCGCTGGACCGGCTTGAGCCCGTCGCGTGCGTCGGGCAGCGCGCGCTGGTAGATCACCGAGTAGGCGTACTCGAGATAGCTCCTGCGCATTTCGGAGGAGACGTCGATGTCGACGATCCGCTCCTCGAAGTCCTCGGGCGGGGGTGCTGTCGTGCGTCGGGCCATCGTATGCTGCGCGGCTGCCTCGGCCGTCGCGCCGAGGGGAAGCGCATCCTCCTTCAGTTCTTGTGCTCTAACGGTAGCCGTCAGCCCGCTGGAGAAGCGTCAGATCGGCGTGCGAGACGGCGATGCGACCCGTCTCCCGAGCCGGCGCGGCCACGCGACCGGAAGGGGTGGGGACGTCTTCGCCTATGGCAGATGATCGCACGAGCCAGGTCTTCTGTGGCGTATCCATGGTGTCGCTCACGCTTCCGGTGCCCTGGGAGGGATCCTGCCGAGGCTCAGATCCTACTCGATCCGTACGAGTTATCGCTGACTTGTTCGAGCGGGACGAGTGGCTTGACCAAGCAATTGCTTGGGTCGTACGTTCGATCCGAGGGATCCGCATCTGTCTCCGGAGGGCGTCATGATCGAGTTCCATCCCGTGACCAAGCACATCGGCGCCGAGGTCACCGGGGTCGATCTGCGCAAGCCCCTGTCACAGGAAGAGGTCGCGACCCTGCGGGCGGGCTGGCTCGAGCACCTCGTGCTGTTCTTCCGCGACCAGCCCATCGACGACGAGCAGCACCTGCAGTTCGCCCTGAACTTCGGCACGCTCAACCACCCCGCGTTCAAGAAGGACGCCACCAGCCCCATCCACGTCCTCGACCAGACCTCGCCCAAGGGGGAGGGCGGCGACGAGTGGCACAGCGACAACACCTTCGAGCCGACGCCGCCCATGGGCTCGCTGCTGCGCTGCGTGCAGCTGCCCAGCGTGGGCGGCGACACGTGCTGGGCGAACACGTACCTGGCCTACGAGACGCTCTCGCCCTCCATCCAGCGGCTGTGCGACGAGCTGACCGCCGTGCACGACATCACGATGTCCATGAAGAAGGCCATCGCCAAGGGGCATCCGTTCGACCTGGCCGAGATCCAGGCCAAGTGGCCGCCCGTGGAGCGCCCGGTCGTCCGCGTGCACGCCGAGACCGGCCGCAAGGCGCTGTTCGTCAACCGCGCCTCCACCACCCGCCTGGCCGGGCTGACCGACAGGGAGAACGAGGCGCTGCTGCCGCTCCTCATCGACCACATCCGCTCGCCCGAGTTCCAGGTCAGGCTGCGCTGGCGGCCCGGCACGCTGGCCTTCTGGGACAACCGGCCCACCCAGCACTACGCCGTCGCCGACTACACCGAGCGCCGCCGCATGCACCGCGTCACGATCAACGCCTTCCCCGAGCACGCCGACCCGGCCTGAGAGGCGTTTCCGTCGCGGTAGCGGCGAATTTCGTCGCCCGGAGCTGGTAACAAGGGAGGCATGATTGATGCCCCCGATGCCGCGATGCTGCGGGAAGAGGCCGAAGAGCGGCTGCAGGCGCTGGCCGGCGAGCACGCCAGGCTCCGCGACGACCAGTGGTCCGCCATCGAGGCCCTGGTGCTCGACCGCCGCAGGGTGCTCGTCGTGCAACGCACCGGCTGGGGCAAGTCGGCCGTCTACTTCGTGGCCACCGCGCTGCTGCGCGAGATGGGCGAGGGCCCCACGGTCATCGTCTCGCCGCTGCTCGCCCTCATGCGCAACCAGATCGCCGCCGCCGAGCGCGCGGGCATCAGAGCCGTCACGATCAACTCCGCCAACCCCGAGGCGTGGGAGGAGATCTACGGCCAGGTCGCCGAGGGCCTGGTCGACGTGCTGCTGGTCAGCCCCGAGCGGCTCAACAACCCCGACTTCCGCGACAACGTCCTGCCCGAGCTGGCCGAGAGCGCCGGGCTGGTCGTGGTCGACGAGGCCCACTGCATCTCCGACTGGGGCCACGACTTCCGGCCCGACTACCGCCGGCTGTCCACGCTGTTCGCGCAACTGCCGCCCGGCATCCCCGTGCTGGCCACCACCGCCACGGCCAACGCCCGCGTCACCCGCGACGTCGCCGAGCAGCTGAGCCTGCCGCCCGAGCTGCGTCCCGAGGGCGACGACACGCTCGTCCTGCGCGGCCCGCTCGAACGCGACAGCCTCCACCTCGGCGTCGTCCGCCTGCCCACCGCCGAGCAGCGCCTCGCCTGGCTCGCCCAGACGCTGCGCGAGCTGCCCGGCTCCGGCATCGTCTACACCCTCACCGTGGCCGCCGCCCACGAGATCGCCGGCTACCTGCGTGAGCAGGGCCTCGAAGTGGCCGCCTACTCCGGGCAGACCGAGCCGGCCGAGCGGCTGGCCGCCGAGGACGCGCTGATCGGCAACAAGATCAAGGCGCTCATCGCCACCAGCGCGCTCGGCATGGGCTTCGACAAGCCCGACCTGGGGTTCGTGATCCACGTCGGCGCGCCGCAGTCGCCGGTCGCCTACTACCAGCAGGTCGGCAGGGCGGGGCGCGGCGTCGAGCGGGCCGAGGTCATCCTGCTGCCCGGCGTCGAAGACCGCGACATCTGGGCCTACTTCGCCTCGCTGGCCTTCCCGCCCGAGCCCGTCGTGCGCACCACGCTCCAGACGCTGGAGGAGCGCGGCGTCATGTCCACCCCGGCGCTGGAGACCGCGGTCGACCTGAGCCGCGGCCGGCTGGAGATGATGCTCAAGGTGCTCGACGTCGAAGGCGCCGTACGCCGGGTCAAGGGCGGCTGGGCGGCCACCGGCGAGCCCTGGGCCTACGACACCGAGCGCTACACCCGCATCGCCGCCGAGCGCCGCGCCGAGCAGGAGGCCATGCTGGCCTACCTCACCACCACCGAGTGCCGCGAGCAGTTCCTGCGCCGCCACCTCGACGACGACACCGCCACGCCCTGCGGCCGCTGCGACAACTGCACCGGCAGGCACCGCTCGCCGGAGATCGCCGCGCAGGCCGTCGAGACCGCCCGCGAGCGCCTGAGCAGGCCAGGCGTCGAGATCGACGCCCGCAGGCAGTGGCCCACCGGCCTGTCCGACCTGTCCGGGCGCATCAAGCCCGAGCTGGGCGCCGAGCCGGGCAGGGCGCTCGGGCGGCTGACCGACATCGGCTGGGGCAACCGGCTGCGCGAGCTGTTCGCCGGCGACGACGGGCCGATGCCCGACGACATGTTCGCCGCCGTCATCAAGGTGCTGTCGGCGTGGGAGTGGCGGGAGCGGCCCGTCGCGGTGGTCAACGTGCCGTCGGCGAGCCGGCCCAAGCTGGTGCGCGGGTTCGCCGAGCGGCTGGCGCAGGTGGGGCGGCTGCACTATCTGGGGGAGCTGGGCTACCGCGCGGGCTCACCGGGCAAGCAGTTCAACAGCGCCAAGCGGGTGCTGGCCATCAGGGGCACCCTCGCGATGCCGAAGGACCTCAGTGCCGCGATCGCGCAGTGCGGCGGGCCGGTGCTGCTGGTCGACGACCGCGTCGACACCGGCTGGACGATGACGCTGGCGGCGGCGCAGGTGCGCCACGCGGGCGCGCCGGCCGTGCTGCCGCTGGCGCTCGCCGTGACCAGCTGAGGGAGTGCGGCGGGCGCGCCGGCCGTGCTTCTGCTGGCGCTCGCCGTGACCAGCTGAGGGAGTGCGGCGGTCGCGGGCGCCGTGACTGGCTGAGGAGGTCTGAGTCTAGAACGGCGGGCGGGCGCCGAGGTGCATGATCGCCTTCGACGCCAGCCGGCAGCCGGAGGCCAGCGCGTCGGCCGGGGGCTTGCCCTCCAGCCACGGCGGCAGGAACCCGGCACAGAACGCGTCACCGGCCCCCGTGCCATCGACGATCTTGTCGACCGGCTCGGCGGCCACTCGCACGGGGTCGGGGCGCCCGTTGCTGAACCACAGCGCGCCCTCGGCGCCCATCTTGATCACGACCTGCGGGAACCACGCCGTGAGCACCTTGGCCGCGGCCTCGGCGTCGTCGCGGCCGGTCAGCACCTTGGCCTGGTCGATGTTGGCGAACAGCAACTTCGCGCCGTTGGTCCACTCGAGGAACGGCTCGGCGCCCGTACGCTCAAGAGGCGCCGACGACGCGCAGTCGACGGAGATCGACATGCCGGTGTGCCTGGCCATGTCGAGCGCCGCGAGCCCGGCGTCGCGCGAGCCCTCGTTGATCAGCGTGTAACCCGACAGATGCAGGTGGGAGCCCTGGACGAAGAGGTCGCGCGGGAGGTCCTCCGGTGACAGCGCGGCGTTGGCGCCGGGGTCGGAGAGCATCGTGCGCTCACCCTTGTGCGTGACCAGCACCACGCACGTGCCGGTGGGCCGCTCGGGGTCCATGACGAGCCGGGCGTCGACGCCGTAGCCCATCAGCTCCATGTCGCGGTTACGCCCCGTGATGTCGGCGCCCCTGCGGCCGATGAAGGCCACCTCGCTGTTCTCGACGGCCAGCCAGGACGAGATGTTCGCACCCGAGCCGCCGCCGTGCATCGTCACGATCGCCGGGGTGTCGCTCGCCCTGGCGAGCGCATAACGGGCGCGCGCCACCGCGTCGGTCATGAGATCGCCCACCACGACGACCCGCGTCATGATGTCACCACCTTGCTGCCTTCAGATCGAGCCTGGCCACGGCAAAACGCCACGGCAAAACTAACAGCTTCCGAGCTGCTCGTGGGGCATACCCCCGACACCGGGCAGGAGTCGATGCACAAGCGTTGCCCAACAGGGCCCCAGCGTCTTGGCATGTGGGATGCGGGTTTACGCTCGTTTCTGTGGAGGCACAATATCCGGCCCATTGGGAGGCCGATGTCGTCCTTGCCGACGGCGGCACCGCGCACGTGCGCCCCATCAGGCCCGCCGACGCCGACCGTCTCCGTTCGTTCTACTCCCGTCTGTCCGACGAGTCGATCTATTTTCGGTTCTTCGGGCCGCGCCCCCGGCTGTCCGACCGCGAGGTCGAACGCTTCACCAACGTCGACTACGTCAACCGCGTCGCGCTGATCGCCACCATCGGCACCGAGATGGTGGCCGTCATCCGCTATGACCGCACCGGCCCGGGCGAGGCCGAGGTCGCCTTCCTCGTCGAGGACGCCCACCAGGGCAGGGGCGTGGCCTCCGTGCTGCTCGAACACCTGGCCGCCACCGCGCGCGAGCGCGGCATCGAACGCTTCATCGCCGACGTGCTGCCCGCCAACATGCGCATGACCGGGCTGCTGCGCCAGGCCGGCTACACCGCGCAGAGCCAGTTCGAGGACGGCGTCGTCCGCATGACGCTCGACCTCACCCCCACCGACACCTCCGCCGAGGTCACCGCGGCCCGCGAGCACCGCGCCGAGTCCCGCTCGATCGCCCGGCTGCTCACCCCCGGATCCGTCGCGGTGATCGGCGCCTCGCGCGAGCCGGGCGGCGTCGGCCAGACCGTGCTGCGCAACCTGCTGGCCGCCGACTTCACCGGCCCCGTCTACCCCGTGCACCGCGAGGTGCGGGCGGTGGCGGGCGTGCGCGCCTACCCGAGCGTCACGGCCATCGACGGCGAGGTCGACCTCGCCGTGGTCGCCGTGCCCGCCGAAGGCGTCCTCGACGTGGTCAAGGAGTGCGCGGAGAAAGGCGTGCACGGCCTGGTCGTGGTGTCGTCGGGGTTCGGCGAGACCGGCGCCGAGGGCCGGGCCAGGCAGGACGAGCTGGCCCGCATCGCCCGCTCCTACGGCCTGCGCGTCGTCGGCCCCAACTGCCTCGGCATCGCCAACACCGACCCCGGCGTCAAGCTCAACGCCACCCTCGCCGCCACCGTGCCGGGCCGCGGCAACGTGGGCTTCTTCAGCCAGTCGGGCGCGCTCGGCACCGCGCTGCTCCAGCGGGTCGCCCAGCGCGGCATGGGCATCTCGACGTTCGTCTCGGCCGGCAACCGCGCCGACGTCTCGGGCAACGACCTCCTGCAGTATTGGGAGGAGGACGACTCCACCGAGGTCATCCTGCTCTACCTCGAGTCGCTCGGTAACCCGCGCAAGTTCACCCGGCTGGCCAGGCGCATCTCCCGCCGCAAGCCCGTCGTGGTGGTCAAGAGCGGCGGCACCCCGTCCGGCCACTCCGCCGCCGAGCTGGGGCTGCCCGACTCGGCGATCAGCTCGCTGTTCGAGCAGGCGGGGCTGATCAGGGTCGACGACCTCATCCAGCTCTTCGACGTGGGGCAGCTGCTTGCCTACCAGCCGCTGCCCGGCGGGCCGCGCACCGCGCTCGTCACCAACTCCGACGCGCTCGGCCTGCTCGCCGCCGACGCCTGCCTGGCCGCCGGGCTCGAACCCCGCAAGCCGGTCAACCTCGGCCCCGCCGCCGGGCCCGCCGAGTACGGTGCCGCGCTCGCGGGCGAGCTGGCCTCCCCCGAGGTGGACGCCGCCGTCGTCATCTACATGCCGCCGATCCCGGGCGAGACCGACGAGGTGGCCGCCGAGCTGCTGCGCGCCTCCCAGGACTCCGGCAAGCCGGTGCTCGCCACGTTCATGGGGCATCTCGGCATGCATCCCGCGCTGCGCGTCCCCGGTGACGGGCCCGCGCGGGGGTCCATCCCGTCGTACGCCGCCCCCGAGGAGGCCGTACGCGCCCTCGCCCACGTCGTCCGTTACGCCCGCTGGCGCGCCCAGCCGGTGCAGCCGCCGCCCGAGCTGAGCGGCATCGACACCGACCGGGCCCAGACGCTGGCCCGCGAGACGCTGGCGGGCACCGCGCCCGACATCCCGCCCGGCGGGTTCGCCCAGCAGGGGCCGCCCGTCGAGGTCGACGCGGCCGAGCTGCTGTCCTGCTACGGGCTGACCGTCTGGCCCGCCGAGATCGTCCGCTCGCCCGACGAGGCCGTGGCCGCCGCCGAGCGGCTGGGCTGGCCGGTGGTGGTCAAGGTGGCCGATCCCGCGGCCTCGCGGCGGGCCGGCACCGTGCGCCTCGGGCTGACCGGCCCCGACATGGTCCGCCACGCCTACGCCGAGCTGCTGGGCGAGCACGCGGAGCTGGCCGTGCAGCGGATGGCGCCGCAGCCCGCGGTGCCGACCGTCGTCGGGATGGTCGAGGATCCCGCGTTCGGGCCCGTGGTGTCGTTCGGGCTGGGCGAGGTGACCGCGCGGCTCCTGCTCGACCAGAGCTTCCGCCTCGCGCCGCTCTCCCCGGAGGACGCCTCCGACCTGATCAGGTCCGTACGCGCGGCGCCCCTGCTCTTCGGCCAGTACGGCTATCCGCCGGTCGCGGTCGACGCCCTGGAGGACCTGCTCGTACGCGTCGGCCGCCTGGCGCACGATCTGCCCGAGGTGGCCAGGCTCGACCTCGACCAGGTGCTCGTGGGGGAGTCGGCGGTGATGATCCTCGGGGCCCGCGCCACCCTGCGCACCCCGGCGGGCCCGAGACTCGACGGGGGCCCGCGGCGGCTGTCCTGACCGGCCCGCCCGGCTCCTCGGGGGCTCTCGGTCAGCCCTGAGCGAAGGGAGCGGACCGAGTGCCCCTGATGACCCGGCATAAGACGTTATAGAGCGTTATATCCGGCGGGTGAGTGTACTGCCCGTCCCTGGCAGGATGGACCCATGAGGGAAACCCGAGTCTCAGCCGCGGGCCTGCGCGAAGCGATCGAGCGCAGCGGCTACTACCCCGACCTCGTCACCGATGCGGTCGAATCCGCGCTGGGCAAGGAGGCCGTGACCGCGTTCGTGGTCCACCACGAGGCGACCTTCGATCCCGCGATGGAGGTGCGCCGCCACGTCACCGTGCTGGTGCTGACGGGCACGCGGCTGCTGGTCTGCCACACCGACGAGCACCCCGCGGTGGAGGGGGTCTCGGCGTCCCATGCCTCCACCACCACCGAGGCGGTGCGGCTGAGCCGCGTCCAGTCCGTCGCCGTCACCCGCGTCGTGCCCGACCCCGCCTCCTACGTGCCCGGCATCCCTCCCACGGAGGTGACGCTCACCATCGGCTGGGGCGCCATCTCCCACGTCGACCTCGAGCCGGCCACGTGCGGCGACGAAAACTGCGAGGCCGACCACGGCTACACCGGCGCCATCACCGCCGACGACCTGTCGCTGCGGGTCAGCGAGGCCGCCGACGGCCCCGAGGCGGTCACCCACGTCCTCGCCTTCGCCAAGGCCCTCTCCGAAGCCACCGCCCGCGCCACCACCTGACCCCCTCCACCTGACCCCTTCACCAGGCAACCCCCGCCTGAGCCGGCGCCTGTCACGCGGATCCGTGTGCCCGCCCCTGCCCGCCGCGCGCTCCGGCACTTGGCATGCGGGTCGTGTCCGTGCCTCTCTGTGCCTCTCTGTGTCTGTCTGTGCCTCGCGCCCGACTCTGACCACCGCGAGCCGATGCTGGTTGCGGGGGCCGTGTCCGTGCCTGGGCCTGGACGCTGATCACCGCCGCAAGCCGATGTCTGACGAGCAGGTTCCGTCGGTGGAGGCGGCTGAGCTGTGGAGCCGGGGCTGATGGGTGTTCGCTTTCGGCCTGCTGCCGATGCGTTCGCCGGCGCCGGGGCGGGTGATCGGGGCGGGGCTAGACTGAGGGGCATGCTGGTGCCCGGATATGGTGGCGCGTCCCTGGCCGACCTTCCGGGTTCGCTGCTGGCCGCGCTCGGCATGCCCGAGCCCAACCCACTGGCCCTCGACCCGGCCGACCGCGTCTGCCTGTTCCTGGTCGACGGCCTCGGCGCCGAGCTGCTCGACGCCCACCCCGAGCGGGCCCCGTTCCTGGCGGCACACCGCACCTCCAAGCGGCTCACCGCCGGCTTCCCCGCCACCACCGTCACCAGCCTGACCTCGCTCGGCACCGGCCTGACCCCCGGCGAGCACGGCATGGTCGGCCTGCTGCTCGCCGTGCCGGGCACCGGCGCCATGCTCAACTGCCTGCGCTGGACCTTCCCCGGCGGCGCGCCGATCGATCCCGAGACCTGGCAACCGGCGGCCACCGTCTACGAACGCGCCGCCGCCGCGGGCGTCGAGCCCGTCTACGTCGCCCCCGCCGAGTTCGAGGGCACCGGCCTGACCAGGGCCGTCTACCGCGGCGTCCGCTACGTCCCGGCCGCCACCGTGGACGACCGGGTGGCCCGCGTCCACGAGGCGCTGCGGGCTCGCCGCCGGTCCCACGTCACCGTCTACTACGGCGACCTCGACGCCGCGGGCCACCTGCAGGGCTGGGGCGGCGAGGAGTGGCTGCGCCGGCTGGAGATCGTCGACGACATGGCCCGCCGCCTGGCCGAGGGCCTGCCGCCCGGCTCCGCCCTCTACGTCACGGCCGACCACGGCATGATCAACGCCACCGAGAAGATCGACGCGGAGAGCGTCCCCGAGCTGACCGAAGGGGTGGCGATGCTGGGCGGCGAGGCCAGGGCGCGCCACGTCTACGCGCAGCCGGGGGCCGCCGCGCAGGTGCTCGACGCCTGGCGGGAGACGCTGGGCGAGCGGGCCTGGGTGGTGTCGCGGCAGGAGGCCGTCGAGTCCGGCTGGTTCGGCCCCCGCGTACGCGAGCCGTGGCTGGCCCGCATCGGCGACGTCGTGGCCGTCCCCCGCACCGACCTCGCCATCACCGCTCCCAGCAGACATCCCGTCGAGGCGGCGTTCACCGGTTACCACGGCTCGCTGACCTCGGCGGAGCAGCACGTCCCGCTCCTGGAGGTACGCCCGTGACCAGCCCGCTCATCACCCCGGCCGCGCTCGCGGAGCTCGTCAGGCAGGGCGAGGTCGCCGTGCTCGACGTACGCTGGCGGCTCGGCGGGCCGCCCGGGCTCGAGTCCTACCGCGAGGGCCACATCGAGGGCGCCGTCTACTGCGACCTCGACACCGACCTCGCCGCACCGCCCGGCGCGGGCGGGCGCCACCCGCTGCCCGGCGCGGCGGCGTTCCAGAGCGCGATGCGCCGGCTCGGCGTCTCCGCAGGCCGCCCGGTGGTCGTGTACGACGACGCCGCCGCCACGGTCGCGGCCCGCGCCTGGTGGACGCTGCGCTACTTCGGCCACCAGGACGTACGCGTCCTCGACGGCGGCCTGCCCGCCTGGCTCGCGGCCGGCTTCCCGGTCACCAAGGAGGCGCCGGCCCCGGCCGAGGGCGACTTCACGGCGAGGCCGGGCGGCATGCCGGTGCTGTCGGCCGATGAGGCGGGCGAGCTGGCCGGGCGCGGCGTGCTGCTGGACGCCCGCGCGGGCGAGCGCTACCGCGGCGAGGTGGAGCCGGTCGATCCGGTGGCCGGCCACGTCCCCGGCGCGGTGAGCGCCCCCACCACCGGCAACGTCACCCCGGACGGACGCTTCCTCGCCCCCGATGACCTGCGCTCCCGCTTCGCCGCCCTGGGCGTGGGCGACGGCGTCGAGACGGGCGCGTACTGCGGCTCGGGCGTGACGGCCGCACATGAGGTGCTGGCCCTGGAGGTGGCGGGCCTGCCCGCCGCCCTCTACGTCGGCTCCTGGTCCGACTGGGTCACCGACCCCGACCGCCCGATAGCCACCGGCTGACCATCGAGAGTCCGGGCCGCGCGGCTCAGTAGACGGGCAGGTCGCCGGCGCCGAAGCAGGTGAAGCCCAGCTCGCCCGTCTTGGCCGCCGCGCAGGCCAGCGCCGCGTCGGGGGCCTGTCCGGCGGTGAGCAGCTCGTGGAAGGCGCTCATCAGGGCCCGCGCCGACTCGTCGCCTATCGGCAGCATGCCGGCGATCACGCACGACGTGCCCTTGGACAGGAACGTCCCGGACAGCCCGAGCGGCGCCCCCTCCATGGGCGTGCGCGACATCCCCGAGTTGCACGCCGACAGCACCACCAGCCCGGCCGTGCGCGGCAGGTCCAGCAGGTCGTACGCCATCAGCGCCCCGTCCTCCAGCGTGATGCCGGACACCAGCGGGCTGCGCGAGTGGAACACCCCGTGCGCCGCCAGGTGCACGACGTCGGCCGTGACCAGCGCCTCCTTCACCGGCCCCACCCGCCCGGGGGCCGAGCGCCCGCCAGGATGGCAGCGTACGACGTGCTCCACCTCGGCATGCGCGTGCGAAAGCGCGGGCCCGGCGGCGGCGACCAGCGTGGGCGGGACGCCGGCACGACGGGCGGACGCGCGGGCCCGCAGCCACGCCGCCGCTCCGGCGGCCACGCTCACCGGCCGCTCGCGCAGGCCGGGCAGCGCACCCCAGGGCAGCGTGTGCAGACTCGCCACCGGCACCACCACCAGCGGCCGGTCACCGATCGCCGGAGCCAGGGGCCGCAGGACCAGCTCTTCGAGCGCGACGGCGGCCGCCTCGGCGTCGTGCCGCTGCGCGGGCCTGCGCAGCGCGTACCGCAGCCGCAGGATCGCCTCGCTGACCTGCCGCAGGTCACCGATGCGCCGCAGCAGCAGGCGCTCACCGGTGATGAGGACGGCGAGCAGCGTGTCGCGGTCGGCCACGTATTCGACCAGCGCGCCCCGCCCCAGCTCGGCACGCACCCGGTCAGGGTCCACGAGCGCGCACGCGTGGGCGGGCGCGGCGACGGCCCGCCACCGTTCGGCCCACTCGAAGACGGCCCGCGCGCTCCCGTCGCGTACGGCCAGCTCAAGCCCGAACGCCGCCAGCCGCTCACCCGCCCGCGCCGCGTGGGCCCGCAGCGACGGGTCCGCCAGCCCCTCCACGCACCCGCTCACCTCGGCCAGCCCGTCGCGTACGGCGGCGAAGGCCCCCGCGAGGTCCTCCTGCAGCGCCGACCTGAGGGCGAGCGCGTGCTGGCGCACCGGCACCGGGATCGGCGACGTACGGGCGAGCTGCCTGGCCTGCGGCTCGGAGGCGAGGCGGGTGAGCCGGGTGCCCGCGGGCGGCCGCCGCTCCTGAGGCCCGGCGTTGCGGGTGAGCCGGGCGAGCTGCGCCATGGCCGTGCCGCGGTCGTCCACGGCGAGCGCCGCCTCGGCTGCGACCAGCCGCAGGGCCGCCGCACCCGCGCCGTGCTCGTCGCACTCCTCCAGTTCGCGGGCGCACTCGACCAGCTCGCCCACCAGCTCGCGCGTGACGGGCCCGAGCGCCAGCCGCGAGCGCAGCACGACCTCCCTGGCCAGCGGCAGCCACGACACGCGCTGCTGCTCCGACAGCTCGGCCGCCGCCTGCTCGGCCACCTGCCAGGCCCTGGTGGGGTCGCCGGTGAGCAGTTCGACCTGGGCCAGCCTCAGCCGCGCCTCGGCCAGCGCGACCCGCGCTCCCGACGCCTCCAGGTCGGGCACGGCCAGGCTCAGCATCGCCCTGGCCTCGCCCGGCTGGTGGGCGGCCAGCAGCGCGCCGGCGAAGTCGGCTCGCATCGTGGCCAGCCGCTCGGGATAGCCGAACAGGGTGTCCTCGGCCTCGTGGTAGTGCTTGAACGCGGCGGCGAGATCGCCCCTGCGTACGGACAGAAACGGCAGGTTGGCGGCCGACAGCCGCTCCAGGTGCCGCAGCCCGGCGTGCTTGGCGATCTCCAGGCAGGCCGTGAGGTCGCGCAGGGCGGCGTCCCAGTCGCCCCGGCAGGAGTGGATGAGCCCCCGGTTGAGCAGCCCGCCGGCCAGGAACCTGCGGTCGTCGAGCGTGCCGGGCGCCTTCACCAGCGCCCGCAGCGCACGGTCGCAGGACGCGATGGCCTCCTGGAGCCGGCCGAGCCGCGCCAGCGCCACCGCGCGCTGCGTGTCGAGCTTGGCCTGGTCGAGCGGCGACAGGTAGGCCCAGGCGAGGGCCGCCACGCGCAGCGCCTGCAGCGGGTGGCCACGCTCGGTGCGTACGGTGACCAGCGACAACCTGGCCTGCGCCACGCGCTCCGGCGGGATGTCGGTCATGGCGATGGCCGCCCGCAGGTGGTGCTCGGCGCCTTCGAGGTCGCCCAGCTCGCGCGCGGCCAGCGCCATCGAGCGCAGCGCGACGGCCTCGGCCTCGCGGCACCCGTCGCGCCGCGCGGCCTCCCGGACGGCACGGGAGGCCAGCAGCGCGTGCTCGGGGTCGATCAGGGAACGCATCATGGCGGCCTCGGCCGCTCTGACGAGCGGATGGAGGTCCGGATGGAGGTCGTGGGGGTCCGATGATGCGCTCATGGCCGGCCTCGGAGGAGAAGACAGCCGGGAGAAATGCGCGGCTCTCCCGGCCGGGTCATTGGCGGGTCAGGGGCGGATGCGCACCCATGTGGTCTGTACGGGTGCGTGGCCCGGCCGGTGGCACACCACGCTCAGCCAGCCGGGCGGCAACCCCGTGGCGACGAAGTGGCCGGTGGGGGCGATGCGCCTGGTCAGCGTCAGGTGCGGGGAGCGCACGTCGACGAGGGCGCCCTCGCCGGGGTAGGGGGAGATGTGGCCGGCGACGTCGATGAGCCCGTCGCCCTCCGTCACCTCCAGGTCGAACGTGAGGCCGGCGGCGATGAACCTGACCAGATGCGAGCTGTCGTCGTCGCGCACGCTGCGGATCGTGGCGGACTCGGCGTGGGCGGCGGCGGTGACCGCCATCGGCACCCGAAGCCGGTAGGCGTCACGTGCGGCGGCGGACACGTGACCCGGGATCGGGTCGTTCCCGGCGCCCAGCCGGAGGGCCGCCAGGAAGTATTCGTCGTTGATCATTGCGCTGTCTCCTGTAGTGAGAGCAGAGTGCGCAGTTTCTCCAGGCAGCGTGCCTTCGTCGGGCCGACGCTGCCGGCGGGCAGCCCGAGCCGCGATGCCACCTGCTGGTTGCCGGCCTCGTTCGCGACGAGTTCGAGGATCGAGCGGCAGGGTTCGTCGAGCGTGGAGACCGTCTGCCAGAGCCGGCGGCGACCGTCGGCCTCCAGGACGGCGGCGGCCGGGTCGGGCTCGCCGACCGGCTCGGCGGCGGAGACGAGGGGCGGGTCCTTGCGCTGCATGAGCAGGGCCTCGCGACGCACCGTCGTCACGAGCCAGCCGCCCACGCTCGCCGGGTCTCTGATGTCGGTGAGGTGTTGCAGCAGGCGGAGCCAGGCGCCCTGGACCGCGTCGGCCGCGTCGACGGTGCTCAGGCCGCAGGCCCTGGCCACCGCCCACATGCGCGGCCCGAACCTCGCTTCGAGCTCGTCCCATGCCGCCCGGTCGTCCTTGGCAGCGGCCGTGAGCAGCTCCGCTGGATCACGCAGATCACGCATACGGCCTCCTTCCGCCCGGCCAGGGGAGGCGATCATGCCTCCCCGTGATGGTCCGGGGACTGAGCGTAAACTCTACAGACTCGCCGGGAAGAGGACCCCCAGATCCTGAATTTGCGGCGTCTCCTCGGAGTCGAGCAGCCGGTCGATCCACGGCCTGGCGGGCTCGTCCCTGGCCGCGTCGGCGATGGCGCCGCTCACCAGCGCGGTGGCGAACGACGTGCCGCTCCACGCCGCGTACCCGCCGAACTCGCCCACGTCGAGATAGCTGCTGGTCAGCCAGTCGCCTCGGGCGCACGCGTCGACCCAGGTGCCGTAGCCCGAGTAGGGGGCGCGGCACTGCTGGGAGGCGTCCACGGCCGCCACGCCGACCACGAAGGGCAGCGCCGCGGGCCAGAACGGCCGGTCGGACGCGGTGTTGCCGGCGCACGCCACGGTCACCGTCCTCGTGGACGTCGCGCCCAGCGCGCCGAGGGCGTCGGACAGCAGGGGCGGCGGCCGGTCGTCGAAGGTGTGGCCGCCGAAGGAGAGGTTCAGCACGTGCGGGGGACGTTCGCGCATGCGGTGCAGGGCGCGGACGACGGTCGCCTCGTCGGTCACGCCATCGGCGTCGAGCACCCGCTCCACGCGCAGCGACACGCCCGGGGCGCGGCGGGTCAGCAGACCCGCGATGAACGTGCCGTGCCCCGCCTGCTCGCCCTCCATGGCGTCGGCCTCCTGGGGGCCGAGGCGGGCGTACCATTCGCTGCCCGACCACCAGGGGTGCTTGGACACGCCGGTGTCGAGCAGGCCCACGACCACGTCGGAGCGGGATCTGTGGGTCCTGCCGCCGATCGGCGGCGTGGGAAAGGGCCGTGAGGCCGGGCCGCCGAAGAACAGCGGCTGGCCGCGGAAGACGTGGTTGGGAGAGGCGCGCAGGCCCTGCTCGCGCAACTCGGCGGTCAGCTCGCACGGATCGACGCCTTCGGCCAGGTGGAGCACGCAGACGCCGTCCGCCTCCGAGACCGCCTGCGTCCAGCGCCGCACGGACGACAGCGCCGTCCGGTCGGTCAGCACCTGGCGCGGGCGGACGAACGCCTCCCCGACTGATTGGATTTCCATGAGCGGGTATGTTTCCTGCGGAGACGACCTGTCACCCGCCACTTGCGCACCAACTTGGTATGGCCCCCCTCTGGTGCCGGATAGCGACCGACGGTAGTCTCTCCCTAGTCACTTGTGATCATCCCGGGACGAGGCCGTTGGGGAAGGCGCACCTCGTACCGAACGGGAGGTCCGGTGTCTGCTCGTGGCGTCCTTTACGTCCACTCGGCTCAGCCCGCGCTGTGCCCTCACATCGAATGGGCAGTCGCGGGTGTCCTTGGCGTGCCCGTAGACCTGACGTGGACTCCGCAACCCGCCGCGCCCAACGTCGTGCGGGCCCAGGCGGAGTGGGAGGGCCGGCCGGGCATCGCGGCGGCCATCGCCTCCTCCCTCATGGGCTGGCAGCGCCTCAGGTTCGAGATCACCGAGGACGCCTCACCCGGCGTCGACGGCTCCCGCCATGCCTACACGCCGACGCTCGGCCCCTTCACGGCCGTGATCGGCGTCAACGGCGACATCATGATCCCTGAGGACCGGCTGCGCTCCGTGATGATGATGGCCGCGCAGGGCCGGTGCGTGCTTGAGGACGAGCTGGACAAGATGCTGGGCCGGCCGTGGGACGAGGAGCTGGAGCCGTTCCGGTACGCCGGCGACGGCGCCCCGGTCAGGTGGCTGCACGCGGCCGTCTGACCCCGAAAGCGAGCACCGGCCGCGAGGGTGACGCCCCGAACGGCCGTATGAGCCCCGCGACGACGCTGACGAGCGCCCGAGACCCGTGAAGGGCGCCCGAAGACACGAGAGAGGCCCCGCACCGATTCCGGTGCGGGGCCTCTGCCGTGAGGTCGCGTGTTACAGCGGGATGTTGCCGTGGGCGCCCCTGGCAGGGGTGGCCTGGGACAGCACCTTGGCGATCGCGCCGCGTGTCTCGCCGGGCTTGATCACCTCGTCGACGACGCCCAGCTCCTGAGCCCTGACCAGCCCGCCGGACTCCTGCTTGTGCTCCTCGGCCAGGCGCAGCTCCAGCTCGGCCCGCTCCTCCTCGGGGACGGCGGCCAGCTGGCGGCGCTTGAGCACGCGCACCGCGGCCACCTCACCCATGACCCCGATCTCGGTGGTCGGCCAGGCGAAGACCTTGGTGGCGCCGAGCGCGCGGGAGTTCATCGCGATGTACGCCCCGCCGTACGCCTTCCTGGTGATGAGCGTGACCCGCGGCACCGACGCCTCGGCGAAGGCGTGCAGCAGCTTGGCCCCGCGCCGGACCACGCCGTCGTGCTCCTGCCCGACACCCGGGAGGTAACCGGGTACGTCCACCAGGACAACCAGCGGCACCCCGAAGGCGTCACACATACGGACGAACCGGGCGGCCTTCTCGGCGGACGTGGCGTCGAGGCAGCCGCCCAGCCGCATCGGGTTGTTGGCGATGACACCGACCGTGCGGCCGCCCATGCGGCCGAGCGAGGTGACGATGTTGGGCGCCCACTTGGGGTGCAGCTCCAGGCCCGGCTCGTCGAGCAGCCCGTTGACCAGAGGCTTGACGTCGTAGGCGCGGCGGGCGGAGTCGGGCAGCAGGGACGAGAAGTCGATCTCGCCGATCTCGCCGGTGCGCATGCGGCCCTGGTGGCCGAGCAGCGTGGCGAGCTGGCGCGCCTTGACGAGGGCGTCGGTCTCGGACTTGGTGACGATGTGGGCCACGCCGCTGCGCTTGCTGTGCGGGTCGGGCCCGCCGAGCGCGGCGGCGTCGACGTCCTCGCCGGTGACGCTGCGCACGACGTCGGGACCGGTGACGAAGATGCGGCCGGTGTCGGCGAGGATGACCAGGTCGGTGAGCGCGGGCCCGTAGGCGGCGCCGCCGGCGGCGGGGCCGACGACCACGGAGATCTGCGGCACGATGCCGGACGCCTTGGTCATGGCGGCGAAGACCCGGCCGACCGCGTGCAGCGACTCGGCGCCTTCGGCGAGGCGCGCGCCGCCGGAGTGCCAGATGCCGATGACGGGCACCCGCTCACGGACGGCGACGTCGTAGGCGTGGACGATGTGCTCGCATCCCTCGCCGCCCATGGCGCCGCCCTGGACGCGGGCGTCGCTGCAGAACGCGACGACGGGGACGCCTTCGACGCGGCCCATCGCGGCGAGCGCGCCGCTCTTGTCCTCGGGCGTGATCAGCCGCAGCGAGCCCTCGTCGAGCAGCGCGGTCAGGCGGACGACGGGATCGCGGGGATCAGCGGGCTCCTGATCGGAGCCCTCGCTCACCACCCGGTTGTCGAGCACGGTCATTTAAGCCCCCTTAAACACGACGGTCACGTTGTGGCCGCCGAACCCGAACGAGTTGTTGACCGCGGCGATGTCGCCGTCAGGCAGCGCGCGGTTCGCGTCGTGGACGAGGTCGACCTCGATGCCGTCGTCGAGGTCGTCGATGTTGATCGTGCGCGGGACGATCCGCTCCTGCAGAGCCTTGATGGTGAAGACGGACTCGATGCCGCCGGCTCCGCCGAGCAGGTGCCCGGTCATGGACTTGGTGGAGGTGACGAGCGGGTGGGTGCCGATGGCCTTGGCCACGGCCTGCACCTCGCCGATGTCGCCCGCGGGGGTCGAGGTGGCGTGGGCGTTGACGTGCTTGACGTCGAGGCCCGTGACGTCGGCGTCGTTGAGCGCCTGCGTCATCGCCATGATCTGGCCGCGGCCCTCGGGCTCGGGCTGGGTGATGTGGTGCGCGTCGGCGGAGTAGCCGACGCCCGCGCAGTACGCGTAGATGCGCGCGCCACGCGCCTTGGCGTATTCCTCCGACTCCAGCACGACGACGCCCGCGCCCTCGCCCAGCACGAAGCCGTCGCGGTCGCGGTCCCACGGACGGGAGGCGCCCTCGGGATCGTCGTTGCGGGTGGACATGGCCCGCGCGGCGGCGAAGGCCGCGATGTTGAGGCCGTGGATCGCTGCCTCGGTGCCGCCGGCCACGACCACGTCGGCGCGGCCCGCCCTGATCATGTCCATCGCGTAGCCGATGGCCTCGGCGCCGGACGCGCAGGCCGACACCGTGGCGTGCACGCCCGCCATGGCGCCCAGGTCGAGCCCGATCCAGGCGGCCGGGCCGTTGGGCATGAGCATGGGCACGGTGAACGGCGACAGCCGGTTCCAGCCGCGCTCGCGGTAGGTGTCGTACGCCGACAGCGTGGTGTTGATGCCGCCGATGCCGCTGGAGACCACGACGCCGAGCCGCTCGGGCGCCACCTCGGGGGCGCCGGCGTCCTGCCAGGCCTCCCGGGCGGCGACCAGCGCGAACTGCTCGCTGCGGTCGAGGCGGCGGGCCTCGGGCCGCGGCAGCACCTCGGCGGGATCGACCGCCGCCGTCCCCGCGAACTTCACGGGGACGGTGTCGATCCAGTCCGTGGTCAGGGTCTTGACGCCCGACTGACCGGCTAGGAGCGCCGACCAGGTCGAGGTGACGTCTCCACCGACGGGCGTCGTCGCGCCAAGCCCGGTGACGACGACACGTACCCGGTTCGCACTCACGTTTCGCGCTCCTTGCTGGAATCAGTCATGGATGGATCGGATCGGTGATCGATCGCTCAGTTCTGGATGAAGGTGAGGACGTCCTTGACCGTCTTCAGGTTCTTGAGCTGGTCGTCGGGGATCTCGACGCCGAACTCGTCCTGGGCGGCCACGGCGATCTCGACCATGGACAGGGAGTCGATGTCGAGGTCGTCCACGAAGCTCTTCTCGGGGGTCACCTCGGACGCCGGGATGCCGGTGATCTCATTGATGATCTTGCCGAGGCCCTCGAGGATGTCCTGCTCGGTGGCAGCCATGTCGCTAGTTCTCCTTTGTTTTTCTGGGTTCTGTGCGGGCGGTGCCGCACAAGTACGGAAGGGTGGCCGAGCTCCCTACGGGATCTCGATCACCTGTCCTGCGTACGTCAGGCCCGCGCCGAAGCCGAGCACCAGCGCCAGGCCACCCGACTGCACCTCGCCACGCTCCAGCATGCGCGAGAGCGCGAGCGGGATGGAGGCGGCCGAGGTGTTGCCGGCGAGGACGATGTCGCGGGCGATGACGGCGTTGTCGGCGCCCAGCTTACGGGCGATCGACTCGACTATGCGCAGGTTGGCCTGGTGAGGCACGAACGCGGCGAGCTCAGACGGCTCGACGCCGGCGCGCCTGCAGGCCTCGAGCGCCACCGGGTGCAGGGCGGTGGTGGCCCACCGGAAGACCGTCTGGCCCTCCTGGTGGAGGCTGTCGTTGCGGTCTTTGATGATGATGGCGTCGGACTTGTCGCCGGCGCTGCCCCACACGACGGGGCCGATGCCGGGAGTGTCGGACGGGCCGACGACCGCCGCGCCGGCGCCGTCGGCGAAGATCACGGCCGTGGACCGGTCGGTCCAGTCGACCCACTGCGACAGCTTCTCGGCGCCGATGACCAGCACGTTCTTGGCCGAGCCCGCACGGACGGCGGCGCTGGCGGTGCCGAGCGCGTAGCAGAACCCGGCGCAGGCGGCGTTGACGTCGAACGCGCCGGGGGCGTTGATGCCCAGGCGGTGGGCGACGACCGCGGAGGCGTTGGGGATCTGGGTCTCCAGCGTGCAGCTGGCCACGATGACGAGGTCGATGTCGTCGGGCGACATGCCGCAGGCCGCCATGGCCTTGCCGCCGGCGATGGCCGCCATGTCCTCGACGGACTCGCCGGCCGGGGCGACCCTGCGCTCCTTGATGCCGACCCGCGACTGGATCCACTCGTCGTTGGTCTCCATGGTCTTGGCGAGGTCGTCGTTGGTGACGACGTTGGCGGGCTGGTAGTGGCCGAGCGCCAGCACCTTCGCGCCGGGAACGATGTCGGGGATCTTCACTGGATCAGCTCCCTGGCCGCGTCGAGGTCGTCGGGGGTCTTGAGCGCCGCGGTGCGCACGCCGCGCAGGCCGCGCTTGGCCAGCCCGGTCAGCGTGCCGCCGGGCAGCAGCTCGATCATGTCGGTCACGCCGAGCGCGGCCATGGTCTCCATGCAGGAGTCCCACCTGACGGGGTTGCTCACCTGCCTGATCAGCCGCTGCAGGAACTCGGCCCCGGACGCGACCGCCTGGCCGTCGGCGTTGGACAGCAGCGTGACCGACGGGTCGGCGGGCTCGACGGCCGCGGCCGCCGCGCGCAGGCTCTCGACCGCGGAGGCCATGTGGTCGGTGTGGAAGGCGCCCGCGACCTTCAGCGGGATGAGCCTGGCGCGGGCGGGAGCGTCGTCCTTGAACGCGGCGAGCTGCTCGAGCGTGCCGCCCGCGACGATCTGGCCGGCGCCGTTGATGTTGGCCGGGGTCAGGCCGTGCTTCTCGATGGCCGCGAGCACGTCCTCCTCGACGCCGCCGAGCACCGCGGTCATGCCGGTCTCGGTGGTGGCGGCCGCCCTGGCCATGGCCTGGGCGCGCTCGCGGACGAGGCCGAGCGCCTGCTCGGGGGTGAGCACCCCGGCGAGCGCGGCGGCGGCGAACTCGCCGACGCTGTGGCCGGCCAGCACGTCGGGGGTCGCCCCGAGCGCCTCGGCGGCGGCCAGTGCGGCGGCCACGAGCAGCGGCTGCGCCACGGCGGTGTCGCGGATCTCGTCGGCGCCGGCGGTGGTGCCGTAGGCGATCAGGTCGAGCTCGACGACGTCGGACCAGGCGCCGAGTCTGTCGGCCAGGCCGGGCAGCTCGAGCCAGGGAGTCAGGAAGCCCGGTGATTGGGCACCTTGGCCCGGGGCGACGAGTACAAGCACAAAAACCACCTTGCCCTGTAGAACTTCGACACGCGGATGGAGATCCGTACGAACTTTGTCCGGGGTGATTTGTAGGTTCCCCACAGTGGGGATTTCGGCGGCGTTACGTTAGCGCTCGCCACGTTTCGGCGCTCTCCGAGAGCCTGCCGAGGATGAGACCCACCTGGAGGGTGAAGGCGGACCTGCCCTCCGTCGGCTGGTAGCCCGTCAGTTCGGTGATCTTCTTCAGGCGGTAGCGCACGGTGTTGGGGTGCACGAACAGCAGCCGCGCCGTCGCCTCCAGGGAGGTGCCCTGCTCCAGGTACGTCGCCAGCGTGTCGAGCAGCGGCGTGCCCGCGAGCGGCAGGTAGACGTTCTCGATGAGCTGCTCCCTGGCGTCGGCGTCGCCGTCGAGCGCCCGTTCGGCCAGCAGGTCCTCGGCGTGCACCGGGCGGGGCGCGTCGGGCCAGCCGCAGGACGCCTTGAGCCCGGCCAGCGCCGCCCGCGCGGACCTGGCGGCGGCGTGCAGGTCGGGCACCTCGGGCCCGATGACGATGGGACCGACGCCGAACCTGGCCACGACCTGCTTGGCCGCGTGGTCGGCGTCGCTCGCGCCGCCCACGATCACGATCAGCCGGTCGGCCTGGACCCCGGCCAGCAGGTCCATGCCGATGCGGCGGCCCTTCTCGCGCAGCCCGTCGATGACCGCACGCGGGTCGTCGCCGGGCGCGTTGCCGGCGATGACGACCACGGGGGAGGAGGTCCAGCCGAGCGCGGCGGCCCAGGAGTGCAGGCCGTCGTCCACCTCGCCGCGCACCAGCGCGTCGACGATCAGCGCCTCGAGCCTGGCGTCCCACGACCCCCTGGCCTCGGCCTCGCGGGCGTAGACCTGGGCGGCGGCGAACGCGACGTCGCGGGTGTAGCGCAGCATGGCCTGCTGGAGCTGGTCCTCGCCGCCGGGGGCGGCCAGCTCATGGGTCTGCGCCTCGACCACCTCGACCACGATCCTGACGACGTCGACGGTCTGCTGGAGCGAGATGGAGCGCTTGAGCTCGCGCGGCGCGGTGCCGAAGAACTCGATGCTGGGCGTGAGCCGGCCCTCGCCGGCGTGCTGGAACCACTCGACGAAGGCGGCGATGCCGGCCTGGGCCACGAGTCCCACCCACGAGCGGTCCTCCGCGCTGAGCGCGCGGAACCACGGCAGCTGCTCGTCCATGCGGGCCATCGCCGCGGTGCCGAGCGCGCCCATGGCGCGCTCGAGCCGACGGGTGGTGTCCTCCCGGGTCCGGTCTGTCACGCCTCCTAGAGTGCCAGGTCCCTCCGGATGTCCGGAACGGCGGTTCGGAGCGCGACGGGTTCGCGGCTCAGATGACCGCGACCGCGGTGATCAGGCCGATCGCGACGTGCGTGACCGCGAGCAGGCGGGCGCCGGGCTGCAGCTCCTGCTCCTTGACGAGGTCGCGGACGGAGATGCCGGCCACCTTGTCGAAGATCAACATGGCGAGCGTCTGGACCACGATGCCGACCAGGCCGAACACGGCCGTGCCCGCGAGTCCCTCCCCCAGGCGGCCGCCGGCCGACCAGATGGAGGCGGCCACGATGAGGCCGATCGCGGCCAGGGCGGAGGTGGCGAGCAGGGTGGCGTTGGGGTTGCGCTCGGAGCGGATGACCTCGCTCAGCTTGCCGGGCGTGGCCCAGTCGATCACGTAGAAGCCGACGATCAGCAGGATCAGGCCGACGGCGGCGTAGGCGGCGATGGCGCCCGAACCGCGGGCGAGGGTCTCAAGGAGGGTCACGGAAGATCCATTCGAAACGGGTCGGTACGGGGTCAGGTCTCGATGCGGTGCGGGACGAAGGAGGAGGTGTCGTCGGTGATGTAGCCGGTCGTCTCCCTGATGCCCAGGCCGGCCGCCTCGTCGGCGACCATCCACGCGCCGAGCACCGGCCGCTGGCCCTCGAAGGCGGGCAGCGCCTCGAAGCCCTGGTGGACGTAGCCCTCGCGGCCGTACTGGCCGGGCGTCTCCTGGACCCCCTCGGGGGTGACGATGCGCATCGATGCGCCCTCCCTGCCGAGCAGCGGCTTGCTGATGAACGAGGTCAGGTCGCGGGGCCCGTCGAGGTAGGCGGGCAGCAGGTTGGGATGGCCGGGATTGAGCTCCCAGAGCACGGCGAGCAGCGCCTTGTTCGACAGCAGCACCTTCCACAGCGGCTCGATCCAGGTGGAGTGGCGTACGGCGTGGCGTCCGAACTCGTCGGACAGCATCCACTCCCACGGGTACAGCTTGAACACCGAGCGCATCACGCGGCCCTCGGTGTCCACGAACGTGCGGTTGAGCGCGTCCCAGCCGATGTCCTCCATGGCGACGGCCACGGTCGCGAGGCCCGCCTGTTCGGCGGTCTCCTGGAGGTAGGCCACGGTCATGGCCTCTTCGCCGGTCTCGTCGGCGCTGGTGAAGGCGAAGTGGGCAGGGCCGGACGGCAGGCGCAGCTCCCGCCAGCGGTCGATGAGCCGCTCGTGCACCGAGTTCCACTGGTCGTCGCCGGGGAAGACGTCCTGCAGCCAGAACCACTGCACGACCGACGACTCCACCAGCGACGTGGGCGTGTCGGCGTTGTACTCCAGCAGCTTGGCCGGGCCTGTGCCGTCGTAGCGCAGGTCGAAGCGGGCGTACAGGTGGTCGTCGCGGCGCTCCCATGAGCGGGCGACGTCCTCCCACGCCCATTCAGGGATCGCGAAGTCGGCGAAGCGGCCGCTCTCCACCACGTGCGCCGCGGCGTGCAGGCACATCTCGTGCAGCTCTTCCACCTGGCGTTCGAGCTCTTCGACCTCGTCCATGGAGAAGACGTAATGGACGGACTCGTCCCAGTAGGGGCGGCTCAGCCCGGCCGGGTGGGCGGCGCGGTGGTAGGCCAGGCCCTGGCCTTCGATGGTCTTCTCCCAGCCGTCCCTGGGAGCGGCGTGCTCGCGGCGCATGGCTCAGCTCCCGCCGCTCCAGCCGCGGCCGAAGCCGCCGCGCTGGATCGACTTGCCGCTCCTGCTGCTGATGTTGACGTCGGAGGGCTTGAGCGTGGTGCCGCCGCGTACGCGGGTGCCGACGCGGTGGCCGCCGTAGTACCAGACGTAGGCGCCGTGGGAGCCGCCGTAGTAGTGGCCGCCGGTGGAGGAGGAGCGGCTGTCGTCGTCGCAGTTGGAGTCGTCCACGACCTGGTAGGAGCCGTCGGAGGAAGTGCTCGTGGCCGTGGGGCTGCTGGTCGGGGTCGGGGAGGCGGTCGGGGAGTCGGTGGCGGTCGGGGTGGCGGTCGGGGTGGCGGTCGGGGTGGCGGTCGGGGTGGCGCTGTCAGTGCCGGTCGGTGTGGGGGTCGGTGTGGCGGGGAAGTCGCCGCTGCCGGTCGGGCTGCCCAGCAGGACGCAGTCGGCCGTGACCTCCTCGTCGTCGTCGACCGCCGCGCAATAACCCACGACCATCACCGAGAGGACACCGAGGACCGCCAGCGGAACGATCTTGGACGATTTGCGCGGCGGTTGCTTCGGCGCCTGCGACGGGTGTGGCATGAAACTCCTGCTTTCCTGGGCCGATCAGACTAGCGGCGGCCCTCGGCCCTGATCAATGGTCCCTGGCCGATTTGCCCTGATCAGGGTTGGTGCTCCCGGTCGCCGCTCTCCTGGGGTAGGACTGGACGCATGGATCCGGTCGAGGCCCTGCGCGAGATCGCCTTTCTGCTCGAGCGCGCGGATGAGCCCCCGTACCGCGTGCGTGCCTTTCGCCGCGCCGCCGCGGTGATCGATGAGCTGTCCCCCGGAGAACTCGCCCGTCTGGCCCGTGACGGCGGGCTCGGTGATCTGCCCGGCATCGGGAAGGTCACCGCCCTTGTGGTTAACGAAAGCCTTATGGGTGAGGTTCCAACTTATTTGCGGCGAATGCGGGCGACTGCCGGCACGGAGCTCGACGCGGAGACCGCGGAGCTGCGCGCGGCGCTCAAGGGCGACCTGCACAGCCACTCCGACTGGTCGGACGGCGGCTCGCCGATCGAGGAGATGGCGCGGGCGGCGATCGCGCTCGGGCACGACTACCTGGCTCTGACCGACCACTCACCGCGGCTGACCGTGGCCAAGGGGCTGTCGGCCGAGCGGCTGGAGCGCCAGCTCGACGAGGTGGCCGCGCTGAACGAGCGGCTGGCGCCGTTCAGGATCCTGACCGGCATCGAGGTGGACGTGAACCTCGACGGCTCGCTCGACCAGCAGCCCGAGCTGCTCGACCGGCTGGACGTGGTGGTCGCCAGCGTGCACTCCAAGCTGCGCATGGGCGCGGAGGACATGACCCGCCGCATGGTCACCGCCATCGCCGACCCTCGCGTGGACGTGCTCGGCCACTGCACGGGCCGCGTCGTGCGGGCGGGCGGCAAGCGAGGGGTGAAGCGTCCCGAGTCGGAGTTCGAGGCGGAGCTGGTCTTCGAGGCGTGCCGGCGGTTCTCGGTGGCGGTCGAGATCAACTCCAGGCCCGATCGGCTCGACCCGCCCAAGCGGCTGATGCGGCTGGCGTACGAGACGGGCTGCCTGTTCGCGATCGACTCCGACGCGCACGCGCCGGGGCAGCTCGACTGGCAGCGCAACGGCTGCGAGCGGGCCGCGAGGTGCGGGATCGAGGCGGACAGGATCGTCAACACCTGGCCGCTCGACCGGCTGCTCGACTGGACGCGCGGCTGACTGCGCGGGATGACCGGCCGGCTGCTCGCGCGGCTGATCGGTCGGCTGGCTGCGCGGCTGACCGGTCGGCCGACCAGTCGGCTGACTGCTCGGCTGACTGCTCGGCTGACGGGAAGAACCGCGGATCGTCACGTGGCGGAAAGGCGAGCACGGCTCGCATGCCGCCTGTAAGGTCGTTCCGCTTTTCTCCGGGGTCCCGGGGGTGGTCACGCGGGCGTGAGATCCCTGTGGCGGCGCGGTTAGGTGGGTGTCGCGGAGCTGCCGCGCGGCCCGCGATTGTCGGTGGCGGCGCGTAGCGTTCCGCTTGTGAACCGTACCGACCGGCTCTACGCGCTCGTCGAAGACCTGCGCGCCATCGCGCCACGCTGCCGCTCCGCCCGCGAGCTGGCCGCGCGGTTCGAGGTGAGCGTACGCACGATCGAGCGCGACATCACCGCGTTGCAGGAGTCGGGCGTGCCGATCTACGCCGAGCCGGGTCGCAGGGGCGGCTACGCGATCGACAGGAAGGCATCCCTGCCTCCGCTCAACTTCACGCCGACCGAGGCGGTGGCCATCGCGGTGGCGCTCAGCCGGGCCGGCGACCAGCCGTTCGGCCGCCAGGCGCGCAGCGCGTTACGCAAGGTGGTGGCCGCCATGCCGGGCGCCGAGGGCGAGCTGGCCAGAGAGCTGGCCAGGCGCGTGCAGCTCGCGCGCCCGCAGGACGAGCCGGACGTCCGGCCGATGGGCGGCGAGGGCATCTCCAGGGCCATCGAGGAGGCGCTGCTGCGCCGCCGGGTGCTCAGGCTCGACTACGCCGACGCCAAGGGGGCGCTGACCTCGCGCGACGTCGAGCCTGGTGTGTTCCTGGGCGGGCGCGGCGGGTTCTGGTATCTCGTGGCGTGGTGCCGGCTGCGCGACGACGTACGCGTCTTCCGCCTCGATCGCATCGCGGCCGCCGCCGTCACCGCCGAGCGCTGCCCCGACCGGCCCCTTGAGGGCTTCGCCACCGACGTGCCCGAGATGGTCGTGCACGGCACGGTGCTCGACTGACTTATCCGAGAGTTTTTTCGAAAACACCGACAGGGGGTTGTCGCTATAGGGATACATCCTTGTGGTGTTCGAACAACGAAGGGCGCATGATCTTCCATCCCAGGTGATCATCCGCTCGCCGGCCGGAGAGAGCGCCTTCCCCGCGAGATCCCGGTCCCGGCGAGCGGGCCGCCCCGCCCGTGCGGGGCGGGTCACCCGTCGCCCTGGACCCGCCGCCGATCGCCGAGCGGCGGCGCGTCCAGGGCCCTTGCGCTCGCGGCGATCGGACGGTGCTCAGAGTCGGGGCTCAGAGTTGGTGCTCGGAGACGGTGCTCAGAGTTGGTGCTCGGAGACGGCGGTCAGGGAGCAGGGCGGTGCTCAAAGGGAGGCGCCCGACAGCCAGCGGTCGAGGAGGTCCTGGTCGCCGTGCACGGTCACCGCGGCGGGTGAGCGGCGGCCGTAGAGCACCAGCAGCAGCTCGGCGACCGGGCCGCGCACGGCCACGTCGCCCTTGGCGTGCCCGCGCTCCCAGGTGAACGTCCCGGCGGGGCCCTGCGTGATGGTCCACTCGCCGTCGGCGTCGCTCGCGTGGAGGTGGATCGTGGCCCCCTCCAGGCCGAGCTCGGCCAGCGGCTTGGTGACCCACCTGGCGGACGGCAGGTTGTGCAGCAGCTCTTCGATGCCGTCGATCGCGGTCTCCGCCGGGATCTCCGGGTCGACGCCGAGCGCGAGCTCGGCGTCCACCCGGTGGATCAGCAGCTCGAAGAACATCCGGCGCGGCCACCACGAGGCCCGCTTCTCCGGCCCCCACGACCACACGGGCGTCGAGGGATCGGTGGCGCGCAGTGTCTCCAGCATCTCGCCGGCCCCCGCCGTCAGCCACGCCGCGTCGCCGGGGACGCCCTCCGGCAGGCCGGTCGGCACCTGGAACGACCAGATCCGCTCCTGCGCCTGGTTGCCCAGAACGTGCGCGGTCCAGCGGTGCAGCCGCCCGACGTGGGTGACCAGGTCGGCGATCGTCCAGCCAGGACAGGTCGGCACCGGCACCGACAGATCCCCCGACAGCGCCGCCAGCCTGGTCGTCTCGGCTTCGATCTTCGCGAGGTAGTCAGTCACGCGATCTACATTAGGCCGCCGGGCAAGTCGTGCCCTTCTGCGGCATCTTGCCGTCGATCAGGTACGCGTCCACGATCCCCTGCACGCACTTGCTGCCCGACAGGTACGCCCCGTGCCCCTCGCCCTCGTACGTCACCAGCGTCGCGGTCTTGAGCTGGGCCGTCAGCTTGGGCGCCCACTGGTACGGCGTGGCCGGGTCGCCCTTGCCGCCCACCACCAGGATCGGCGCGGAGCCGGTGGCGTCCACGTGCCTGGCCTCGTCGCTGCCCTTGGCCGGCCAGACCCGGCACAGCCCGCCCGAGCCCTCGCTGCCGAACAGCGGCGAGATCTTCAGCGCCGCCGCCTCCGTGCGGCGCAGCGTCGCCTCGTCGGGCCGCTCGGCGGTGTCGACGCAGGTGATGGCGGGGAAGCTGGTCATCTGCGTGGAGTAGTTGCCGTTCTGGTCGCGCCCGGTGTAGGAGTCGGCGAGGTACATCAGCGCCTCGCCCCGCCCCTTGAGCGCCTCGCCCAGCGCCTGCTCAAGGAACGGCCAGGTCAGCTCCGAGTAGAGCGCGGCGGCCACGCCGGTGGAGGCCAGGCCCTGGGTCAGCGCGCGGCCGCCCACCTGCAGCGGCTTGGTGGTCAGCTGGTTCATCAGCCGGGCCACGTTCGCGTTGGCCTCCTCGGGCGTCTTGCCGACCGCGCAGCTGCCCTCCTTCACGCACGCCTTGAGGAAGCTCTCGTACGCCTGCTGGAAGCCGCGCGTCTGGGCCAGTGTGCGCTGCTCGAACGTGACCGTCGGGTCGAGCGGCGCGTCGAGCACCATGCGGCCGACGTTCTTCGGGAACAGGGTGGCGTAGACGCCGCCGAGCTGGGTGCCGTACGACATGCCGACGTAGTTGAGCTTGGGGTCGCCGACGGCCTCGCGGATGCGGTCCATGTCGCGGGCGGCGTTCACGGTGCCGACGTAGGGCAGGATCTTGCCGGAGTGCTCCTGGCAGAGGGCGGCGAACTCCTTGTTGGCCGCCTCGGCCGCCTGGTGCGTCTGCGCGTCGGCCGGCAGCGTGTTGAGCGAGGTGAACCTGTCCATCTCGGCGCCGTCGCCGCAGCGCACGCCGGAGCTGCGCTCGACGCCGCGCGGGTCGAAGCTGATCAGGTCGTAGCGGGCGCGCAGCGCGGTCAGCGCCTTGGCGGCCTGGTCGAGCGTGTCGACGCCGGAGGCCCCTGGCCCGCCGAAGTTGAACACCATCGAGCCGAGCTTCTTCGCCTTGCCGGTGGCGGGCAGCTTGATGAGCGCCAGGTCGATCTTCTCGCCGTCCGGCTTGGCGTAGTCGAGGGGCACCGCGAGCTTGCCGCACCGGACGGAGGCGTCCTGGCGGGCGGGCGGCTCGCCGTCGGGACGCTTGATGTCGGTGCACGGCCCCCAGGCGATCGACCCTGATGCGGCGGGCCCGGGGCTCGCGCCGTCGAGGGCCTCCGAGGCCGGCTGGGCGGGTGCGGTGGAGCAGCCGGCGGCCGCCAGGACCAGGGCGGCGGCTATAACGCGACGCATGACGAAACTTCCCCTCACATCTCTTCAGGGGGAAGTAGTGCCCACAATACGGCAACGTGCACCAATGGTGAGTGAGGCGGCACGTACCCCCTCCTGAACCTGCCGCCTCAGATGCCCGGCGGCCGGGACGGCCTGATATGACGGCGCTCCCGCGAAGATCTTCGCGGGAGCGCCGTATCTCGGTCGGGTCAGACGCCCATCGACTGGGTGTCGTTGCTCTCCGCGCCGCCCGCCTCGGTGACGCCGTTCTTGAGGTGGTAGCGGGCGATGGCCTCGCGCAGCACCTCGCCGTCGAGCTCGCCCCGCTTGACCAGGCTGCTCAGCACGGCCAGCGTGATCGAGGCGGCGTCGACGTGGAAGTGGCGGCGCAGCGCCGAGCGGGTGTCGGACAGGCCGAACCCGTCGGTGCCCAGCGAGGACCAGTCACCCGGCACCCACTGCGCGATCTGGTCCTGCACGGCCTTCATGTAGTCGCTGACGCCCACGAACGGGCCCTGCGCCTGGGACAGCGCCTGCGTGACGTAGGGGACGCGGCGCTCGGCGTCGGGGTTGAGCAGGTTGTGCTCGTCGCACGCCAGCGCCTCGCGGCGCAGCTCCGACCACGACGTCGCCGACCACAGCGTGGCGGACACGCCCCAGTGCTCGGCCAGCAGCCGCTGCGCCTCCACGGCCCACGGGCCCGCCACGCCGGAGGACAGGATGTTGGCCTTGGGCCCCTGCGTCTCCGGGCCGTCGGCGAACTTGTACAGGCCCTTGAGCAGGCCCTGCACGTCGATGTCGGCCGGCTGGGCCGGCTGCAGGTAGGGCTCGTTGTAGACGGTCAGGTAGTAGAAGACGTCCTCGGGCTGGTCGCCGTACATGCGCCTGAGGCCGTCCTTGACGATGTGGGCCACCTCGAACGCCCACGACGGGTCGTAGGCGACGACGGCCGGGTTCGTCGAGGCGATGAGCGGCGTGTGGCCGTCCTCGTGCTGCAGGCCCTCGCCGTTGAGCGTGGTGCGGCCCGCGGTGGCGCCCAGCAGGAAGCCGCGGCCCATCTGGTCGCCCATCTGCCACATCTGGTCGCCGGTGCGCTGGAACCCGAACATCGAGTAGAAGATGTAGATCGGGATCATGTGCTCGCCGTGCGTGGCGTAGGAGGTGCCGGCCGCGATCGCCGAGGCCATCGAGCCCGACTCGCTGATGCCCTCGTGCAGGATCTGCCCCTGCGTCGCCTCCTTGTACGACAGCAGCAGCTCCCTGTCGACGGCCTCGTACGTCTGCCCGTGGGGCGAGTAGATCTTGGCCGTCGGGAACATGGCGTCCATGCCGAACGTACGGGCCTCGTCGGGGATGATCGGCACGAACCGGTGGCCGATCTCCTTGTCGCGCATGAGGTCCTTCAGCAGCCGCACGAACGCCATCGTGGTGGCGACCTGCTGCTTGCCCGAGCCCTTCTGGAAGGTGGCGTAGACCTCGTCGCCGGGCAGCTTGACCGGCTTGGCGCGGATGACCCGCTTGGGCAGCACGCCGCCGAGCGCCGCGCGGCGCTCCTTCATGTACTGGATCTCGGGGTCGTTCTCGCCCGGGTGGAAGTAAGGAGGCAGGTCGCCCTCCAGCGCGGAGTCGGGGATCGGCAGGTAGAGCCGGTCCCTGAACTCCTTGAGCTCGGCCTTGGTGAGCTTCTTCATCTGGTGGGTGGCGTTGCGCGCCTCGAAGTCCTTGCCCAGCGTCCAGCCCTTGATGGTCTGGGCGAGGATCACCGTCGGCTGGCCGACGTGCTCGCGGGCCGCCTTGAACGCGGCGTAGACCTTGCGGTAGTCGTGGCCGCCGCGCGACAGCTTGCGGATGTCGTCGTCGGTGAGGTGCTCGACCATCTTGCGCAGGCGCGGGTCGGAGCCGAAGAAGTGGTCGCGGATGTAGGCGCCCGACTCGACCGAGTAGGTCTGGAACTGGCCGTCGGGGGTCGTGTTCATCTGGTTGACCAGCACGCCGTCGACGTCGGCCGCCAGCAACGGGTCCCAGTCGCGGCCCCAGACGACCTTGATCACGTTCCAGCCGGCGCCACGGAAGTACGACTCCAGCTCCTGGATGATCTTGCCGTTGCCGCGTACCGGGCCGTCCAGCCGCTGCAGGTTGCAGTTGATCACGAACGTGAGGTTGTCGAGCTCCTCGCGCGCGGCCAGGCCGATCGCGCCCAGCGACTCGGGCTCGTCCATCTCGCCGTCGCCGAGGAAGGCCCAGACGTGGCTGCGGCTGGTGTCCTTGACCTGGCGGTTGAACAGGTAGCGGTTGAACCGCGCCTGGTAGATCGCGCCGATCGGGCCGAGACCCATCGACACCGTCGGGAACTCCCAGAAGTCGGGCATGAGCCGCGGGTGCGGGTAGGAGGGCAGTCCGTGGAAGCCGTGCGACAGCTCCTGGCGGAACGCGTCGAGCTGGGCCTCGTTGAGCCGGCCCTCGAGGAACGCGCGCGCGTAGATGCCCGGGGCCGCGTGACCCTGGAAGAAGACCTGGTCGCCGGACTCGCCGTGGTCCTTGCCGCGGAAGAAGTGGTTGAAGCCCACCTCATAGAGGGAGGCGGCCGAGGCGTAGGTGGCGATGTGGCCGCCGACGTTGGTGCGGGCGTTGGCTCGCGACACCATGACCGCCGCGTTCCAGCGGATGTAGGCACGGATGCGGCGCTCGACGTGCTCGTCACCCGGGAACCAGGGCTCGCGCTCCGGCGGAATGGTGTTGATGTAGTCGGTGCTGCGCAGGCCCGGCACGCCGACCTGGTGCTCGCGGGCCCGCTCCAGCATGCGCAGCATGAGATAGCGGGCTCTGGTGCGGCCCTCGGTCTTGACGACGTTGTCGAGAGACTCGAGCCACTCGTTGGTCTCGCTGGGATCGACATCAGGCAGCTGGCTGGGTAGGCCGTCGCTGATGATCGAGAATCGCTGGCGTCCGGAAGCCACTGGGTCTCGCCTTCCGAGATGGACTGATGTCTGGTCTGGGTCGCCTTCCATCCTGGTCTCTAGCCGGAGAAAACGCATCTCTACTAGCCAGTAACCAGAGTGTCCCTGCTGGCAGGGCCGCCCCTGATGGCCTAGACCACCGATGGTAGGACGAATCGCCACCAAAGGTTACATCCCGCAAGCAATTTAACAAGACCAGAAAACCAACGAAATTTCGCTCGATTCCCGGCTGCTTCCGCGATGTCTCCTCCGTAGCCTTAGCCTCCCCCTCGGGGGAGGCTTCTCACTCGCGGCGGGCGAGTCTATCCGGCCAGGTCGGCCGGGCGCTCAGGCCGGGATCGCGGCCGTCCGCCGGCCGCTCCTGGCCGGACCGCTCTTGGTTCAGGTGGCCCACGCGGATCATGCGCCGGCTTTCGGCGCGAGCGGGCGGCGGCTTCGGCCTGTTCCCGGGCTGCCCGCCGCGTTCTTTCTTGCGCCGTGGGGGCCTTGCGCCGGTGTGCCCTGGAGGCTCTTCGCACCCCTCTGTCCGGTGTCCCACCGCCCGGGCGCGTCGCCGCCGATCGGGGCTCCCAACCGTCGCTCTCGCGGTGGCGACGTCCGCTCCATGCACCGTAACGATCCGGTCATGATTCTGGAGCGCTCTCCAGACCCGGCAAAACTTAGGAATCTCACTTTTCGTACGGCATTCCGCGTACCAATGTGAGAGGTATGAATGCGACGGTTGGCGATCGGCTCCTGGTACATGGCAATACCGTGGGCGAAAGTGACAGGAGTGGCGTAATCACTGAGGTCCAGGGCGTGGACGGCGCGCCCCCGTACCGGGTCCAGTACGACGACGGGCACACCTGCCTGGTCTTTCCCGGGCCCGATGCCGTGGTGGTGCATCAGTAAGATTTTCGCGTGAGATCTGAAATCATCGCTGTGGCCACCGGTTCCCGGGAGACCGTGCACGACATCACGGCCGAATGCGCCGAATTCGTACGCGGTCAGGGCGGCGACGGGCTGCTGCACGTCTTCGTGCCCCACGCCACGGCCGGGGTCGCGCTGCTGGAGCTGGGCTCGGGCAGCGACGACGATCTGCTGGCCGCGCTGCGCGACCTGCTGCCCGCCGACGATCGATGGCGTCATGCCCACGGTTCGCGAGGTCACGGCAGGTCCCACGTGATGCCCGCACTGATCCCGCCGTACGCCACGATCCCCGTGCTGCGCGGGCGAATGGCACTGGGCACGTGGCAGTCGGTCGCCTTGATCGACCTGAACGTCGACAACCCGCAACGCCAGGTTCGGCTGTCGTTTTTGTCTGATTGATTCTGGCCGACCAGGGCCGTACCCGTGGCGACCGTTGACGACTGAGGGTCACAGCGTGTGGACTGTGCCGAAGCGATAAACCGCATAAGCGGGGCCACTCAAGCAGGAGGGATAAACGTGAGCGCGACCGCGGGTCAGGCGCAGGGCGAGCGCGGCCTGGCCGAACGACTCGGCCTCAAGCCGGGTCAGGTGGTGCAGGAGATCGGTTGGGACGAGGACGTCGACGACGAGCTTCGCGACTCCATCGAAGACCTGACCGGCAACGAGCTGCTGGATGAGGACAGTGATGACGTCGTCGACGTGGTGCTGCTGTGGTGGCGCGACGGTGACGGCGACCTCTTCGACGCTCTGACCAACGCCATGCGAGCACTCGCCGACGGCGGCCAGATCTGGCTGCTGACTCCCAAGGCCGGGCGCGATGGCCACGTGGAGCCGAGCGACATCGGGGAGGATGCCGCTACCGCGGGTCTCTCGCAGACGAGCAGCATCTCCGCCGCACCCGACTGGTCCGGGACCAGGCTCGTCCCGCCGAAGGGCAGCCGCCGGTAGGAGTCCCGAGCGCGTGCCGTACGGCAGGATGGACCTGTGAACGCACATCCTGCCGAGGTCGGCGCCCAGGCTCCTCATTTCGAGCTACAGGACCAGCACGGCACCCCGGTGAGCCTGCGACAGTTCCGGGGCGAGAAGGTCGTGCTGGTCTTCTATCCGCTGGCGTTCAGCGGCATCTGCGGCAGCGAGCTGTCCGCCCTGCGCGATCAGCCCATCGAGGGCGCGCGGTTGCTGACCGTGTCCGTCGACTCGGTCTTCACCCACCGCGCGTGGGCGGATCGCGAGGGTTACACGTTCTCCCTGCTGTCTGATTTCTGGCCACACGGACAGGTCGCGCAGGCGTACGGTGTGTTCGATGAGGCGAAGGGGCTCGCGCAGCGGGGGACCTTCATCATCGACGGCGAGGGTGTGATCCGGTGGTCGGTGGTCAATCCGATCTCCTCAGCACGTGACGTCGCCGACTATGTCAAGGCACTCGCCGATATCGTATGACGTTCAAGGACATCGCCGACTTCGGAGGAAACGATGCCCTGCTTCCGGTGCGGGGCCCGGCAGACGGACCCGGTGCGCGGAGCCAGCCCGTGGCAGCGCGGAGTGCGCCACGAGTCCCAGGTGCTCATCTGCCCTGACTGTCAGCGGCTGCACGACCTCGACCTCGACTCCTGCTCGACATGCGGGTCCACGGCGCTGTTCTGCCGGCTGGGCGAGGTGGAGTGCCGGGGATGCGGCGCCGTCTGGATGGCCCGCTCGTCCACCGACCCCATCCACCCACCCGCCGTCGCCGCACCGCCAGGATTGTCGGCCGAGGTGGAGGCGGCGCTCAACCGGGTCCTTGGGCGGGCCTGAGGGGGCTTGTGCGGGGTTGCGGGTGCGTGGCGGGCTTTGGGGTGCTTCACTTGGGTTCGCGGGGCTGTGTGATGGTCTGGGGCGTCTTGAATGGGATGCGCGCCTCAGCTTGATCGTGTCTGGGACGCCGCACCCAAGATGTCTGGGACGTCCTGCCCCCGGACCCCGGGCAGGTCGTGAATCCCTGCCACGAAC
The DNA here is from genome assembly GCF_040676845.1 of Nonomuraea sp. NPDC049504. Classification (NCBI taxonomy): domain Bacteria; kingdom Bacillati; phylum Actinomycetota; class Actinomycetes; order Streptosporangiales; family Streptosporangiaceae; genus Nonomuraea; species Nonomuraea sp. NPDC049504. Next base: position 165,875 of record NZ_JBFAPT010000001.1, read on the forward strand.
CCTCTGCCACGGACCCTTGCTACTGATTCCTGCCGCGGACCTCTGCCGCGGCCCCCTGGCATGGCCCCCTGGCACGGCCCCCTGGCACGGCCCCCTGCCGCGGCCCCCTGGCACGGCCCCCTGGCACGGCCCCCTGCCACGGCCCCCTGGCACGGGCCCCGGTTTGGCTGGTTGATCAAGGTCGTGGTCGGCGGCCGATCGATGTCGCGTTCACGTGCTGATCTTGTGCCTGGGGCCGGACGCCCTTTCCGGACATTTGCTGAGCTGCGCTATCGTCTCCTTCCGTGTCCGCAATGAGTTCGTTCGTCGTCGCGCTTGACGTCGGTGGCACGTCCATGAAGGGCGGCCTGGTCAGCGAGTCCGGCGCGGTGCTGCTGAGCGAGCGGCGCCCCACCCCTCGGACCGAGGGACCGGAGGCGGTCGTGGCCGCGATCTCCGACTTCATCAGCCACCTGGCCGGATCGGGCGACGGCATCCCCGCAGGCGTCGGGCTCGCCGTACCGGGGCTGGTGACGGAGAGCACCGCCGTATACGCGACGAACCTGGGCTGGCGCGACGTCCCCGCCACGGACTTCACCACCCTGGACATCCCGGTCATGCTCGGGCACGACGTACGCACCGGGGGCCTGGCGGAGAGCATCCTCGGCTCGGGCCGCGGCGTCTCCGACTTCCTCTTCCTCCCCATCGGCACGGGCATCGCCGGCGCCTCGATCATCAACGGCGAACCGTACGGCGGCGCCGCCGGCTGGGCGGGCGAGATCGGCCACACCCCCGTCTTCCCCGACGGTGAACAGTGCGCGTGCGGGCAGTTCGGCTGCCTGGAGACGTACGCGTCGGCGGCCTCCGTCGGGCGCCGCTACAGCCAGCGAGCCGGCGTGGAGGGCGTCAAGGCCGAGCAGGTGGTCTCCTCCGACGACCCCATCGCCATCGAGGTATGGGACGAGGCCGTGGAGGCGCTGTCGCTGGCGCTGGCCACGTACACGCTGCTCTTGGACCCGTCCGTCATCGTCCTCGGCGGCGGCCTCGCCGAAGCCGGCCCCGCCCTGTTCGACCCCGTACGCACGCGCCTGATCAAGCGCCTGGCCTTCCGCGAGGCGCCCCCGCTCGTCCCCGCCGCACTCGGCGTGGACGCCGGCATGCTCGGCGCCGCCCTCCTGGGCTGGCGCGCCGCCGGCCGCCCCGAGCTGGGGCCCGGGTGGGTGGTGGATGTGCGATCGGGCCCGTTGGTGTCGTAAGGTGTAGTGCCGATCAGGGGCGGTTAGCTCAGCGGTAGAGCACTCGCCTTACAAGCGAGGGGTCACTGGTTCGAACCCAGTACCGCCCACCTGCGAAAACAAGTGATGTTCGATCTTGAAAACGGCGACTGAGTGACTAAGTGAGTGACTAACTCCCGAAGATCCTGTCCATCGCCGCAGCTCCCTGCATGATCACAGGCCGGATCTGGTGCCGGTAGACCGTCTCGGTGACCACCGTGTTGGAGTGGCCGACCAGGCGCGAGATGTCCTCGATGGGGACGCCGGAGTCTGACAGCACGGACACAAAGCTGTGGCGTAGCTCGCGAGGTGACCACTTTCGTTCGGTGAGCCCCGCCGCCACGACGACCTTGCGGAAGTCACGCCGTACGTTGTGAGCCGTGACGGGTGTGCCCGTTCGCGTGCAGAACACGAGGTCGGTGTCCTGCCATCGGTTGCCCGCTTTCTCCCTCGCGAGGTCCTGCGCTTCCTTGAGGAGGCGCAACGCGTCCACGCAGCGCTGGGGGAGCTTGAGTGACCGGCGGGACTTCACCGTCTTGGTGTCGCCCTTCTGCCGGACGGATCGCCAGACGTAGACCGCGAAGTCGGTGTGCTCCCAGCCCGCCTCTGCCACCGGCAGCCAGGCTTCACGGCTCTCGTCGTACGCCACGACGTGCGACCAGAGCAGTGCCCGCAGTTCCTCCGTACGAGCCCCGGTCAGCAGGGACAAGACGATGTAGGCCCGTATGCGCTCGTTGCTCTTCTCCGCCTGGGCGAGAACGGCGAGAGCTTGGGCCAGCGTCAGGGCCTTGGACGGACGACCGGCGCGCCCCTCCGGGATGTCGCACAGATCCACGACGTTCCGCTTCACCTTGTCACGGCGCATGGCGCTCTTGACCGACCGGTTGAGGATGCCGTGGATCAGCTTCAGCGACCGGGTGCCCAGGTCACCGGTCTTACTGGTGAGCCACTTGTCCACGTCCTCCACCGAGAGGTCGCGCAGCTTGCGAGCGCCGAGGGCAGGGATCACGTGCTTGTCGGCGTAGGTGATGTACATCTTCACCGTGGCGTCCGACCTCCCACCGAGGCCGTGTTCCAGCCAGTAGCGCACCGCGTCGGCCACGGTGTAGTTGGTCGGCGCGATTGCCAGGCCGTCTTCGTAGTCGCGGATGATCTCTTTGAGCTTGGCCTTGGCTTCGGTCTTGGTCTTGCCGCTGGCCTTCTTGACGATGCGTTTGCCGGCCGGGGTGTAGCCGACCGTCACCGAGGCGATCCAGCGTTGCCGTTTGTCGTCCCAGTGCAGGCCGCCGTCGCCCCGGCTGCGTCGTTCGGTCATGATGCCTCCTGTTCGAGTAGTGCGATGTAGTCCTCAATGGCTGAGGCGGGGATGAGGCGTGTGCGCCCTTGGGTGACGGAGCGGAGCCGTCCTGAGCGGATGAGTTCGTAGATCACGCTGCGGCTGAGGCTGAGCAGGTGCATGGCTTCGCAGACGCGGTAGAGCCGCCGGTCGTGGGCGGGTAGGGGTGGGGTCATGCATCCGCCTGTTCTGCCGCGATCTGGCGGGCGGTCTGGACGCGGTGGCGGATGTGTTCGGCCATGATCGCTTCGCCTGGGGTGTGGCCGATTCCGGTGAATCGCCAGTGACCGAGGACGAGGGTGGTGGTGTCGTCGAGGGCGGGCAGGCCGTGGCGCTCGCGGGCTTCGGCGGCGCGGTGTGCTGCGCGGGCGTTGCGCAGGTCGGTGAGCTTGAGTGAGTAGGCGCGGCTCTTGCTGGAGAAGTGGCCGCGAAAGCCGAGCATGTGCGCCCAGGGGCGGAGGCGTAGTGCGCGGAACTCGGGACGTGCGCCGAGGTACCAGCAGGTACGGATCATGCGTCGGGCGTGGTCGGTGACGGGCAGGGCGTCGAGGTTCAGGCCGGGTTTGAGGCCGCTGCCGTGGCAGTGCCCGCAGGTTGTCATCGGGCTGAGCCGCCCGCGTCCGGCGCAGGATCGGCAGGACAGGCGGTGGTCGATGGTGCCGGAGGCTTCGGCGCCCTTGGTGGCGTACTTGGCGATGTAGGAGGCGACGGCTCGTTCGCTGAGCCCGTCGGCGTCGGGGTCGAGCAGGATGGGGCGGATGTCGAGCTGGTCGCCCCAGGTGAGGGTCCATCTGCCGAGGTCGCTCGGTGGTGTGGTGACGGTGACCTGGTGGACGGCGGGTGGGATGGCCTGGGTGAGCAGGTGGTGGTCTGCCCAGTCGGGTGGCGGCTGGGCAGGTCCGGCGGGTCCGTCGAGGCGGATGACGGCGTGGAAGTGGATCAGGCCGCGCCGCTGGTATTCGGCGACCTTGGCGAAGGACACCTTGGCGTGCTCGGCGAAGCCGCGACGGGTCATCCCGCTCTGGCGGGCCAGCTCTTGGCGGATGGCGAGGGTGAAGCGGTGCCACAGCGCGCCCGCGTGCGCCTGCCACAGCACCGCGCCGGTGTAGTCGTAGCAGTCGGGGCAGATCGGCTGGCCGAGCCGGTCGTCCTGGGGCTCGTGCCGGAGGTGGCAGCCGACCGGCCGCCCGTGCTCGCACACCCTGTCGCGGTTGCGGGGACGGCAGCGACGGCCGTCGCGGTGGGAGTGGACGGGACCGAAGGAGGGCGCGGTCAGGGTGACGAATGCCCGGGGGTGCGTGCTGACGGTCTCGGGCACGCCTTTGCCTCCTGACAGTCCTGCCCGGATCAGGTGGAACGTGTCGGCCTGGTAGGTCTGGGAGCAGGCCGGGCAGACCGAGGCCCGCCGGTTCCCGCAGGCCACCAAGAGATGTCCTGAGGGCTCACCGTCCGTGGTGTAGGCATGCAGGATTTCGCCCGTGCCCGCGTCCACGATCAATGACTGTCCGGCCAGGTGCACCGGATGGGCACACCCGCCGATCGCCGCGACCATGGACCTCCACCGTCCATAGCCGGGTGCGTTGATCAGGCGGGCCAGATCGGCCATCCAGTCGGCACCGAGTGACTCTTCCTCCTTGCTCATAGGGCACCACCTCCTCTGTTGGACTACCTGTAGTACAGGTTGACAGACATCGCGCTTGGTGGTCAACCTGTAGTACAAGTAGTCCTGAAAACTTCACCGAGGAAGGCCGACTATGGAGACCAGCACCGACGACAAGGACGCCCTCTGGCGCGTCATCGCCTCAGACCTTCGCGGCGCCATCCTCGACGGCCGCTATCCACCCGGCGGCGCGCTGCCCAGCGAACCGGAACTCGTCCGCAAGTACGACGTCTCCCGGCCCACCGTCCGCAAGGCCATCGAGACGCTGGTCTCCGAAGGGCTCGCCTACGTCATGCGCGGACGCGGCTCCTTCGTCCGCCCCATGCCCGAACGCCGCGCCATCGTTATCACCGACCGAGACCGGCCCGACCTCGCCGTCCCCGGCAACCACCCCGACGTCCAAGCCTTCGGCTGGGACCTCGCCCAACGCGACCACGAGACCCCGCTGTTCACCGGCGAGAAGACCACCGCCAGCCGGGACATCGCGATCATGCTCGGCGTCCGTCCCGGCCACCCGGTCATCCACCGCCGCAGCATGTGGCACCGTGGCCACACCGCCGCCATCCACGGCGCATCAGCCCGCCTGGAGATCAATTCCTACACCAACGCCGACATGCTCCCCGACTACGACGACCCCAAGCGCAACGCCCAATACCGCAAGCGCCCCGGCTTCTTCTATCAGTCGCTCATCCGGGAGCACGGCCCCGTCCGCTGGATGACCCTCACCACCGCCCGCATCGCCTACGAAGACGAACGCGCCGCACTCGGTATGGACTACGCCGAAGCCGTCCTCATCATCCGCCGCACCATGGCGCACCCCAACGGCCACCCCATCGAGGTCACCGAGGTCAAGGCCCCCGCCAACCGCTACGAGATCGGCTACCACCGCGAACTCGCCGACGACCCCGACGACGACTTCACGCCACAGGAACTCAGCGACAACGGCATAGACCTCGTGATCTAGACGGTCCACCGGGCGTCGGTCTGGCTCAGAGTTTCTTTACTGGTTCAAGGCGACGGCGCTCCGCGCCGTGCGCACGGCCCGCGCTCGCCCGCCGCCCGGGCGTGCGGCCTGGGGGCCGGTCCCGGGCGGCAGCGGCTCGGGCCGTACCGCCGCACGGCCGCCGCACCGCCGTACACCTTCCCCGGCCGACCTCCGCGCCGTCGCCGACGTTCCGCCGCCGGCCCCCACCGCTTCGCGGCCCTCCGGGTGCTTCGCATGGGCGCCGGCCGCTCCACTCACCAGGAACGGGGGACTCTTCAACCCTCATGCCTCCGGCGGGAGCGCTCCGGCCCCGAGGTGGGGGACCACCTCGCACGCCATCGACTCAGGCAAGCCCAGCAGCCCGGCTCCTCCGCATCAAGCCCGGCTCTGACCGCAGGACAACACATGACCGAGGAACGGCGACCGGCCGACGTACACGCGAAGCCGGGCTTGACGCTCCGTCCCCGGCCCGCTGCCGCTACGCGGTGAGTCGACGGCGTACGAGGTGGTGGGAGTGATCGGCATGCATACATGAGGGGTAGTGATGGCAGCCCGATGCGTTTCACGTCTGGGCTGCCATTGCGGGTGAGCCGCAGTTCGGTGGCTTACCGGGCGGCTCCGTCCAGCAGGGCCGCCCAGAGAGTCCATGCGTCGTTGATCGACATCGTGTGCGTCTCGTGCACCACATGCCCGCTGTGGTGCTGGACGGTACGCCGGATGAAGCCTCTGGCTCCGCTGGAGCACAGCTCATACACCGTGGCCTTGCACGCGCAGGTCCAGGCCAGCGGGCGAGGTCGTTCGAGGGCGTCGCAGGGTGGCGCCCACTCTATGCGTTGATGATCTTTTCGCAGCGTGCGTACGTGACGGCTTGCGCACTCACCGATGGCGATGCCACGAAGGTTCTGAGCTGGTGTCATGGCGGCATCATAAGCTCATCAAGCCATAGCGCGCTATAGCGCACCTAGCGCGCTGTCCATCGCCATGGCGCAGTATGCATCCCTAGCGTTGCTGTAATGGTGGAGTTGAAGGCGAATCAGCCCAGGTGGCGGCAGGTGCACGCGATCATCGCCGAGCGCATTCGCACGGGCGAGTACAAGGCGGGGGAGCGCATCCCGTCCTTGATCGACCTCATCGAGGAGTTCGGCATCGCCAACGCCACCGGCCAGAAGGTCATGCGCGCCCTTCGCGCGGACGGGCTGATTCGTACGGAGCCCGGCATGGGCAGCTTCGTGACCACGCCCGAAGAGCGCAAGGAGATCGAGGCCGAGCGGGCGAAGCGCTCGAAGTCTGAGTGACCAACTGAGTGACAACCGCCGTGGACGGCCGTGGACGCTGGTGATCTTCCACGGTATGAAGGTCCAGGTGAGAGGCCGTTCGACCAGCCATCCCACCTGGCTGTGAGGCGACTTACAAGCGAGGGGTCACTGGTTCGAACCCAGTACCGCCCACCTGTGACATCAGCCCCGTCTCCGATCATGGGAACGGGGCTTCGTGCCATTAACCTGCCTTCCCGTGTTCCCTTTGCGGGACCGGGATCTTCACGGCCGCTTCAGGGGCGAGCGCCGAGGTCCATGTCCCTGACCCGGCACTACGGTCTTGCTCATCGTGGAGGTAGGCCGATACAGCACTCCGTCAGCGAGGCAGATGTTCTGCGAGAGCCGACTGGGGTCACCGCGCATGCATGCTAAGAGGTTGTTAGCTGTTTCCATCCGGGCTGGGCTGATGTTGGTGTTCGCCCTGATGGGTGGAGGCGCGCTCACTGCGTTGGGCATAACGGCCGGCGACTTTTCGGTGCCTCCTCCGGGAGGATTCTTGCGCTTGTCGGCATCGGGGTGGTTCTGGTGATGCTGGTCTGTTGCGCGCTTCTGGCGGGCGTCACCATACGGCTTTCGAGGTGCGCCTACGACGCGTTGAGGCCGCCGTTGACATGCGGGATCGCGGGCTGAGCCGAGCGACGAAGAGCAGGTGGCTCCAACTGGCAAGGCGTATGAGGGGTCGTCGGCTCGCCGCTCCCGCCAGTAACAGCCGCAACGCCCTGGCCGAGCTGCCCCTGCGCGCCGTCCGCTCATGATCCATAGTTTTCCGACAAGATCCATAAGTGGGGATTTTCTAGATCGACAAGCCGTAGCGTGAGGTCATCCGTACGGGCGGCGCGTGTGTCGCCCATAGAGGAAGGACGATGTCATGCGACGCAAAGCCGCACGTTTCGGCGTGACCATGGCCATGGCCGGCGCTCTCGCCACCGGAACCCTCACCGCCGCCCCGGCCAGCGCCGCGGCTGCCGGCTGGTTCCCGTACCAGGGCTTCCGGACGCTGACGACCTGCGTTCAGGCGGGGACGGCCAAGCTGATCATGGAGAACTACAAGGAATACGACTGCCGCTGGGACAGCCCGTTCTACATGCTCTGGCTGAGGAAGTAGCGGGATAGGATCTCCGGGAACGTGCCCGGTGCGCAGGCGAGGAATTCTTCTCCCGTGTGTCGCAGGTTCGAGTCCTGCCCGCAGGCTTCGGCCTCGGTAGCTCAGATGGCAGAGCATCGGTCGTGACGCTTCGCCGCTTTGATCTCGGGCACGTTCTCCTGACCTCGGGCTACGTTCGGGAGGCCTTTCGTGGTGCTCGATCGTGGCACGTCTCCCGTCGTGACGGAGCGGGAGCCGTCCTCCGGCACGTACGAGGGCGCCTCCGGCTACGTACGCGACCCCAAGAGCGCGCTCTTCCTCATCGCGGTCTCGAACATGGTCGGCGAGGACACCTATTACGAGCAGGCCGGTGATCGCGACGGCCGGTTCCGGCGGCTGGTCCACCGGGTGGCCGTCGAGGACGGTGAGTGGCTGGCCCGGTTCCTGCCGTGGCTGCGCTCTGAGGCGAACATGCGCTCCGCGTCGCTCGTCGCCGCGCTCGAAGCGGTCAGGGCGCGGCTCGCCGCGGGGCGGCATGGGCTGAACCGAGGGCTCGTCGACGGCGTGCTCCAGCGTGCGGACGAGCCGGGGGAAGCGCTCGCATACTGGACCTCCACGTACGGACGATCCATCCCGAAGCCGGTCAAGCGCGGCATCGCGGACGCCGTCCAGCGGCTCTACACCGAGCGCAACCTGCTCAAGTACGACACCGCCTCCCAGCCGTACCGCTTCGGGGACGTCATCGACCTCGTCCACCCGGCTCCACACCCGGACAAGCCATGGCAGGGGGACCTTTTCCGACATGCCCTCGACCGGCGTCACAACCGGGACAACGCCCTTCCCGACTCGCTGGCGATGCTGCGGCGGCGCGCGTACCTGATGTCGATCCCCGTCGCCGAGCGGCGCGCGCTCCTCACCCAGGGCCGGCCCGCGGCGACGCTCGCCGAGGCGGGCATGACCTGGGAAGCGCTCGCCGGATGGCTCCAGGGGCCCCTGGACGCGCAGGTGTGGGAGGCGATCATCCCGAGCATGGGGTACATGGCCCTGCTCCGTAACCTGCGCAACTTCGACGCGGCCGGCATCAGCGACGCCGTCGCCGAACAGATCATGGCGAAGCTCGCGGACCCGGACGAGGTGGCCAGGTCGCGGCAGCTGCCGTTCCGGTTCTACTCCGCGTACCGGACGTCCTCGTCGTCGCGGTGGGGGTCCACGCTGGACCGGGCGCTCACGCTGGCGACCTCGAACGTGCCGTCGTTCAAGGGGCGGACGCTCGTCCTCGTCGACACGTCCGCGTCCATGACGTCGGGGGCGGTCGCGGCGCGTTCGTCGGTCTCGCCGGTGCAGGCGGCGGCGCTGTTCGGCGTCACGCTCGCCGTCCGGGGCTCACAAGTGGATCTGTACGGCTTCGCCGACGGGGTCTTCGAGCACCCCGTTCCTGCGGATGGCTCGGTGCTGGCGGAGATGCGGCGGTTCTGCCGGCGAATCGGAGCGGTCGGGCACGGTACGCGGATCGCGGAGGCCGTGCGGAGCACGTACCGAGGGCATGATCGCGTCGTCATCCTGTCGGACATGCAGACCATGACCCGCTCCATCGGGCGCGGCGTCACGTCGGCCGCACCTGAGCATGTCCCCATGTACGGCTTCAACCTTCAGGGTTATCGGTACGCCGCGATGCCGACCGGGCGGGGGAACCGGCACGAGTTCGGCGGTTTCTCCGACTCCATGTTCGCGTTGATTCCTTTGCTGGAGGCCGGGGGCGACGCCGGCTGGCCGTTCTAAGCGGTCGGGACCCAATAGCGGCGCTTCTGGTCGGTGACGTTGATCAATTGCCCGCCGTTGGCTTCGATGACCCGGCGGGAGGCGACATTGGTCTTGTCGCACATGACCAGCGCCTGGGAAATGCCCAGGCTTTTCGCGATCGGGAGCGCCGCGGCCAGCATGGCCGTCGCGTGGCCCTGGCGGCGTGCGCTGGGCCGGACGTCATAGCCGATGTGACCGCCCCACTTCTCCAGAGCCGGAGTGAGGTGGTGACGGATGGCCATTCTTCCGAGGAATCGCTCGCCGTCGGCCCACCACAGGGTGGTCATCGGCACGAATCCGGGACGTACGCCCGATGCGGTCCGCTCGTTGATGACGCGCACGGTGTACGCCTCGAAAGCCGCCGGATCCACGAGAGCCTGCGGGTCGACGTCCTCGACGAACCACGGCACCGGATAATCCTGGTCGGCGCGGAACTCTTTCACCGCGGCCACGAACGATGTCCTCAGTTTGCTGGTCGGGTCGATGAGTTCCGGCATGGCGACCATGATGCCCGGGTGGGTGTTGGGGACCAAGCGGATTTCAGCGGTGTGGGAAAGGACGGGACGTGCGGATCTGGGTGGACTCCTCGGGCGGACCGCTGGCACTCGTGCCTGCGGAGGCGTTGCACGAGTGGACCGGCGTGAACGGCGCCGATTACGACGCGGCATGCGCGGTTGAAAGCTTCGGGGTCATCAGATTTGGAAAAGACCGGTCGGCATTGATTGTCTGGGATGAGCCTGCGCGGACCACGTTCTTCGAGCGGCTCTTCGTGCAGTGGATGTACGCCGATTCCGATGCTGACGTGGAGCAGGCGGTGTCGGACCTGCGCGACGTCGTCTGGGAGCAAGGGCCGATCGTGGACGTCGGCGGGCCGATGGTGCTTCTCGACGCCGCGGCGCCTGGAGCAGAGGTACGGATCGACCAGGCGCGGGGCGAGATGGATGCGGAGGCGATCAGCGTCGAGATCGAGCCGGGCTTGTATCGGGTGGACTGCGGCGAAGTCAGCCTGGACGAACGCACCTGCTTCCGCTGCTACCACCTCGTCGCCCTCGCCTAGGCTGATCCCGAGCGGCGACGACGGCTCCGGACGAGCGGCTTGCAGGTCGGCGGTATGTGGAGTCTTTCCGCCGGGACGCTTCTGCTCGCGGCCCGATGTGGCCGTCTCAATGCGAACGATCTTCGTGGCGAATCATCATGTAGCGCAATGGTACGGACACGCACAGTAGTGCCCGGACAGGCGGAGCGGCATGAGGGAGGAGCTGTGGGTTGCATGGCTGAATGTCAGTGCAAAGACCGCAGAGAAGATCCAGAATCGCCATGGACTGAGCGCCCTTGAGGTAAGGGACGCGGTGGTGTGCCGTGAGGGACTGGTGTACACCTGGCACCATCATCCGGAGCGTGGCGTCCGAGCCCTGGTGCAGGTGCGCATACGGGGGATGACGACGCTGGTCGTCCTCTATCCCGCCACTGAACTTGACGGTGATGTCTACAACCTCGGCAGCGCGTACCCGATCTGATCGTCGCTGGTCTCAAGCATGCTCTGGAGGGCATCATGACGTACATGAGCGCCAACGATTTCTACGAAGAGGACGAACCCGTCCAAGACATCCTTGAGGCGTTCGAGCGTGGCGAGAAGCGGGTGACCCGCAGGCCCGATCGTGGGTTCAACGAGCACCTGACGATCGTGGGGACGCCCACGGTCGGGGAGACCAGGACGAGCGGCTCCGTACTGGTCAACGTCTGCTGATGGCCGCACCTATCGATATCCAGCTCATCTTGTGTGATGCGGCTGTCTCTGATCCGAGCGGCAAGGTGCACATGCTCGGCGCCGGTTGGTCCGTAACCGGAGCGCCTATCGCGCCACATGCTGTCGTCGTGCTGATGGGCATCCCGCGGGATCGCGCGAACCAGAAGATTCCACTTCGGCTCCAACTCTGTGATGAGAACGGTCAGCCGGTTCAGGTGACCAAGCCGGATGGCGAGCGGACGCCGATCGTTCATAGCGGCGATCTCGAGATAGGGCAGCCGCCCGAGCTTGCGGCAGAAACGCTGATCGATGCGGCATTCAGCGTCAGCATTCCTCCTCTCCAGCTTGGACCTGGGCGCTACCAATGGCGAGTTCAGGTGGGCGAGCAAGTGGTCAGCAAGTCGTTCACCGCTCAGCAGGGACGCGACCAATACACGTCGGAGTAGCGGATACAGGTGGCGCGGTTCAGGCCGTTGTGAGGGGCGAGGGTGTGAGTGATCAAGGGGGTGCGCGGTTCGCTTGGGCTCGGGCTGCCGCTGGGGCGCTGTTCTTCGATGAGGGTGGCCGGGTGATGGTGGTCACGCCTACGTACAAGCCCACGCTCGACATTCCGGGTGGGTTCGTGGAGCCGGGGGAGACCCCGTACGAGGCGTGCGTCCGGGAGGTGCGGGAAGAGCTGGGGGTCGAGCCCCGGATCGGGCGGTTGCTCGTGGCCGATTGGGCGCCTGATCCGGTGGCGGGCGAGCTGGTGTTGTTCGTGTTCGACGGCGGGGTCTTGCAGGGTGAGGTGCTTGAGCAGATCACCTTCGTGGACGGCGAGCTGAGCGCCTTCGCTTTTCATTCCGTTGAGGAGCTCGACGGGTTGCTGATCGAGCGGCTCGCCCGTCGGGTCAAGGCCGGTGTCACCGCACGGGAACGTGGCCTGACCGGCTACCTGGAGCACGGTCGGGCTCTCCGGTAGCGGTATGGCGGGCTCAGCGGCGTCGGCCTCTGCGGTTTTTGGGGGGAGGGGTGTGGCGTTTTTGTGCTGGTTTTTTGGTTTTTTCGGGGGTGGTGGGGCGGGGGCGGCCGCGGGAGCTGTTGACCGTGCGGCCGCGGACTATGCCGATGAAGTCTTCCATCAGGTCCGTCGTCGCGTCCGTCAGCCAGGTCAGGCCGATCTGGGATTGCGGGGCGTCCGTCACCGGCCGGTACGTGAGGTCTTTGCGGTGGTACAGGCGGGCCAATGACTGGGGGACCAGGACGAGGCCGGTGCCGGAGGCCACCAGCGGGATGGTCTCGGCCGTGGTGGGTGGGCGGGTGAAGGCGGGGCGGCCGGGGAGCGTCGTCCACTGGAGGGCGTCGTCCAAGGGGTGGAAGATGTCGTCGTCGGCCAGGTCGGCGAGCGTCACCTCGTCGGCGGCGGTCACCGCGTGGTCCTTCGGCGTCACGACCACCGTGGTCTCGACGTAGAGAGGGATGACGTTGAGGCCGTCGCGGTCGATCGGGAGCCGGACGAAGCCGGCGTCGGCGCCGCCGTCGCGCAGGAGCGCCACCACCTCGGGGGTGGGCGCCATGGACAGGGTGATCGGTACGTCGGGCAGCCGCTCGGTCCAGACGTTCACCCACTTCGCGGGGGTCACGCCGGGCACGTACGCCAGCCGGAACGTCTCACCATCGGTCACCGCCACAGCGTACCGATGTCAGCGAACCCCTCCCGACTGGCTACGCTTGGCGCCATGACCTCGTCCAAACCGAAGAGCATTCAGACGATGAAGCCCGAGACGGCGGCCAAAAAGCTGGGTGTCCTCTTCTCGGCCACCCCCGCGGAGTTCCGCGCGGGCGTCGTCTCCAGGGACGAGCTGAACGCGTTGCAGGCCAACCCGCCCGCCTGGCTCACCGACCTGCGCCGCAACGGCCCGCACCCCAAGCAGGTCGTGGCCGCCAAGCTCGGCGTCTCCATCTCCGGCCTGGCCAGGGCCGGCATCACCGAGCCGCTCACCACGGCCGAGATCGAGCAGCTGAAGGCGGAGAACCCGGAGTGGCTTGAGCACGAGCGCGGCGTCCACGCCGAGGCCCGCAAGGAAGCCGCCCGCCTCAAGCAGCGCTGAATCGCCCGTCCTGCCCCTCCCGCGGGCGTTCTGCCGCTGAGCCGGCGGGCGTTCGGCCGATGGTCTTGCGGTCGCTCAATGTCGTGGGTGGACGGTGAGGAAAGGGCCGGTGGCCTTGGTGCCGTCGGAGTTGGCCCAGGGGCCGGTGATGTGGCCGGTTGCGGCCAGTGGGGTGGCGGGCTGGAGCACGCGGTGGAGGCGGAGAGCTGTGCCGGGTGGGCCGGGGAGGATCGTGCCGTCTGCGTCGTCGGTGGTGCCGGTCCCGGCGGGGCCTGCCGACGTCGCGGTGTAGGAGACGGTGATGGTGGGGTCGGGGGTGTCGGTGGCGTTCTGGTCCTGGGCTGCCACCTGGCCTTCGAGCAGGGCCGTCAGCTGGACGATCAGTACGGGGTCGTGGCAGCCGTCGTAGATCCAGCGGCGGCCCAGCACGCCGTGCTCGGCGGTGCCGATCAGGGCGTGTTCGGCGTCCGCGAGCGGAGCTCCCCGGTACGTGAGCGGCACCAGGTACGCCGTCGCCCGGTCGCCTGACGTGTCGTTGACCACCATGAACTCGATGCCCACCGCGCCCTCGGGATCGTCCAGCCGGAAGCCGCCCGCCTTCGACAGCTCGGGCGCGGTCGAGCCGCGGTACCACGGGCGGGTGGGGAGCCAGGCGGTGAGCAGCTCCAGCTTGGTCGGCTTGAGGGTGGTGTGGTGGATGACGGCCATGGCGGGGGTCTCTTTCGTCGCGTCGTGCCTACACCGGGATCTTCGCATGCCACGAGAGACGCTTTTCCGGTAGCTTCTCGGCATGTGGGCGGGCAGGGTGGGGCCGGTGCTCGTGCTGCTGTTCGCGGTGGGTTGCGCCGCCGCTCCCCAGGCCGGGCGGGCCACGGAGAGCCCACGGTTGAGCGGGATCCGGTTGCTGGTGGGCGGCACGAGGATCGTGGACGTGGACACCGGCGCCGCGACGCCTGTGACCGGGCTGCCGGCGGAGCAGAGGGTCACCCTCACGACCACCGTCCACGGGCCGCACACGGTGATCGCCGCGAGTGGTCCTGGCGTCAACCAGGTACGGCTGTTTCTGCTCAAAGGGTCCAAGGCGGTCGAACTCGCCAGCGGCTGGAACGCGTTCCCTGCCGCTGACGGCTCGGGCTTCTGGGTGACGGATCAGCCGGAGTACGGCGGTCCTTGCACCGTACGCGAGCAGGCCGAGGACGGGACGATCCTGCGCCGCCCCAAGTGGAGCCCCTGCGGTGCCCTGCCGTACGCCGACACGCCTTACGGACTGCATGCCAGGCACCGGCGCGAGTCGCTGCTCCTGACCCATGACGGTCTGCGGAAGACCGCCCGCCATCCGCGGATCGTCGCCGTGACGTCCACGGAGCTGCTGGTCGAGCGGAACGACGGGCGGCTCGCCTTGGTGGTGCCAGGTGGGGAGGAACGGCCGGTCGGCAGGCCGAGCGGCACGGGCGTGGCGGCCGAGGGTGAGGTGAGTTCGAACGGCACGTACGTCGCCGTTCCGTTCCTCACGCCCACACCCGGCGCGCACGAGTCACTCGACGTCTGGGTGCTGGACACGCGCACGCTCGCATGGACGCACGTCCCGTCCATGCCTCTCCCCGTGGACGTCAAGAGCCGCCGCATGCGATGGACGCCGGACGGCCGGCTGGTGCTCGCGGGCGGCTTCGTCACCACGGCGGACGACCACCCCCGCGAGAGCGACTACGCGAGTGTGGTCGCCCTGTGGAGGCCGGGCGAGGCGACCCTGACCAGGCACGAGCTGCCTGCGGACTGGCGGGAGAGCTTGGCGATTCTCAGGCCGTGACGGGGACGCCGTTGGCGGTGACGTTCTCGAGGACGAGGTTCTCGACGTTCTCGATGACGTTCGCGGTGGCGGTGGCGCCGAAGTCCACGTCGGTGAGGGTGACGTCGCGGATCGGCGCCTCCGGGTAGCCGCGCAGGTTGAGCGCGCGCCTGGCGGTCCGTACGGTCACGTCCCTGACGTCGATCCCGCGTACGGACGGGTCGAACCCGTGCCCGGGCCCCTCCTCGTAGAAGAAGTTCACGTCGATCACCGAGCCGCCGACCTGCCCGATCTCCAGGTCCCTGGCGTGGAAGCCCTCGACGAACCCGCCGCGTACGGAGTTCGTCTTGAACCGCAGCGCGATGTCGAGGTTGGGGCTGGACATCGCGCAGTCCCTGATGAACACCTCGCGCACCCCGCCCGACATCTCGCTGCCGATCGTCATGCCGCCGTGCCCGTCGCGGAAGGTGCAGTTCTCGACCAGGATGTGCTCGCTGGGGACGTTCACCCGGCGGCCGTCGGCGTTGCGGCCCGACTTGATCGCGATGCAGTCGTCGCCGGTGTCGAACGTGCAGCCCCTGATCACCACCATGCGGCTGGACTCGGGGTTGCAGCCGTCGTTGTTGGGGCCGTGGGAGATGACGGTGACGTTCTGGACGAGGACGTTCTCCGACAAGGTGGGGTGGATCTCCCACATGGGGGAGTTGATTATGGTGACGCCCTCGATGAGCACGTTGCGGCACCGGTACGGCTCGATGAAGGAGGGCCGCAGGTAACCGCCCTCGCCGTAGCGGCGCTGCGCGACCGGCACCCCCTGCTCGGCCTGGGCGAACAGGGCGGCCCGCGCGGCGGCCTGGGTCGGCTCGCCCGGCTCCCACCCGTGATCGCTCGATCCCTTCCACGGCCACCAGTGCTCGTCGCCGGCCTGCCCGTCGAGCACGCCCGACCCGGTCACGGCGATGTCGCTGCGGCCGTAGGCGTAGATGAGCGGCGAGTAGTTGAGCAGCTCGACGCCCTCGAACCGGGTCGGCACGAGCGGCAGGTACGCCTTCGGGTCGGTGCTGAACAGCAGCGTGGCGCCCTCCTTGACGTGCAGGTCCACGCGGTCGAGCAGGTGGATGGGGCCGGTGAGCCAGCGGCCTTCCGGCACGTCCACGTGGCCGCCGCCCGCCCGGTGGCAGGCTCTGATCGCGGCGCGGATGGCGGCGGTGCAGTCGGTCGTGCCGTCGCCGCGTGCGCCGAAGCGGGTGATGTCGAAGCGACGGTGCGGGAAGACGGGCGGGCGGACGCGCGCGGCGATGCGGTTCGCACGAGCCCAGGCAGCGGCCGTTCCTGATCGGCGGGCGAGGGCGGCTTCGGGGGTGAGGATGGGGACGGCGATGGCGGACATCGCCAGGGCACGCATGGCGGCGCGGCGGCTCAGCACGGGCAACTCTCCCTGTCACGCTCGGGACCGCCCGGAGCATATGCCGACCCGTTGCGGTGATCCAGACGTCCGCCACCTGTTTCCGCTGGAAGCGCGGTGCAACCGGTTGCAGATCACGGCGAGGCCAGGCGGCCTCGCCGTGCTCAGGGGGTCAGCAGGAGTTGGCGCCGTCGAACGTACGGACGCCGCGGGCCACCTTCGACCAGATCGTCCCGCCGGGGCGGACCGTGTGGCACTGGCCGTCGGTGCCATGGGCCCACACGATCTTCAGGCGCAGCGTCCTGCTGCAGTCGTTGCGCGCGTAGCCGGTCTTGGTGATGGTGCCGGTCGTCTGCCAGACGACCACGCAGGAGGGTGCGTTGCCGGCGGGGGCGACGGCCTGGGCGGGGGCGGTGGCCGCACCCAGGGCGCAGCACGCGGCGGCGAGGGCGGTGAGAGTCTTGCGCACGGAACGTGTCCTTCCTGCTGCCATCAGTTACCCAACGAGTAGTAATCGATTGACTACACAAAGTCAATGTCGCGATGGCGCAGCGGAACGGTCCGCATATCTTCACAAAACGGACATGAAGCTACTAATCTGGCATCGCTCCAGTGGGGGCCCTGGAGCGCCAACGTCCGCCGGACGCCGGGATCCCTCTCCTTGTCAGGAGGGATCCCGGCGTTTGGCAGAAAACCGGCGTTTGCAGAAAACCGGATGTGTCCTGGTTCGCCGGACATCTAGGGTTGATCCGTGACCAAGCTCAACCAGATCCTCGCGGTCGAGAAGGGTGTGAAGTCGGACGTTCAGCGCAAGGTGACGGACGCCTACCACCAGATCCAGAAGGCGCCCCTGCTGTCCGGCCTCTCCCGCACCTACCAGCCGATCGACGACGAGGGCGAGCGGCTGCCGCCCGAGTCGACGCGCGTGCAGGTGCAGGCCGAAGAGGTGCTCAAGGGAGTCGGCACGACTCTGACCCGGCTGTTCGACGTGACCGCCACCAAGGACTGGGCCAACTGCGAGGCCAAGGCCAGCGTGCGGGTCGACGGTGAGGTGCTGCTGGAGGACGTGCCGGTGACGTACCTGCTCTTCCTGGAGAAGCAGCTCACCGACGTCTACACGTTCGTCTCCAAGCTGCCGACCCTCGACCCGGCCGAGACCTGGTCGCGCGACGAGGCCACCGACACGTGGCGCACCGACCCGGTCAAGACCACCCGCACCAAGAAGGTGCCGCGCAACCACGTGCTCGCCGAGGCGACGGAGAAGCACCCGGCGCAGGTGCAGGTGTACAACGAGGACGTCGTGGTCGGATACTGGACGAAGGTCGCCTTCTCCGGCGCGCTGCCGCAGCGGCGGGTGAACGAACTGCTGACCCGCGTACAGAAGCTGCAGGACGCGGTGAAGTACGCGCGTGAGGAGGCGAACGGCACGCAGGTCGTCGACCGTAAGATCGGCGACAAGGTGTTCACCTACCTGTTCGGGTGAACCCTCCCCCCAGGCCCCCTCGCCTTCGGGCGGGGGTGCGCCAGGAGCGCAAGCTGAGGCTGACGCCTGAAGCTGATCGGCGGTGACATGGAGGTTCGAGTCCTCCCCGGGGCATTCACGCGCCCCGGTGGCCCAATTGGTAGAGGCAACCGCCTGAAACTCAGATTCTCGCTCCAGATTCAGCATTCGCCGCCAGGCGCCGGATCGACCGAGGACGGGCTGTGATGGTGAGATACCGGTTCGAATCCGGTTCGGGGCTCTATTCCTGCCCCGATGGTTCAATGGTCGAGCGCACGTCATGATGACTGACCCGTCCTCTTAAACGCCGCCGGCACCGCGATATGGCGGCCTCACTCAGGCCCCCCGGTAGGGTAACCGGGGGGCCGCCGCCTTTTCACCGCGGCGTCAGCTTTCCGGTCGCCAGGTCGAGCGAATAGGAGCGGTCCTCGTACGCGCTGTGCAGCAGGAATCGCCCGCCCTTCGACCAGCCCGGCACATTCTCCAGCCAGTCTTCGCCGGGAAAGCGATACGTGACCGCCGACAGGCGTTTTCCGGTGGCCGGGTCATAGGTTTCCGCGCGATCCTTCGCCCATCGGATGACGACCAGCCGGCGGCCGTCGGGGCGCAGGTGATAGTCGTCGCCGCGTTTTCCGGCCGGGAGCCGCATGCGTACCCTGCCTCTGAGGTCGAGGACGAGGACCCGATCGCCCTTGGTGACGACGACGCCGGCCGCGTTGACGTCGTGGACCTTCCGCGCGCCGGCGAGTATCAGCGGCGCCCAGGTGCGGGTGTCGACGACCTGCGCGCCGGCTCCCGACATGACCACGAAACGGCCTTTGAAGGTGACGGTCGGCACATCGGCGTCGGCCAGGGGCGGGGTGAGAGGGCGGCTGCCGCCGGCGTCCTGGTACGTCAGGCGGCGGTCCTCCGCGTGCAGGTAGACCACCGCCTTGCGGTTCGGGGCGACGGCGAAGGGGGCGCTACGGGGTGCCTTGCCCGCCTCGGCGACATAGGGTGCGGCCTGCGGGAACGGCTCGCCGTTGACCAGCCAGAACCGGCACGGGGCCACGATCTCGTCGAACCACGGGCAGGTCGGGGCGTCGTGCTCGTCGACGGTCTCGAACGTGGCCGGGATCGCCCGCACCTCGGCGGGCCCGCTGTGGGCGAGCGGTTCGTCCTGGGGCGGGCGTCCTGGGGCGAGCAGGACGCTCGCCAGCACGACCGCGCTGCCCGCGAGGTGCACGTTCCGCGCCGACCAAGCGCCGAGTGCTTGCGCAGCCTGATCCTGATCCTCCATGCGCGGGCGCCGGTCCGCGAGCGTCACGGCCGCCGCGACGGCGAGGGCCACGGCGGCGTGCGGCAGCAGGGTCCGGCCCGGGTCCTCGGACACGACCAGGTGGACGCCGGCCAGCGCGGCGGCGGTCAAGGACGTCAGCCACAGGGCACGCGGCACATTCATCGCGAAGAACGGCACGCGCCGCGCCGCCAATAGCGGGCCTGTGCACCAGCCGGCGACGAGATAGAACGGGTCGCCGGTGAGACCCGCCACCGGAACGGCCAGGACGACGGCGGCCAGCCGCCGGCGGCGTAATCGCGAGAAATAGTGGATGACCTGCGGCGCATTTTCCATGGTGACCGGATAACCGCTCAGCGTGGCGAACCTCGTGAGCATTTTCCGCGACACCGTCATCGCCGCCGCGGAAATGGCGGCGAGCCCCAACACCCAGATCATCACCGGGCCACGATATAAGGTGCTGTGCCATGCATCCTGATGAAATATGGCGGCGATTAGGCATCGGTAGTCGGCGCTTATCCGGGTCCGGGGCGGTGGGCTGGAGTGGTGCGGTGCTCGCCGTCGTCGCCGCCATTCTGTCGTGGGTGGGCGCGACGGAGCCACGGGCCGCCTGGACGGCCGACGAAGGGTTGTCCTACCGCGACGAGGCCGGGCGGCTCGTCACCTCCATGACGCTCGAAGTCTGGAACGAGGGGCCGGTCCCGTTCACGGTCACGGGGATCGCGCTCGACGTCCCCGGCCTGCGCCTGCTGCCTCCCGACGGTACGAAGCGTGAGCGGGCGGCGGTCAGGGTGGCAGCCTACGAGTTGGTCTCGATCTCCAGAAGCGTGCACGTCGGCGACTGCGCCAAGGTGCCGAGGGAGCCGCGGCCGGTGCGGTTCACCTACCGGACCCCGCTGTGGTCGGGGGAGTCGGAGGCGGTGCCGGACTCCTGGCGCTATTCCGGGCTCGGGGACGACATGACGCTGGCCTGGCAGCGCGGACTCGCGGCCCAGGCGTGCAACGAGGCGGTGAGTGACGAGTGGTCCTGAAGGAGCCGACGCCCCCTGCGACACCCGCCCGGCCGGGATTGAAGATCGCGATCGGGCTGCTGGTCGCCTTCGCGGCCCTCCGGGTGGGCGGGCTCGACCTGCTGTTCGACCCGATCGGCTGGTGGCTGTGCCTGCTCGGGGTGGGCGACCTGAAGCCGGGCAGCAAGGCGGGGTGGCTCGCCTTGGGAATGGCCGTTCTGTCGGTCGTCGCGCTGTTTGAAGGCGATGCGGCGCAGGGGACGTCGTACTCGGCGTTCTGGCTCGGGTACGCCGCCGGGGCGCTGGTCACGCTCTGGGCGGTGGTGGACGTCGCGATCCGGTACATCCGCCCCTCCGGCGACCACTACGACGTCACGCTGCTCGACGCGCTGCGATGGGCGGTGGTGGGGGCGGGGGCGGTCGCCCTGCTGGCTGAGTCCGGGTACGCCTGGCTCGGCGAGGTCGCCGTCATCGCCATGTACTGCGCGCTGGCCCTGCTGGTCGTGATCCTCTGGCGGCTTCGAGCCTGAAGGCCCTTGCCGGGGCGGCGTTGCGGGACGAAGGTGGAGGGAGACCCGGCCGGGGCGTGTCCCCGGCGGGTAGTTCCGCCCGGACGGCGAGATGGGTGGCGGTGACCGGCGAGGTCACCAGACCTGCCGCCGCTTGACGGTGCCTCTGCCGCTCCGGGCGGGACGCCGGACCGCCCTGTCACCAGCGGTCGTGGACCTGGGGGCGGATGAGCTCGTCGTAGACCTCGCGGACCGTCGAAAGCGCCGCGTCGTCCAGCGGGGTGAGGGCGTCGGCGACGGCGTTGGCCTGGGCCTGGGCGGGGTTGCGGGCGCCCGGGATCACCACCGAGACCCCCTCCTGGTCGAGGATCCAGCGCAGCGCGAACTGCGCCATCGTCGCCCCCGGCGGCACCAGCGGCGCCAGGCGGCGGACCGCCTCCAGGCCGGTGGCGAAGTCGACGCCCGAGAACGTCTCCCCGACGTCGAACGCCTCCCCGTGCCGGTTGAACGAGCGGTGGTCGTCGGAGGAGAACGTGGTGTGCTCGTCGTACTTGCCCGACAGCAGGCCGCTGGCCAGCGGGACACGGGCGATGATGCCGACCCCGGCGGCGCGCGCGGCGGGCAGGACCTGCTCGAGCGGCTTGAGCCGGAACGCGTTGAGGATGATCTGCACGGTCGCCACACCGGGACGGGCGATCGCGGTCAGCGCCTCCTCGCAGGTCTCGACGCTCACGCCGTACGCGGCGATCTTCTTCTCCGCCACCAGCGTGTCGAGCGCGTCGAACACCGCGTCCGTCGAGTAGACGGGCGTCGGCGGGCAGTGGAGCTGCACCAGGTCGAGGGTGTCGACGCCGAGGTTGTGGCGGGAGCGCTCGTTCCAGGCGCGGAAGTTGTCCATCACGTAGTTGGCGGGGATCTGCTCCACCCGCCGGCCCATCTTCGTGGCCACCGTGAGGCCGGGGTGGTTCTTGGCGAAGCGGCCGACGATCTGCTCGCTGCGGCCGTCGCCGTAGACGTCGGCGGTGTCGATGAAGGTGACGCCCGCGTCCACCGCCGCCTCCAGCGTGGCGACCGCGTCGGACTCCGTCACCTGGCCCCAGTCGGCGCCGAGCTGCCAGGCGCCGAGGCCGACCACACCGACCTGGCGTCCGGTACGTCCCAAAACGCGCTGTTCCATGGGTGTCTGCCTTTCTCGAACGTGACCGGCACCAGTCTTCCGGATGCCGATACCCACTGCGCACGCCGGGGCCTCGGCGAGGCACGGGCGATGGGCCAGGGCACGTACCCTGTCTGCCATGATTCGTCCCGCCACACCCGCTGACGTGCCCGAGATCGTCAGCATGATCCGCGAGCTAGCCGAGTACGAGAAGGCCGCACACGAGGTGCGGGTGACCGAGGAGCAGCTCCACGACACCCTCTTCCGCGACCACCCCGCGGCCTTCGCGCACATGGCCGAGCAGGACGGCGAGGTGGTGGGCTTCACGCTGTGGTTCCTGACGTACTCCACCTGGCGCGGCGTGCACGGCGTCTACATGGAGGACCTGTACGTCCGCCCCCAGCACAGGGGCGGCGGCCACGGCGTGGCGCTGGTGCGCGAGCTGGCCCGCATCTGCGCCGAGCGCGGCTACGAGCGCCTGGAGTGGGCGGTCCTCGACTGGAACGAGCCGTCCATCGCCTTCTACGAGAAGCTCGGCGCGGTCAACCAGAACGAGTGGTTCCGCTACCGGCTGACCGACGAGCCGCTGCGCCGCCTGGCCGGCTGAAAGCACCCCTGGCCGGCTGAGAACACCCCCCCGCACACGGCCACGCAGGTCACGCACGGTGACGTGACCTGCGTGACACAAACGGTTCAGACGCCGGCGTGCGTCCTGCTCCGCGTGCTCTCGGACTGATCGAACATGCCCATCTCGGACTCGTCGAGCTCGCGGTGGGTCTCCTCCATCCGCAGCGCGACACCGATCGCGAAGAACGTCGGCGCCCACTCGCCGACGAAGATGCCCCACCGGTCGGCCCGGTCGAGCCCGGCCTTCTCGGCCTTCGTGGACACCGCCCAGCTGGCGAAGGCCAGCGCGATCGACGCCAGGCCGCAGGTGTACATGTGGCCCGACTTAACGCCCATCTTGTGCAGCTGTTTGATCATGTTTCCCCCCTTGTCTGAGTGCTGTTACCCCAGCAAGAGGCCGATAACCGATCATTAACATCATGTTTCGCGGGTGACGGTTGTGCGGAGCTTGTTACCGCGGTGAATCACCCGTAACGAACGCACAGCCACGCACGGTCATCGTGCGTAATGAGCCCTTCCTACCTTGGAGATCCCGGACGCCGAGCGTAGGAGAGGTCGATGGCGCGCTGGATCGCCGAGTGGCACCCCGATGACCCAGCCTTCTGGGAGAGATCAGGCCGGCGGGTGGCCCGGCGCAACCTGGTCTTCTCGATCGTGGCCGAGCACCTCGGCTTCACCGTGTGGACGCTGTGGAGCATCGTGGCGACCAAGATGGGGTCGTACGAGTTCTCCACCGACCAGCTGTTCTGGCTGGTCGCCCTGCCCAACCTGATCGGCTCCGTGCTGCGGGTGCCCTACACGTTCGGGCCCGCCAGGTTCGGCGGGCGCAACTTCACCGTGGTCAGCGCCGTGCTGCTGCTCATCCCCGCGGTGCTGCTCGGTGTCGCGGTGAACAACCCGGCCACGCCGTACTGGCTCTTCCTGGTGATCGCGGCCCTGGCCGGGCTGGGCGGCGGGAACTTCGCCTCCAGCATGGCCAACATCACCTACTTCTACCCGCGCGAGAAGCAGGGCGTGGCGCTCGGGCTGAACGCGGCGGGCGGCAACGTCGGCGTCAGCTCGGTGCAGCTCGTCATGCCGCTGGTGATCGGCTCGCTCGGGCTGGCCGCCGCCGGGTGGTTCTGGATCCCGTTCATCGTGGTGGCCGGGGCCTGCGCGTTCTTCTTCATGGACAACCTGACCAGCGCCAAGGCCGACCCGCGCGAGCAGTTCGCGGTGGCGGGCAAGGCGCAGACCTGGGTCATGTCGTTCCTCTACATCGGCACGTTCGGCTCGTTCATCGGCTACTCGACGGCCTTCCCGCTGCTGAGCCAGAACCTGTTCCCCGACGCGCCGTACGCGGCGGTCGCCTTCGTCGGGCCGCTGCTCGGCTCGCTGATCAGGCCGGTCGGCGGCTGGCTGGCCGACCGGCACGGCGGCGCGCCCGTGACGCTGTGGAACTTCGCCGCGATGGGCGGCGGCGTGCTGCTGGTCTGGCTGGCCGGCACGAGCGGCAACTTCTGGCTGTTCTTCCTGGCCTTCCAGCTGCTCTTCGTCACCTCGGGCGTCGGGAACGGCTCGACGTACCGGATGATCCCGGCCATCTTCCAGGCCAAGGCCGTGGCCGAGCGCGGCGAGGGCGAGGAGGCCCTGCTGTACGGCAAGCGCCAGGCCAGCGCCGCCATCGGCATCATCTCGGCGGTCGGGGCGCTCGGCGGGTTCCTCATCAACCGGGCGTTCGGCATGTCGTTCGCCGCCTCCGGCAGCCCCGCCGCCGCGTTCCTCACCTTCGGCCTGTTCTACGCCTCCTGCTTCGCCCTGACCTGGTGGTGCTACATGCGCACGGTCGGCGTCAACGTGGTGGCGAGCCTCGCCCATGCCAGGGTCTGACATGACGGCGACGCACTGCCCGTACTGCGCGCTGCAGTGCGGCATGAAGATCGGACCCGGGCCGGCCATCAGCCCGCGCACCGACATCCCGGCCAACGCACCGGGAGCGCTGTGCCAGAAGGGGTGGACGGCGGGTGAGCTGCTCACCAGCACCGAGCGCCTGACCACCCCGCTCCTGCACGGCGAGCCCGTGGACTGGGACGTCGCGCTGGACTACGTGGCCTACCGGCTGTCCGCCATCCGCGCCGAGCACGGCCCCGACGCCGTGGCCGTGTTCGGCGGCGGTGGGCTGACGAACGAGAAGGCGTACACGCTGGGCAAGTTCGCCAGGGTCGCGCTCGGCACCAGCCAGATCGACTACAACGGCCGGTTCTGCATGTCGTCGGCCGCCGCCGCGTCCATCAGGGCGTTCGGCATGGACCGGGGCATGCCGTTCCCCGTCACCGACCTCGCGGAGGCGGACGTCGTGCTGCTGGCCGGCGCGAACGTCGCCGAGACCATGCCGCCGTTCGTCCGCCACCTCGACGGGCCGCGGCTCATCGTCGTCGACCCGCGCCGCTCGCCGACCGCCCGGCTGGCCTGGCTGCACCTGCAGCCCACCCCGGGCACCGACCTGGCGCTCGCGCTCGGGCTGCTGCACATCGCGGTCGCCGACGGGCTCGTGGACGAGGCGTACGTGGCCGCGCGGACCACCGGCTTCGACGACGTCCGCACCTCGCTGGCCTCCTGGTGGCCCGAGCGGGTCGAGCGGATCACCGGGGTGCCCGTGCACCAGATGCGGCAGGCGGTCAGGGCGCTCGCCGCGGTGGAGCGGGCGTACATCCTGACGGGACGCGGCGCCGAGCAGCACGCCAAGGGCACCGACACGGTCACCGCGTTCATCAACCTGGCGCTCGCGCTCGGCCTGCCCGGCACCCCGGGCTCCGGGTACGGCTGCGTGACCGGGCAGGGCAACGGCCAGGGCGGCAGGGAGCACGGGCAGAAGGCCGACCAGCTGCCCGGCTACCGCAAGATCGACGATCCGGCGGCCCGCGCGCACATGGCCCGCATCTGGGGCATCCGGGCCGAGGACATCCCGGGGCCTGGGCGGTCGGCGTACGAGCTGCTCGACGCGCTGGGCACCCCTGAGGGGCCCAGGGCGCTGCTGCTGTTCGGCTCGAACCCGATCATCTCGGCGCCCGCCGCCGAGCACGTCGCCGAGCGGATCGGCTCCCTCGACCTGCTGGTGACCTGCGACTTCGTGCTGTCGGAGACCGCCGCGCTGGCGGACGTGGTCTTCCCGGTGACGCAGTGGGCCGAGGAGACCGGCACGATGACCAACCTGGAGGGCCGGGTGCTGCTGCGCCGCAAGGCCCTGGACCCGCCGCCGGGGGTGCGCAGCGACCTCGACGTCATCGCCGCGCTGGCCGACCGGCTCGGCCACACCTTCGGGACCGAGCCGGTCGAGGTCTTCGACGAGCTGCGCCGCGCCAGCGCGGGCGGCCCCGCCGACTACTCCGGCATCACCTACGAGCGCATCGCGGACGAGACCGGCGTGTTCTGGCCGTGCCCGTCGGAGGAGCACCCGGGGACGCCGCGGCCGTTCCTCGACCGGTTCGCGCACCCCGACGGGCTGGCCAGGTTCGTGCCCGTCCAGCACCGGCCCGCCGCCGAGGAGATCGACGCCGACTACCCCGTCTACCTCAGCACCGGCCGGGTGCTGGCCCACTACCAGAGCGGCGCCCAGACCCGCAGGATCGCGCCGCTCGTCCAGGCCGCCCCGGAGCCGTACGTCGAGCTGCACCCCGACCTGGCCGAGCAGCTCGACATCACGGCAGGGGACGTCGTCCGCGTCAGCAGCAGGAGGGGCGAGAGCAAGGCAGTGGCCAGGATCAGCGACGCCATCAGGCGCGACACCGTGTTCATGCCCTTCCACTGGGAGGGCGCCAACCGGCTGACCAACCCGGCACTCGACCCCACGTCGAGGATGCCGGAGTTCAAGGTCTGCGCCGTCAGGGTGGAGAGGGACTCATGAGGCTCGTCGTCGTGGGCAACGGGATGGCCGGGTCGCGCCTGGTCAGCGAGGTACGCACCCGGGACCCGCACATGAAGATCACCGTGTTCGGCGCCGAGGCGTGCCGGCCCTACAACCGGATCCTGCTGTCCAACGTCCTGGCCGGTAGCTCCCGGCCCGAGCAGGTCCGCCTGGTGGACCCCGCCTGGTACGACGCCCACGACGTCGAGGCCGCGTTCGGCAGCCCCGTCGCGCACGTGGACAGGGAGACCAGGCACGTCGTGACGGAGGACGGGCGGCGCGAGCCGTACGACCTGCTGGTCCTCGCGACCGGCAGCGACGCGCTCGTGCCGCCGATCCCCGGCGTCGAGCGGGCCATCCCCTTCCGCACGCTGGACGACTGCGAACGCATCCTGGGCGAGGCCGAGCGGGCCCGTACGGCGGTCGTGATCGGCGGCGGGCTGCTCGGCATCGAGGCCGCCCGCGGCCTGGCCGGGCGCGGCCTGCCCGTCACGCTGCTGCACCTGGCGGGCCACCTCATGGAACGCCAGCTCGACGTGGAGGCGGGCGAGGTGCTCAGTGAGACCCTCGCCGGGCTGGGCGTGCACATCCGCACCGGCGTCAGCGCCGCGGGCGTCGAGGACGACGGCGTCAGGCTCGACGACGGCGAGCTGGTCGAGGCCGACCTGGTCGTGCTGGCCTGCGGGGTGCGGCCGGTCACCGGCCTGGCCGCCGACGCCGGTCTCGAAGTGCGTCGCGGCATCGTCGTGGACGACGAGCTGCGCACCGACGACCCGTCGATCTTCGCGATCGGCGAGTGCGCCGAGCACGACGGCACCGTCTACGGCCTCGTCGCCCCCGCCTGGGAGCAGGCCACCGTGGCCGCCGAGGTCATCACCGGCGGCAAGGCGCTCTACCGCGGCTCCCGCCTGGTCACCAGGCTCAAGGCCAAGAGCGTCGAGCTGGCGGCGATGGGGGAGACCCAGCTCGGGGAGGAGCACGCCGAGGTGGTGCGCTTCAGCCACCGCGCCCGCGGCACCTACAGGAAGCTCGTCATCAGGGACGGCCGGCTGGTCGGCGCGATCCTGCTGGGCGAGAGCGACGCCGTCGGCACCCTCACCCAGCTCTTCGACCGCGGCGGGCCGCTGCCGGGCGACCGCGCCGGGCTGCTGTTCCCCGGCCTCGCGGCGGCGCCCGTGGCCGACAGCCCGACGCTGATGCCGGACGCGGCCATCGTCTGCCGCTGCAACAACGTGACCAAGGGCCGGATCAGGGCGTGCTGGGAGGCCGGCGCCCGTGACGTGGCCGGAGTGGCGGCCTCGACCAGGGCCACCACCGGATGCGGGACCTGCCGCGACGCCGTGGAGGGCATCGTCGGCTGGCTGTGCGAGCAGGAAGGGATCTCAGCGTGAACAGGATCGTCGTCGTCGGGTACGGCCCGACCGCCCACCGGCTCGTCGAAACCCTCACGAGCAAGGGCTTCAGCGGCAGCGTGACCGTCATCGGGGAGGAGCCGCGACCGGCCTACGACCGGGTGCACCTGACCTCCTACCTGAACGGCACCTCGGGAGAGGACCTCACCTACACCGTGCCCGGCGGCGTCGTCACCCGGCTGAACACCCGGGTCACCGCCATCGACCGGCAGGCCAGGCGGGTCACGCTCGCCGACGGCGGCAGCGAGCCGTACGACGTGCTCGTGCTGGCCACCGGATCCGCGCCGTTCGTGCCGCCGGTGCCCGGCGCCGAGCACGCCTTCGTCTACCGCACCATCGAGGACCTCGACGCCATCAGGACCGCCGCCAAGGACGCCGAGCAGGGCGTCGTCGTCGGCGGCGGGCTGCTCGGCCTGGAGGCCGCCGACGCGCTGCGCGCGCTCGGGCTGAAGACCCACATCGTGGAGATGAGCCCGTGGCTCATGCCGCGCCAGGTGGACGAGGGCGGCGGCTCGGTGCTCAAGTCGCACATCGAGGGGCTCGGGCTGACCGTGCACGCCGGCGCCGGCGTGCAGGAGATCGTGCACGCCGGCGGCGAGGTGAGCGGCCTGCGCAAGCCCGACGGCACGCTGATCGACGCGCAGGTCGTGGTGTTCTCCGCGGGCATCAGGCCGCGCGACGAGCTGGCCAGGGACGCCGGCCTGGAGGTCGGGCCGCGCGGCGGCATCGTCGTCGACGCCGCCATGCGCACCTCCGACCCGGCCGTCTACGCCGTCGGCGAGTGCGCGCTGGCCGGCGGCATGGTGTACGGGCTCGTCGGGCCCTGCCAGACGATGGCCGAGGTGGCCGCCGACCAGATCATGGGCGGCACGGCCACGTTCGGCGGCGCCGACCTGTCCACCAAGCTCAAGCTGCTCGGCGTCGAGGTCGCCCAGTTCGGGGCCATGGAAGGGGCGCTCGACGTCACCTACCTCGACCCGGTCGCCGGGATCTACAAGAAGCTGTTCATCAGCGACGACGCCCGCACCCTGCTCGGCGGCATCTGCGTGGGCGACGCGGCGCCGTACACCTCGCTGCGGCCCTTCGTGGGCAAGGAGCTGCCCGCCTCGCCGTCGGACCTGCTCTTCTCCGGCGCGGGAGTCGGGCTCGACCTGCCGGACGACGCCCAGGTCTGCTCCTGCAACAACGTGTGCGCCGGCGACATCCGCACCGCCATCGCCGACGGCTCCGCCACCGACGTGCCCGCGATCAAGGCGTGCACCAGGGCCGGGACGACCTGCGGCAGCTGCGTGCCGATGCTCAAGCAGCTGCTGGAGAAGTCGGGCGTCGAGGTCAGCAAGGCACTGTGCGAGCACTTCACGTACTCGCGGGCCGAGCTGTTCGACATCGTACGGGTGCGCGGCATCACCACCTTCTCCGAGCTGATCTCCCAGCACGGGCAGGGCCGGGGCTGCGACATCTGCAAGCCCGCCGTGGCCTCCATCCTCGCCTCCCTGCACAACGGGCACGTGCTGGAGGGCGAGCGGGCCGCGCTGCAGGACACCAACGACGCCTTCCTCGCCAACATCCAGAAGAACGGCACGTACTCGGTCGTCCCGCGCATCCCCGGCGGCGAGATCACCCCCGACAAGCTCATCGTGATCGGCGAGGTGGCCCGCGACTTCGGCCTCTACACCAAGATCACCGGCGGGCAGCGCATCGACCTGTTCGGCGCCCGGGTCGAGCAGCTGCCGGAGATCTGGCGGCGGCTCGTGGACGCCGGGTTCGAGTCGGGCCACGCGTACGGCAAGGCCCTGCGTACCGTGAAGTCCTGCGTCGGCTCCACCTGGTGCCGCTACGGCGTCCAGGACTCCGTGGGCATGGCCATCGCGCTGGAGCTGCGCTACCGCGGCCTGCGCTCGCCGCACAAGCTCAAGTCCGCCGTCTCCGGCTGCGCCCGCGAATGCGCCGAGGCCCGCTCGAAGGACTTCGGCGTCATCGCCACCGAGCAGGGCTGGAACCTGTACGTCGGCGGCAACGGCGGCTTCAAGCCCCGCCACGCCGACCTGCTCGCCAACGACCTCACCACCGACGAACTGCTCAGGACCATCGACCGCTTCCTGATGTTCTACATCCGCACCGCCGACCGGCTGCAGCGCACCGCCGCCTGGATCGAGTCACTGGACGGCGGCCTCGACTACCTACGTGAGGTGATCATGGAGGACTCGCTCGGCATCTGCGCCGACCTCGACGCCCAGATGGAGCACCACATCGCCACGTACACCGACGAATGGGCCGCCACCCTGGACGACCCCGACAAGCTGACCAGGTTCGTCAGCTTCGTCAACGCGCCCGGAGTGCCCGACCCGTCGATCGTGTTCGCCAGCGAGCGCGGCCAGATCAAGCCGGTGATGGCCCGATGAGCTGGACCACGATCTGCGCCTACGACTCCCTGCTGCCAGAGCGCGGCGTCTGCGCCCTCGTCGAGGGCACGCAGGTGGCGGTCTTCCGCACGTACGACGGCGAGCTGCACGCGCTCGGCAACCTCGACCCGTTCAGCGGCGCCTACGTGCTCTCGCGCGGCATCGTCGGCACCAGGAAGGGCGAGCCGACCGTCGCGTCGCCGCTGCACAAGCAGGTGTTCTCACTGCGCACCGGCCGCTGCCTGGACGACCCGGGCGTCTCGGTGCCGGCCTATCCGGTACGCGTGAACGCCCTCGGCCACGTCGAGGTCACCCTGGAAGCCGCGCCGGAAGTCACCCGGGAAGAGCCGGCCTACGCGCTGGCCTCCACGGCGGGCGCCTCGACCGGTGGGTAGACGTGGGGGCTGCGATGCGCCACCGGGAGCACGCAGCGCCGTCCTGCTTCGACACTGTCGCAGCGTTCGGCGTCTTCGCGCTGGGGGAGGGGTTCGGCGTTCGCCATGATTCGCGGCACTGTAGGCACGCTATCGGCGCTCTCCGGCCCGCTGGTATCAGGACGGCAACGATCGAACCTCTGACGC
This sequence comes from Nonomuraea sp. NPDC049504, assembly GCF_040676845.1. Taxonomy (NCBI): domain Bacteria; kingdom Bacillati; phylum Actinomycetota; class Actinomycetes; order Streptosporangiales; family Streptosporangiaceae; genus Nonomuraea; species Nonomuraea sp. NPDC049504. The sequence goes on from NZ_JBFAPT010000001.1 coordinate 196,694, forward strand.
GTCTCTCCCTGATCCGTTAACCGTTACCGTCCAGACCACCCCGACCAGGTAAAGGCGTCGTGCGGAGTGCCTAAACCCCGCATTCGCCACTCATCGGCGGGGGCATCAAAGCGGCCATGAGCAAGATTTCTCAGCGCAGGGCACTCCTGCTGGCCGCGATCGTCCCCGCCCTCCTGGTTGCGGGCTGCTCCGGCAACACCCAGGCCATGAAGGGGGCGGCCAGCCCCACCGACATGGACTCCATGGCGCCCGACACCTCACCCGACGACTCGCCCTCGCCGGGCGACACCGCGGGCGGCGGGCAGGCGGAGACCGCCGTCCAGGGCTTCTTCGACGCGCTCAAGGCGGGCGACGTGGACCAGGTCACCGACACCTTCGCCGACGACGCGGTGGTCCTGCTCGCCGGGCAGCCCACCGCCGAGGGCGGCGAAGCCATCAAGTCGCTGTTCCAGAAGCAGCTCCAGGGCGGCAACGGCATGAAGCAGGCCACCCACACCATCGACGAGACCCGCACCGCCGGCCCCGACGACGCCATCGTCAGGGCGACCAGCAAGCAGGGCGACAACAACATGCGTGAGCTGTTCGTGCTCACGAAGGAAGGCGAGGAGTGGAAGATCTCGCAGTTCATGAACAACAAGGGCTGACGAGGTCGGTGACGCCCTGACGGGGTTTTCGGGGGCGGGGGCGGCGGCGGGTCGCAGGCGACCGGCCGCCGACCAGACCCGCCCCTGCCGGCACGGCGAACGCCGGAAATATGCGCTTTTCGAGTTAATGATGTGGAGTAGCGCCGGGGATGCGGGGGCTGATGCGGCGCTGGTCCACCAGCGCGAGGCAGACCGCGAAAGCACCCCGCGTCCACGCGTCGGCCTGCTGTGCGGTGAGCCTGATCTCCTCGCCCTCGTGCGAGACGAGCAGTGGGTCGGCGCAGGAGAACTTGCGGTCGTCCCGGGCCACCGGGTCACACGTTCGCATGTGCGCACCCTTGTCAGGAAATGTCGCCCGCTGATTGCGCGGCCCCCAGAACCTCCGGCACCTCTGCGGTGTATGCACACCGGAGGTGACTTTCATGCGAAAGACGGTGGTCGCGTTGGCGACCCTGGCACTTGCGGCGGCCCCGGTTCTGGCGCCGGTGCCGGTGCCGGCATCCCAGGCGGCTTCCCAGGCGGGCGCCCAAGAGGGGGCCAAAGAGGGGGCCAAAGAGTGGGCCCGTGGGGGATGGGCGGTGACGTACCTCGATCCGGTGCCGGGGCGGTTCGAGGCCGGGCACACGTACACGGTGGGGTTCTGGGTGTTGCAGCACGGCACCCATCCGTTCGAGGGCGTGCTCGACCGTGTCGGGCTGCGGCTCACCCGGGCGGACGGCCGCAGCGTGACGTTCGAGGCCACGCCGCTGCCCGAGGCGGCGCACTATGCGACGTCCCTGGCGGTGCCGCGCGGGGAGTGGAAGGTGGAGGCGCTGCAGGGCTGGTTCCCGCCGTACGAGGTGGGCGTCCTGAAGGTGCCCGGAGATCTGCGCGTCGCGCCGGTGCCGGCCGAGATGGTGGGTGGCCAGCGTACGGAGGAGCGCTGGGGCGCGATCCGGCCCCCGAAGGTCGTCCCCGGCAAGGTCCCCACCTTCGTGCCCGCCTCTCCCGACCAACTGGCGACGGCGCCCGAGCCAGGAGCGGCGACCTCGCAAGAGGCAGTGCCCGGGAACGGAACAGCGGCCGGACCCGGCGGTGAGGCGGCTGCGACAGGTGGCGACGTGCTCAAGGCCGGCGCTCAGAGCGCGGTCACCAGCACCGGGATCCCCGCCTACACCCTGCTGCTCGCCGCCGCCGGAGGTGCGGCGCTCGCGGCGGCGGCGCTGTGGCTGGCGACCCGCCGCCGGCGCCAGGCTTCCGACCCACCGGCGGATCCCTCCACGGACACCCTGGCCATCCCATGAGAGAGGCACCGCGCGCCAGGGACGCGACCACGTCCCGGGCACTCGCGCACACGCGTGCACCCAGAACCGGCACTCGCGCACACGCGTGCCCAGAACCGGCACTCGCGCACACGCGTGCCCAGAACCGGCACTCGCGCACACGCGTGCACCCAGAACCGGGCCTGTCCCGGGCGGCTGCGGACCCGTGTCCGCCTACCCCGCGCCCTTCCCTGACAACCGGTCGCGGCGCTGAGGGTCAGAGGTCGCGTTCCTGTTTGTCGAGGAGGGCGATGGAGACGGCGACCGCTTCGGCGGGGTCGCGGTTCTCGATGGCCTTGAGCAGCTCGGCGTGCCAGGGGTCAGGGTCGAGGGCCGCCTGTTCCTGGTCTCTGACGCTGTCGCGCAGGGCCGCGCTCATGCTGCGGTAGAGGTCGCCGAGGAGGGCGTTGTGCGCGGCCTCCGCGACGCTCAGGTGGAAGGCCACGTCGGCGTCGGCGAACCCGTCGAGGTCGCCCGCCTGGGCGGCGGCGTCGCGGCGGGCCAGGGCGGCGCGCATCGCGGCCAGGTCGTCGTCGGTGCGCCGGCCCGCCGCCAGCCGGGCGGCGACGAGGTCGAGGCCGCGGCGTACGTCGATGATGTCCATGGCGGCCGCGGTGTCGAGCCGGCGGCGCAGGGCGACCTCGGACTCGTCGGTGGCGGTGACGTATGTGCCGTCGCCCTGCCGGGTGTGCAGCAGCCCCGCGTGGGCCAGGACGCGTACGGCCTCGCGTACGGACAGCCGGCTCATGCCGAGGCTCTCCGCGAGGCGGCTCTCCGACGGGATCTTGGTGCCGACCGGCCACACCCCTTCGGCGATCTCCCGGCGGAGCTCGGCGATGGCGGCGTCCACGAGCGAGGTCCGAGCGACGTTACGCATCCACCTTCTCCTCAACGGCTGACGCCCACCACCCTAGATGCTGCGGGGCGGGGGCGGACGATCACCCCGGGGTGGCGACGAGTTCGGCGGCCAGCCGTTCGATCGTCTCGCGGCCCTCCAGCGGACGCAGCCAGGCGGCGGGCAGGGCGTCCCTGCCGTACAGGGCGCCGACGAGGTTTCCGCACACCGAGCCGGTCGAGTCGCTGTCGCCCGAGTGGTTGACCGACAGCAGCAGGGCGCGGTCCGCCTCGGGCTCGGCGAGGGCGCAGTAGACGCCGATGGCGAGCGCCTCCTCGGCCACCCATGCGCCGCCGAGCGACTCGATCGCCTCGGGGCCGGGCTGCCCCTTCGCGGCCAGCTCCATGGCGGCGTGGAGGGCGGCCGTGGTCTCCTCGTGGCCGGGGTAGGTGGCCAGGAGGGCGAGGGTGCGGCGGACGGCGGGCTCCAGCGCCTCGCTGGCCATGAGCTGCGCGATGATCGCCGCGAACGCCCCGGCGGCGAGGTACCCGGTGGGGTGCCCGTGCGTGATCTGCGCGCACACCGCCGACAGCTCGAACGCCTCCCGCACCGCCCGCTCCCCGCTGTCGGCGGGCGCCTGATGGGCGAGGGCGGCGAGGAGGCCGAAGGGGGCGGAGCGCATCACGGTGCCGCAGCCCTTGGAGTCGGGGTTCACCGGGCCGGGTTCGCCCCACGCGGCCGGGCCTGGGAAGGGCCGGTGCAGGCCGGACAGGCAGGCGTTGCCGGGGGCGCGCCGCGAGTACAGCCAGCTCTCCTCGCGCAGCCGTCCCGTGTGGTGCGGCAGGCTCGCCGGGGGCGGCGTCTTGTGGTCCTGCGTGTCCAGCCACCGCAGATAGGCCGCCCGTACGGCCTCCACGGCCGCGGAGCCACCGTCGGTCAGGAGGCCCTCGACGGTGAAGAGGGTCATCTGGGTGTCGTCGGTGATCAGGCCGGCCTTACCGCGCCAATCCGTGACGTAGTCGCTGACGCCCTCTTCCCCGTACGCCCTGCGGATCTCCCGCAGCGACTGGAACTCGATCGGCGCCCCCAGCGCGTCACCGATCGCGCCGCCCAGCAGACAGCCCAGCACCCGATCCAGAACATTCATAGTCGGATCTTGCCACCTCTCAGGCCGTCTGAGACGGTGGCGTTTGTTGTCAAATGTCCCGGAGGTCACGCGTGTCACAATTACGCCCAGCCCTCTTCGCCGTCGCCCTCACCCTCGCGATCGCGACTCCGGCCCAGGCCGCCGCCGGCCCGGCCATCACCGTCAAGAACGGCCGGACGCAGCCGGTCTTCTCCTACGCGGACGCCGTCCGCGAGCACGTGTACGTCGAGTCGACCGTCGACAGCGACCTCGACGGCGCCCTCGACAAGGTCAGGGTGGACATCATCCGGCCCAAGGAGTCCGGCCCGGGGCTCAAGGTCCCGGTGATCATCGATGAGAGCCCGTACTACGACAACTCGGGCCGCGGCAACGAAGGCGAGCGGAAGGTCTACGACGCCGCCGGAAACGTCGTGAAATTTCCGCTCTTCTACGACAACTACTTCGTCCCCCGCGGCTACGCCGTCCTCAACGTCGACATGCTCGGCACCACCAAGTCCGACGGCTGCCCCGACATCGGCGGCAAGGCCGACGTGCTGGGCGGCAAGGCCGTCATCGACTGGCTGAACGGGCGCGCCAAGGCGTTCTGGGCGGACGGCAGCCCCGCCGTGGCCGACTGGACGACCGGCAAGGCCGCCATGATCGGCAAGTCGTACGACGGCACCCTCGCCAACGCCGTCGCCGCGACCGGCGTGGACGGCCTGAAGACCATCGTGCCGATCTCGGCGATCAGCTCCTGGTACAAGTACCAGCGCTCGAACGGAGTGATCTACAACTACGACTACGCGTCCTGGCTGGCCAACTACGTCGACACCGACCCGGAGGACAAGTGCCGCCAGGTCCGCGACAAGATGGACGCCGAGGACGGCGACGACACGGGGAACTTCAACACGTTCTGGGCCGAGCGCGACTACATCAAGGGCCTGCTCGGCGACGTCTCCAAGGTCAAGGCGAGCGTCTTCGTCATCCACACGGTCAACGACCTCAACGTCAAGCCCGACAACTTCTCCGTCTGGTGGAAGGCGCTGGCCGACAGGAACGTGCCGCGCAAGATCTGGGTCGGCCAGACCCAGCACGTGGACCCGTTCGACTTCGAGGGCCGCAGGGACCTCTGGGTGGACACGCTGCACCGCTGGTTCGACCACTGGCTGCACGGCGTGCGCAACGGGATCACGAACGAGCCCCGCGCGGACGTCGAGGTGGCCCCGGCGAAGTGGATCACCCAGCGCGACTGGCCGGCGCCGTACGCGCTCAAGGTGCCGCTGCGCCCGTCGGCGGACGGCACGCTCGGGCTCAAGCCCGCCAAGCGCAACAGCACCGCCTCCTTCACCGACGTCCGCATGAGCGAGAACGACATGGTGGCCGACGTGGGCACGGCGAAGCCCGGCCGGGTCGCGTTCACCACGGGCCCGCTCCCGCTGAGCCTGCGCCTGTCCGGCACGCCCACCGCCGACCTGCGGGTCAAGCTGGACAAGCCGACCGCCAACCTGACCGCGCTCCTGGTGGACTTCGGCACCGACACCCGCGTCGACTGGCGGACCGGCCAGGGCATCACCACGCTCACCGAGGAGGACTGCCACGGCGAGAGCACCGCTGACGACGACGCCTGCTACCGCAAGGTCGTCACGAACGTGGCCACCCGCCCGCTGGAGATCGTCGCCCGCGGCTGGATCGACGTGCAGAACCGCGACTCGCTCAGCCAGGCGAAGCCGCTGACCCCCGGCACGTACGGCACGGTCAAGTGGCTGACGCTGCCGCAGGACTACACGTTCAAGAAGGGCCACCGCATCGGCCTGATCGTGGCAGGCACCGACGGCACCTACACCGGTGAGCAGGGCACCGGCGCCAACGTCACCCTCGACCTGACCAAGAGCAGCGTCAGCGTGCCGTTCGTGCTCGGGACGCCGCTCGCCGACGTGCCGAAGGACGCCACCACGTTCCGCGGCCCCGAGAAGCTGGACCTGCCGGAGCCCGAGCCCGGGTTCCACTTCTTCTAAGAAGTCCCTGGTAGGGGGCCCGGTCCCGGGCCTCCTACCCGCAGCTCGCGTCGGGGGAGGGCGTCCAGGTCACGTTCATGGTGAGCGTGCCGCTCGCGGTGGTGGTGCCGCCGGTGCGCTCGCCGTCGCCCTTCGCGGTGCCCGCCCACTTGACGGTGATCTTCCCGCGCCGTACGGCCGGTGCGGGGTCGCAGCTCTCCAGCCGGTCGGCGACGCGGAAGCGGGTGCCCGACACGGCGATGCCGGCGGTGCCGGCCGCGGAGACGACCTGGCAGCGGCCGGTGCACGCCAGCGCGAACGACCCGGTGCGCCGCTCGCCCAGCCACGCCGACGACGGCGACAGTTCGGCGACCGGCGCGGCCGGCTTCGGCAGCGCGCTCTTCCTCGGCACCGCCTTCAACCCGGACCCGGCGCTCTCCTCAGCCCCGCCTCCCGAAGCCTCCCGCCCGGACGTCTCTCGCCCGGACGCCTCCCGCTCTGACGCCTCCCGCTCTGACGCCTCCCGCTCGGCGGCGTCAGAACCGGACGCCTCGCGTGCCGGCTCGTCGGGCTGGGCGCTGCTCCGCGGCCCGCTCTCGGCCTCGCTCCCCGCTCCGGCCTGGGCGCCGGACGGCGCCTCGGGGTCGGCGCTGGACTGGGCGGCGGCCTTGGTGAGGGCCGGGGTGCCGGCCTGGCCGTTCATGATGGCCCAGATCAGCCCCACCGCCAGCAGCCCCACACCGAGGATCAGCGCCAGCCTGGCGACGGCCCTGATCGGGGTGCCCTGCTCGGGATCGTCGTCGGGCGGCTCACGCCAGTACTCCTGCCACTGCCCGCCGTCCCCGCCCCCCGGCGGCTGGACGAAGTTCGACACCGTGTTGGACGCCGTGTTGGACACCGTGTTGGACGCCGTGATCCCGCCGTAGCGGATGACCGGGGCGTCATGGGGCACGCCGTTGCTCTCGCCCTTGAGCGCGGTGCGGTAGACGAGCTTGTCGCCGGCCACGCCGCCGCGGAAGGCCCTGGTACGGCTCGGCGGCGTGAACGGATGCCGCCCCCGCACGGCCGGCGCCGCGATGGGTTCCTCGGGAGCCTCGTCCTCGGTGTCGTACTCCGCGTACGTGGGAGCCGCCAGCGGCATGGACATCGGCCGCGGAAGGGACTCCAGCGGCAGCCGCGCCGCGGGAATGGTCGGGGGCTCCTGGTCGGAGGCGGCCGCGCCCGCCTCCGACCAGGGCTTTCCCGGGGTCGCCGTCGTGGGGCCGGCGACCGGGGCGGACGGCATGGCGTCGGCGGCCGGTGGAGCCTGCGACGAGGAGGTCTCCACCAGTGTGCGGGCCTGCACAGGAAAGCCGTCGGCCCGCCAGAGTGGCCCCTCGCCGGGCAACGGCTGCGCCGACGCCAGCCGGTTGGGAAGTGTGCCGGGCAGTGTGGCGATGGGCAGCCGGCGCAGCAGCGCCGCCGCCGTCATCGTCCTGGGCGCGGCCCGGCAGGTCGCGCACGCTTGGATGTGCCGGCCGATCCTGGCCCTGGCCCGGCGGCCCGGCGCGGCGACCCACGCCTCCATCCGGGCGGTCAGGTCGGGGCAGCCGTCGGGGGAGCGGGCCGCGACGATCGCGGCGAACCACTCCTCCAGGCCGGACGCGGCCCTGGTGACGATGGCGTGCACCTCGGCCGCGGGCAGCTCGAAGATCGCGGCCAGCTCCGGGTCGGACAGGCCGTGCCGTACGGACAGGTCGAGCAGCTCCCGCTGGGGCCGCTCCAGGGACAGCAGGGCCTCGGGCAGCAGCTCCGACATGCGGCCTGGCCGCGACCACGAGCCGATGCTCGCCGGACTCGCCACGAACGCCCGGTGCGCGCGGGCCACCGCGTACAGCCAGGGGCGGCGCAGGGCCGGGTCCACCACGCGGTCCGCGTACAGGTGCGCCGTCATCGCGGCGCCGGCCACGGCCTGCTCGGCGTCGCCGGCGGCGAGCTCGGTGCGGCAGTAGTCGTAGAGCCGGGCTCCGTGCTTGTCGCACAGGTCACGAATGGCCTGGCGCGCGTCGTCTGACAGGGTTCGCCACATCCGGTGTCACCTCCTCCATTCGGTACGCGGTCGGGTGGTGTTCAAGCGTCAGGCCCTCCCCACGGCTCTCCGCACGGGCACCTGGTTCGGCACCTGGTTCGGCACCGGGTTCGGCACAGGGTCGAGCAGCGAAGCCTGCGCCAGGTAGGCGCGGGTGGCGTCGGGGTCGCCGGCGATGGCGCGTAACCCGGCCATGGCCGCGGCGAGCCGGGCACTGTCACGTTCCCGTACGCCCGCGGGACGCGTCTCGCCGCGCGGGATCACTCGGTGCATCAGCACCGAGCGCCGCCGCCAGGCCCACGCCTCCAGCGCGGCGGCCGGGGCGTACCCGCCGATCACCGCCGCGATGACCTGGGCGGCCTCGGCTGCGTCGTGGATGCCGGCGTTCATGTTCAGCCCGCCGATGGTCGAGGTCAGGTGCGCCGCGTCGCCCACGAACAGCACCCGCCCGCACCGGTACGAGGTCAGCACCCCCCGGTTAAGCCCGAACCGGTCGGCCCCGGTGACCCTGATGGGCTCGGTGGCGCCCGGCAGGGACCGGCGGACCAGCAGCGACAGGTTCGACGGCGACAGCGGCTCGTACGCCTCGCAGGGGATCTTGAAGATGATCCGCCAGTGGTCGGGCAGCTTGAGCAGGGTGCACGACTGCTGCACGTCCCGTACGTACGTCAGCGGCGCCAGGCTCGGCAGCAGCCGGTCCAGCGGCGCCTCGGTGAAGACCCGCAGCGCCTGGGCCGGGCAGGCGGCCCGGGGGAACGGCAGCCCCAGCGCCCCGCGCACGCTGCTGTCGGCGCCGTCGGCGGCGATCATGTACCGGGCCCGCGTCCAGGTGTGGCCGACGCGGACCCGGACGCCCGTGCCGCCCTCGGCGACGCCGTCCACCTGCGCGCCGAAGCGTACGTCCACGTCGGGGTAGACGTTGAGCGCCTCCAGCAGCAGCGGCGTCAGCGCGCTCTGGTCGGCGTGGATCCTGAAGGGGTGCTTGGTCAGGCCGTCGAGCCGGTTCATGCCCATCTCGGCCAGCACGAGCCCCGACCTGTCGCGCCACTGCACCCGGTCGACCACCCGGCCGCCGGCGACCAGCCTGGCGGCCACGCCGAGGTCGTCGAGCAGGTCGAGGGTGGCGGGGTGAAAGGTGCAGGCCCGGGGCTGCCTGGGCAGCTCGCTCTCGCGCTCCAGCACGGTGACCGGGATCCCGGCCCTGGCCAGGGAGAGCGCCGCGGTCAGGCCGGCCGGCCCGGCTCCGGCGACGATGACGCCGTTCATGCGCGGCCTCCCGTGTGCGCCACCCTCCGCGCGGCCGTCCTGCGGTGGGGGAGCGGGCTGAGCGTCACCTGACGGCCGAACGCCCTGGACAGCGCCCACCAGGCAAGGCAGAGGTTCGTGGTGAGCAGCCGCCGGTCGTTGCCGGTGGTCAGCGGCCCGAGCACGGGCAGCGTCGGCAGCCCTGTGCCGGTGAACAGCAGCGCCGCGTCATCGGGCGGCTCGGCCGACTCGACCTGGGAGATCAGCTCCTCGGGGGTGACCGCGTACGAGGAGTAGCCGTCGCCCGCGCGGATCTGCACGACCTGCGTGACGGTGACGCCGGCCGTCTTCCAGAACCGCTCGGCGAGATCGGTCACCCACGGCTCGTACGGCGAGACCAGCACGATGTCGCTCACGCCGAGATGGTCGAGCGCCTCGTGGGTGGCCAGCGTCGCCGAGGCGATCGGCAGCTTGGTCGCCGTGGTCAGCTCCGTGCACTGCCGGCGGTCCTCGTCGGGGCCCAGCAGGTAGCGCGGCTCTGTGCAGGCCATGACCAGCGCGTCCAGCCGCAGGCCGCCGAAGGCGCGCGCCATGGCGGGCAGCGCGGCGTTGTAGCTCTCCAGGCGGTCGGTCAGCGAGGGACGCGGACAGATGGGGAGGCGGGCGACGTACATGTCGGCACGCGAGCCGAACAGCCGGGTGAGTTCCGGCTCTGCGGAGGGGTTCTCCGGCGCGACGATCACGCCGACCCTGCCGCGGCTCATAGCGTGCCCCGGACGGTGCGCATGGTCTTCCTCCTGTGCGGGAAGGCGAGAGAAAGGGTCACGAGGCGCGGTGCCGGAGCGCCTGGTCGATCTCGGTGATGGCGTCGACGGACACCTGACGGATGCGGCGCAACCGGTGCGCGCTGCGCATCGTGGCCTGCGGGGGCGGAGCCGCCCTGTCCTCGTCGCCGTTGGGTGGCGGCGGGCCGGGCCTCACGCCTCGCGGGTGCACTTCATGGGGTTGTGACCTGCGCGTTTCGTCGGTGAGCATGATCGCTCCTGTCTATAGCGGGTGTCCTGAACGGTTGCGGGCTGAGTCGGGGGCCTCCGCGCGGGCGCGGCGCGTGGCCGCGTACCGGGAGGAAGGCCGCGCGTCGTGCGGCGAGGAGCCGGCGGGCGATCGCCGGCCCCTCTTCCGCCGCGCGCTGAGATCGACGTCCGGTCTCACGTCCCGACGCCACGGCGACCCGCACCAGCGCCGTGGCGGCGAGCAGAACGGCGGCCGGCGGAACGGTCACGGGCGCACACCCGGGCACCGCTGCCCGCCGGGACGGCCGGTCGATCGGCTCAGTGGCGCCCGCCCTGCCGATCGACCCGCCGAAGCCGGGTTGGAACAAGTTGAGCCGACCCCAGGCGCTACCCCTCGAGTTGGCCAGCACGCCAGCCGCTACCGCGCTGGCCAACAGCACCGAACCGACTGAGTCGGGCACGTGCCGCACGGTGCCGGGGGGGCGGGGAAGCGCCGGGGCCAGCGCTTTGCGCGCTGCCACCGTTCCCGCACTGAAGGCGGACGGGCCGGGCAGGCCGCGCGCGGCCCGCCACCTCCCGCCGCCGGATGGCAGCGCCGGCATTCCGGCGCCTGCGCTGACGCGCGTCGGCGCGGTGCCCGGAGGCACGCGTCCGGTGGACCGCTCGCCGGCGAACGGCGCGAGCGAGACGGGGAGGCACATCGCGGCTCCGATGCAGGGATCGGGCCGTCCTCCCCGCGGTCCTGGCCCTGGCGCGGCCGTGATGACCGCGGTCGCGCCCTGGCGGCTGGTGTTCGTCATCGGGCCGTCACCGCACTCTCGGCCACGTTCGGGACGCTGACGCAGACCATGCGCTCCGTCAGCCCGGCACGCTGTGCCGCCGATCGGGGCCCGGCTGTCCGCGTCCGTGCCGGTCCCGCACCACCGGCGACCGTACGCGCGACCTTCGAGGCCAGGACGAGGTGCTCACCGCAGCGCCTGGCCACCTTGGCCTCCAGACCGGCCACCTGGGCCAGCCTGAGCCGCATCGGCTCCAGCGACGACCGGCGTTCGAGCCCTTCGAGGTCGGCCAGCCGGGCCGGCCAGCGCAGCGCGTCGGCGCAGCGAGCCTCGACCTCGGCGGGCACGTCCGCCATCGGGAACCCGTCGTGACACAGCCGGGTGGCGAGCATGACGGCGGTGAACGCCGTCTGGTCGAAGTCGGCCAGGCGTCCCTTGAGGGCCGCGCCCAGCATCCTGACGCGGTGGCTCAGGCAGACCGCACTCCACCCGAGCAACAGCAGCCGTTCCGGTCCCGTCTCCGTGTGCCAGCCGGCCAGCCGCAGCTCGCGGGCCATCCGGTGGTAGAAGCGCCAGCGGTGACGAGGGCTTTCCAGCCAGACCTGGAGACCGCCCAGCGGCAGGCCGGCGACCTGGACGTCGTCGCCCGCCTCTGGCCCGGTCACGCGGGCACAGATGCGGCGCACCGCCTCTTCCTGCCCGGCGGAGACCGGATCGTCCATGAACCGGGAACCGTCCCGATGCTCCATGGTCATGTCCGGCCACCTCCTTGCCCGGGGAATCTCTCCAGAACCCGTAGGCTGTTAAGCCACAGTTACCACGCGCTTCCGATAGTCCGCTTTCAAGGCGGGCTATGTCAACTGACAGTTTGCGAATATGTTGATACCCCATCGCGGGGCAGAGCTTGCCCGCATGGCAGGGGACACCGGGCCCCGCGTCCCTTACGCTGGAAAAGTTCACGGGCGGTAGGAGGTGTGCCGTGGCGAACTTCGCCGAACGGCTCGATCTCGCGCTGACCAAGCGCGGTTACACCGGCGCGCAGGTCGCCTCCGCCCTGACGGAGGCGGGCATCCCCATCACGCGCGCCTACGTCAGCCAGTTGCGCACGGGCAAGCAGACCAACCCGACGCTCCAGGTGCTGCGGGCGCTGGCCTCGTGCCTTCAGGTGAGCGTGGGCTGGCTGGTCGGCGACGACTACCTCGAGTCAGGGTCGGTCGAGGACCTCCAGCTGCGCGCCGCCACCATCGGCCTGTCCGCCTCAGGGCTGTCCGAGGGCTCGCTGGCCGTGCTGCGCGGCGTGGTCGAGATGGCGCGCAAGGCCGAGGGGCTGCCCGACGAGCCCGAGCCCACCGCCGAGATCCCCGAGGCGGTCGCGCCGCTGAGCGGGCCGCAGCGCAGGGCGCTCGGCAAGCGGCTGCACGGCCTGCGCGTCTCGGCCCGGCTCTCCGTCGAGCAGGTCGAGACCGCGATCGGCAAGGGCGCCGCGGCGATCCCCGCCATCGAGGAGGGCCGCATCGCGCCGGCCCCCATCACGGTCGAGCGCCTGCTGACCGTCTACGGCGTCTCGTCGCCGCCCATCCGCGAATACGTGCTGAGCCTGGCCAGGGGCGAGCGCGAGGCCGCCTGGTACGACGCCCAGTCGGTGCCCGTCTGGCTGGCCACCGGCTACGCGCTCGAACAGCGCGCCACCGTGATCCGCAGCTACCACCCCCAGTTCGTGCCGCCGCTGCTGCAGACCGAGGAGTACGCCAGGGCCGCGCTCACCGTCGCGGGCCCCGCCACCCTCGGCCAGCAGACGGTCGACGAGGCGCTCGCCCTCGTCATGGCCCGCCAGGAGGCGCTGCCCCGCGACAGCGGCCTGGTGCTGTGGGCCGTCATCGACGAGAGCGTGCTGACCCGCTCGATCGTCGGGCAGCACGTCCAGCTCCGCCAGCTCGAGGTGCTCCTTGAGCACGCCAAGCGGCCCAACGTCTCGCTGCACGTGGTGCCGACGGACGACCCCGTCTACGTCCCGCGCACCGGCCCGTTCACGATCTGGCGCTTCGCCGAGGCGTTCGAGCCCGACATCGCCTGCGCCCACGGCATCGAGTCCGACCGGCTGACCGGCGACGCGGCCGAGGTCGAGGTCTACCACCAGGCGTTCACCAAGCTGTCGGTGACGACCACCACCCGCGAAGAGACCTTCGAGGTGCTCAACCACCATCGCGAAAGGCTTTCGCGTTCGTTCGGGAAATGAGCCCCTTCCCGCCCGCGAGATCATTTATGCCGGCGAGTGGTTAGTGACATATACCCAAAACTAATGGCTTTTCCGGTTGTCTTTCCCCGTGTGGCGAGGATCATATGGTCTGGGTCATCGAGTGGGGTCCGAAAGGATCATCTTTTCCCGAGATTGTGGGCGAGGGGAAAGGGGCAACACTCAATGCGTCAGCGTGCCATCCGAAATCTGGCGAAGCTGGAGCTGACCCAAGCGAGAGTCACCCGGATTCTCGACGCGGCCGCAGGTGGGAAGAACCACTTCACGGCCGATCTGGACGCCGTGCGGCGCTACGACCTGGCCGCCCCCGTCACCACGACGGCCGCCCGTGCCGTGCTGCGGTTCTTGTGCCGGGTGGTCCGTCACCTGGCCGTACGCGGTGTGGACCAGTTCGTGATCGTCGGCAGCGGGGTGCCCAGCGGGCTGCCCCCCGGCCGCCAGCTGCACGACGTCGCGCGCAAGGCGCTGCTCGACTCCGTGCCGCGCGTGGTCTACGTCGAGAACGATCCGATGGTGCTGGCCGGCGCGCGGGCCACCATCGAGCCCGTCACCGATCTCGTCCGCGTCGTCGAAGGCGACCTGCGCGAGATCGACGAGGTGCTCGACGACCGCGTCCTGCAGACGTTCCTCGATTGGGACCGGCCCATGGCCGTGTTACTGCTGTCGGCTTACAGCCTCAACGACGACGAATACTTCCATTACGTGATCAAACGCATTCGGCAGGTGGTTCCCGAGCGGAGTTATCTGTCGCTGGTGCAGACCACGTTCGACGCCATTCCCCCCGAGTTGCTGCCGGCCATTCACGACCTGCTGGCGATGACGCTGCCGGGGCACGCCGTACGCACCAGGGAGGAGGTCAAGGCGTTGCTCGAAGGGCTCGTACTGGTCGAGCCGGGGCTGGTGTGGGTCCCGGACTGGCGGCCCGACGGCTCCGACGGCTCCGACGACGCCTGCGATCCCGGCGCGTCCGGCACGTACGGGGCCGTGGCGCGCGTCCCCTGACGCGGACGACGGGGCCGGGACGGCACGGACACCGGCCCCCGCGCGTCAGGGGCGCCCTTGAGCGCTCAGTCCCACCAGAACGACCAGGCGTGCCCGCCGATGATCTGCTCGGCGTACCCCTGCAGATCGCCAGGACCCTGCACCACGTTGTCCGGGCAGAACGTCCAGTGCTCGGCCGCCACGTGCAGCGCGTGCTCAGGATCGACCGGCGGCGCCGCGACACTCAGGTCGAGCGTGTTGAACCCGACGCTCACCACCCGCGCCCCGAAGCGGTCCTCCCAGCTGCGCACCACCGCCGCCATCGGCACCATCCACTCGTTGTGGTGCAGCGCCCCCTGCCAGCCCATGACGGCCAGCGCGTCCGCGCCGCGGCCCGCGGCGACCAGGCCGAGCGGCATCCCCTTCGCCGCCAGCTCGCCCGCCAGCCACGCCGCCACCGCCTCGGGATCGGCCCGCAGCACGCCGGGCGGGGCCGGACCAGGACAGATCGCGCCGTACGGCTCCAGCTCTTCGAGCGCGTCCGCCGGCATCTGCGCCACCCACTCCTCCCACACCTCGGCCATGAACCCGTCGGCGGTGAAGTGGTCGATCTGACGGGGATCGTCCGGCACGACCTGCCCGACCGCCCACGGCTGCGCCGACTCGTCCAGCAGCAGCGGCCATAACCCGCTGTGCGGGTGCCACTCGCGCAGCAGCGCCCAGTCGGCGCCGTTCGCCTGCTCGTCGCTCATCCAGAACGCCGGTCGCGGTGCCTCCCCCTGCCCGGTGTAGCCGGGATCCGGCCATACGACGTCGCCGGGAGGTAGCGCCACGGGCAGCCTCCTCCCCTTGCCGCCGTCGGCGAACAGCTGGCACAGCTCGCGTGGCAGCCGGTGATCGCTCATGCCCTACCGTTCCGATACCGAATCCTGTCTCGGAGATGGTAGTGCCGCGGGTCCCCTCAGCACCTGTGGCAGGGGGGGACGGGGTTGCCCGCACCGGGCAGAATGGTGGGCTGTGATCCCCTACGACGCGGTTCTCACCGACTTCGACGGCGTGCTGCGCCACTTCGACCACGCCGCCCAGGCCGAGATCGAGGCCCGCTACGGGCTGCCGCTCACGAAGACGGCCTTCGACCCCGAGCTGATCCTGCCGGCCACGCTCGGCGAGCGCACCGAGGCCGAATGGGCCGAGTCGGTCGCCGTGGCGCTCGGGGGAGACGAGCGGGCCAGGCGGGCGGTGGCCGAGTTCGTGGAGATCAGGTTCTGGGTGGACGAGCAGGTCAGGGAGCTGCTGGCCCGGGTGCAGGAGCACGTGCCGGTGGTCATCGTGACCAACGCCATGGACACCCTGGAGTCGCATCTCGACCTGCTGGGTCTCACGTACTTCGCCGACGCCGTGGTCAGCAGCGCCAGGGTCGGCGTGGCCAAGCCCGACCGGCGCATCTACGAGATCGCCGCCGAGCTGGCCGGGGCGGCGCCCGAGCGCTGCCTGTTCGTGGACGACCGGCCGCAGAACGTCGAGGCCGCCGTGGCGCTCGGCATGACCGGCGTCCACTACCGCACCTTCACCGACCTGACCGCCGCCCTCACCTGACCGGCCGCGCGCGGTCCCACGCTCGCGAGGGTTGCGGGCGTCTCCGGCGCGGCTCGCGCCGGCCGCGCCGGAGACCCCCCGACCGCCGCCCCCTCGCCCCTGTGGGCGAGCTGCGCTCCTCGCCGGGCTGGAGGGGACGGCGGCGGCTGAGCGCCGGTCAGTACCCGCCGTAGGGATTCTGGGAGGGGGGCCGGGTCGCTGGGGCGCTCGTCCTCTGGCCCGACGGCTTCGGCGCCGCGGCCGCCCCGTTCGAGCTGACCTTCGTGCCCTTCGGCGCGATCACGCCGATCAGGCCGTGCTTGGTGCCGTCGATGCCGGCGGAGAACCACAGGGCCTTCTCGCCGCCGGTGGCGGCGGTGCCCGGCTCAAGGTCCCAGAGCCCGGGCAGCACGATCTGCCTGCCACCGGAGTCGCGCAGGGCGCCGAGGTGCCGGCCCTGCCTGTACGCGTGCACCGTGCCGTCGCCGAAGTTGCCGACCAGCAGCGAGCCCGCGTACTCGCGGCCCCAGCCCTTGGGCGCGGCGGTCAGTCCCCAAGGGGCGTTGAGCCCGACCCGGGAGATGCGCCCGGTCAGCCGCCCGTTGGCGTTGAACCGGCTGACGAACCCCTTGCCGTTGCCGAAGACCGGCTTGCCGGTCGCCGGGTCACGCAGGGCGTAGGCGACCCAGATGTTGCCGTTGGCCACCGCCACGTTGTAGGCGTTGTAGCCCTTCGGCAGCGCCGAGTCCCTGAACTGCCAGCGCGCCAGCTTGACGCGCCGGAAGTCCTGGTCGAAGGCGTGGATGCGCCCACCGGCGAAGTCGGCCGCCAGCAGGAACGCCTCGTCCTCGGTCTGGACGAGCTCCAGCCCCTTGTAGTCGGCGCCGCGGGTGAAGGCCGCGATGATCGCGTTGGCCGGGTCGACCTCCGCGTTCCAGCCGCTGATGGCGCCGCTCGGGCTGGAGAAGATGAACGAGGCCGGCTTGCCCTTGACGGTGAAGCCCTGGCCGGGGTTGAACACCTGCCCGGTCGGGGCTCCGCCCGGGATCGCCACCTCGGTCTTCTCCTTCTTGCCCGTGCCGGAGTAGACGGTGGCGGTGCCGGTGCCGGTGTTCGAGACCCACAGAGTCTTGCCCATGGCCAGGCCCCACGGGTTGACGACCTTGGGGTCGGTGACAGGGGCTTTGCCCTTGACGTCCGACACAAGGTTGATGACGTCGAAACGCGTCCTGGTGGTGGCGTGTGCGGGAGTGGTGAGAGTCGCTCCCAGAACGACCGCAACAGCGCAGAGTGTGATGATGCGTGGCCGCATCCGGTGCCTCCTAATGAGCGCTTGTGACGCGAGGTACGCATGCGGGCGGGAGAAGGGTTCAGCCGTGGCCATAAATAGCGTTCGCCGGCGTCGTAACGGGGAGAGGAAGAGCATGGACGTCTTGGGCATCGACATCGGCGGCTCCGGCATCAAGGGCGCGCCGGTCGACACAGAGGCAGGAGAGCTGCTGCGAGAGCGGCTGCGCATCCCCACGCCGGAGCCGTCGGGCCCGGACGCGGTCGCGGGCGTGGTGGCTCAGCTGCGCGAACATTTCGGGTGGAACGGTCCGGTCGGAGTCACCTTTCCCGGTGTCGTCGTGGACGGCGTGGTGCGCTCGGCGGCCAACGTCGACCGCTCGTGGATCGGCGTGGACGCGGGCCGGCTGTTCGGCGGGGCGACCGTGCTCAACGACGCCGACGCGGCCGGCCTCGCCGAGATGCGCTTCGGCGCCGCCCGCGGGCACCAGGGGACGGTGCTGGTGCTCACCTTCGGCACCGGCATCGGCAGCGCCCTGTTCACCGGCGGGGTGCTGGTGCCCAACACCGAGCTGGGGCACCTGGAGCTGCACGGCAAGGACGCCGAGCACCGCGCCGCCGCCCGGGTGCGCGAGGAGCACGACCTCAGCTGGGAGAAGTGGGCCGAGCGGGTCGAGGAGTACCTGCGGCACGTCGAGATGCTGTTCTCGCCGTCGCTGATCGTCCTCGGCGGGGGAGTGAGCAAGAAGGCCCAGAAGTTCCTGCCGCACGTACGGCTCGACACGCCGATCGTGCCGGCCGGCCTCCAGAACCAGGCCGGCATCATCGGCGCCGCCCACGCCGCCGCCCCTTGAGCCGCCGCCCACACATGGCGCCGCCGCCGCAGCGCCTCCCACGCGTAGCCGCCGCCGCTGTGCGGGGGCCCGCGGGTGTCAGTCCGTGAGTGCTTCGGCCATGCGGGCCAGCAGTCGCGCCAGCTCCTCCGCCTGGTTCGGGGCCAGCGGGGAGTTCATCCGCCGCTCCACGGCCAGCACGTCGGCCTTGGCGGCCGCCAGGCGGCGCCGCCCTGCCTCGGTGAGCCGGGCGGGCAGCGCGCGCCCCGAGGGGGCCGTCGACGGCCGCTCGACCAGCCCGGTCTCCTGAAGGTGCTGCAGCAGCACGTTCATCGACTGCCGGGTCACGAACACCGCGCGCGCCAGCTCCGCGTTCGACAGCCCTGGCCGCTGCCCGAGCACGTCGAGGCACGAGTACTGCGGCGTGGTGAGCCCGTGCGCGCGCAGCACGCCGTCCATGGCCGCCCGCAGCGCCGCCTGCACCCGTTTGAGCTGGTATCCGACGCTGCGCCCAAGCTCGTCTTGCGTCATGTCAACATTCTGACATACAGTTCTCTATGTCAACGTTCTGACATACGAGGAGAGACCATGACCGCCACCGGCATCGACTTCGTCGCCCTCCAGGTCCGCGACCTCACCAAGGCCGCCGACTTCTACGAGCGGCGCCTCGGGCTCAAGCGCGCCCCGGCCGGCCCGCCCGGAGCCGTGGTGTTCGCCACCGAGCCCGTCCCCTTCGCCGTACGCGAGCCGCTCCCCGGCGTCGAGCTGCCCGAGCGCCCTGGCACGGGCGTCGTCCTGTGGTTCGAGTGCGGCGACGCCCAGCGGCTGCACGACGAACTTCAGGCGGCCGGCGTGCCGATCGTGACCCCGCCGGCGGACGGCCCGTTCGGCCGCTCGTTCAGCTTCACCGACCCCGACGGCTACGTGGTCACCGCGCACAGCCGCTAGTCGCGGCGATATTGGGATGCGCGCGGCGGGCGGGTCGGGCACCATGGGCGGTTGGCTCCGGCGAAGCGGAGCTCAAATATCCTGAAAGCAGTATGGGAACGTCTTCGTTGTCCTCGCCGTCCTCGCCGTCTCCGGCCTCGCCTTCCCGATCCGCGCGGGCCTCCGGGTCATTCGCGGACCTCCAGTCGCGCCTGCCCGAGCTCATGCCGCGCGACCAGCGGCGGCTGCGGCGCAGGCTCGACGGCATGCGCAGGGTCCGCTCCCGCGACGCGCGCGACAAGATCGCCGCAGAGATCCTCGCCGACGTCGAGCGGGCCGAGCAGCGGCTCGTACGCCGCCGCGACGCCGTCCCGGCGGTGACCTATCCGGACAACCTGCCGGTCTCGCAGCGTAAGGACGACATCCTCGCCGCCATCCGCGACCACCAGGTCGTGATCATCGCCGGCGAGACGGGCTCGGGAAAGACCACCCAGATCCCGAAGATCTGCCTGGAGCTGGGCCGGGGCGTACGCGGCCTGATCGGCCACACCCAGCCCCGCCGCATCGCCGCCCGCACGGTCGCCGAGCGCATCGCGGAGGAGCTCGGCACCGGGCTCGGCGAGGTGGTCGGCTACAAGGTCCGCTTCACCGACCAGGCGAGCGACCGCACGCTGGTCAAGCTCATGACCGACGGCATCCTGCTGGCCGAGCTGCAGAACGACCGCATGCTCGACCAGTACGACACGCTGATCATCGACGAGGCCCACGAGCGCAGCCTCAACATCGACTTCATCCTCGGCTACCTCAAACAGCTGCTGCCCAAGCGCCCCGACCTCAAGGTCATCATCACCAGCGCCACCATCGACCCCGAGCGCTTCTCCCGCCACTTCGACGACGCCCCCATCATCGAGGTCTCCGGCCGCACCTACCCGGTCGAGGTGCGCTACCGCCCGCTCGATGACGACGACGACCAGACCCAGGGCATCGTCGACGCCTGCCGCGAGCTGATCAGCGAGGGCCCCGGCGACATCCTGGTGTTCCTGTCGGGCGAGCGGGAGATCCGCGACGCCGCCGACAGCCTGGGCAAGGCCGACTTCCGCAACACCGAGGTGCTGCCGCTCTACGCCCGGCTGAGCGCCGCCGAGCAGCACCGCGTCTTCCAGCGCCACACCGGCCGCCGCATCGTGCTGGCCACCAACGTCGCCGAGACGTCGCTGACCGTGCCGGGCATCAAATACGTGGTCGATCCCGGCTTCGCGCGCATCTCCCGCTACAGCCACCGCACGAAGGTGCAGCGCCTGCCGATCGAGCCCATCTCGCAGGCCAGCGCCAACCAGCGCAAGGGCCGCTCTGGCCGTACGTCCGACGGCATCTGCATCCGGCTCTACGAGGAGGACGACTTCCTCAGCAGGCCGGAGTTCACCGACCCCGAGATCCTGCGCACCAACCTGGCCTCGGTCATCCTGCAGATGACCTCGATCGGGCTGGGCGACATCGAGGCGTTCCCGTTCGTCGAGCCGCCCGACCGCCGCCAGGTCAAGGACGGCGTCAACCTGCTCCATGAGCTGGGCGCGTTCGACGCCCACAACAAGCTCACCCCCGTCGGCCGCAAGCTGGCGCAGCTCCCGGTCGACCCGCGGCTCGGCCGCATGGTGCTGGAGGCCGAGAAGAACGGCTGCCTGCGCGAGGTCATGGTGATCGCCGCGGCGCTGTCCATCCAGGACCCGCGCGAGCGGCCCGCCGAGAAGCAGCAGCAGGCCGACGAGAAGCACCGGCGCTTCGCCGACCCCGAGTCCGACTTCATGGCCTACCTCAACCTGTGGAACTACCTGCGCGACAAGCAGAAGGAGCTGTCGTCCAGCGCGTTCCGGCGGCTGTGCAAGGCCGAGTTCCTCAACTACCTGCGCGTACGCGAGTGGCAGGACATCTACAGCCAGCTCCGCCAGACGCTCGGCGCCCAGCCCAACTCCCAGCCCGCCGAGCCGTACCACATCCACGCCTCGCTGCTGGTGGGCCTGCTGTCGCACATCGGCGTGAAGGACGTCATCGACAAGCAGCGCGGGCAGGACGGCCGGCGGCCGATCCAGGAGTACATCGGCGCCCGCAACGCCCGCTTCGCCATCTTCCCCGGCTCCGCGCTGGCCAAGAAGCAGCCGCAGTGGGTCATGTCGGCCGAGCTGGTCGAGACCTCGCGCCTGTGGGCCAGGGTCAACGCCAAGATCGAGCCCGACTGGGTCGAGCCGCTCGCCCAGCACCTGGTCAAGCGCACCTACTCGGAGCCGCACTGGGAGAAGAACCAGGGCGCGGTGATCGCCCTGGAGAAGGTCACCCTCTACGGCGTCCCGCTCGTCGTCGGCCGCAAGGTCACCTACGGCCGCATCGACCCCGACCTGTCGCGCGAGCTGTTCATCAGGCACGCGCTGGTCGAGGGCGACTGGGACACGCACCACAGGTTCCTCAAGGACAACCGCCGGCTGCTCGGCGAGGTCGAGGAGCTGGAGAACCGGGCCCGCCGACGCGACATCCTGGTGGACGACGAGGCGCTCTACGACTTCTACGACCAGCGGGTGCCCGCCGACGTCGTCTCGGCCCGCCACTTCGACTCCTGGTGGAAGAAGGCCGGGCGGGAGCAGCCCGACCTGCTCACGTTCTCGCCCGAGATGCTGGTCAACGAGGGCGCCGACATCAGCACCCGCGACTACCCCGACACGTGGAAGCAGCTCGGTCAGCGGATGAAGCTGACCTACCAGTTCGAGCCGGGGGCCGACGCCGACGGCGTCACCGTCCACGTGCCGCTGGCGGTGCTCAACCAGGTCAGCTCCGACGGCTTCGACTGGCAGATCCCCGGCCTGCGCGAAGAGCTCATCACCGCGCTCATCAGGTCGCTGCCGAAGCACCTGCGCCGCAACTTCGTGCCCGCCCCCAACTACGCCAAGCAGGTGCTGGCCGGCGTCAAGCAGGGCGGCGAGCCGCTGCTGGCCGCGGTCGAGCGCGAGCTGCTGCGGCTCACGGGCGTCCGGGTGCCGCGCGAGGCGTGGCAGCTCGACCAGGTGCCCGATCACCTGCGCATCACGTATCGGGTGATCGACGAGAAGCGGCGTACGGTGGCCGAGGACAAAGACCTCGACGCGCTCAAACGGCGGCTGGCCCCGCGCCTGCGCCAGACGCTCTCGCAAGCCGGCGACGACCTCGAGCAGACCGGCCTGCACACGTGGAGCTTCGGCACCCTGCCCAAGGTGTTCGAGCAGGGCCGGATGAAGGGCTATCCGGCGCTCGTCGACGCCGGCGACTCCGTCTCCGTCAAGATCTTCGAGACCGAGGCAGAGCAGCGCCGCTCCCACTGGCCCGGCCTGCGCCGCCTGCTCCTGCTCAACGTCACCAACCCCGCGAAGTCCCTGCTCGGCGGCCTGTCCAACCAGGCCAAGCTGGCGCTGTCGCGCAGCCCGCACGGCGGGGCGGTGGCGCTGTTCGACGACGTGGTCAACGCGGCGGTCGACAAGCTCATGCTGGAGGCGGGCGGCGTCGTCTGGGAGCCGGTCGGCTACGACCGCCTCTACCAGCACGTCCGCACCCACCTCTACGACACCGCCCGCGACGTGCTGGACAAGGTCGAGCAGATTCTCAGCGTGTGGCACGAGGCCGGGGCCCGGCTCGACTCCCTGCGCGCGAGCGCCGCCACCGACGACGTACGCGAGCAGCTCGGCAGGCTCGTCTACCCGGGCTTCGTCACCGCGACCGGTCACGGGCGGCTTTCCGACGTCCTGCGCTACCTGCGGGCCATCGACCGCCGCCTGATCAAGCTGCCCGAGGACCCGTGGCGCGACCAGGAGTGGATGGACCGCGTCCACAAGGTCGAGGACGACTACGACGACCTGCTGGCCAAGCTGCATCCGGCGCGGCGGGGTGACCCCGACGTGGTGGAGGTCCGGTGGATGATCGAGGAGCTGCGGGTGAGCTTCTTCGCCCAGACCCTCGGCACGCCGACCCCGGTGTCGGAGAAGCGCATCGCGAAGGCGATGGACCGGCTGGCGCCCTGAGACGTGTGGTTCACGGCCGTCCCGTGAGAAAATCACCCGTGCACCGTTTGTCCGGGTCTGTCGGGCCGGCCGGTGCGCCTAGCCGCCAGGTGAGCAGGGGGATCGATGATCAAGGCAGTGGTGTTCGACGTCGGTGAGACGCTCGTCAGCGAGGGCCGCATCTGGCACCGCTGGGCCGAGCGGCTGGGCGTCAGCCCCTTCCTGCTCATGGGCGCCCTGGGCGGGATGGCGGCCCTCGACCGGCCGCACAGTGACGCCTTTCGCCTCGTCCGTCCCGGCATCGATCCCGACGTCGAGGAGGCGGCCTGGGAACGTGACGACCCCGACGGCCTGCGCAACCACTTCGACGCCGACGACCTCTATCCCGACGTGCGCGAGGCGCTGGCGGCCATCAGGGCCGCGGGACACCAGGTGATCATCGCCGGCAACCAGCCGCGCCGCGCCTACGACGCGCTGGTGGCGATGGACCTGCCCGCCGACTCCGTTCACACCTCCGACGGCTGGGGCGTCTCCAAGCCCGACCCCGGCTTCTTCGCCAAGGTCGCCGCGGTGGCCGGGTGCGCGCCCGCCGAGATCCTGTACGTCGGCGACCGGCTGGACAACGACGTGCTGCCGGCCGCGGCGGCGGGCATGCGCACCGCGCTGCTGCGCCGCGGCCCGTGGGGCTACCTGCACGCCGAGCGGCCGCAGGCGAAGGCCGCCGACGTCATCGTCGACGACCTCCACGCCATCCTCCCCGCCCTGCGCCGCCTCCCCTGACCGCCGCCTGAGGCCGCTTCACCTCAGGTGAGGTCGTCCTCCGAGTCGATGCGGATCGCGCGCTCCTCGGCCGAGAGGTCGTCGCCGTCGTCGGAGTACTCCGTGGCGATCTCCTCGTCGTCCAGGTCGGGCCCGAGCCCCTCGTCCGGTTGGGTGAGCCGGTGTTTGGGGCGGGGCCCGCGCAGCCGGTCGGGAGTCTCGCGGCGCAGGCGCTCGTCGAGCGAGTCGTGGTGCCGGGGGTCGTCGGGCACGACCTCGTGCCGGAACCCGAGGTCGTCGGTCCACTCCTCGACCTCGATCTCCTGCTCGTCAGCCAGGCCGAACCGGTCCGGAGGCAGCTCCGTCATGTCGGTACCCCTACCCTCCCAACGGGCCGGAATCCTAGGATCCGGCCTTCTTCAAAGCCCGCGCCAGCTCTTGCTTGTCCATCTGTGACCGGCCCGGGGACGTCGGCCTGCTGCGCCCGCTCGTGCAACTCGGCCTTGGTGGCGCCGTCGGGAGAGCCGGAGGCCGAACCTGACAGGGCCTTCAGCTCCTCGGCGCGGCGCTGCTCGAAGGCCCTGCCGAGCCGGTCGAGCTCCTTGGCGTCGGCCGTCTGCCGCAGCGCGGGCAGCAGCGTGCTCCCCTCCTCCAAGCGTGATGACGTCCGTAGCCATAGCGGCACCCGCTACCCGGCGGCTCAGCGTCCAATCGCGGCGCCGACGAGCGAGCGCGGGTCGGCGGCGCCGGCCAGCATGCCGTCGGGGCGGACGTCGATGAGGTGGGCGTGGCCGAACGAGCTCCCGTACGGCAGCGCCGCCACCCGGTGCCCGAGCGCGGCGAGGCCGTCGGACCAGCCGCCGCCCTCCTCCAGGTCGAGCACGGCGTCGTCGGGCGCGTCCCAGGTGTCGAACCCGGTGCCCCCGGTGCCGAGCCGCCAGCGCGGCGCCGCGATCGCGCGGCCCGGCTCCTCGCCGTGGCGCAGCAGGCGGGTGATGACCTGCAGCAGGACCTGGGGCTGGGCGTCGCCGCCCATGGTGCCGACGACGGACCTCAGCGAGCCGTCGGGGCGGGTGATGAGCGCGGGGGTGAGCGTGTGGGGCGGGCGGCGGCCCGGCCCGTACTCGGCCGGGTGACCGGGCTTGAGCGAGAAGCCGATGCCGCGGTTGTGCAGGTTGATCCCCGTACGGGGCTCGAACACCATGCTGCCGAACCCGGACGCGTTCGACTGGATGAGCGAGACCCCCATGCCGTCGCCGTCGATCACGCACAGGTACGTCGTGTCACCGTCCTGGGCCGGCCCGCCGAGCCGCAGCCGGGACCGCGAGTCGATCCGCGACCGCCGCCGGGTGATCTCGGCCGGGTCGAGCAGGTCCTTGGCATCCTCGTGCAGTACGTCGAGCCGGTCGTGCCCGGCGATCCTGGCGGACTCGGCCAGCAGGTGGGCCCAGACGGGATGGGAAGGGGAGGCGGGCAGGTCGAGCCCCTCGGCGATGGCGAGGGACATCAGCAGCAGGTAGCCCTGGGAGTTGGGCGGCATCGACCAGACGTCGTGGCCGTGGGCGCGGGTCCTGAGCGGCTCGACCCAGTCGGCGCCCGGCGCGGCCAGGTCGGCCTCGACGTACTCGCCGGCGCCCGCCTCGACCAGGCCCTGCCCGAACTCGCCCAGATAGAAGCCGTTACGGCCGTGCCCGGCCAGGGCCTGCAGCGCGCGGGCCACGCCGGGCCTGGTGACGCGGTCGCCCGCCGCGCGTACGGAGGCGAAGTCGCCGCCACCGGGCCGCCGGGCCGCGTTGGCGGCGCCCGCCACCATCAGCGGTGAGGCGGGGAACCCGGCGGAGGCCAGCCTGATCGCGGGCGCCAGCAGCTCGGCCATGGGCAGCCTGCCGTGCCTGCCGTGCAGCGAGGCCCAGCCGTCGACGCACCCAGGCACGGTGACGGACCTGATGTCGTGCAGGTGGGGCATGCGCGTGTGGCCTTCGGCCCGAAGCCGGGCCGGATCGGCGCCGGAGCCCGCGCGTCCTGAGGCGTTGAGCGCGGTGACGGTGGCGCCGTCGTGGACCAGGGCGAACAGGTCGCCGCCGAGGCCGCACATGTGGGGGGCGACGACCGCCAGCACGGCGTTGGCGGCGATCGCCGCGTCGGCGGCCGAGCCGCCGCGCTCCAGCATCGCCAGCCCGGCCGCCGAGGCCAGGTGGTCGACGCTGCACACCATGCCGGAGGGCGCGTATCTCGTGTTGTGCACGCCACGAGAGTACGCGCCCCACCGATCTCGGGGCAGATCTCCGGTGTCACTCCTGCTCGCGCAGCCGTGCCCGCGTCCCTTCGAGCTCCTGGCGCAGGGCGGCGACCTCGCGCTCCAGCTCCAGGATGCGGCGGATGGCGATGAGCGTCATGCCTTCCTCGGCCATGCGGGTGACGTGCTGGACGATGACGATGTCGCGCCGCGAGTAGCGCCGCTGGCCGCCGCTCGACCTGCTGGGCCTGACGACGTCGTGCTGGTCGAGCCGGCGCAGGAAGGCGGGTTGCACCTGCAGCATCTCCGCCACCTGCCCGAGTGAGTAGAGAGGTGCGTGCTCGTCGTCGAAGGGCAGGTCCGGCATGTCATCTCCTCACGGGCCTGGCCGCTCCAGGACCGGGATGCGCACGGCGAGGACGCCGTTCGGCTGACCTCCAACTCACGTTATGGGTTGACTGCTCGCTGGTATGCGGTGCAACGCGGGAAAGAGTGTTCCCACAGGTGGTCAGGCGTTCTCCAGTTGCGGGCGCAGGCGGATGGCCTGCCGCACCGTACGCCCGGAGAGCCGGGCCAGCCCCACCGCCGCGAGCAGCGCGGCCGACAGGCACGCCACGCCGCCGACCTCCAGGGCGACGCGCGGCCCGAGCGTGTCGCTCAGCCAGCCGAGCAGCGGCCCGCCGACCGCGCCCGCGGCGGCGCTGACGATGGACAGCGCCGCGATGACCCGCCCGCGCATCGCGTCGGGGCTGTCGAGCTGGGCGCGGGCGGAGACGGTGGTGTCCAGCGCCACCGCGCCCGCCGCGATCGGCACCATCAGGGCCGCGAACGACCACAGCGACGGCATCAGCCCGCTCAGCGCCTGCACCAGCCCGGTCAGGAACGCCATGATGAGCAGCAGCCGCAGCGTCAGCCGGGTCCGCGTGGCGGCGAGGAAGCCGCCCAGCACCGTGCCGACGGCGAAGACCGTGGACAGCAGCCCGTAGCCGCCCGCGCCCGACTCCAGCGGGCCCGCGCTCATGGCGGCCATGGTGACCTGGTAGTTGCGGCCGACGCTGCCCGAGACGAACCAGAGCGCGAGCACCACGAGCAGCCAGGGCGTGCGCAGCACGTACCGCAGGCCGTCGAGCACGGCGCCGGGCTGCCGGTCGGCGGTGGCCAGCCGGTGGAACTCCCGCCGCCGCATGCCCAGAACGGCCGCGATCACCACGAAGAAGCTGGCGGCGTTGACCACGAACAGGCCGCCGTTGCCGGTGAACGGCAGCAGCGCGCCGGCCAGGCTCATGCCCAGGATGCGGCCGGCGGAGTTGAGAATCGAGCCGAGCGCCATCGCGTTCGGCAGGTCGTCGGGCGGCACCACCTCGGCCCCGAAGCGCCCGAGCGCGGGCCCGCCGAGCGCGTTCACCACGCCGCCCGCCAGCGCCACGCCGTAGATCGGCAGCACGGACGTCACCTCGCTCAGCGCGATCACCGCCAGCACGGCGGCGAGGCCCGCCTGCGCGAGCTGCGCGGCGATCACGACGGGCCTGCTCGGCAGCCGGTCGGCCAGCGCCCCGCCCCACATGCCGAGCAGCAGCGTCGGCAGCGCCTGCATCACAAGGCTCAGCCCCACGCTGGTCGCCGAGCCCGTCAGGGTCAGGATGAGCCAGTTCACCCCGAGCACCTGCATCCAGGTGCCGGTCACGGAGACGATGTCGGCTCCCGCCCAGAGCCGGTAATTGTGATGACGCAGGGCCCTGAACGTGGAGGAGGACAGAGACACGAAGAATCCTTGCCTTGGGGAAGCACCGGGGGGATGAACAAGTGCTTCCGCGAAGCGGATTCCGGCCTGACCGTAATGTGAGGCAAAGCACGTTTAGGGGGCGGTCAGACGAGTTCCACGGGATGATCGCGGCTCACCAGGGCCGCGTAGTGGCCGCCGCGGGCGATCAGCTCGTCGTGGGTGCCGCGCTCCACGACCCGCCCGTGGGCGAGCACCACGATCTGGCCGGCGTCGCGCACGGTGGACAGGCGGTGGGCGATGGTGATCGTCGTACGCCCCCGCGCCAGCGTGTCCAGCGCCTCCTGCACGGCCTTCTCCGTCTGCGTGTCCAGCGCGCTGGTGGCCTCGTCGAGCACCAGGACCGGCGGGTCGCGCAGCAGCGTACGGGCGATGGCCAGGCGCTGCTTCTCGCCCCCCGAGAAGCGGTAGCCGCGCTCGCCCACCACGGTGTCGTAGCCGTCGGGCAGCGCCGCGATGTGGTCGTGGATGCGCGCCGCCCGCGCCGCCGCCTCCAGCTCCTCGTCGGTGGCCGAGGGGCGGGCGAAGCGCAGGTTGTCGGCGATCGAGGCGTGGAACAGGTACGTCTCCTGCGACACGACCCCCACGGTGCCGCTGAGCGTCTCGAACGTCAGCTCCCGCACGTCCACGCCGTCGATGGTGACCCGGCCGGCGGTGACGTCGTACAGGCGCGGGAGCAGGTAGCTGAGCGTGGTCTTGCCCGAGCCCGTCTCGCCCACGATGGCCAGCGACGAGCCCGCGGGCACGGTGAGGTCGACGCCGGTGAGCGTGGGGGTGTCGCCGTAGGAGAAGTCGACCTGCTCGAAGCGCACCTCGCCGCGCACGTCCGTCAGCTCCCGCGTGCCCGGCCTGATGTCCACCGGCAGGTCGAGATACTCGAAGATGCGCCCGAACAGCGCCAGCGAGGTCTGCACCTCGACGCCGAGCCGCAGCAGCGACACCATCGGCCGGAACAGGCTCGTCTGCAACGTCGTGAACGCCACCAGCGTGCCCACCGAGATCGCCGCGGTGTGGCCGGCGGCCCAGTAGATGGCGGCGGGCATGGCGGCCATCACGAGCTGGATCGACGCCTGCCGCCAGCGCCCCGCCATGCTGGTGGCCACGCCCAGCTCGGCCAGCTCGTGCGAGGCCCTGCCGAAGCGCTCGGTCAGCTCGGCGGAGCGGCCCATCGTGCGGCCGAGCAGGATGCCGCTGATCGACAGTGACTCCTGCACCATCGAGGCGATGCCGGCGAGCTTGCGCTGGCGCTCGGAGGTGATGCGCTTGCGCTCCGAGCCGACCTTGCGGCTGATCCACACGAACACCGGCAGCAGCGCGAGCGAGACCAGGGTCAGCCGCCAGTCGAGGGCGGCCATGGCGACGACCGTGGCGATCACCGTGGTCAGGTTGGAGACCAGGGACGCGGCCGTCGAGGTGACGACGGCCTGCATGCCGCCGATGTCGTTGGCGATGCGCGACTGCACCTCGCCGGTCCTGGCCCTGGTGAAGAAGGCCATCGACATGCGCTGGAGGTGGCTGTAGACCGAGACCCGCAGGTCGTGCATGACCCGCTGGCCCACCGTGGTGGAGACGAGCGTCTGCAACACGTCGAACACGGTCGTCGTGACCGCCACGAGGATCATGCCGAGCGCGAGCAGGGTGAGCAGCCCGGCGTCCCTGGCCGGGATCGCCACGTCGAGCACCTCGCGCAGCAGGAACGGCGAGGCCAGCCCCACCAGCGAGGACAGCACGATGAGCGAGGCCACCACGGTGAGGCGGCCGCGGTAGGCGCCGAACAGCTTGATGATGCGCCCGATCGGCGCGCGCGGTTCCTCCGCCAACGTGGAACCTCCTTCTTTCGGCTGCCCATTCGAACAGAGGTTAGCTCATATTTGTTCCGGCTAAACTTCTCGGCATGGCAGACAAGGAGCTCGCGGAGCTCTTCTACCTGGTCGGCAAGCGTGTGCGGCACGGCTACGCCCACCGGCTGGTCCCGCTGGGGCTCAATCCGGGCCAGGCGCGGGCGCTGCGGGCTCTGGCCGACGCCGGGCAGCCGATGCGCATGGTCCGGCTGGCCGACGAGCTGCGCATCGTGCCGCGCTCGCTCACGCCCGTCGTGGACGCGCTGGAGGCGGCGGGCCTGGTGCGCAGGCAGGTCGATCCGGCCAACCGGCGCTCCACGCTGGTCGTGCTCACCGGCGAGGGGCGCGCGCTGGCCGATCGGGCTCGCGAGGCGCGCAGGGAAGCGGGGGAGGAGCTGTTCGCGGTGCTCACGCCCGAGCAGCGCGCGTCGCTGCGCGAGCTGCTCGAACGCGTCGAGAGCGGAGGTCAGGACGGGCCGGGCGGCTCGCGCGGCAGATAACGCCCGGACAGGCGCGCCAGCTTCAGGCTGAGGTGCAGCGCCAGCCGCTCGCCGCCGTCCTTCAGATCGGTGCGGGCCAGCTCCTCCACCCGCTGTAATCGGTAGTACAGCGAGGTCCTGTGCAGCCGCAGCGCCTTCGAGGTCGCCACCGCGCTGCCCGCCAGATCCAGATACGTCTCCAGGGTCTCCAGCAGCGGCAGGTACTGCGCGTCCGCCAGCAGCCCTTCGAGCCCCGGGTGCAGCTCCCGGTCCGGCAGCTGGGTGAGCATCCGGTAGACGCCCAGCCTGGCCCACTCCGCCGTACGCCCGAGGCCGGGCACCCGCGCCGTCACCTCGGCCGCGTGCCTGGCCTCCCGGTACGACTCCGCCGCCAGCGCCAGCTCGGGCCTGGGCCGGCCCACCCCGACCACCACCGGCACCGGCATGGCCGCGTGCAGCTCGTCGGCCGAGACCGGCGGCCCCGCCGTGAGCAGCACCGCGTGGTCGTAGCGCATCAGGTGCAGCGGGTGGTGCCCGCTCAGCCGCCGCCGCAGCGCCAGCAGCCCCTGCTCCAGCGCCAGCCGGAGCGCGTCGTCGGGCTCGGCCGTGCGCGGCCTGGCCACCTGGACGGTCACCGGCTGCGCCTGCGGGAACGCGCCCGCCTCGATGAGCTGCCTGGCCGCGTCCCGCTCGCCGAGCAGCAGCCCGGTCACCGCCTCCAGCTCCCGCTGCGAGGCGAGCCCGCTGGCCAGGCTCTCGTGGAACAGCGCGAGGGCGAGCCCCGGCACCGCGCGGGCGGCCTCGGCGACGGCCGGCTGGGGCATGGGCGGCTCGGCGTCGATGAACCACAGGAAGCCGAGCAGGCCGTCGGCGTGCCGTACGGGAACGCAGACCCGCGGCAGCAGCCCGAGCTGGGGCGCGCCAGGCGTGCGCAGCGGCCCGGTGGCCTCGGTGATCCCGGCCGCGCGCAGCCACTGCCGCACCTCGGGCACGGTGTGCCGGCGCAGGATCGAGTCGCGGCGGACGTCGTCCATCGCGCCGTTCTGCTCGCTGTAGGCGACCACGCGCTGGTGGCGGTCCTCCAGGAGCAGGGGGCGTTCGAGGCGGGCGGCGAGCTCGTCCACGGCCCGTTGAAGATCCGCCACAACCACCCCTTACATGGCCTTTTCGACAAATGACGGAAATGTCAGTACAGGTCTTCCCTACAACTGCTCGGTGATCTCCGTCAACAACGTCTATACGGTCAAGCCGTGAACGCCCCGAAGAAGCTGCTGAAGGGTTTGCTGGCGGCCATCGTGCTGATCCCGGTGAGCCTGATGGCGACCCCTGCTTCCGCAGCACCCCCCGAGAACCCCGAGCACCCGTGGCGGCAGAACCACTGGCCGCAGACCCAGCCCTGGCAGCTCGACGAATCCCTCGACGCCGCTGCCGAGGAGCGGGCCCTGCGCAAGACTCCCAGCACCGGTCTCAAGCCCGTCGACCCGCAGAACTGGGTGAACCCCGACAACATGACGTGGGCGGACTACAAGAAGCCCCCCGGCACGAAGTGGAACGACCCCGCCGTCAAGGGGTCGCAGCGCACCTTCAAGGGCGCGCTCGTGCTGCTCGACTACCCCAACCAGCCGTTCGTGGTGACCCAGCCGCAGAACTCCACGGTGTACGCCAACCCGAGCGCCGAGGCCCACGACATCCCGCGCGACCAGGTCGCCAGGTTCTACCAGGACTTCCTCAACACCCCGAACGACCTCAACAAGGGGCACACCATCCACGAATACTGGATGGAGGACTCCGGTGGCCGCATCGGCGTGGAGCTGACCGGGTTCGGCCCGTACACGATGCCGGGCAAGGACCACGAGTACGCGATGGAGTACCAGCGCCAGTCGTGCCCCTCCGGCGACAGCTGCAACAAGAACCTGCGCGCCGACGGCAACGCGGCCTGGCTGGCCGACGTCGGCCAGGATGTGGCGGACCAGTTCGACTTCGTCTTCTACCTCAGCGCCGGCCAGGACGAATCGGCCACCTGGCAGGAGTTCGGGATGATGAAGTTCCCGACCAAGGAGGACGTCACCGACGAGTGGGGCCCGGACGACCCGGCGCTGCCCAACTGGTCGCCGACCCGCTACGTCGAGTGGACCTCCTGGCAGGCCGGCTCCAACTTCTGGCCCAACGCCCGCTTCGGCGTCGACTCGGTGCAGGCCGAGAGCTCCGGCATGGGCGTCTACGCCCACGAGCTGAGCCACATCTTCGGCATCGCCGACAACTACAACAACCCGTACGGGGTGCCGCCGCGGCGGTCGTACACCGGCATCTGGGAGATGCTGAGCCGCGGCAGCTTCAACGGCCCCGGCGGCCCGCACTCACGCTGGCTCGTCCCGCCCACCGCGGGCGGGTCCATGGGCGCCCAGCACATGCTCCGCAACAAGATCAAGCTGAACATGGTGGACGAGGCGAACGTGCTGCGGCTCAGCCGCGAGGCGCTCGCCGAGTCGGGCCTGGTGACCGCCAAGGTGACGGCCCGCGTGGTGCAGCCCGGCAAGAACGGGCTGTCCGGCGTCAACATCGCGATGGACCAGGACCGCAGCACCTGTGACAGCGGCGATCCGCTGTGCGACGGCGGTGGTTACAACAACTACACCGTCGAGGTCGTCGACCGGATGGGCGCCGACTCGTTCACGCCCGACTCCGGCGTGCTGCTCGCCAAGACCAAGAACGAGGACAGGTCGCCGTTCGAGTGGGTGATCGACGCCAACCCGCAGGACATCGGCATGACCGACTACGTGCTGCCCGACGGCACGAAGGTGCCGATCACCATCGGCGACTACCGCCAGCTGTCTGACGCCCTCTTCCACGCCGGCACCGACTCCGGCAGCGAGTACGAGTACGTCGACGAGGCCAACCGGCTGCACTTCTACGTCACCGACCTGCACCGGGACAAGAAGGGCCAGCTGTCGTACACGGTCGCGATCCGCTCGCTCGACGGCGCGGGCCCGCAGCGGCGCGGCGTCAAGCTGCTGCCCTCGGTGGGGCTGCCGTCCGGCAAGAACGTCTCCACCTGCAAGTTCCCGCTGTTCAACACCGGCAAGAAGGCCGCGGCCCGTGGCCAGCATCCCGAGGACGTCAGCGCCTACCTCAACGCCGACATCTACCGGCTCAAGGCCGAGGTCCAGGGCAAGGGCTGGGACGTCCGGCTGCCCAACGCGCTGGCCTCCGTCGAGTTCGGCAAGCAGGAGCTCGTCAGCGTGGACGCCGTACGCACCGGCGGCGGCCACGTCGGCAAGATCAAGCTCACGGCCACGTCCGAGAGCGACCCGGCCAAGAAGGCCACGGCCAGCTGCACCGTGATCGGCTGACATGACGACGGGGCACGGCCGAAGCCGTGCCCCGTTCGTCTGTGCCCCGTTCGTCTGTGCCGGGCCTGGGTGAGCGGCGGGCGCAGCAGCTCAGGTGAGCGGCGAGCGCAGCAGCTCGCCCGCCGTCTGCCTGGCCTGCAGGATGCTCTCCTCGAACAGCTTGCGCACATGGGCCGCCTGGTCCGACAGCTCGTTGATGCGGCCGTGGGCCAGCTCGTCGCGCACGGTCTCGGCCAGCAGCTGCTGGTATTCCGGCGTCTTCGCGGCCAGCTTCTCCAGCCGCAGGTGGGCGTGGTAGACCTTGTCGGCCTTCAGCACCTGCTTGGCGTACTTCTCCAGATGCCGTACGCGGTGCGTCAGCGACGTCCAGGCCGCGTCCAGCGCGCTCGTGTACGGCTTGAACGCCGCCTCCATGTCCGGCGGCAGCTCACGCGGCACCAGCTTGCCGTGCTCGGCGTGCATCGACGACAGCCGGCGCAGCCGCTGGGCGATCTGCCAGACCTCCTCGGGCAGCGACACCTGGTTGTCGACGCTGTCGATGAGCCCGGCCTTGTGCACGTTGGAGTGGAGAATGGCCTCCACGGCGTTCTGCGCCCTGCGCAGCAGCATCTGGCAGGGGTGGTCGAGGTCCTCCGGAAGGATGTAGTGCTCGGCGTGGGCCCGCGCGAGCCCCAGTCTTCGCTTGGTCGAGCGGTAGGTGCCGTCCGTCGCCAACCACCTGATCACGACGATCATGCCGACCCCCGTGCCCATGACGAACAGGGGCGTGCTGCTGGTCAGCATGAACAGCAGCAACAGGAAGGCCGGCAGGACGAACAGGGTGGCGGGGTTTCGCGTGGTGTCCATTCGCGCGCCCGACCGAGCCTGGCGGAGGATGTGCGGGCTCGACCGCAACTCGACCGAGATCTCCGGGGGCAGCGATGGATCGATCACCAGCCGTGGAGGCAGAGCTCGTGGATCCATACGTTCATGCTGCGTTATGAACCTCGAATTCGCTGCGTTCTGCCGGACATATAGGGTCGTAATAATGAGCGAGATGACGAGGTGGATCGACCTTGAAGGCGCGGTCAACGCGCGTGACCTGGGCGGATTGCCCACTCGTGACGGCGGCCGCACCCGTCGCGGCCGGCTCTACCGCGCCGACAACCTGCAGGGCCTGACGCCCGCCGACGTGGCGCTGCTGGTCGGCGAGCTCAACCTGCGGCACGTCGTGGATCTGCGCTCGACGGCCGAGGTGACGCTGGAGGGGCCCGGTCCGCTGACCCGGGTGCCCGAGGTGCGTCACCACCACCTGACGTTGTTCGCCGAGGGCGGCCGGCACACCGACGTCGAGGCGGACGTCGCGCCCGAGGGCATCGACGGCGAGCGGGTGCTGCCGTGGGCGGACCGGGTGCTCGACGAGGAGCTGCGGGTCACCGGGTTCTACTTCGGCTACCTGCGCGACCGGCCCGACGGCGTGGTGGCGGCGCTGCGGGCGATGGCGCTGGACGACGGCGCGGCGCTGGTGCACTGCGCGGCGGGCAAGGACCGCACCGGCGTGCTGGCGGCGCTGGCCCTGGAGGTCGCCGGCGCCACCAGGGAGGCCATCGTCGAGGACTACGTCGCCACGGGGGAGCGGCTTGAGCTGATCCTCAAGCGGCTGCGCGGCAGCGACACCTACCGCGACGACCTCGACTCGCGCCCGGCCGACGACCACATGCCGCGTGCCCGCTACATCGAGCAGTTCCTGGGCGTGCTCGACGACCGGTTCGGCGGGCCCATGGGCTGGCTGGCCGCGAACGGCTGGACCGACGCCGACACGACCGCCCTGCGCGCCCGCCTGCGCGACTGACGGCCGCGAACGGCTGGACCGCTGACACGACCGCCCTGCCCTGCGGGCCTGCCTGCGCGACTGACGGCCCCGCCCGGACAGCCCGCCCGGACAGCCCGCCCGGACAGCCCGCCTGAACGGCGGCCTGGGCTTGCAGCCGGCCCCAGCGGCTTCCCGGGGCTTCAGCCGAGGTGGACGACGATGCCCTGGGAGGCCGACAGGCGGGCGGCCTCGATGACGGCGAGCGCCTCGACGGCGCTCGCCGGGTCCACCGGCGGCGGGCCGCCGTCGCGCAGCGCCGCCGCCACCTCCCGGTAGAAGTCCAGGTACGCCCCCGCCTCCGTACGCACGACGCGCCGCTCGCCTTCCGTGCCCAGCTCGCCCCAGCGCTCCTCCGGGTCGTCCCCGAACCCCGGCGCGTCGGGCGTCATCCCGGCCCGCAGCCGCTCCTCCTGCACGTCCATGCCGTACTTGACGAAGCCGGCCGCCGACCCGAGCACCCGGAACCTGGGCCCGAGCCGGGCGGCCATCGAGCTGGCCCACAGATGCGACCTGGCCCCGCTCGCGTGGGTGAGCGCGATGAACGTGTCGTCGTCGGCCTCCACGCCCTCGCGCCGCACCTCGCTCTCGCAGTAGACCGCGCGTACGGGGCCGAGCAGCTGCAGCGCCTGGTCCACCAGATGGCTGCCGAGGTCGTACAGCAGCCCGCCCACCTCATCGGGCCCGCCGCTCTCGCGCCAGCCGCCCTTGGGCACGGGCCGCCAGCGCTCGAAGCGCGACTCGAAGCGCAGCACACGGCCCAGCAGCCCCTCGCCGGCCAGGCGGCGCACGGTGCGGAAGTCGCCGTCCCAGCGCCGGTTCTGGAACACGGTCAGCAGGAGACCACGCTCCTCGGCCAGGCGGACCAGCCCGCGTCCCTCCTCGGCGGTCCTGGCCAGCGGCTTGTCCACGACCACGGGCAGGCCCTCGGTGAGCGCCGCCGCGGCCGTGGCGACGTGGGTGCGGTTGGGCGAGGCGACCACGACGAGGTCGCAACGGCCCCACAGGTCCTGCACGTCGTCCACCGCGGCCGCGCCGTACGCGGCGGCGACCTCGGCCCGGCGATCGGGGTTCCTGGTCACGACGGCGGCCAGGGACAGGCCGGGGGTGGCGTGGATCAGCGGGGCGTGGAAGTAGGCCCCCGCGGTGCCGTAGCCGACGAGGCCGACACGGATGCCCGTGCCGGCGGACGACTGAGAGGCGCGCCGCGGCTGCGGCCGGTCTGCCTGATCGCTCATCGGCCCAGGTTATCCGCCCGTCCTTCCGCGACCGTGCTGTCCGCGCGCCCCTCCAGGCGGCGCTAGTCGTCGTCGCGCTCGGCCAGGAACCGCTCGAACTGGGCGGCCAGCTCGTCGCCCGTGGGCATCGGCGTGGTCTCGGCCATGAGGTTCTCGCGCTCCGCGCCCGCGGCGAAGGCGTCGTACTGCTGCTCGAGGCCGGTGATCGCGGTGGACAGCTCGGCCGAGGCCTTGATCTGCTCCTCGATCTCCGTCGTCGTACGCCGGGCGGCGTCGTGCAGCGACTCCATCGGGAAGACCAGCCCCGTGCCGCGCGTCACCGCCTCCAGGGCCGCCACGGCGGCGGTCGGGTATTCGGCCTGCGACAGGTAGTGAGGCACGTGCACCGCGTAGCCCACGGCGTCGTGGCCCTTGGCGCCCAGCCGCAGCTCCAGCAGGGCCGCCACGCTGCCGGGCACCTGCACCCGGCCGAACACGCTGGTCTGCGCGGAGATCAGCTCGGGCCGGCTGGCGTGCGCGGTGACGCCGAGCGGCCGGGTGTGCGGCACGGCCATGGGGATGCCGTGCAGGGTCACCAGCTTGCTCACGTTCAGCCGCTCGACCAGCTCGGCCACGGCCTTGGCGAACAGCTCCCACTCCCGGTCGGGCTCGGGCCCGCTCATCACCAGGAACTGCGTGCCCGTCGCGTCCTTGGCGACGTGCACGGCCAGCTCGGGACTCTCCCAATCCACCCACCGGTCGGTGTCGAACGTCATGATCGGACGCCGCGACCGGTAGTCGAGCAGCCGGTCCACGTCGAACGTCGCCACGACCCGGTGCTCCAGCTCGGCCAGCAGGTGGCCCAGCGCGAGACGTCCGGCACCGCCCGCGTCGACGAAACCGTCGAAGTGGTACAGCAACACCGGATCGGGCAGCTCGGGCGCGTCGTCTGCGAGCTCGTAGAGATCCTTCGGGTCGAACACGGTTGGACAGCCTTTCCCTAGGTACTCTTCACCAGAACCTACGGCGCGTCGGAACGATTCCGTGCAGGGCACCCTATCGGGACGAACCGTTTTGTATGGACGAAGGCCCTAGGGGCGGAGACATCCAGGAGGACCTCGATCTACCTGGTCAGAGCGGGCGACACCGCGTTCACAGCTCGCGTACGCCTCGGGCGGGGTTCGGGGGCCCGGCAGACGGCAAGGTGACACTTCGCTGCTGCAGACGGCTCGTCACGGTCGTGCCCACACCGCCGATCCAGGCAGACGTTGATGCCATGCGGGCGCTCTTCGTCGCGAACACCGCCCGCATGGTGATCAGTGACATCGTCTTAGTCGGCCAGCTCGCGCTGGAAGCCGGTGATCTGTCCGCGCAGCACCGGGTCGGCGAATCGGCGCGTCTCCTTGGCCCAGTCGAGGTAACCGCGCATCCAGTTCTCGAGCCCTGTTACGCAGCGGAGGGTGCCGTGCCGGCGATTCTGGTCGGTGCCGAGTTCGTCGAACGTGTGCTGGAGGTCTGCCTTGGCCGCTTCGAAGACGCGTATGCGCTCGGAGATCTTCTGGTTGACCATTTCGACGGCAACCTGAAGAGGACAGTCCAAGGCCTTCCAATAGACGATGACGAGGTTGTGGAATTCCCCTTGCAGCAGCTCACGCCGTAAGCCGATCAGATCGTTGGTGCAGACCACCACGTGGCCGGCCTCGTGGACGAGAGTGCGGTACACGGCCGAGGCGCGGATGTCGTCGGGCACCTCGAACTGCTCGGCGAGTTCGATGAGGTCGAACGAGGGCGGGACATAGGCGATATTGAGCTTGTGCTCGACGTAACTGTCGGGATCGGGGACCTCGCCCCTCGTGCGGTTGTCGACCTCCCACTGGGCCGTTTCGAAGCAGTCCTGAAGGTGGGTGGCGAAGCGGTTCCACCACTGGGCGCTGGCGTGTAGGAGCATACGGTCACGGATATCGGCCAACCCGTGGAGTATCGGTCCTGCGGTGGCAGGCAGCGGTTCGCCGTTCAGCACCGCACGGAACTTGTCCGCCATGCGCCGCGCCAGATCGGGGTTGGAGCCCACGTCGGCCAGCTCGAACTGGTCGTCGTAGACGTGGAACCAGCTGTTGAGGTCGGCGGCCAGCGCCAGGACCGGCACCGACGCCTCGGGATACAGCCTGGCGACGAGCCGGGAATACGACTCCCCAGCGAAGCGCGAGGCTGCGGTCTCATCCGCGATGAGTCTCAGCTGCCGAGCCCAGGCGATGGTGCGCTCGGCCGCAACAGCCTCGAAGGGATTGATCTTCGACGGGTACGGGATAGAAGGGGTGGGTAACGAAACCGGTGGTAGTTCGGGCATGAGTGCGCAGCCTCCCCACGGCAACCGTGGCAAATACCCCTCGTTGGGGTAGATGTCGTTCTTGTGGGGCCTACCCGAAGCCGAATTTGCCGAATCATTTACGCAATAACGGGCCAGAAGGAAAAAGGTTACGGCCTGGGCGATTCAGGTGCTGTGTGGGTCATCCTGTACGGTTGCGACTACCTGGTCCAGGTCCAGTTCTGCGCCCGCCTCAAATGCCAATTTGTAGCGATCCTCACCGAGGAGACTCTTGCACTCCTTGACGCATTTCTCGTGAGTGGCCGTGAGGAACGGGGCACCGAGCATGGGCAGGCCGGAGGAGCGCCAGTTCTGATGCAGCGCACCGAGCAGAAGCGTTGCGCGCTCGGCCTCGCCCAGGGCCGAGTAGATCTTGGCGATCGTCTCGAGTGCCATGAGTGTGCCGACGGTGTCGTGGAAGTAGCGCTTGATGCGCAGCGCCTCCTGAGCCGTCGCCAGCGCCTCGTTCAGCCGGTTCATCGCCATCATCGGCAGCGACAACGCCCAGTGCGCGTACGAGCTCAGCCACAGCTCCCCGCGCTCGCGGCAGACCTGCAGACAGTCCAGCAACAGCGACTCGGCCTCGTGCATGCTCCCTTGTTCGGTGAGGACGATGGAAAGCTCTACGATGGCGGGGAGCAGCCCCGGGTTGAGCTCCTTGTTATCCGTGTTGAACTCGATGGCCACACCGAGCAGGGCGCTTGCCTTCTGCAGGTCGCCCTGCAGCATCGCGGCCGTGCCCTGCATCTTGGAACCCAAGATCACGGCTCGGGAGTCGCCCACCCGAACGGCCTCGACGCTGCAGGCCTCAGCCGTCTCACGCGCGCCCACGATGTCGCCCTGAGCACTACGCACATAGGAGAGCACCCACAGCGCCTTGCAACGCTCCTTGCTCACCGTGGGATTGGCCTCCAGCGCCCGCTCCAAGTAAAGGCGGCCCTCGCGGGCGAACCCGCAGCACACCCACATGAACCACAGCGACGCCAGCAGGGTGAGCGCCAGCGGCTCCTTACCCGGCGTGGACAGCGTGTGCTCCAGCGCGAGACGGATGTTGTCGTGCTCCTGCCGCATGCGGACGAACCAGTAGATCTGCCGCGGCCCCGACCAGGCGTCCTGGCTGCGCTGCGCGAGGCTCAGGTAATACTCCAGATGGCGCTGGCGCAGCTGCTCCGTCTGGCCCAGCTTCTCCAGCCACTCCTCGCCGTATTCGGCCAGCGTGTCGATCAGCTTGTAGCGCACGCCCGCGTGGTTGCTCCTGATCAGCAGGATCGACTTCTCCACCAGGCCCGTCACCAGGTCGGTGATGTCCTCCGACGGCAGCCGCCCGTCGGAGCAGACGAACCGGGCCGCGTCGAGCTCGAAGTCACCCGCGAAGACCGACAGCCGCGCCCACAACAGCCGCTCGGCCGGCTCGCACAGCTCGTGGCTCCAGCCGATCGCCGCGCGCAGCGTCTGGTGCCGGGGCAGCGCCGTGCGGCTCGCGCCCGCCAGCAGGCTGAACCGGTCGGCCAGCAGGCCCAGGATCTGCTCCACCGACAGCGCGCGCAGCCGCACCGCCGCCAGCTCGATCGCCAGCGGGATGCCGTCGAGCCTGCGGCACAGCTCGGCCACCGGGCCGATGTTGTCCTCGTCGAGCACGAAGTCAGGCACGCTGGCGCTCGCGCGGGCCGCGAACAGCTGCACCGACTCGTTGGTGAACAGGTTCTCGGCCGGGTCGTCGCCCGGCACCTGCAGCGGCGGCACCGGCACGACGTGCTCGTAAGGCAGGTGCAGCGACTGGCGGCTGGTGGCCAGCACCTTGAGGTTGGGCGCCGCCTCCAGCAGCTCGTGCACCAGCTCGGCGCAGCCCTGCACCAGGTGCTCGCAGGTGTCGATGATGAGCAGCATGTCGCGCTCGCCGACCCACTCCGACAGCGACTCCGACTCCGTGCGCGAAGACTGGTCGGCGATGCCGAGCGCCGAGGCGATCGTGTGCTTGACCATGCCCGCGTCCTGCAGCCGGGCGAGATCGGCGAACCACACGCCGTCGGGGTAGTGGGCGCGCACCTGATGGGCCAGGCGCAACACCGTGCGCGACTTGCCGACACCACCGATGCCGGTCACGGTCACCAGGCGTGACTCGTTGAGGTGTCGTTTGAGGTTGGCGAGGAGACGTGTCCTGCCGATGAAGCTGGTCAGCTCCGCCGGTAGATTGCCTTCTCGCCGCCAGCCTGTCGGGGTGGCCATGAGCAGCCTCACGGGGGGATCGGCGACACCTGCCTACGCATCGTACCGCTGACCTTGCGAACTGTCCTTGATCCAGCGGACACACCGGGGACAGGTTTGTACGCCTCGGTAGCATGTACGACGTGAAAGAATTCCTACCCGACCAGACCTCCGACGACACCGACCTCGGCTGGGGCGAGTGGCGCGACACCGACGACGACACCTTCTACCTGGAGAACCGCCCCCCGCACTGGGACTGACCAGGTGCCCCCTTACGATTTCCGCCCCGCCGCACCGGCCGACTACGACGCCATCGCCGCCGTGGTCGACGACTGGTGGGGCCGGCCGGTCCGCGCCGCGCTCCCGCGGCTCTTCCTCGACCACTTCCACGCCACCAGCCTCGTCGCCGAGAGCTCCGGCGACCTGGCCGGCTTCCTGATCGGCTTCCCTTCGCCGTCCCTGCCCGGCGAGGCGTACATCCACTTCGCCGGCGTGCACCCTGCGGCCAGGCGCAGCGGCCTCGCCCGCACCCTCTACGAGCGCTTCTTCGCCCTCGCCCGCGAGCACGGCCGCCACGTCGTCCGCGCGGTCACGTCCTCCGCCAACGCGACGTCGATCGCGTTCCACCAGCGGATGGGCTTCACGGTCAGTGACCCCGTGCCCGGCTACAACGGCCCCGGCACCAGCCTGGTCACCTTCACCCGCGCTCTCTGAGAGGTCCACCCTCCAGCACTTTGCGCAACCTATCCACCACATGCCGTATGCGGCGCCCGTTGATCGGGAAAGCAGACAAGCACGGCAAGGAGGTGGATCGGTGGCGCATCTGCTCACCCAGCGGAAGCTGACAGGGGAGCTCATCGCGGAGTTCCTCGGCACGATGGTGCTCATCCTGTTCGGCTGCGGCGTCGTCGCGCAGGTCATCGCCGCCGAGCTGGGCGACCACGACAGCATCGCGTGGGCGTGGGGCATCGGCGTGACGCTCGGCGTGTACGTCGCGGGCCGCACGACGGGAGCCCACATCAACCCGGCCGTGACCCTGGGGTTCGCGCTGTTCCGGGGGTTCCCGTGGCCGAAGGTGCTGCCGTACGCGCTGGCGCAGACACTCGGCGCGTTCGTCGGCGCGCTCATCGTGCGCTGGAACTACACCGAGGTCCTGGCCATGGCCGACCCCGGCCACACGATCAAGACCCAGATCGTCTTCTCCACCCTGCCGGGCAACGGCACCCTGCCGGTCTCCATGTGGGGCGGGCTGCGCGACCAGATCATCGGCACCGCGATCCTGCTGTTCGTCCTCTTCGCGCTCTCCGACGTCCTCAACATGGCACCGGGGGCGAACCTGGGGCCGTTCATCATCGGCCTGCTCATCGTCGGGATCGGCATGTCGTTCGGCACCGACGCCGGCTACGCCATCAACCCGGCCCGCGACTTCGGCCCCCGACTGGCCAGCTGGCTCACCGGCTACGACGGGGCCTGGCGAGATCAGTACGGCGACCCGTACTGGTGGGTCCCCATCGTCGGCCCGCTGGTCGGCGCAGCGCTCGGAGCCGCTCTCTACCAGCTGTGCATCGCCCGCTTCCTGCCGCAGGGCGAGGACCGCGACACCGTGAAGCCGTCAGATTGAGAGTGAGCCATGCCTGATTTCGTCGGCGCGGTGGACCAGGGCACCACCAGCACCCGCTTCATGATCTTCGATCACGATGGCGCCGAATACGCCAAATACCAGCTCGAACACGAGCAGATCCTGCCCAGAGCCGGTTGGGTCGAGCACAACCCGATCGAGATCTGGACGCGCACCGCCGCCGTCATCCAGACCACCCTCCAGCGCACCCGCCTGCACCACAGCGACCTCGCCGCGCTCGGCGTCACCAACCAGCGCGAGACCACCGTCGTGTGGAACCCGCGCACCGGCCGCCCCTACTACAACGCCATCGTCTGGCAGGACACCCGTACCGACCGCATCGCCGCCGCACTCGAACGCGACGGCCGCGGCCAGGTCATCCGCGACAGGACGGGGCTGCGGCCCGAGGCGTACTTCTCCGGCGGCAAGATCCAATGGATCCTCGAGAACGTGGACGGCGTCCGCGAGGCCGTCGACCGCGGCGAGGCCGTCTTCGGCAACACCGACACCTGGACCCTGTGGAACCTCACCGGCGGCGTCAACGGCGGCGTGCACATCACCGACGTCACCAACGCCAGCCGCACGATGCTCATGGACCTCGACACCCTCGACTGGGACGACGAGCTGCTGTCCTTCTTCGGCATCCCGCGCGCCATGCTCCCCGAGATCCGCCCCTCCGCCGACCCCTCCCACTACGGCGTCACGCTCGGGTACGGCCCGGTCGGCGGCGAGGTGCCCATCACCGCCATCCTCGGCGACCAGCAGGCGGCCACCGTCGGCCAGGTCTGCTTCTCGCCCGGCGAGGC
Organism: Nonomuraea sp. NPDC049504; assembly: GCF_040676845.1. NCBI lineage: Bacteria > Bacillati > Actinomycetota > Actinomycetes > Streptosporangiales > Streptosporangiaceae > Nonomuraea > Nonomuraea sp. NPDC049504. The sequence continues at coordinate 240,077 of NZ_JBFAPT010000001.1, forward strand.
CAAGAACACCTACGGCACCGGCAACTTCCTGCTGCTCAACACCGGCACCTCCCGCGTACGCTCCGAGAGCGGCCTGCTCACCACCGTCGCCTACAAGTTCGGCGACCAGCCGGCCGTCTACGCGCTGGAGGGCTCCATCGCCGTCACGGGCTCCGCCGTCCAATGGCTGCGCGACCAGCTCCACATCATCACCTCCGCCCCGCAGAGCGAGACGCTGGCGCGGCAGGTGCCCGACAACGGGGGCGTCTACTTCGTGCCCGCCTTCTCCGGGTTGTTCGCGCCGTACTGGCGGGCCGACGCCCGCGGCGCCATCGTCGGCCTGTCCCGCTACAACACCGACGCCCACATCGCCCGCGCGACCCTGGAGGCCATCTGCTACCAGAGCCGCGACGTGGTGGAGGCCATGCAGCGCGACTCGGGGGTCGTCCTGGACGTCCTGCGCGTGGACGGCGGCGTCACCTCGAACGACCTGTGCATGCAACTCCAGTCCGACATCCTCGGCGTCCCCGTCAGCCGCCCCACGGTCTCGGAGACCACGGCCCTGGGCGCCGCGTACGCGGCGGGCCTGGCTGTCGGCTACTGGAGAGACACCACCGAACTCCGCACCCACTGGGCAGAAGACCGCCGCTGGGAACCAACCTGGACACAGGAACAACGCGAGGAAGGCTACGCCGGCTGGAAGAAGGCAGTAACGAAGTCCTTCGCCTGGCTCGACTGACGCCCAACAGGGGGCCAGGACTGCCGCGCCTCCAGAACGGCGGAGCAGGTGCCTGACGTCGACGGCGGGGTGCCCGGCCACAAGCGCCGGGTGCCCCGCCATCGATCGTCTGGTGGCCCCCGAGGTCAGGGGAGGAGCGGGAGCGTCAGCTCACTACGTCCTTTCTGCGGAAGCGGCGGAAGGCGATGGCGATCAGGATCGCGGCGTACGTGATCGAGACCGAGGCGCCCTTGACCATGCCGCTCCAGTCGAGCTCGGGCGCCAGGGCGTCGAGCCAGGCGTTGTTCCAGAACGTCGGCAGGAACTCGCGCAGCGACCCCAGCGCCTCGACCGCCTGCAGGATCGTGCAGACGATCCACAGCCCGACGGCCCCGCCCACCGCGCCGAGCGGCGAGTCGGTCATCGTGGAGATGAGGAAGGCCAGAGCGGCCACCACGAGCTGGCTGACCAGGGCGTACCCGATGACGATCCCGAACCGGGGCAGGACGTCGAACGCCGGGATGACCTCACCCGTGCCCGGCACCTGGATGTCGTCCCAGCCGAACGCCAGCGTGCCCGCGAGCAGCGCCATCAGCGGCAGGCAGATCACCGCCGCCGCCGAGTAGCCGAGCGCGACGATCAGCTTCTGGCGCAGCAGCCGGTCGCGGGGGACCGGCGCCGCCAGCAGGTAGCGCAGCGACGACCAGTTGGCCTCGCTGGCCACGGTGTCGCCGCAGAACAGCGCCACCGCCACCACCAGCAGGAAGCTGGCCGACACCGACAGGGCGAAGGCGGCGAAGTTGAGGCCGCTCTCGGTGGCCAGGTCGGAGATGCGCAGCGACGACTGCCCCTGCCCGCTCGACTGCGGCCCGAACTGGAACGCGATCACCAGGATCCACGGCAACGCCAGCAGCAGCGCGAACATGCCGATCGTCCGCCGCCGCTTGAACTGCCTGACGATCTCCACCCGCAGCGGCAGCGTGCGGCGGGGCGCGTAACCGGTCGCGGTGGTCATCCCTTGTCTCCGATGAGGTCGAGGAACACGTCTTCCAGGCGCGGCCCGTGACCGTTGCCGGTCGCGGCCGAGCTGAGCAGCCGCGAGACGGGGCCGGTCGAGACCAGCCGGCCGCGCTGCATCACCACGACGTGGCTGCAGGCCTGCTCGACCTCGGCCAGCATGTGGCTGGAGACGATCACGGTACGGCCGTCGCGCGCGTAGCGCTTGAGCACCTCGCGCATCTCCCGGATCTGGGGTGGGTCGAGCCCGTTGGTGGGTTCGTCGAGCACGAGCAGGTCGGGCAGGCCGAGCATCGCCTGGGCGATGGCCAGCCGTTGCCGCATGCCCTGCGAGTAGGTGCGTACGGCCCGCTCCAGCGCCTTTCCGAGACCGGCGATCTCCAGCGCCTCGTCGAAGTGGGCGTCGGCGGTGGGCCTGCCGGTGGCCGCCCAGTAGAGCTGGACGTTGTCGCGCCCCGACAGATGCGGCAGGAACCCCGGCCCCTCGACGAACGACCCCAGCCTCGACAGCACGGGCGCGCCGGGCGTCACCCGCTCGCCGAAGATGCGGATCTCGCCCGCGTCGGGCTGGATGAGGCCCATCATCATCCGCATCGTCGTCGTCTTGCCGGCGCCGTTGGGGCCGAGCAGCCCCAGCACCTGGCCCTGCTCGACGCGGAACGACAGGTTGTCGACGGCCAGCTCACCATTCCTGTACGCCTTGGTCAGCCCACTGATCTCCAGCGGCACTCCCGCACCGGCCCCCGCGACCTCGCGACTTCCCGCATCCTCGCTGGGTGCGGCGGCGTCACCGGCCACGTCGAGATCGTGCGTCTTGCCGTTGGGGCGGACCACCGCGCCGGAAGTGCCGATGGCGGCGGTGTCGCCGGAGGTGGCGTCACCGGACGCGTCGTGCGCGTGTGTTCGGCCGTTCGGACCGGCCGTGCTTCCGGACGTTCCGGCGGTGGTGAGGTCGGCCGTGACGGCGGTGGTCGCGCGCTCCTTCGCGTCGGTGGCGTCGGAGGAGGCGGGCTTGGCGGGAGAGGCCGGGCGGCGGCGGGAGGTGGTGCGGCCCGTCGCCAGGATGACGGCGGCGACCACGACGGCGGCCAGCGGCATCGCCCACACCCACCACGCGACTCCCGTCGGCGCGGCGGCCAGCGTGGAGACCGTGGGGAAGGTCAGGGCCGGGGAGGCCAGCGCCACCTGGTACGCGGCGGGCTGGGCCGGCGTCGCGAAGCCCATGTCGGTCGTCGTCACCACCAGGCGCAGGCGGTGGCCCACGGCGAAGCGGTGGTCGACGGCCGGCAGCGTGATCGTCGCCTCGGCGCTGCCCGCGCCCTCGGGGATGGTCACCCGGAACGGCGCCACCAGCCCCGCGGGCAGGCTGGGCGGCTGGAGGGCGTCGGCCACGTCGTAGAGCTTGGCGAACAGCGTCGCCTCGCCCTTGCCGGTCACCGTGACCTTGACGGTCGGGCTGCCCGTGAGCTGGAGCGGCTCGGTGAGCGGCCGGGATTCGAAGGCGGCGCTCTGGCCCGGCATGTCGAGGGAGACGCCGACGCCCTGACCGCCCAGCAGGCCGCCGATGCCGGGCACCGTGGAGATGGAGGCGGGCGCGCCGCCCGGCGGGTTGACGATGTTCTGGGCGGGGCCGCTCAGCTCGACCGCGGTGGTGTCGGTGCCGGTCAGGCCGGGATAGGAGTCGGCCTCCGGGTGGAGGCGGATGCGCTGGCGGGTGCCGGGGTCGCGTCCGCCGTCGCGGGTCACCGTGAACGCGCTCACCGGCGTCGCGGCGTCACCCGAGCCCTCGCCCTTGAGGTAGCGGCCGAACCAGGCCGAGGTCTGCTCGAACAGCCAGTCGGCCTCGCCGTTGCCGCCGTCGTGCCCGCCGTCGAACCAGGCGATGCTCACCGGCGTGCCGGCGGCCGCGATGGCCTTGGCGTTGGCGTCGGCGTGGCCGATCGGGAACAGCGAGTCGCGCTGCCCCTGGATGAGCAGCGTCGGCGCCTTGATCTGCCCGGCCACCGTGACGGGGCTGGACTTGCGCAGCAGCTCCACCGCCTCGGGCGTGGCCCGGCCGTCGGTGGCGACCTGCTGGTAGACGTCGCAGATGGCGGGCAGGAACCTGCCGCACCGCGCCTGCTCAGGAGTCAGCGGCGCGGCGGCCTCGCGCCGGCCCAGCAGCGACGAGGCGTCGAGCGAGACGCCCTGGCCGAAGAAGATGCCGGCCCACATGCGCTTGAAGACCCCGCCGGCCGGCTCGCCCGAGCTCGGCGCGGCCGCGTTGGGGAACAGCGCGTCGGCCAGGTCGGACCAGGTGATCTGCGGGACGATCGCATCGACGCGCCGGTCGTACGCCGCCGTCATCAGCGCGATGGCGCCGCCGTAGGAGCCGCCCGCGATGCCCACGCGCGGGTCGCCCGCCGCGTCGAGCTGCACGTCGGGACGCTTGGCGAGCCAGTCGATCAGCTGCTTGACGTCTTTGACCTCGTAGTCGGGCGAGTTGAGCGCGATCTGGCCGCCGGAACGGCCGAAGCCGCGCGCCGACCACGTCAGCACGCCGTAGCCCTGCTGGGCGAGGCGGACCGCTTGGTCCCGCATGCTCTGCTTGCTGCCGCCGAAACCGTGGGCGAGCAGGATGACGGGCGCTTTTCCGCCTTCTGGCGGCGGGAAGAACGTCGTGTCGAGTTCGACCCGTTGGTCGTCCGACGGTCCGTCGACGACGGTTATCTGCTGGTCTTGGCCCCGCACCTGGGGCGCCGACGGCCACACGAGCCATGTCGCCACCCCGATGAGGGCGAGTGCCACTACCAGAGCGGCCACACGCTTCATGTGGTGAGCCTACTTTCCACACCTGAGAGATCCCTGAGACGGCGCCCGCGCGGGCACCGCCCCAGGAGTGAACCGGGGCTGAAAGGACTGGTCAGCGGCCGTCTCCGCAAGATCGCGCGCACCGGCGCAGCCCAGGGCCCCGAACCCCCGCGGCCCAGGCCCCGAACCTGCACCACCTGAGCGAACGATCACGCCGGCAGCGCGCAGGTCCTGACCCGAACGAATCGTCACGTCGGCAGCGCGTAGGTCCTGGCCTGGGCGAACGGACACGCCGGCAGCGCTCAGACCACGGCCTGGGCGGGTGTCACCCCAGGAGTGCGTAGACGGTTGTGGCGTGGGCGGCCGTCTCTGAGCTGCTCGCCGCACGCAAGGTGATCTCGGAGAAGGCGAGCGTGCGTCCGAGCTTGGTGATGCGGACGTCGATCAGCACGTCGTCGCCGACCACCGGCCGCTGGAACGTGGTGGACTGCTGCACCGTCGTCATCGGCACGAACCCGCCGCGCGCCGCCGAGATCGCGACGACCGTGGCGGTGTCGGCGGCGGCCATCATGGCCTGGCCGCACAGCCCGCCGCCCTCCCTCGCCAGCTCGTCGGACCAGGGGAGGCGGACGATCGCGTGGCGCTCGCCGACCTCCTCCACGCGCAGCCCGAGCTGACGGATCCAGGGGGCGAAGTATTCCTGGAGGATCGCCTCTGCGTCTTCTGGAGTCACGCGGACATCATGCACGCTGGACACGACGGGCGGGCCGCCTCACGCACGACCTGTGGACAACGGGCCACGCCCCGCGAACGCCTGTGGACGAGCCGGGAGGATGCGCATGTCGACCGCGAACGACGACGGTCCGATGGACCGACGCCCCCGACGCCCCCGACGCCCGACGCCCGAGGAGGCGGACCAGAGGCCGAGCGAGCGGGATCGGCGGCGCCAGGCGACGGAGGCGGATCAGAGGCCAGGGGAGCGGGATCGGCGGTGTCAGGTGACGGAGGCGGGGATTGTCGGTGATGTGGTCGAGGTGTTCCTGCCCTCCACCTACGACCGGGCCGTCCCGTACGAGCTCTTCGCCCGGCTGCGTGAGGAGAGCCCCGTCTGCCGCGTCCCCGAGCCTCCGGTGGGGCCGTGGCGGGCGGGGACCGGGTACTGGGCGGTGTTCCGGCACGCCGACGTCAAGCACGTCCTGCGTACCCCGGAGGACTTCTCCTCCTACCTCGGCGCCACCCAGATCCGCGACCCCGACACCCCGTCCGACCTGGAGTTCGTCCAGGTGCAGATGTTGAACATGGACCCGCCAGGCCATTCCAGGCTGCGCAGGATCGTGGCGGCGGCGTTCACGCCCCGCGCCGTACGCGCCCTGGAACGGACGATCGAGCGGCGGGCGGCGGCGCTGTTCGGCGAGGGGGAGTGCGATTTCGTGGAGGTGGCCGCCGACCTGCCCGTCTGGACGCTGGCGCACGTCATGGGGGTGCCCGCGCAGGACAGGCGGCTGCTGTACGACTGGGCGTCGCGCGTCATCGGCTACCAGGACGCCGACTACGCGGGCCTGTCCACGGCGGACGTCACATCCCTGACCCCCATGGGCCGTCACGCCGTCAAGGCCAGGCCGGAGCCGCGGCCCGGGGTCAACCCGCGGTCGCGGGCGGCCCTGGCCGACATGTTCGCCTACGCGCACGCGCTGGGGGAGGCCCCCGTGGACGACGAGTCCGTCATGTCCGCCATGCGGAAGGGCGGCCTGACGGAGGCCGAGTTCGAGAACATGTTCTTCCTGTTCGCCGTCGCCGGGAACGAGACCCTGCGCAACGGCATCCCCGGCGGCCTGCTCACCCTCCTCCAGCACCCGGACCAGCTGGAGCGCCTGCGCGCGCACCCCGAGCTGCTCGACTCCGCCGTCGAGGAGATGCTGCGCTTCTGGCCGCCGGTCATGCACTTCAGGCGTACGGCGACCCGCGACCTCACCCTGGGCGGGCAGCGGATCAGGGCGGGCGAGAAGGTGGTCGTCTACCACGCCTCAGCCAACCGCGACCCGGCCGTCTTCCCCGGCCCCGACCGCTTCGACATCGCCCGCACCCCCAACGACCACGTCAGCTTCGGCTTCGGCCCGCACTTCTGTCTCGGCGCGCACCTGGCCCGCGCCCAGCTCCGCTCGGTGTTCAGGGAACTGCTCAGGTGGGACGTCGAACTCGCCGGCCCGCCCCGCCGCCTCACGTCCAACTTCCAGAACGGACTCAAGCACCTTCCGGTACGCCTGAGCTCCAGGAAAACGTGCTGAGAATCCGGCAATCGGCTGCCTATCATCACGATCATGGCCGACTATCTGCGCATCAACCGGGACAACTGGAACGCGCGTGTCCCCGTCCACGTCGCCAGCTCCTTCTACGACGTCGCGGGCTTCAAGTCGGGCCGCAGCCCGCTGCGCGCGTTCGAGATCGAGGAGATGGGCGAGGTGGCCGGCCGCAGCCTGGTGCACCTGCAGTGCCACTTCGGCCTCGACACCCTCTCCTGGGCCAGGCGGGGGGCGGAGGTGACCGGCCTCGACCTGTCCGACGCCGCGATCGACCAGGCCGAGCGCATCGCCGCGGAGTGCGGCATCCCGGCGCGGTTCGTCACGGCCGACGTGTACGACGCTCCTGAGGCGCTCGGCGCGACGTACGACATCGTCTACACCGGCATCGGAGCCCTCGTCTGGCTGCCCGACCTCACCCGCTGGGCCGGGACCGTCGCCCGCCTGCTCAAACCCGGCGGATTCCTCTATGTCGCCGATTTCCACCCGTTCACCGAGGTCCTCGACGACGAAACCGGTACGAAGGTCACCAACGACTACTTCGACCGCGGCCCCCACGTATGGGACTATCCGCACACCTACACCGGCCCGGAAGTGCTCGAACACCAGACGTCCGTGGAGTTCAGGCACGGCATGGGCGAGATCGTCACCGCGGTCGCGAACGCCGGCCTGCGCCTGGAGTTCCTGCACGAGCACGACCACACGTTGTTCCGCCGCTTCGACACCTACACGGAACGCGACGGCGGTTACCGCCCGCCCGCCGGCGCGCCGAGGGTCCCGCTGATGTTCTCCCTGCGGGCGACCGCGAGCCCGGCCGGGAGCGGCGTTCCGGGCGGCTGACCGTAAGATTCTCTGCCGTGAAGTCTCCAGCATCGCTCAAGAAGGCCGCCGCGTGGGCCCTGCCCTACTGGACCCGCGGCGAGGCAGGCCGCGACACACCGCCCGACCTGTTCAGGGTGCTCTACTTCGGCTGGCTGGTGGCGCTCACGCTCAAGCTGCTCGGCTCGGCCTGGGACGTCTCCTGGCACTTCAAGTGGCTGCGTGACGACCTCGCGCCGCCCCACCTGCTCAACTCCGCCGGCACCGCCCTCGCCGTGGCCCTCACCCTGATCCACGGCTACACCGGCTACGGCGTCGACAAGAAGGCGCTCAAGCTCATCCAGTGGGGCACCGGCATCTTCCTCGTCGCGGTGCCGCTCGACCTGATCAACCACCGCGTCAACGGGCTCGACATCACCTCGTGGAGCCCGTCCCACATCATGCTGTACGTCGGAACGTTCTTCATGATCGCCGGCGTGATCAGAGGCTGGTTCATGGGCGCGCCGCCCGGGCGCGAGCGCACGGTCGTGCTGGGCGCCTTCTTCGCGTTCTTCCTGGAGAACGTGCACTTCCCCGAGCAGCACCAGGAGTACGGCGTGCTCTCGCTCGGCGCCTGGGACAACAAGGCGACCTACGCCGAGCCCATCCTGCTCCAGTTCGCGGCCGACCAGATGAACCGGCCGATCGACAGGGAGATGATGGCCGGGTTCACGCTGCCGGTGCCCGACTACCTCTATCCGGTCTACGCGGTGGTCGCCGGGCTGTCGGTGCTGGTGCTGGCCAGGCGGCTGATCGGCAGGTTCGGCGCGGCGACGCTCGTCGCGGCCGGCTACGTCGGGTTCAGGACCGTGATCTGGCCGCTGCTCACCTTCACCGGCTTCCCGCCGTCCGCGCTGCCGTTCTTCCTGGTCGTGGCCGGGTTGCTGGTGGACGTCGCGTTCCTGGTGCGGATGCCGTACGTGCGGGCGGTGCTGGGCACGGTCGTCGCGACCGCCGCCGCGTACGGCGCGCTCGTGGTGCAGAACGCGGCCATGGGGCCGGTCTACGGCGCTCTGAAGGGCCAGGAGGGGCTGCTCGGAGCGCCCCCGCTCGCCACGTCGTCGGCGGTGTGGGCCGGCATCGGCCTGCTCGTCGCCTGGCTGGCGATCGAGGCCCTCACCGGCCGCAGGAAGGCTCGACCCGTGGGGACGCCCGCCCCGGTGGTGGCGGCTCCGGCCACCACCTGAGGCTCCGGCCACCGCCTGAGGTTCCCGCCACCGCCTGAGGTTCCGGGCAGGAGGAGCGGTCAGGCGATCGAGGCGCGGGTGATCGCCACCGCCACCCCGTACGCCAGGCCCATCACGCTCACCTCGGCCACCGTCCACCCGACCAGGGCGGTGGCCTGCCCCCTCCTGATGGCGGGCAGCAGCCGGAAGCGGATGTGCGCGGCCAGCGGCACCAGCAGCGCCACCAGCGCCGCCTTGACCACGACCAGCAGGCCGTAGTGGCTGGTCACGATCGCGCCGGGCAGCGTCACGCCGGGCGTGAGCGCCATCGTGCCGAGCCCCGTGATCAGGCCCGACAGCGCCACCAGGAGCAGGCACACGGTGGCGATCCTGGAGAACCTCGGCAGCGCCACCGCCAGCAGGTCGCGGTGCGGGGCGAGGAAGGCGGCCGTGACGACCAGCCCGCCGGTCCACGCCGCCGCGCCCATCACGTGGACCTCCATCGAGATCATGATGGGGTCGTGCCAGATCGAGTTGACGGCGTGGCCGGTGACCGGGATCGGCAGCAGCCCGAACAGCCCCACGATCACCCGCAGCTCGGCCGGCACCTTCTCGCCGAACCGCACCGCCATCAGCCCGATCCCGGCCGCCGCCAGCGCGCACGCGGCGCTGAACAGCAGGCCCTGACCCGTGCCGACGGTGTCGACGTAGCTCGCGATCATCCCGAACGTCGGCACCACGCCGGGGTTGAGCTCGGCCGTCTGGAAGACGATCGTGAGCAGCGCGCAGATCGCCCACGCCCACGCGGCCACCACCGCCAGCGGGCGCACCCGCACCAGGACCGGCTCGGTACGCTCTGGCGCGTTGAAGCCGAGCAGCTTGGGCAGCAGGCTGAGCCCGACCACGGCCACGGCCGCGATGTCGAGCAGCGCCCTGACGAGGGGCAGGCCGATCTCCACGACGGGCCCCGGCATGGGGATGCCCGGCACGGACTCCTGCGCCGTCAGCGAACTGGCCGCCACGGCCGCGACGACCGCGCACACCCCGAACGCCCCGGCGACCAGCCGCCCGCCGACCTTCCGCGTCTGCGGCAGCGGGGGAGCGATCACACTCACGCCCGGCCCCTCTCACCGGAACGTCCACCGTCGCCCGCCGTGGGGGCTGGGGCCTCGGAGCCGGAGGAGCCAGCGGAGTCGAGCGCGGCGGTGGCCGAGGAGTCTGCGGGGACAGCCGCAGGGGGTGCGGGGACTGCGGGGGAGGTGGCAGGGGATGCGGGGGTCGAGCGGCGGAGGGCGACGATGGTGCCCGCGGCCAGGACGATCAGGGCGCCCAGGACCCACAGCACGGCCATCCCGGCGCCGCCGTTGGCCGCCGCCTCGGCCGCCGCGGCGTCGGCGCCGCCGGCCGTCTCCCGCGCGGCGGGCGCGGCGGCGCCGCCGCCCGTCACGGTGAAGGAGATCTTCCCGGTGACCGGGTGCCCGTCGGCCGACAGGATGCGGTAGCCCACCACGTACGACCCGGCGGGCAACGGCTTGACCTGGACGGTGACCCGTTCCGCCGCCACCGAGGCGGCACCGTCGGTCCACGAGCCGCCGTCCGCCGACGTGACGCCCACCTGCGCGTACCCCTGACGCACCGCCTGGTCGAACACCAGCGTCACCCGCTCGGGCGCGGCCGTCAGCGCGGCTCCGTCCTTGGGGTCGCTGCTGATGAGCACGTTGTGCGCCCGCGCGGGGGACCAGAGCAGCCCGGTCGCCGCGACGGCGAGCAGCAGGACCGTGAGTAGCCGCCTCACAGATCGAAACCTTCCATCGAACCTCGTCATGAACCTGTATATGGTCCCACCCATGGCGGACCTGTTCGGCGGCGCGGCCCCCTCCTACGCGAAATACCGCACCCGCCCACCGGAGCCGGCGATCGCTCACCTGGCGGCGGCGTTCGGGGCGGACAGCACCGTGCTGGATCTCGGCTGCGGCCCAGGCACGCTGGCGATCCCGCTGGCAGGACGGGTGCGCGAGGTCCTGGCCGTCGATCCCGACCACGGCATGCTGGCCGAGGGCAGGCGCCTGGCGCGGCGCTCGCCGAACGTGCGCTGGATCGCGGGCGACTCGGCACGGCTGGGCGAGCTGCCGGCGTTCGACCACGTGGTGATGGGCCGCTCCTTCCACTGGATGGACCGGCGGGCGGTGCTGGCCGAGCTGGACGCGCTGCTGCCGCGAGACGGCGTCGTGGTGCTGGTGGGCCCGGCCGCCGACGAGCCGGAGCAGCCGTGGGAGCCGGCGATGCGCCGGGTGCGGGACGCGTCCGGCATCAACACGTTCACGGCGAGCAACGGCTACCAGGCGACCGGCGAGCCGCACGAGGCGGTGCTGAGCGGCTCGCCTTTCAGGATGCTCGCCCGGGCGCGGTTCGAGCAGCGGCTGACGTACGACGTGACGGCCGTGGTCGGCCCGCAGCTGTCGTACTCCTACACCGCGCCCGCCGCACTCGGCGGCCGCCTGGAGGCGTTCGCCGAGGAGGCCGGGCGCGCGCTGCTCGCCGACCGCCCGTCGGGCCGGTGGGACCTGACGACGGTCACCGAGGTCGTGACGGCGCGGCGTCCGCCCAGATCCCCATGACCTTCCAGACCCGCCTGCTGACCGCGTTGACCAGCCCGATCTCGGCGCACAGCTCGCGCGTGCGGGCCACCGAGTCGCGGATCTCGCGCCCGGCGTCCGGGTCGCGCAGATAGACGTCGGCGACCACGCTCGCGGGGATGCGGAAGCGCCGGATCATCGGCCCGGGCGGCGCGAGCATGATGCGCGCCATCACGCCGAGCACGACGGGCGCGAACAGGCCGAGCAGGAACCGCCGGTACGCCGGCATCCTGGGCACCCGGTTGCGCAGGTAGTGCCGGGCGAACGAGATGTGCCTGGCCTCCTCCGCGACGTGGATGCGCATGATGGTCTCCTCCAGCGGATGGTGCGGCCTGCCGTCCTTGAGCACCCTGCGCTGGACGTGGTCGATCGGGTCCTCGCCGCCGAGCACGAACACGAAGAACAGCTCGGTCGAGACCAGCGGGATCCAGGGCGCGACCTGCGCGACGGCCGACAGCGGGCGCGGCATGCCGCGGATCGGCATCCCGGTACGGTTCACGAACTCCTGGAACATCATCCCGTGATGTCCCTCTTCGATGGTCTCGTGGTAGACGTACCGGAACTCGGGTGACCCGTTGGGCAGCCGGTAGGCGTAGTTGAGCAGCCCGCGCTTGAGCAGGTTCTCGAACTGCAGGCCGATCTTCATGGCGGTGGCCACCCGCCACAGCCCGATCCGCGCGCGCACCTCGGGGGGCTGGGCGCGGTACCAGGGGTGGCCGCCCAGCCGGTCGACCCCTGGCAGCTCCCAGCGCGGATCGGACGGGTCCACGTGGAACTCCGGGTCGTCCCACGGGATGTCGCGGTAGGGCTCCCAGTGCTTGTCGACGGACGCCTTCGAGAGGCGTTCGATGACCGCGCGGTAGGCGCCGCCGTCGCCGACGTGCTCGTCGCGTTCCTGGGAGGCGGTAGAGCGTGGTGCGGACGTCATCGCTGCACTCCTCTCCTCGCCCAGTAATTGTACGAAGCATCCAATAAGCCTGGGAAGGTGAGGGTCACAGGTTTTCCGCGTCCACCCCCAGCTCCTTGGCCGCCGCCGTACGGATGAGCACGTTGACCCGCCGCCGTGACAACACCTTGGGATGCGTGTGCGTCTGCACCGCGAGGCCGTCGATCAGGGCGAACAGCCGCCACGTCGCCGAGTCGGGATCGTCGCAGTCGAAGTCGCCGCTCACCACGCCCGCCTCGATGATCGTGCGCATCAGCGTGCGCCCCCTGGCGTCGATGCGCCGGGAGATCTCCTCCAGCTCGGTGCTGCGCATCGCCTCGGACCAGGCGTCGATCCAGAGCCGCCAGCCCTCCGTGGGGATCGCCGGCGAGCAGAGCCGTAGCAGCGAGCGCAGGCGCTCGAGCGGCGTGCCGGAGGAACGTTCGACGTCGGCGAGCGCCTCGAGGTGCACGCGTGCCGCATAGCCGAATGCCTGCGCGAACAGCCGCTCCTTGGTCTCGAAGTGGTAGAAGAGCAGGGCCTGGCTGACTCCGGCGGCCCTGGCGATGTCCAGGGTCCTGGTGTGCCCGAAACCTTGCTCCGCGATCACCTCGCAGGCCGTCTTCAGCAAATCCTCGCGCCGTAATCGGCTGAAACCAGTTGTCACAGCGGGTAACTCTAACTTCTGATCACTAGTATTTATAGGACAAAACGGACGTCAGTCCTTCTGGTTACATGGAGCCCCGATACGTACACACAGTCCCGTTCATGGTGATCATGGTAGTTGGGGGTACCGAACACCTTTCGGTGGGGTCGGAAAACCGTCTCAGCCGCTGGCTTTGGGCAGGCGAAGGACGAAACGGGCACCCGTCTCCGAGTCCTCGATCCGCAGCGTTCCGTGGGATCGTGCTCTCGGCGTGCCGCTCGGCGTTGTCCAGCAGGTTCGTCAGCAGGCGGGCCAGCCGGTGGCGGTCGCCCGTGACCACGACGCCCGGCTCCAGCGAGGTGACCACCTGCTTCGAGCGCGGCGTCGCGCTCTCGCAGGCGACCAGCTCGCCCAGGTCCACCGGCTCCAGCGTGCCCGGCTCGCCCGCGTCGAGCCGGGCCAGCGTCAGCAGGTCCGTGACGATGTTCTGCAGCCGGTCGAGGCCGGCCAGCAGCTTCGCGCCGGTCTCGCGCCAGTCGGTCTCCTCGGGCGCGAGCATCGCCATCTCCAGCTCGGTCCGCATGGCCGTGATCGGGCTGCGCAGGTCGTGGGAGGCGTCGGAGGCGAAGCGGCGCTGCTGCTCAAGCGCGGACTCCAGGCGTTCGAGCGTCTGGTTCGCGGTCTCGGCCAGCCCTCTGATCTCGTCGGCCCTGTCGGGCACGGGCAGGCGCAACGACCCGTCGCCGCCGGTGATCTCCGCCAGCCGCTCGGTGATGGCCTGGACGGGCGCCAGCGTCCCCGCCACCACCCGCGAGACGCCGAACCAGGTCAGCGCCACCAGCACCACGGTGAACAGGGTCAGGAACGTGATCGCGGCGGGGCTGACGTACCAGGGCGGCAGCGGGCCGAAGGCGTAGACGATCCAGTCGCCGTCCGGCTCGTAGGCGCGGAAGGACACCACGATCTGGCAGTCGCCGGCGAACTCGGGCCGGTCGCACATCGTACCGATGCGGGTGGCCTTGTCGTCCTCGGGGACCGTGCGGATCAGGCGCGGCGACCCGGCCAGGTTGGGCGTCGAGGAGACCACCTGCCCTGAGGCGTCGACGACCTGCAGCCCGTCGAGGTCGATCGAGGTCACGCGGGGCAGGTCGTGGTCCTTGATGAGGTACACCACGCGCAGGGCGGTGCTGACGACCTCGCGGGTCCTGATGTCCACGATCGTGGTGCGGGTGGCCCAGAGCAGCAGTGCGGCGGCGGCGACGCACAGCAGCGTCATGGCCACGCTGGCGAGCAGCGCCAGTCTCGCGCGTATCGATCGGCCCGGCCGTACGATCACACCCATCCCCCTGCAGGTCAGGTGATCACATTGGGCGGCTTCTCCTCGAATCATCGGAGATTCCATGACGAATCACCCCGGCACCCACCAGAGCAATGCTCTATGCGTGCCGGGGCGAGCTGACTAGAGTAAGTGAGCACTGATGCCGAGGAGTCGAAGTGAACCTTGCTGAGTATCGGCGTGCGGCCAGAAGCTGGCTGCAGGAGAACGCACCGACCGACGACTACCCGGAGGCCGACGGGATCCCCCGCGCCAAGGAGTTCATGGCCAAGCTGTACGACGCCGGCTACTCCGGCATCAGCTGGCCGAAGCAGTGGGGCGGCCAGGGCCTGACGCAGGCGGAGGAGCGGGTGTTCGCCGAGGAGGCCCGCGACTTCACCCTGCCCACCTACGTCTTCTCGATCGGTCTCGGCATGACCGGGCCGACGATCGTCGACCGGGGGAGCGACGCCCTGCGTGAGCGGTTCGTCCGGCCGCTGCTGCGCGGCGAGGAGATCTGGTGCCAGCTCTTCTCCGAGCCTGGCGCCGGCAGCGACGTGGCCAGCCTGCAGACCAGGGCCGTACGCGACGGCGACCACTGGATCATCGACGGCCAGAAGGTGTGGACCTCCGTCGCCCACCACGCCGACTGGGGCCTGCTGCTCGCCCGCACCGACGTCGACCGGCCCAAGCACAAGGGCCTGACCATGTTCGTGGTGGACATGCACCACCCCGGCGTGACGGTCAGGCCGCTGAAGGACATGTCGGGCCGGGCCAACTTCAACGAGATCTTCTTCGACGCCGTGCCGATCCCCGACGAGCACCGCGTCGGCGAGGTCAACGACGGCTGGAGCGTGGCCGTCACGACGCTGCTGCACGAGCGGCTGTCGATCTCGGCGGGCGTCGGCATGAGCGGCCAGAAGGAGAACCCGGCCGCGCTCGACGCGCTGCGCAGGCAGGTCGACACCGCCGACCCGCTGGTCCGCGACGAGCTCGTCGAGCTGCACATCCGCAGCCGCGCGCTCGAGCTGTTCAACGAGCGGTTGTCACAGGAGACCAGGGCCGGCGTCTTCCCCGGCGCCCGCGGCAGCGCCGCCAAGCTGCTGCTCGCCGAGCTGACCCAGTTCCAGGCCGACCTCGCCACCCGGCTCGTCGGCCCCGAAGCCACGCTGGCCGGCCACCCGCTCGCCCGCGCGATCTCCATGGCCCCCGGCATGGCGCTGGGCGGCGGCACCAACGAGATCATGCGCAACATCATCGGCGACCGCGTGCTCGGCCTGCCGCCGGAGCCGCGCGTGGACAAGACCGTGCCGTTCAAGGACCTGAAGGTGGGGACGCAGGGGTGAAGCTCGTACTCAGCACCGAACAACAGGAGCTGCGCGCGGCCGTACGCGCCTTCCTCGGCGCCGCCTCCCCGCTCCCCAAGGCCCGCGAGGGGTACGACCCGCAGGTCTACGCGCGGCTCAACGGCGAGCTCGGCCTGTCCGGCCTGATCGTCCCCGAGGAGTACGGCGGCGCGGGCGCCGGGCTGAGCGAGCTGGCCGTCGCGCTGGAGGAGACCGGCGCGGCCCTGCTGCCCGGCCCCTTCCTCGCCACCGCGTTCGCCGCCATCGCGCTCGGCCGGGTGCCCGACAAGGAACTGCTGGCCGGCATCGCCGAGGGCCGCGTCGCCGCCACCGTCCACTCCGCCGAGGTCTCCTACGACGGCGCCACCGCCTCCGGCCGGCTGCCCCAGGTGCTGTCCGGCATGGAGGCCGGCGTGCTGGTCGTGCCCGCGGCCACCGCCGACGGGCCCGTGCTGCTGGCCGTCGAGCTGACCGGTCCCGGCGTCACCAGGACCGCGCTGGAGACGCTCGACCTCACCCGCGGCCAGGCCGACGTGGTGCTCGACGGCGCCCCTGCCCGCCTGCTCGGGCCCGCGCCCGAGAGCGGCGTCACCGAGCGGATGTGCGTGGCGCTGGCCGCCGAGCAACTCGGCGTGATGCGCGCCGCGCTCGACGCCATCGTGGCCTACGCCAAGATCCGCGTCGCGTTCGGCCGGTACATCGGCTCCTACCAGGGCGTCAAGCACAAGCTCGCCGACATGCACGCCAAGCTCGAACAGGCCGAGTCGATCGTCAGGTACGCCGCGTGGGCCGCCGACGAGTCGCCCGCCGACCTGCCCGAGGCGGCCGCGCTCGCCCAGGCGTACGTCGGCCGGGCCTGCTTCGAGGTGGCCCGCGACCACCTGCTGCTGCACGGCGGCATCGGCTACACCTGGGAGCACGACGCCCACCTGTTCTACAAAAGGGCCAAGGCCGACGAGGTGCTGCTCGGCCCGCCCCGCATCCACCGCGCCAGGCTCGCCGACCTCCTGGAGCTCTAGATGGACATCAGCGGCCTACCCGGCTTCTACGCCATCGCCGCCGCCGACCCCGGCCGCCTCGCCGTGATCGACACCGACGGCACCCGCACCACCTACGGCGAGCTGCTCGCCCGCGTCAACCAGGTCTCCCACGGCCTGCGCGCCCGCGGCCTCGGCACCGGCGACGTCGTCGCGGGCGTGCTGCCCAACGGCGTCGACGCGGTGGTCATGGTCATGGCCACCGGGCAGATCGGGCTCTACTACGTGCCGATCAACTGGCACCTGACCCAGGCGGAGATCGCGTACATCCTCAAGGACTGCGACGCCAAGGTCGTCGTCACCGGGCCCGGCCACGCCGTGCCGGGCGGCGAGATCGGGACGGACGGGCTGGCCGCGGGCCAACCTGCCGAGGCGCCCGCTGACCGCACCTCCGGGGCCGTCATGTGGTACACCTCCGGCACCACCGGCTTCCCCAAGGGCGTGCAGCGCCCGCTCTCGGGAGCCGAGCCCGAGGCGATGGTGCCGCTGTACGTGTGGTTCCTCGGCGAGGTCGTCGACCTCGAGCCGGGCGCCGCGCGGCACCTGGTCACCTCGCCGATGTACCACTCGGCGCCGTGCGCGCACGCCCAGTTCGCGCTGCATCTCGGGCACACCGTGGTGATCGCGCCCCGCTTCGACCCGGTCGACATCCTGGAGCTGATCGACCGCCACCGCATCGCCAACGCCATGATGGTGCCGACCATGTTCCACCGGATGCTGCAGCTGCCCGACGAGGTGCGGGCCCGCTACGACCTGTCCAGCCTGCGGCAGGTCATCCACACCGCCGCCGCCTGTCCCGTCGCGGTCAAGCAGCAGATCATGGACTGGTGGGGCCCGGTCCTGTACGAGTATTACGGCTCGACCGAGTCCACCATCGCCTTCGCCGTCAAACCGCACGACTGGCTGGCCAGGCCCGGCACCGTAGGCCGGCCGGTGCCCACGTTCGAGGCGAAGATCTGCGACGAGTCCGGCGGCGAGCTGCCTCCCGGGTCGCCCGGCCTGGTCTACGTCAAGTCCAGCATGGGGACGTTCGAGTACCGCAAGGACCCCGGCAAGACGGCCGCCAGCATGCTGGGGGAGTGGTACACCCCCGGCGACATCGGCTACTTCGACGACGACGGCTACCTGTTCCTGTGCGACCGGCGTACCGACCTGATCGTCTCCGGCGGGGTGAACATCTACCCCGCCGAGATCGAGGCGGCGCTGCTCGACCATCCCGCCGTCGCCGACGTGGCCGTCATCGGGGTGCCCGACGAGGAGTGGGGGCACATCGTGGTCGCGCTCGTCCAGCCCGCCGCCGGCGCCGAGCCGGGGCCGGCGCTGACGGCCGAGTTGCTGGAGCACTGCGGGCCGCGCATCGCCCGGTTCAAGCAGCCCAGGGTGCTCGAATACCGGGAGGTGCTGCCGCGGACGCCGACCGGCAAGCTGTCGCGCTCGAAGGTCCGCGAGGACTACCTCGCCTCCCGTTCCTGATCGCCCGCCTGCCTCTCACCGCCCGCTCTTCCCGCCCGCCGGTAGCGGTCCGCCAGCTCCAGCACGTGCTGGGCCAGCTCCGGCGGGTCGAGCACCTCGAAGTCCACGCCGATGAACCCGATCCACACCGCGATGCCCCGCAGGTCGTCGCCGCCCAAACGGACCACGCAGGTGTCCGCGTCCACCGGCTCGACGTCCAGGGGCAGCCGCAGCGACCGCATGTGCTCGGCGGACGCCCGCAGCAGCACCTTCGCGTGGTGCCGCTGCATCGCCGTGCTCACCCCTCGTTCCACGTACGCCGCCACGTCGCCGTCGCCCGGCAGCTCCCTCGGTGCGAACCGGGGGCCTGACGGCGTGCGCGGGCGCACCCTGTCCACCCGGAACGTGCGCCAGTCCCGCCGGTCCACGTCGTAGCCGACCAGGTACCAGCGTCCCCGCCGGTGCACCAGCCGGTGCGGCTCGACGTCGCGCACGCTCTCCTCGCCGTCGTGGCCGGCGTAGTCGAACCGCAGCCGCTCGTGGTCGCGGGCGGCGTTCGCGATCGTCGTCAGCACCTCGGGCGCCACCTGCGGCGCCGTCCCCGGGATCTGCACCGTGTACGCGTTGAGCGCGCTCACCCGCCGCCGCAGCTTCGCCGGCAGCACCTGCTCCAGCTTGGCCAGCGCGCGTACCGACGTCTCCTCGATCCCTTCGACGCCGCCCCCGGCCGCCCGCCCCAGCCCGACCGCGACCGCCACCGCCTCCTCGTCGTCCAGCAGCAGCGGCGGCAGCGCCGCCCCCGCCCCCAGCCGGTACCCGCCCGCCACGCCCGGGGTGGCGTGCACGGGGTAACCGAGCGACCGCAGCCGCTCGACGTCGTTGCGGATAGTCCGCGTCGACACCCCGAGCCGCGTGGCCAGCTCGGGGCCCGGCCAGTCGCGGTGGGCCTGGAGCAGGGACAGGAGCTTGAGCAGACGGGCCGAGGTGTCGAGCATGAGAACCAGTGTGACGGCTATCGCGGCAAGGATGGTGCCGCGATGGCGTCCCCAGATTGATCGGAGACCAGCAGCAACGCCTTGCCCACCAGCCTGCGGCCCTCCAGGGCGGCGTGCGCCTCGGCGGCGCGCTCCAGTGGGACCTCCAGCCCGATCTCGGCCACCAGCCGCCCGGCCGCCGCCTCCCGCAGCGCCTGCCCGGCGAGCTCCCTGAACGTGTCCGGCGCGAACTGGACCTGCTCCATCCCGACGACCCGCACCCCGCGCCGCGCGGCCTCCGCCGGGTCGATCAGCGCGACCGACCCGCTGGGCACCCCGTAGGCGAAGAACCGCCCGCCATGCCCCAGCAGCTCGAACGCGGCCCCGCCCACCTCGCCACCGACGCCGTCGAAGACCACCTCGACCGGCCCCGCGAACTCCTGATAGCCGATGACGACGTCAGCCCCCGCGGCAGAAGCCGCACGACGCTTGGCCGGGTCGTGCGCCGCCGCCATCACGTGGGCGCCGGCCGCCCGCGCCAGCCGTACGACGGCCAGCCCCAGCGCCCCACCGCCCCCCGTGACCAGCACCTTGGCGCCGGGCTTCAGCTCAGCCGCCCCCACCAGGCTCAGCGCGGCCGGCCCCACCTGGAGCAACGCCGCCGCCTGCCGCGACGACACCTCGTCGGGCACCTCCACGAGGGTCTCCACGCCGGCGACGGCCCGCTCGGCGTACGCACCCCCACCGGGCAGCAGCGCCGCGACCCGCCGTCCCATCCAGGAGGTGTCCACCCCGTCACCCACGGACACCACCAGCCCCGCCACCCCGGTGCCCGGCACGAACGGCGGCTCGGCGGGGAACCAGTCCCGCCCCCACCCGGCGCGCAGTTGGGCGTCGATGGACATGACGTCCACCACCGACACCCCGATGACCACCTGCCCGGGGCCCGCCACCGGTTCAGGCGCCCGCGCCACGCGCAGCACCTCGGGACCGCCGTACTTCGTCACTTCAACGACTCGCATGCGTCCGAGTCTGCAAGCTCAACCTCGGTTGAGGTCAACCGCGCCGGTGCGCGAGGCGCACCGGCGCGCCCGCCGTCACCCGAACAGGTTCTGCGCCTGCTGGAAGACCACGATCACGGTCAGCGTGCCGAAGAACAGCACCGACCAGACCAGCGCACCCAGCCGGTACGACCGCACCTTGATCGCCTCAGGCAGCGCCTTCCTGTTGAGGATGATCAGCAGGATCGAGTACACGAACATCATCACGGCCGCGAAGCACGCCGAGAACACCAGCAGGATCAGCGGCTGGTCCAGCCCCGCCAGCAGGATCACCGTGCCGACCAGCGCGATCGCCCACACCACGATGAAGTAGACCCGGTTGACCGAGACCGCCTTGTCCCGCAGGTAGACGGTCTTGAGGGTGTCGGAGGCCAGCCGCGAGGTGTAGTCGACGATGCCCATCGCCGAGGCGAACAACGCCAGCGCCCCGATCACCCAGAACAGCACACCGAACCACGGCCCGACGACGTCCATCAGCACCCGGCCCTCGGCCTCCAGGAACGCGATGCTGTTCTCCAGGCCCGGCCGGCCGAACACCGTCGAGTACGCCAGCATCGACATGAGCGCGATCGTCACGAACGACACCATGGCGAACGTCCACGCCTGCTCCACGTTCGCGAAACGCCACCACGCCTTCCAGCGCGCCAGGTTCTCCTTCGTGGGCGCGAACTGGTAGCCGGTCGACGACACCGCCTCCTCGTGGCCGGTGACCGGGCTGACCAGGCGCGGCACGTACAGGCCCATGCCGAAGCCCTTGTCGCGGATCCAGTTGCTCTGGCACAGGTTCTGGCCGCCGCCGGCACCGGCGTACGCGATGGCGCCCATCAGGACGGCGAAGTCGAGCGGCGGGACCGGGAAGCGGGCGCCGACCGTCAGGCCGCGGCCGAGCTGCAGCCAGCTCTCCGCGTTGATCGCGACCACGATCGCCACGATCGCCAGCGTCGCGACCAGGGCGATCTTCACGAAGATCACCTTTTCCAGCAGCGTGTAGATGACGGGCGCCAGCGTCAGCCCGGCCGCGATCACGATCAGCATGCCGATCGCGATGTAGCGCACCGAGCCCTGTCCTGAGCCCGTCAGGTACGTCACCATCGTCGCGGACGTGGTCACCCAGCCCGGCCAGAGGTTCGAGCACAACGTCATGATCACGAAGACCAGGCCCCAGTGTTTCCACATGCGGCTGAACCCGGTCAGCGCCGTCTCGCCGGTGGCCAGCGTGTAGCGCTCGATCTCCATGTTGAGGAACCACTGGGTGATGATGCCGATCGCGGCTCCCCAGATGAAGATCAGGCCGACCTGTGAGGCGATGTACGGCCAGAGGATGAATTCGCCGGACGCCAGCCCGACCCCTGCGCCCACCAGGCCGGGGCCGATGATGCGCCAGGTCGATCGGGGTGGCTCGGGAAGGTCGCGGACTTCGACGGTCGGTAGGACTCGCGCAGGAACGGTTGGGGTGAATTCCGTCATGCGGATCTCCTTGCTCGGCATTCCTGCCGCCACATTACAGAGATCCAAAACAGCAGTGGAATACCTAAGTAATCGACACGACGTATTCTCCGCGAGTGGTGAAACCCACCACATGGCCGCCCGCCGCCATGGCTCCGCCCAGCGTCTCCCGCATCGCCCGGCGCCAGGCCCGCGCCGCGTACGCGTTGTCGCGCCGCAGTTTCTCCACATCGCTCGGCGTGCCCACCAGGAGGAACCGGCTCTTGTCGCCGGTTTCGCGAACGGGCTCCCCGTTCGGCCCCTCCCACAACGTGATGGCCGCGTTCCTGGGCTCGTCGTTCGGCTCGATGTGCTCCTGGAGATGCCAGACGGCCAGGAGGCGGTCGGAGGCGTCCCCCTCGTTGATCGCGTCGGCCATCACGCCGTAGAAGTCCGGCAGGTACTCCTCCGGGCGGGCGCCCAGCTTGACCAGGTTGAAGCGGGCGTTGCGGCGTACCAGAGGGTCGAACGTCCACGTGACGCGCTCCAGCCCCTGCTCCAGGCACCACCACCGCTGGTGCGCCTTGAGCGCGTACCCGATGCCCCGGCCCGCCACGGCCCCCGTCACGTGCGAGTGCAGCGCCCGCCCCGCGGCACGGAACCCCACCGACGCCCCGACCAGCTCGTCACCCGCATACGCGCCCGCCACGTAGTTCCCGGTGTGCGCGAACCCCACCATGAGCTCCACCGTCGCCGGCACGTTCGTCGGCCCAGGGCGCCAGATCTCGTCGAAGAGCCGGTAGACCTGCTCGAACTCGCCGATCTCCCGCAACTCCCTGACCGTCACACCGGCCCTGGCCGCCGCCTCCTCGTGCTCCATGCCTTCATTTACGCACGCCCCCGAACCCCACAACCCTTCGCCCCCACCCCCGCCCTTGGCCTCTGCGTACCGGGGCCGGGGCGGGGAGCATGTGGAGACACAGGCGGGCCTCAGCCCATGCTCTTCGCGCCGTCGAGCGACTCACGGATGATGTCGGCGTGCCCGGCGTGCTGAGCCGTCTCGCCGACGATGTGGATCAGCACCCGCCGGGCCGACCACCGGACGCCGGGCTGGAACCACGGCGCCTCGGGAAGCAGGTGGGCGACGCCCAGGTCGGGCAGGGTGGCGACCACCTCGTCCGTCCTCCTGGCCACCTCCTCGTACGTCTCCAGCACCTCGGCCAGCGTCTCACCGGGCAGCAGTTCGAACTCCGCCTCCCGCGCGGCGTAGTCCTCCTCGGTCATGTCCGCGAAGTTCTTCATCGCAGAGGTGCCGTTCAGGATGAAGTCCACCCAGCCCTTCTCGACCTGGCTCACGTGCTTGATCAGGCCACCGAGGCACAGCGCGCTGGCGGTGGTGCGCATGCGGGCCTGCTCGTCGGTGAGGCCCTGGGTGGTCAAGCGCAGGAAGTACCGGCTCTGCGCCAGCTCGGCCAGCAGGTCGGCGCGCTCACCGGTCACCTCAGTGATCACCTCGGCGGTCACCCCAGCGATCACCTCGGCGGTGCTGCTCGTACTCGGCGTGTCGACGGTCATGGGCGGTGCCTCCTTGGTTGCGTTCTCGCTCGCTCACCTGAAGAATGACGCCCATTGTGGCCACTTTCCGTCCTCAATAGCGGAGAGACTGAAAAACATGGCGAACACCAGCACCCGTACCTTGCGCCTGCTGTCCCTCCTCCAGACCCACCGCTACTGGCCAGGCGCCGAGCTGGCGGAACGGCTCGGCGTGTCGGCGCGCACCCTGCGCAGGGACATCGACCGGCTCCGCGAGCTGGGCTACCCGGTGCAGGCCCAGCGCGGCGTCGACGGCGGCTACCAGCTCGCCGCCGGTGCGGCGCTCCCGCCGCTCGTGATCGACGACGAGGAGGCCGTCGCCCTGGCCGTCGGCCTCCAGGCCGCCGCCCAGAACCCGGTGGAGGGCATCGCCGAGTCCTCCGTACGGGTGCTCGCCAAGGTCGTACAGGTCATGCCGGTACGCCTGCGCCGCCGCATCGACGCGCTGCGCGCCATGACCGTCTCCGCCGGCTGGGGCAACCCCGCCAAGGCCGCCGCCGACCCGTCCGTCCTCACCACCATCGCCCTGACCTGCCGCGACAACGAACGCATCCGCTTCACCTACACCGCCGCCGACGGCCGCACCACCGAGCGCCACGCCGAGCCGCACCGCCTGGTGTCGCTGGGCCACCGCTGGTACCTGGTCGCCTACGACCTCACCCGCCACGACTGGCGCAGCTTCCGCATCGACCGCCTGTCCGACCCGCAGAGCACCGGCGCCCGCTTCCGCCCCCGCGACCTCCCCACCGCCGACGCCGCCGAATTTATCCAGTCAAGCCTCGACAACGTCTCCCCGCAGTCCTACCGCACCCAGGTCCTCGTCTACGCCCCCGCAGAAGAGGTCCGCACCCGCATGGGCCGCTGGGCCACAGTGGAGGAAACCGAGCCCGGCCAATGCATGGTCTACATGATGACCGACAGCCTGGACTGGCCGATCATGGCCGTCGGCACCCTGGACGCCGACTTCCGCGTCATCAGCCCCCCAGAACTCCTCACCCGCTTCCACACTCTGGGCACCCGCTTCACCCGCGCCCAGTGAACCCACATTCACGCCTCCGGGGAGCCACGCGCCCCACACCGACGTGTCCACGCGTCCACGTCCTCGGCAGGTGCACGGCCCCGCGGCACCCACACCCACCGGGCCAAATCCTGCACCCGGCACCCGGCACCCGGCACCCGGCACCCGGCACCCGGCACCCCGCACCCCGCACCCCGCACCCCGCACCCGGCACCCCGCACCCCGGCGGCGTGATCGGGCGGGCCGCCACAGGGGTCAGGCGGCCCGTCGTGGCGGGCTCGTGATGACGCGGTCGCGCGGGTGGAGGCGGGGGAGTGGGCGGCGTGAGCAGGGGCTCAGCGGACGGCTTCGAGCAGGGCGCGGAGCAGGGCGGTGCGGCTGGGGAGCTCCGAGACCAGGACGTGTTCGTGGTCGGCATGTGCCCCGCCGCCCACGGCGCCCAGGCCGTCCAAGGTGGGGCAGCCCACGCCGGCCGTGAAGTTGCCGTCAGAGGCGCCGCCCACCGAGGCCGAGGTCAGTGCGGGCAGGCCCAGCCCCGCCGCCAGCTCCTGGGCCAGGCCGAAGAGCGAGGCCGACATGGAGGCTTCGAGCGGCGGCCGGTTGGGCCCGCCGACGACGTCGAGACGGGTGCCGGGCACGACGGGCCGCAGCGCGTGCATCGCCGCATCGACCCGCTCCTGCTCGGCCACCTCCGCCACCCGCACGTCCACCCCGACTGAGGCGAAGGCGGGGACGGTGTTGAGCGTCGAGCCGCCGGACAGGACCGTCGGCGTCACGGTCGTCGCCCCCGCGCCCAGCCCGGCGATGGCCAGGATCTGGTGTGCGAGCTCGATGCCCGCATTGGCCCCCTTCTCCGGCTCCAGCCCGGCGTGCGCCGCCTTGCCATGCACGTTGACGGTGTAGAGCGAGGTGCCCTTCCTGACCGTCTTCAGCGCCCCGCCGTCGGCACTGGCCTCCATGACGAAGGCGGCGGCCAGCCCGCGCGCGGTGTCCTGGATCAGCCGCGACGACGTGATGGAGCCCACCTCCTCGTCACCGGTGACGAGCAGCGTGACGCCGTCGAGCGAGCCGAGCCCGGCCAGCGCGTGGAACGTCTGCACCAGCCCCGCCTTCATGTCGAACACACCCGGCCCCCTGGCCACCCCGTCGACCACCGACCAGGGGTGGGTGGCGAGGCTGCCCATCGGCCAGACGGTGTCGTGGTGACCGAGCAGCAGCACCTTGGGCGTACCGAACGACCAGCGCAGGTGCGTCACGCCGTCGATCACCAGGAACTCGGGCCCGCTGCCCAGGTGGCGCGCCCCCATCGCGGCCACCACCTTGGCACTGCGGGCCACGGCCTCCAGGTCGCTGGAGAACGACTCACACGTGACCAGCTCTTCGAGATCGGCCAGCATGGCCGCGAGCTGCGGAGAGGTGGTGCTGTCCGTCATGCCGGTCGTCCCCCGTGAGAAGCGGTCGTGGTCGGAGAGGCGCTCACCCCGGCGGCGCCCCGGGGTCGCGTAGAAGAAGCGGCCGCGCTGACCGCCCGCCGTGCCGGCGGGCGGAAGGCGATCGCGCCGCCCATGCGGACGCGGGAGGCCGGTGCGGTGGTGCCGGCCACCGGACCTCCACCGGACGTCCGGGCGTGAATCGCCGCCGCGGTGGCGCGGGAGTCCGGACGTACGGGAAGCGGCATCAGAGCAGCTCCCCGAGCAGGCGGTGGACGTTGCCCCCGACGATCCGCATGACGTCCTTCTCCGGGAGGCCGCGCGCCAGCAGCCCCTCCGTCACCATGGGCAGCCCTCTCGGCCCCTCCAGGCCGGGGATCGCCGCCTTCGGGTCGACGCCCCTCGCGTGGACGTCTTCGCAGCACGGCGGCGTCAGGTCGTCCATCACCTCGCGGATGAAGTCGGGCCCCAGCCCCACGTGGTCGATGCCGGCGACGGAGGCGACGTGTTCGATGTGGTCGAGCAGCCGGTCGAGCGTCATGTCCTCCGTGCGCTCGGCGAGGAACGGGGCGAAGAAGTTGACGCAGACCACGCCCCCGTTGGCGGCGACGGCGCGGAGCTGGTCGTCGGTGAGGTTGCGGTGGTGGTCGCGCAGGGCGCGGGCCGAGGAGTGGGTGGCGATGACGGGCCTGGTGGCGAGCTCGAGCACGTGGGCGACGCCGGAGGCGCCCAGGTGGGAGACGTCGAAGATCATGCCGAGCCGCTCCATCTCCCGCAGCGCCTCGACGCCGTGCGAGGTGAGGCGGCTGCCCGTGGCGTCCTGGCCGCTGCCGTCGGCCAGCGGCGTACGCCCGAAGTGGGCGATCGACGCCACCCGCACCCCCAGCCGGTGCATGGTGGGGATCAGCTCGACGCTGGCGTCGATGCCGGGCATGCTCTCCATGGCCAGCACCAACGCGATCTTGCCCGCGTCGAGCGCCTGGTCGATGGCGGCGGCGTCGAGACAGAGGCTCACCTCGTCGGGGTTGCCCTCGGCCAGCACGTGAGCGCACTCGATCATCCGCAGGGTCTGCCGCAGCGCGCCCTCCGGCAGATATTGGTCGTCGATGAAGACGGGCAGGATCTGCAGGTCGACCCCGCCGTCGCGGAGCTGCGGCAGCCACTGCTCACGGAAGAACGAGGCCCACTGCTGCGGCGGGCGTGCGGAGACCGCCATGAGAAGGTCGTTGTGGGTGTCGGCCACGACTGCGCGCTGGTGCAGGGGAATCGTCATGGCCAGGACGCTACCTCGCGGTCATGACCAGCAACAATGTGCCCAGGTCCGATCTTTCATGTCCGGCCTTGGTCCGACGCACCAGACGGCAGGTCCTACCCAGGTCCGACGGCCCGGTACGCGGGCTCCGGCGGCCTGGCCGTCAGCCTGCGGTAGAGCGTCGTGGGCCCCGGCCAGTTGTTGGTGATGCGGCCGTCGGCCGTCTTGTACCAGCTCCTGCAGCCCGCGCCCCACACCATCCTGCTCATGGCGACGTCGAGCTGCCGCCGCCAGGCCGCCATCGCCTCGGGCCGCACCTCGATGGTCCCGGAGGCGCCGAGGTGCGGCAGGCACGCCATGATGTGCGCCACCTGGCACTCGATCATGAAGATGATGGAGTTGTGCCCCAGGTTGGTGTTGGGCCCGTACAGCATGAAGAGGTTGGGGAAGCCCGGCACGGAGATGCCGAGGTACGCCTCGGCGCCGTCCTTCCACCGCTCGCCCAGCGACCGCCCCTCGCGTCCGACCACCTCCATCGGCACCAGGAACTCGGTGCTCTTGAAGCCGGTGGCGTAGACGATCGTGTCCACCTCGTACGCGCTCTCAGCCGTGTGGACACCTTTGGGCGTGACGCGGGCGATCCGATCGGTCACGAGCGACACGTTCGGCCTGGTCAGGGCTGGATAGAAGGAGCTGTCGATGACCACCCGCTTGCAGCCGGGCGGATAGTCGGGGGTGAGCCTCGCCCGCAGCTCGGGGTCGGGCACCTGGTCGCGCAGGTGGCGCAGCGCCCGCTGCCTGAGTAACCCCTCGCTCCACCCCTGGGCCAGCGCCGGATAGAGGGTGCCCTCCGCGTACCTGTAGATCCACTCCCGGTACGCCCGCTGCAGCCCCGGCGCGCACCGGAACGCCATCCGCGTCAAGGGCCCGAAGGCGGCGTCCGGCTTGGGGATGACCCAGTTGGGGGTGCGCTGGAAGAGATAGAGGTGCTCGGCCCGCTCCGCCACCCGCGGTACGAGCTGCGCCGCCGACGACCCGGTGCCGATCACCGCGACGCGCCTGCCGGTCAGGTCGTGGTCGTGGTTCCAGCGGGCCGAGTGGAAGGAGACGCCCTCGAACTCGTCCATCCCGGATATGTCCGGCATGTGGGGCCGGTTGAGCTGCCCCACCGCCATGACGACCACGTCGAACGTCTCCGTGCGTTCGCCCTCGGTGGACGACGTGGTGACCTGCCAGGCGCCGCCGTCGAAGACCGCCCGCCGCACTTCCGTCCGTAAGCGGACTTTCCGCCTGACGTCGTATTTATCGGCGCAATGGTGGAGGTAGTCGAGAATTTCCGGCTGCTCGGGATAGCGCCGCGTCCAGCTCGCGTACTTCTCGAACGAGTACGAGTACAGATGCGAGGGAATGTCGCACCCCGCTCCGGGATAGCTGTTGTCCCGCCACGTACCGCCCAGATCCGCGGCCCTCTCGAAGACGGTGTACGTGTGGATCCCGGCCCTTTCCAGCCGGATCGCCATGCACAGCCCGCCGAAACCCGCTCCGATGATCGCGACGCGTGGCGCCATGCCGGTCCCTCCGCAAGTCAGGATCCACTTACATTACGCCGAACCCCGCCGCCGCGACACCCCTCCGCCTCCCGCGTACCGGTAGTCTGCGCAGGTGGCTGCTGTGACGTTGACGGACGTGATCGGAGTGCTCGAGGCGGCCTACCCGCCCGCCCGGGCCGAGTCGTGGGACGCGGTGGGGCTGGTCAGCGGAGACCCGGCCCAGGAGGTGCGGCGGGTGCTGCTGGCGGTCGACCCGGTCGCCGCCGTGGCCGACGAGGCGCTGGAGTGGGGCGCCGACCTGATCGTCACCCACCACCCCCTCTACCTGCGCGGCACCACCACCGTGGCCACCACCACGCCCAAGGGCCGTCTCATCCACACCCTGATCAAGAACGACATCGCCCTCTACACCGCCCACACCAACGCCGACGTGGCCAATCCCGGCGTCTCCGACGCGCTGGCCAGAGCGGTCGGGCTGGTGGGCGACCTCGTGCCGCTCCAGCCGTTCGCCGACGACCCGTGGCGCGGGCTCGGCCGCATCGGCGAGCCGTCGGAGGAGACGACGCTGGAGGAGTTCGCCGCGCGGGTGGCCAAGGGCCTGCCCCGCACGTCGTGGGGCATCCGCGTGGCGGGCGACCCCGGCCGTCCCGTGCGGCGCGTCGCGGTCAGCGGGGGAGCGGGCGACTCCCTGCTCGGCGCGGCCAAGGCGGCGGGCGTCGACGTCTTCCTCACGGCCGATCTACGCCACCACCCGGCCAGCGAGTTCGTGGAGGCCGGCGGGCCCGCGCTGATCGACGCCGCCCACTGGGCGACCGAGTGGCCCTGGCTCGACAGCGCCGCGTCCATCCTGCGCGAGAGTGGCGTTACCGTTGAAACGCGCGTCTCCGCCACGGTCACCGATGCTTGGACAAGAGGATATTGATCATGAAAGCAGCCCCTGAGGCACAGAAGCGACTGCTCGACCTGGCTGAGCTCGACTCCGTGCTTGATCGGCTGGCCCACCGCCGCCGCACCCTGCCCGAGCTGGCCGAGATCGACGAGCGCTCCAAGCTCTACGCCAAGCTCGTCACCCAGGTCATCGAGGCCGAGACCGAGGCGGGCGACCTGGCGCGCGAGCAGACCAAGGCCGAGAACGACGTCGACGCCGTACGCACCCGCGCCGACCGCGACCAGAAGCGCCTCGACTCCGGAGCCGTCACCTCGCCGCGCGACCTCGCGAGCCTGCAGTCCGAGATCGCCTCGCTGCACAAGCGGCAGGGCGACCTCGAGGAGGTCGTGCTGGAGATCATGGAACGCCGCGAGGCCGCCGACACCAAGGTGACCGACCTGATCACCCAGCGCGACGAGGTGCGCGCCGCGCTCTCCGCCGCCGAGGACCGCCGTGACGCCGCGCTCGCCGAGATCGAGAAGGAGGCGGCGGATGTCCAGGGCCGCCGCGGGGGCGTCGCCGGCGACATCCCCGCCGACCTGCTCAAGCTCTACGAAAAGCTCAAGGAGCAGTACGGCGTCGGCGCCGCCATGCTGCACGGCGGCCGGTGCCAGGGCTGCAAGGTGGCCCTGTCCATCGCCGAGATGAACTCGATCAAGGCCGCCCCCCACGACGAGGTCGTCCGGTGCGAGGAGTGCCGCCGCATCCTCGTCCGCACCCCAGAGTCGGGCCTGTGACCACCTACGTCATCGAGGCCGACGGCGGCTCGCGCGGCAACCCGGGCCCGGCCGGCTACGGCGCGGTCGTCAAAGACGCCTCCGACGGCCAGGTGCTGGCGGAGGCGGCAGAGGCGATCGGCGTCACGACCAACAACGTCGCCGAATACCGGGGCCTGATCGCCGGCCTGCGTGCCACGCTCGACCTGGCCGGCGAGGGCGCCCAGGTGGCCGTACGCATGGACTCCAAGCTCGTCATCGAGCAGATGGCGGGCCGCTGGAAGATCAAGAACGAGGGGCTCCGGCCGCTGGCGGCGGAGGCGGGCTCGCTGGTCAGGCGGCTGCGGGTGACGGAGTGGACCTGGATTCCCCGCGAACGCAACAAGCACGCCGACCGCCTGGCCAACGAGGCCATGGACGCCGCCGCCCAGGGCCTGACCTGGACCGCCGGCGGCTCGTCCCGGGAAACCGCCGCTTCGGCTCTGCCCGAGGGGCCGGGTGGGGGCGCCGCTGCGGGTGGTTCCGCCCGGCCGGAAGAATCCTCGCGAGGTGCGGCGGGCGTTTCGGCCTTGCCGGAGGGCCGCGTCAGAGGCGCCGCGGTCGCCACCGGTCGTGCGGCGCCGTCCGTACCACGGCAGACCGACCTCCTCGACGCCGGCGAGCTGTCCGCCCCGACGGCCTCCGTCGCCACGGCCCAGCAGACCGCCCAGCGCACGGGGGAGCGCACCGGCACCGGCTGGGCCCCGCCCACCCGCGTCGCCACCTCGCTCCTCCTCCTGCGCCACGGCGAGACCGAGCTGTCCGTCCAGCGCCGCTTCTCGGGGCTCGGCGACGCGGAGCTGACGGCCAACGGCCTGGCCCAGGCGTCGGCGGCGGCCGGGCGGCTGGCGCGGGAGCCGTACCGGCTGGACGTCATCGTCACCTCGCCCCTGACGCGCGCCCGCCAGACCGCGGCCGAGGTCGCCCAGCAGACCGGCCTCGACGTGGAGGTCTGCGACGACCTCAGAGAGGCCGACTTCGGCGCGTGGGAGGGCCACACGTTCACGGAGGTGCAGCGCCGCTGGCCCGGCGAGCTCGCCGCCTGGCTCTCCGACCCGGCCGTCGCCCCGCCGGGCGGCGAGAGCTTCGCCGACGCCTCCCGCCGCGTGCAGGCGGCCAGGGAGCACCTGATCGAACGGTACGAGGGCCGCACGGTGCTGGCCGTCTCCCACGTCACCCCCATCAAGCTGCTCCTGCAGGACGCCCTGACGGCCCCCCTCCAGGCGCTCTACCGCATGCACCTCGACCTGGCGTGCCTGTCGCTGATCGAGTACTACGCCGACGGCCCCGCCGTGGTGAAGACCTTCAACGACACCGCCCACCTGCGCTGATCGAGGTCGAGGCCGTGCCGGCACCGGCATGCACCGGCACGGCCCCAGGGGCGCCATCGTCCCCCTCAGGCGATGACCGGCTCATTCCACCGATCCGATCTTGTCGTTGACTTGGGGATGACCTGAGGTTTGATAACCTCCTCCAGACGAGTCGGCCGGGCGGCCGCGTCGGGCCTCCGGGCCCGCCGAGGAAGGTCCGGGCTCCACAGGGCAGGGTGGTCGGTAACGCCGACCCGGGGTGACCCGCGGGAAAGTGCCACAGAAAGCAGACCGCCTCCCGGCCTCGGCCGGAAGGTGAGGGTGAAAGGGTGGTGTAAGAGACCACCAGCGCCCACGGTGACGTGGGCGGCTAGGTAAACCCCACCCGGAGCAAGGTCAAGAAGGGACGCCTTTCGAGGCGTTCCGCGCGCGACGTTCGAGGGCTGCCCGCCCGAGTCGCGCGGGTAGACCGCTTGAGACCGCCGGCAACGGCGGTCCTAGATGGATGGTCGCCCCTTCGCAAGAAGGACAGAACCCGGCCTACAGGCCGACTCGTCTCTCTCCACCCCTGTGACCAGGGGTGGAGCCGTCTCGGCGACGGTGGCATGCTCCAGCCGGGTCTGGATCACCTTCGGGTCGAGGCTCGCCTCGATCAGCCGGAGGCTTGGAAGAGCCGCAGACCAGCGCAGCTCACAGTCCTCGGTCGCGCTCGAACTTCTCCGGGTCGAGAAAGTACTCAGAAGCCTTGCTCGTGGCCTTGACCACAGCGGGCTCCTCAAGGGGGGCGGGCCATATCTGAAGGTAGTGGTCATCGACAGCATCATCCGTGCCCTCCAGATCCAAGCCCTTGACGTGATACCGGATGCGGTACGTTCCAGGCCCGGCCTGAAGCGGGGGAAGGGGACACATCACAGCCTCGTCGAAGGTGAACCCCGTCATCTCCGCTTCGCCCGACATGGACACGTAGCCGATTTCCACGATGTCGTCGTAGGTAGCGAGATCTGCCCCGGGGTCTCGGCCGGCGACTGTCACGGTGAAGTTGGCCGGACCCCACTGGTGAGTGATCTGGAGGGTGGCATACCCCTGCTTGACTTCGATGAGTCCGATGGACTGGGCCGGTACGTCGGCATACCCGTCGAGGTCCTTGTCCAGCAGGTGAGCGACACCACAGTCCTGAACTTCAACCGTCAGGCGTACGGTGCGAGTCTCCTCGTTGCTCATGAGCGGGGAGTGTAAGTGCCGCCACTGACAAGATCGACGGCGGTGGTGGCTTGTTGGGCTGCGTGGGTGTGCATTTGGGCTGCTTGGTCGTCGCCCAGGCGGTGGGCCAGGCGGGCCAGGATGTGGTGGGTCGAGCCCCAGCAGGCGGAGCCCATTCCGGCCACTACGAGTTGGTCCGCGTACGGGATCAGGCGGTCGTACAGATCGCGGGGGTTCGGGGTGCCGAGGTGGGCGGAGATGAGGGCCCAGATCGGGAGAAGGAAGTCGGTGGTCCAATCGTCGGGGATGTCGGTGCCCCATCGGGCCATCAGGTCGTGGGCCAGCTCGGGACGGTTCGCCTCTATGGCCGCCAGTATGGCGAGCGGTCGCAGGGGGATCAGGTCGGGGGCGTCGGCGGCGGTTGTCAGGTCGTCCAGGATCTCGGGCACTCGGCCCTGGGCGCGGCGGCAGGTGTATGTCGTCACCAGGCGCCGGAACGACCGGCCCCACAGCGTTGCGCCGAACCGCAGGTCGCCGTACTCGGCGAGCAGCTCCTCCGCGTCGTCCCACCTGCCGTCGAGGGTGGCGCGGGCGGTCTGGGCGATGCGGACCATCGACTCCAGCTCAGGACGCGGCGCCGCCTTCAGCAGCGTCTCGCAGCGGGCCAGCTCCCGGTCCCAGCTTGTCAGGTCGCCGTCGCGCAGCAGGCAGGACATCAGGAAGACCCGCGCCATCACCTCGCCGCTGACCGGCAGGCCGGGCAGGGCGGCCAGTTCCGCGGCCACGGCGCGGCGTTCGGCGTTGCGGCCGGGGCGGAACGCGGCGAGCAGGTAGTTGTTCATCGTCCTGGCCAGCAGGGGGACGTCCCCGACGTCTCTGGCGATCCTGACGGCTTCGGCGGCATGGCGTTCGCCTTCGGCGCCGCGCGGCCCGTAGTGCAGCTCCAGCGCCAGCGCGCCCAGCAGCGTGGCACGGTCGGGGTCGATGAGCGGCCCGTCGAGCAGCTCTTCGATGACCGTCACCATGGCGTCGTCGACCACGCCGTACGCGCGCCAGTTCCACAGGGAAGGCCCGCCGGCGGCGGTGACCGCGGGGATCAGCGCCTCCCGATCGCCCATCGTCCGGGCGAGGCGGATCGCCTCCTCCCAGTCGCCGCGTGCCTCCTGTGGCCGGCCGACGGCGCGGTGGGCCTGGCCGCGTTCGGTGAGCAGGCGGGCCCGTTCGCCGTCCCGGCCGGGCGGCAGTGCCGACAGGGCCATCGTCCAGAAGTCGACGGCCTCCGTGTGCGCGAGCTGGCCGGCGGCGTGCCGGGCGGCGCGGGAGGCGTACTTGACCGCTTTGTCCGCCCCGCCCAACCGGACGGCCTGGGTGAAGTGGTGGGCCAGGATGGCCGACTCCGATTCCGGCAGGACGGGCTCCAGGGCCTCGCCCACGCGCAGGTGCAGGCGGGATCGCGCCAGCCGGCCGAGCCCGGCGTAGAGTGCCTCCCTGACCAGGGCGTGGGCGAAGCGGTAGTCGGCCCCGTCCGGCGGCTCGACGAGCAGTCCCGTCGCGACGGCGGGCTCCAGGGACGTCATCACCTGCTCCGCCGTGCTGTCGGTCACGCTCTCCAGCAGGCCGGCGCCGACGTCGCGGCCGGCGACCGAGGCCGCGCGGAGCAGGGCGCGGGTCTCCTCGGGCAGCCGGGCGACGCGGCGTTCGATGACGTCGCGTACGCCGTCGGGCACCGCCTGCTCGCTTCCGCGCAGCCGCAGGAGCTCGCCGAGGTAGAAGGGGTTGCCGCCGGTCCTTTCCAGCAGCGTTCCTACCAGCCCTGGCTCTTCGGCGATCCGCTTGGCGCGCAGGTAGGACGCCACGTCACCGGCGGTGAACGGGCGCAGCTCCACGCGTTCGCCGGCTCGTGACAGCACGGCGAGGGTGTCGCGCAGCGCGCCGGGATGGTCGCCCGGCTCGGGGCGGCAGGTGACGAGGACGAGCAGGCGGTGCCGTACGGCCGCCTGCGCGACGAAGCTCAGCAGCCGCAGCGAGGAGACGTCCGCCCACTGCAGGTCGTCCAGGACGACGACCGTCGGCGTCTCCTGCCGCGTCAGGACGTCGGCGACCTGCTCGTACAGGCCGAACACGTCCTGCTCTGGATCGGGCGCCCCGCCGGACAGCAGCCCTGAGCCGTCACCGGCCTCGCGCAGGATCTGCCGCCATGGCCAGTAGGCCGGTGCGGTGCCGTCCACGCACTGCCCCCATACGACCTGGAAGCCGCGTGCGGCGGCCAGGTCGGCGGCGGCGTGCACGAGCCGGGTCTTGCCGATTCCCGCCTCTCCGGTGACCAGGACGACGCCGCCCCGGTCGCGCCGCGCCTCGCCCAGCAGGCGCTGCACCAGCTCCAGCTGGCCTGAGCGTGCGATGAGACCGACCTCGCCCGGTTCCGGCACGGGCTCGGTCACGGAGACCGGCGGGGGAGGGCGCAGATCCGGTGCCTGGCCGAAGACGGCCTGCTCCAGTTCGCGCAGGCCGGGTCCGGGGCTCAGGCCGAGGTCGTCGGCCAGGCGGGTGCGTACGCGGCGCAGCGCGGCCAGCGCGTCGGCCTGCCGGCCTGACCGGTAGAGCGCGAGCACGAGCAACGACCACGCACGCTCCCGGTACGGCTGGTGCTCCACGAGCGCCTCGAGGCCGGGGATCAGGGAGGCGCTCTCGCCCAGGGCCAGCCTGGCGTCGAAGCGGTCCTCCATGGCCGTCACGCGCGTCTCGGCGAGCCGGGCGACGACGGGCTGGGCGAACTCCTCACCGGCGAACTCCCCGAGCGGATCGCCACGCCACAGATCGAGGGCACGGCCGAGGACGCCGGCCGCCCTTTCATGCGCGCCTTGAGCCAGCGCCGCGCGGCCCTCGTCCGCCCAGGCGGTGAAGCGCCACAGATCGACCTGCCCCGGCGCGATGGCCAGCAGGTAACCAGGGTCGCGGGTCAGCAGGACGCCGGGCGGGGTGCGCGGCGGGCGTCCGGGCTCCAGGACCCGGCGAAGGTGCGCGATGTACGCCTGCAACGTCCGGGTCGCCCCGGCAGGCGGCTCACCGGCCCACAGCTCGTCGATCAGCCGGTCGAGCGACACCACCCGGCCGGGCTCCAGCGCGAGCATCGCCACCAGGGCGCGCTGCTTGCGTGTGCCGAGATCCAGCACGATCCGGTCGCCGCCGGTCACCTCCAGCGGCCCGAACAGCCGGAACTCCAACCCCGTCATGACCCTTTCCCCCGGTATGCCGGACCTCACTCTAGGGCACCTCAACTCGACCCCAGCTCGATCCCAGACGCGGTCCGGCACGGTGGAGCCGTCAACGATCACAAGGGGCGGGAAAGCATGAACATCAAGGACGAACTGCGCGGCAGGGTGCTCGTGGCGGGCGACGAGGGTTTCGACCTGGCGCGGCGGCCCTGGAACCTGGCGGTCGAGCAGCCCGTACGGGCCGTCGTGGAGGCGGCCGACGCCGACGACGTGGCGGCCCTGGTCCGGTACGCCCGCCTGACCGGGCTCACCGTCGCGACCCAGCCCAGCGGCCACGGAGCCAGTGGCAACACCGGCGAGGTGATCCTCCTGCGCACCGGCCGCCTCGACGAGCTCGACGTCCGCCCGGACGAGCGGATCGCCCGCGCGGGCGCCGGCGTCTCGTGGGGGCGCGTCCTGTCGGCGGCGAGCCCGTACGGACTCACCGGCCTGGCCGGCAGCAGCCCCGCGGTCACCGTCACCGGCTACACCCTCGGTGGCGGCCTCAGCTGGTTCGGCCGCAAGCACGGCTTCGCCGCCCAGAGCGTGCGCGCCTTCGAGGTCGTGAACGCCGACGGCGACCGTGCCAGGGTGACCGCCGAGAGCGACCCCGACCTGTTCTGGGCGCTGCGCGGCGGCGGCGGGGACTTCGCCGTCGTCACCGCCACCGAGTTCGCCCTGCACCCCGCGCCCACGCTGTACGGCGGGCGCCTGCTGTGGCCGGCCGCCAAGGCCCCGGCCGTCCTGGACGTCTACCGGCAGATCACCGGCACCGCCCCGGAGGAGCTGACCGTCTGGTACGAACTCCTGCACTTCCCCGGCGCCGCCCCGATGGTCGCGGTCGACGTGACCTTCCTCGGTGACGCCGCCGACGCGGAGACCCTGCTGCGCCCGCTGGAGAAGATCGGCGGCACGCTCTCCGACTCCCGCGCCGTGCTGCCGGTCGACCGCCTGGGCTCCATCACCGCCGAGCCCACCGACCCGGGCCCGGGCTGCTCGCGGG
Source organism: Nonomuraea sp. NPDC049504 (assembly GCF_040676845.1). Classification (NCBI taxonomy): domain Bacteria; kingdom Bacillati; phylum Actinomycetota; class Actinomycetes; order Streptosporangiales; family Streptosporangiaceae; genus Nonomuraea; species Nonomuraea sp. NPDC049504. The sequence continues at coordinate 277,012 of NZ_JBFAPT010000001.1, forward strand.
CCGAGCTCCTGACCGGCCTGAGCGATGAGGTGGCGGCCGCCCTGCTGGAACGCCCCATCGAACCGCTGCTCAGCGTCCAGGTCCGGCACCTCGGCGGCGCCCTCGCCCGCCCGTCCGGCACCCCCGCGGGTCACCTGGAGGAGCCGTTCGCGCTGTACCTGTTCGGCATCCCAGGGGCCGATGGCGGCGCCGCCGTACGCGACCGCATGCGGCAGATCACCGGCCCGCTCATCCCGCACACGACGGGCCGCAAGCCGTTCACCTTCCTCGCGCCGGGCGAACGCGCCGCCGCCGCCTTCACCCCGCAGACCCTGGACCGCCTCCGCGCCATCAAGCGCGCCCGCGACCCGCGCGGCACCTTCCGCGGCAACTTCCCCGTCCTGGGCTGACCACCACCGGCCGTCTCAAGAGGCGGCGTCCCTGGGCACGGCGACGGCGCACCGCTGCAGGGCGTTGACCCAGGAGGGAGAGCAGGCGCAGCAGCCGCGCCGAGGTTTCCAGCACGTTCCGCGGTCTGCCGGTCCATTAGGAAGGGACTGTGCCTGTTCGGTGTCTAGCTTGGTCTCATGAGCAACGACATCGTCCCGTTCCGGATCGACGTCCCCCAGGACGACCTCGATGACCTCCAGCAGCGGCTGGCACGCACCCGCTGGGCCGAGGAGCTGCCCCCGGACGACTCCACTCCGGCCGGCCCGGTGCCGCCCGGCTGGGAGTACGGCGTCCCGGTCGGATACGTCAAGCAGCTGGTCGAGCACTGGCGCACGGACTACGACTGGCGTGCATGGGAGGCGAGGCTGAACGCGTACCCGCAGTTCACCACCGAGATCGACGGCCAGACCATCCACTTCCTGCACGTGCGCTCGCCGGAGCCGGACGCGACCCCGCTGATCCTGACCCACGGCTGGCCGGCCACGGTGGCCGAATGGCTGGAGGTGATCGGCCCGCTCACCGACCCCCGGGCCCACGGGGGCGACCCGGAGGACGCGTTCCACCTGGTCATCCCGTCGCTGCCGGGCTTCGGCTTCTCGGGCCCGACCAAGGAGCGTGGCTGGGACCGCTTTCGGGTGGCCCGTGCCTGGGCCGAGCTGATGCGCAGGCTCGGGTACGACCGCTACGGCGCGGCCGGCAACGACGTGGGCTCGCTCGTCTCGCCCGAGGTGGGCCGCACCGACCCGGAGCACGTCGTCGGCGTGCACGTCACGCAGGTCTTCTCCTTCCCCTCCGGCGACCCGGCCGAGATGGAGCAGCTCACCGAGGACGAGCGCGGCAAGCTCGACTTCGCCAAGTGGTTCACCGAGAACAGGGGCGCCTACGACAAGCTGCAGTCCACCGAGCCGCAGACCCTCGCGCACGCCCTGGCCGACTCGCCCGCCGGCCTGCTGGGCTGGCACGCCCAGCTCCTCGGCCCGCTCGACCCCGACGTCGTGCTCACCCACGTGATGATCTACTGGCTGACCAACACCGCCGCCTCAGCCGCCCGGCTCTACTACGAGGACGCGGCGACCGCCTCCGCCACCCAGAAGACCAACGGCCGGGGCACCAGCGTGCCGGAGCCGACGACGGTGCCGCTCGGCCTGGCCAACTTCGCCTGGGACTACCAGTCGATCAGGACGTTCGCCCAGCGCGACCACAAGAACATCGTCTCCTGGAACGTCTACGACCGGGGCAGCCACTTCGCCGCCCAGGACGCGCCCGACCTCCTCGTGGACGACATGCGGCGGTTCTTCGGCAAGCTGCGCTGATCAGTCCTTGAAGACGGCGGTGCCGAGGACATGGGTCAGGGGCGGGATCGGGGGCTGCGGGGCGAAGGGGAAGCGGTCGATCTCCGTCACCTCGAAGCCCGCCCGTACGATCTCCGCCACCGTGTCCCTGTTCGGGTGGCAGCCGCCCGCCGCCCGGCGCCAGGCCGGGGTGAGCAGGTCCTGCAGCAGGCCGGTGGCGCGGCGCGGGGAGCGTACGTGCTCGTAGAAGTGCAGCCGCCCGCCGGGGGCGAGCACGCGTGCGATCTCCGCCAGCGCCCGGCTCTGCGCGGGCACCGAGCACAACACCAGCGACACGACCGCCGCGTCCATCGTGCCGTCGCCGGCCGGAAGCGCGTCGGCGTGACCTGGCACCACCGACACGGGCACCGGCGCCGACCTGGCCTGCGCGACCGCGTGGGCGCGCAGCGTGTCGTCCGGCTCCACCGCCAGCACCTCCGTGACGGACGGCGGGTAGTGGGGGAAGTTGCGGCCGTTGCCGGCGCCGATCTCGATCACCCGGCCGTGCAGGCCCGCCAGCAGGCGGTGGCGGTGCGCGTACGCGCCGCGCCGGTCGGCGAGCTCGGACGCCCGTACGTACGCCTGCGCGAAACGGGGATGCTGGAACGCGGTCATCCCTCCAGCATGCCCCGCCAGGAGCGACGAGGGGCGACGAGGGGCGGAGGTGATCGTCCCGAACATCGCGCCACCGTCGGCACCCCGCCGCGACGAACCGCGACAGGGCGTGGCGAACGAGGCACCTCCGCCCCTCCGGCCCCTGGGAGCCAGGACCGGCGTCACGAGGAACGCCGTGGGCAGACGCCGTGGGCAGACGCCGTGGGCAGACGCCGTGGGCAGACGGCCGAACCTCGCTGGCACCGCGACCTTAACCGCGCGCGCCGCGCCCGGTCTGCGGAGGATTACCCAGAACGCGGCGATCGGCGGTCATCACCCGGCGGGCGGGCATGCCGACGTACGGGGTGGCGGGCCGCAGCGGCGGCACCATGTGCACGCGGGCCGAGCCGATGTCGAAGTACAGCCCGACCAGCTCCAGCTTGCCCGCCCTGACCAGCTCGTCCACCTTCCGGTACGTCCGCAGGTTCTCCAGTTGCTGCTGCACGTTCACCCGGCACAGCACGTCCAGCGCCCCGCTGTGCAGCCGGTCGCCTTCGAGCTCGATGAACGTGGCCAGGCTGTGGTGCCCGTGCCGCAGCCACCGGCGCAGCCCCGGCAGGCTGCCCGCCTGCACGCCGCCGCTCAGCACCCCCGCCATGGCCCCGCACCCCGAATGCCCGCACACCGTGATGGTCCGGACGTTCAGCACCTGCGTGGCGTACTCGATGGCGGCCACCACCGAGTCGTCGTGCGGCTCGGCGCCCCTGCGGGGGACGAGGTTGCCGATGTTGCGCACGGTGAACAGGTCGCCGGGGCCGCTCGCGGTGATCAGGCTGGGCACGATCCTGGAGTCGGCGCAGGTGATGAACAGGTGCGACGGCTGCTGCTTGCGGGCCAGCTCGGTGAAGATCGGGCGCACGAGCGGCGCCGTACGGCGGTGGTATTCGCGCGCGCCCGCGGTGAGCTGGCACTCGGCCCCCACGCTGTCAGGCGGCTCGGCGGGGGCGCGGCGCCGGTGCGCCCACGGCAGCCACGACCGGTCGGGCGCCTTCAGCGGCGACTTCTTCGGCAGCGTACGTCCCCCGCTCGCGGCCAGCGTGTACCACTCGTCATGCAGCTCGTCGATGTCCACCGTGCCGCCCGTGCGCTCGTGGTCGAGCCGCCAGGAGTGCAGGGCCTCGAAGGCCGCGTTGTCCATGAAGTCGATGTTCAGGTCGAGGTCCACGTGGGCGCCGGTGGGCACGGCCCGCAGCTCGTGGGTCAGCCGCGGCACGCCGAGGAACGTCAGCGACCCCGAGATCGTCACCCGCAGCCGGCCCTCGCGGTCCTCCCGCTTGAGCACGGTCACCATGGTGAGGCGGCGCAGCGCCAGCAGCGCGGCCAGCGCCAGCCCGGCCAGCACGCCCTCGGCCAGCCCGAGCAGGATGACCGCGACCATCGTCACGACGTACACCGGCACCTCGCCGTGCCCGTGCACCTTCTTGATGTGGCCCAGGTTCACCATCTGCACGCCGATGAAGACCAGCAGCGCCGCCAGCGCCTCCAGCGGGATCAGCGTGATCGTCCAGCCGAAGCCGAACGCGAACACCAGCACCCACACCCCGTGCAGAATCGCCGACCACCGGGTACGCGCGCCCGCCTGCACGTTCGCGCTGCTGCGCACGATCACCCCGGCGACCGGCAGCCCGCCGAGCGCGCCGGTGACCATGTTGGCCACGCCCTGGCCGGTCAGCTCCTGGTCGAGGTCGGCCCTGCGGCCGGTGTGCAGGCCGTCCACGGCCACGCAGCACAGCAGCGACTCGCAGCCCGCGAGCAGCGCCACCAGCAGCACCGCGGCCACCACCAGGTGCCAGTCGCCCTGCGGCAGCACGGGGAAGGCCCACTCCGTCACGCTGTCGGACAGGTCGACCCGCGTCACGTCCCAGCCGAACGCCCACGCGGTGACCGCCGCCGCGAACAACGCCGCCAGCGGCGCCGGCACCACCTTGACCGGCTTGGGCAGCCGCGTCCACAGCGCCAGCACCAGGATCGTCAGCACGCCGACGGCGACCTTGTGCCCGTGCAGGTTCGCGATCTGGCCGGGCAGCTCCACCAGGTTGGCCACCGCCGAGCGCTGGGAGCTGCCGCCGAGCACGATGTGCAGCTGGGCGAGCGCGATGATCACGCCTACGGCGGCCAGCATGCCGTGGATGACGGCCGGCGAGACCATCAGCGCGGCCCTGGCCGCCTTGAACACCCCGAGCACGAGCTGAACGGCCCCCGCCAGCAGGGTGATCATGCAGGTGGCCCGCCAGCCGTAGGTGTGCACGAGGTCCACGACCACCAGCGACAGGCCCGCGGCGGGGCCGCTCACCTGCACCGCCGAGCCGCCCAGGGAGCCCGCCACGACGCCGCCGACCACGGCGGCGATCAGCCCGGCGACGAGAGGCGCTCCCGAGGCCATCGCGATGCCCAGGGAGAGGGGCACCGCGACGAGGAAAACCACGAGCGAGGCCGGCACGTCATATCGGAGGGTGCTCAGCCAGCTACTCTGCGTGTCGCGGAACATGGAGCAAACCCTATTGCTCCGTCTCCCCCGCTTTAGGGGGGCGTCACGCTGGTTTTACGGATTAATGGGTACGAAAGATCATCTGTAATAGTCGTGCGGAAGGTCCTGCTCGGGGGCCGACCTGCGGTGGCTGCCGCGGCCGCCCTCCTTCTCCTGGCCGCCGCCGTACGCGGGCCAGCCGCCCTCAGGCGCCGGAGGCTCCGGCCAGGACGCCGCCGGGCTGGTGGTGATGTCACCCGTTTCGTACGCACCCACCGCGAACGGGGACGCCGGCTGCGCCGGAGGCGGCGTGGGAGCCGAGAGCACGTCGTAGTTGGAGACCGCCCGGCCCGGCACGGTCGGGGTGCCGGTGGCGGGGGAGGGGCTCGTGAGCGGGTCGGAGTCGTCGGCCACGGCGTAGCCGGAGCGCACCTCGTAGGAGGTGGGGTAGGACGAGCGCGCGGCGGGCTGCTCGAACGCCGGCCAGGAGCTGGCCCCGCCGTAGGGGGTGTCGTTCGGCGCCGGGTCGTCGAGGATGTCGGGCGAGGCGGCGGGCCACGAGCCGGACGTGCTGCCGGGCCGCGCGGTGCTGCCGTAGGAGGGGTCGAGCGGGTCGGGCGTGCCGCCGTGCGTGCCCCCGTAGGCGGGGAACGGGTCGCTCGTCGGGGCGCCGTGGATCGGCGCGGCGGGAGCGGCCGGGAAGCTGCCGCTGGAGGTGGGGCTGACCGCGGGGAACGAGCCGCTGCCGGTCGCCGCGGGGGTGGCGGGATAGGAGCCGCTCGCCGAACCCGCGCCGTAGCCGCCGCCCGTGGCGGGGTAGTTGGAGGAGACGCCGCTGGAGGCCACCGGGGCGGGCCTCGTGGTGGACCTCGGGGCGGGCCTCGTGGCAGGGCTCGTGGCGGGCTCGGGAGGCGTGGGGGCCGGCACCGGCTGGGCGCCGGGGGCGAGGATGCTCATCACATCGGCGGTGGGCGCCGCGAACGTCACCGTGCGCTGGTCGGCCAGCTCGGACTGCGAGGGTTTGGCCCGCTTCTGCGGCTCCACGAGGTCGGCGAGGTTGGCGGCGGCGGGCTGGCGCTGAGGGAGCGGGGCCTGCACGGTGGCCGCGTTGGGGTCGACGGAGGCGGCGGGCTGCGGCTTGGCGGGACGCCGCTTGGCGGGGCGCTCACCGGACCGCTCGGCGGGACGCCCGGAGGAACGTCCGCCGGGCCGCGCTGCGGGCCGATCAGTGGGCCGATCAGTGGGCCGGTCGGTGGGCCGGTCGGCTTGGGCGGCGGGACGCTGCTGCTCGCGCTCGGCGGGACGCTCACGCTCGGACGGGCGCTCGACAGGACGGGAGGCGGCCTTTCTGGCGGCGACGGTGCCACCCGCACCGAACCCGCCCTCCTCCGCGTCACTGCGGATGCTGGCCCAAAACTCCTCGTCATCGTCGTCGTTGGTGGGGTTGCCCCACTCGTCGACGCCACGACGGCCACGCTGACCGGTGCGGACCGGCTTGGTTTTCGGCTCGTCTATGGGGCTGAAATCGGGGCTGAAGTTGGCCATCCGCGGCTCATGCTTCGCGAACTCGTCCGTCGAACGAGTCTGGGTCTGCTCCTCTTTCTCGGCCATCTCCTTCAGCCGTTCCGGAGGAAGCGAGCTCTCCCTGCGGTTCATCGAACGCATGCCCAGTGCCACGACGACGAGCACGAGGAGCACGACAGCGACCAAGCTCACTACGACCGCGATCATTGCACCACCCTCAAAGCCATGGCCTCCCTCTGGCACCGATGAGATCGCGCGGCCATCGACGCGATCTGCCCCCTTTGATCACCAGTGCCTAACGATTGGATCTGATTGTGTCGGACCACTATGAGAGTTGTCACACCCTACGTGAAGAATTGGTACACCGGCACCACATGCCGTGTTCGGGTGTTCACTCGATGTTCACCGCCGTGAGCCGCCCCCGGGCGATGGTCTGGTTCGCGATCTGCTTCAAGATCTGCGGGAGCTCCGAGCCTTCGGCGCTCTCGACCTTGTCGTCCAGCGTGTAGACGGTGAACCGATAGCTTGCCTTCTCCTCACAGGGCGGCTCGTAGCCGGCCCGCCCGCTGGTCACCGTCGCCTGACCGGAGCCCTCAGGCGGGTCGGCGGCGGCGTTGGGGCCGAGCTCGGTCGTGGTCGCCGGGATGTTGTAGATCACCCAGTGGACGGCCGAATCGGACCCCGTGTGGCTGTCGGCCACGATCGCGATCGACTTCGCCTCGGACAGCGGCTGGCTCGACCAGCGCAGCGGCGGGCTGCCCTGGTCGCCGTGACAGGAGTATTCGCGCGGCAGCGGTTTGCCCTCGCGCAGCTCAGGACTCGTGACGTTGATCTCCGCGATGTCCTTCGCCTGTGATCTGCCGATGAAACCGAGACTGCCGCAACCTGACAAGGCGAACGCGACACCCACCGCCGTCACAGTGGCGGTGACGCGTCGCACGCGTGATGCCGTGTTACACAGCCCCATGCCGGACGATGCTACGCGGGTCTCGGCGGTGCGCAGACCGTTTCTCGATGGTCCGTGGTCGGTAAAGGATCCGAAAACAGCCAGAATGACGGCATCCGGGTAGTGAAGTTGACCACATGAACGGGGCATGAGGAGGTCTCGCGGGGCTCCGTCTCACGGACCGATACAGCCTTGCTACCTGCGAGTTCATCGCGTAGGGGGGCGATGGGGAGGTCCCCCGGCCAACCGCCCGAAAAGGGACATAGGTTTCGGACCGGGCGTTCAGCAGAAAACCAGGTGTGCCAGCTCGCACAGCAGGGTAGCGGAACCGCTCCGGTGCGCAATCACCGGGGCTCCGTCTCCGGGCCTCTGTCTCCGGGCCTCTGTCTACGGGGCTCCGTCTCCGGGGGCTCTATCTCCGGGGCTTCCCGCGGTGGGGGCGTCTCCGCGGACGGCGGCTGCCACGTTGCGTGAGGCGATCGCGCAATGGTGCGGTCACGCGCTTGCCGGGCCTGGCTGGCACGAACGTGGCGCCGCCGACGTGGCCAAGCTCGACAGCCTGCGGTTGGCCGCCACCGAGCATGGCACCGCACCCGGCGCCCGTCCGACCCGACACGCCGTGCCGCACCGGGGATCTTTACCACCCGCCCCGGGACCTCCCCGGTCCGGCGGATGAGCGAGACGGGATGGTAGGCCCGGATATCGGGTGAGGCGGTGGATTCGTACCGCAGGTGAACTGATCGCCTGCCCGGTTCGCACCCTAAGCTGGGCTTGTGACGTCAACAGGCCCGCTGCGCGATCCGGCGAACCGCGTCTCGCCCAAGGCGATCAGGTTGTGGCTCCTCGAATCGTTGATCGCGTTCGCGTTCTTCATGGGCGGTGCGCTGCTGGTGTCCACGTGGGTGGGCGGGAGCGGGTGGTCATGGGTGCCCGATTGGTTCGCTGAACACTCGTGGCTGCTGCCCGTGGCGGTCCTCGTCGTGGTGCTGCCGTTCCTGGTGGCCGAGCCGTTCGTACGGTACGCCGTGCACCGCTGGGAGCTGTCAGGCGACGTCGTCTATGCCAGGTCGGGGTTCCTGACCAGGGAGTGGGTGTTCGTGCCCGTGAGCCGCATCCAGACGGTCGACAAGGGGCAAGGCTGGTTCGAGCGCATGCTCGGCCTGGCCACCCTTGAGATCCGTACGGCCTCCCACGCCGGCTCCTCCACCATCAAGGGCCTCGACTTCCACGTGGCGGCGGGCCTGGCCGAGCAGCTCGCGCACCGCGCCGAGCAACTTCGGGACGACGCCACATGACCGGCCCCCACCCCGGCACCCCGGACCACCCGCCATCCGACGACGACCGCGAGGCCCCGAACGGGGGCTCGCAGAGTCCGGTGCCGCCGCCTCAGGGGCCGGTGCCGCCGCCTCCGGAGATGGGGGTCCCTCATCCGCCCGGCGGTCAGCCGATGCCGCCTACTGGCGGTCAGCCGGTGCCGCCTCCTGGAGCGGGTGGGGAGCGGGGGCCGTGGGAAGGGCCCGGGGGGCCGTACCCCTACCCCCAGCCGGGGCGGGCGCCGCAGCGGCTCAGTCCCAAGGTGCTGCTGATCGACCCCGTACGCATGCTGCCCTCCCTCCTCCTCCCCTTGGTGGGCGTGCTGTTCGTGGGCGGCTTCTCGGCCAGGTCGTACGGCTTCGCGGCGGTGGGAGTCGTCGCCGCCGTGGTGTACGCAGTGGTCCGCTGGGCGACGTTCACGTACGAGATCGTCGGCGACCGCCTGGAGACCAAGCAGTCGCTGATCAGCCGCTCGATCAGGACCATCCCCCTGGAACGCATCCGCGGCGTCGACGTCTCCACCCCGCCCATGCACCGGCTGCTCGGCCTCGCCGTGCTCAAGATCGACACGGGGGCGAGCGGCGACGAGGAGGAGGCCAAGCTCGCCGGCGTCACCCTCGACGAGGCCGAACGCCTCAAAGCCGTCCTCCTCCGCCGCACGTCCGCACCGGCGACCCCCGGCGCCCAGGCCTATGAGCCGGCCCAGCCCGCCGAACGCACGATCTTCGCCGTACCCAGGAAGTGGCTGCTGTACGGGCCTTTGTCCGGCGCGTACCTCCTCACCCCCTTCGCCTTCGCCGGCGGTGCCGTGGGGCTGGCGTTCCAGTGGGGCGACGAGCTGGGCTTCGGCCGGGACGCCGCCTGGAACGCCGGGCAGTGGCTCTGGGACCACCCGTACCTGTTGCTCGTGGTCGCGGTGCTGCTCGTGCTGGCGATGCCGTTCGCGGGCGGGGTCATGTACGCCGTCTTCAACTGGAACTTCCGCCTCAAGCGCCGCGACGGCTACCTGGTGGCCGAGCGCGGGCTGATCAACCGGCGCAGCGTGTCGCTGGAGTTCCAGCGCGTACGCGGCTACGAGATCGTCGACGGCCTCGCCGAACGCTGGGCCGGGGTCGTCCGCGCGTGGGCGATCGTGACGGGGCTCGGCGACTCGGAGACGCGGGGGCAGCTCCTGCCCGACGTACCGCGTAACGTCGCCTTCCAGGTCACCGGCGACGCGATCGGCCCTTACCGGGGCGAGCTGCGTCCCCACCCGCCCGTGGCCCGGCAGCGGCGGCTGTTCCGCGCGATCGCCCCCTGGGCGGCGGCGGCCCTGGTGAGCGCGGTCGGCGTGTGGGTTCTCGGGACGATGATCTGGTGGATGCTCCTCATCGTTACCCTGCTGCTCGCCGCCGGCGGCGTCCCGCTCGGCCTCGACCGGTACGCCTCGCTCGGCCACGGCTACGACGGCCGCCGGCTCTCCGTACGGTCAGGGTCGCTCCGGCGCGCACAGGCCGTGGTCGAACGCCGCGCCGTGGTGGGCTGGCGACTCCGCCAGACCTGGTTCCAGCGGCGCGCCGGGGTGCTCACGCTGATCGCCGGCGTGGGCGCGGGCAAGGGCGGCTACTCGGCCATGGACGTCTCGATGACGCAGGCCGTCGACCTCTCCACCGAAGTGACCCCAGAATGGCTCGCCCCCTTCCTCAACCAGAGCGCTGACGAGGATGGGACGGCGGGAGGCGATCCCCTCCGCCGCTCCTGATCCCACCCCCGGCATCGAGGTGATGCCGTGAGCGGTCGGCATGCGCAGGATTCGGACACGCCGGGACGATGCGGGGCTGGGGGCGGAGGTTCGAGCGGGGATGGCCGGCGTCCGGCGGTGGTCATCGCGCGCGATGGTCCGGGCGGCAGGAGGATGGGCGGCGGTGCCCTGAGGCGGGCCGGACATGGTGCGGGTGCCTTCGCTCGCAGCAGCGTTCCGCTTCAGACGTGTCCACGCGCGGGCGCGTTCGCGTGCCGCTGCGCTGTGGCGCCGACGGTCTCGGGTGCGCGAGCGCCTGGACACCGGGCTCGGGCACCGACGTTGTCCGGGTGATGCCGTGGCCACGTGGGCGTTGGCCGGGTGGTGCGTTGTTGGTCCGGGTTCTGGCTTGTGCGGGTGGTGCTGGGTTTGGGTGGGTTGGCCGTGGAGGGGTTTTCCCTGGCCTGGTGCGGAGCGGTCAGTCCTGGCGGCGGGCGCCGAACATGATCTCGTCCCACGTCGGAACGGACGCGCGGCGGCCCCTCGAACCCTTGCGTCGGCCCGAAGCGGGCTTCGGCGCGGGCACCGGGACGGCGGGCTCCTCCTTGCCGTCGTCCTTGCCCGCCCGTGCGGCCGGGACCGCAGGAGGGGCGGGCTTGGGCTTGGGCGCCGGACGCGGCTTCGGCTCCTGGACGGGCTCCGCGGCCTTCTTCCCACGATCGGCGTCCTGCTGCTCGGCCACGGCCGCCGGCTCCTGGGTCTTCTCCGGCTCGGGAGCGGCCGCCTTCTCGGACGGCTCGGGAGCGGCCGACTTCTCGGGCGCGGCAGGCTCGTCCGCGCTGGAGGTCTGCTCGGCGCCGGTGGCCCGGCTCGCGGACGCCGCCTGGCTCGCGGGTGTGGGCCGGCTCGCGGCGGTCGCCTCGACGGTGCTCGGCGCCTCGCCCGTGTTCGCGGGCTGTGCGTCGGTGGGCTCGGCCGACGTGGGCTGGGCGGTCGGCGCCTGCTCGGCGGCGGGCGTCGGCTCCTGGCCGGCGGTGGGCTGAGCCGTCGGCTCCTGTACGGAAGCGGCGGCGGGCTCAGGCGAGGAAACGTCGGCGGGCGTGTCTACGGTGACCGCCTTCTCCGCCTCGGAGGTGATGGACTCGGCCTGCGGAGCGGCGTCGTCTTGTGCCGCAGCGGCCTCGGTGCCGGCAGCAGAGACGTCGGCGGCCTCGGCCTGGGTCGCTGGGGCATCCCCAGCCGCGGCCGGGGCCGCTGGTGCATCGGTGGGCGCGGCCTGAGTAGCCGGGGCACCGGTGGGCACGGGCTGGGTCGCTGGTGCGTCGGCGGCCACGGCTTGGACCACCGGAGCGTCGGCGGCCACGGCCTGGGCAACCGGAGCGTCGTTGGGCGCGGCCTGGGTCGCCGGAGCGTCGGTGGGTGCGGCCTGGGCGTCGGGCGTCTCGGCCTGGGGCTGGCCAGCGGGCACGGTCGGCGTCGTCTCTGCCGCCTGCGCCGGTGTGGCCTCGCGGGCGGCTTCGGTGGGCGCCGACGACTCGGCGGGCGCGGAGACCTCCGGAGTCTTGGGCTCGGCTGCTGGCGAGACGGCCTCGGTCTTGGGCTCGCCTGCCTCGGAGGTCGCGCTTCCGGGCGACGCAGAGGTGGCCGCAGCGGCGGTTGCGGCAGCGTCGGCGGTGGCCTGGACCTGGGGCTCAGCGGCGGCGTTGGGTTGAGGCGCAGCGGTGGTGCTGGCCGCAGGCTCAGTGGCGGTGGTGGCCTGGGACTCAGCGGTTGTGCTGGCCGCGGGCTCAGCGGCGGTGGTGGCCTGAGGCTCAGTGGCGGTGCTGGCCGGGGTGTCAGTGGCGGTGGTGGCCTGGGGCGCAGCGGTGGTGCTGGACGCGGGCCCATTGGCGGTGGTGGTCTGGGGCGCAGTGGTGGTGGTCGGCTCGGCGGTCGCGGTCGCGGTGACGGGCTCGGGCTTGGTCGGCTCGGTCGCCGTGGCAGCGGCGTCCGTGGTGGCCTGGGGCTGCTCGGATGCGGGGGTGGTGGCCTCGGGTGAGGGTGCCGCCATTTCCTGAGCGGGCGTGAGTGCTTCGGCGGCGGTCGCCGGGGATGCGGCGGGTGCCGGCTGCTGGACGGCGGGCGTCGCGTCGGCAGCCGGCTGCGTGGTGATGGGCTGCTGCTGTGCGAGGTGCTCGGCGGCGGGCGCAGGGGCCTGGGGGCGGGGCTGGGTGGCCTGCTCAGGAGACGCGGTGGTGGCGGAGGCGCTCTGTGGCGTGTCAGCGGGCCGGCTCTGGGGCGCGGCGGAGTCACGGCCCGCCGGACCGGTGGGCTCGGTGACAGGTGCGTGATCGGCCGGGCGAATGAGCTGGGTGGCGCCTGAGGTGTGGTCGGCCGGGCGGGTGGGCTCGGCGGTGACCGGGGTGCGGTCGGCCGGGGCGTAGATCGCGGACTCGGGGTCGCGGCCGGAGCTGAAGTCGGGCAGCCATGGCGAAGACCCGCCGCGGCGGGTCGGGTCGCCGGGGCGGGTGTAGCCGGTCTCGCGGCCCGGTTCGGGCCGCGGCTGCTCGTGCGTGGGCGGGTGGAACGGCTCGCGGGCGGCCGGTTCCTGCCGCGCGGGATCGCGCGTCAGCGGGTCGAAGGGGGCGGGGCGGCGTTCGTCGCGGGTGGACGTGTCCGAGGCCGCGGGCGGTCCGGCCGGCGCGGGCGGGTCGAAGAAGTCGTCGTCGTGGGAGGAGTCGCGGGTGCCGCGCGACGACGGGTACGCGCCGTCGCCGCTGCGGCCGGTCGGCTCGTAACCCACCGCCGGCTCCTCCGGCTCGCGGCGTACCACGGACGGGAACGGCAGCGTCTCGGAGGAGAGCGGCGGCACCGGCTGGAGCTTGGCCACGCGCGGCGCGAACGGCGTCACCGTGGTGTCCTCGACCACCGGCGGCTCGGGGTCGAAGTCGGCGGCGGACAGGCGGAGCGCCTCGTCGTCGTGCGGGGTGACGTGGCGCTTGCGCGGGTCGAAGAGCCACTCGGCGTGGCGGGTGTGACCGTTCCAGACGTAGCCGAGCTTGACGCGCCAGAGGCCGTCGTCGCGCTTGGCGCTGTCCCAGTCGATCTCGTCGGTGGGCACGCCACGCCTGGTGAGGCGCTCGGCCACGAGGTCGCCGAGCGTGGGCCCTGGCGCTGACTCTCCCGGCATGCGTACGGCGACGCGCTGCGCCTGCTGGGCGACGTATTCCCGCTCTTGGAGCACCGGCCCCTCGAACCAGCGGACACGCTCGACCGGGATCCCGGCGGTCGCGGCTATCTCCTCCGCCGTCTCTCCGGCGCGGATGCGGGCCTGGATCTCCTTGGGGCGCAACGGACTCTCCACTTCGATCTCGTACTGGCCGAGACGGGAGAAGTTGCCGCGGACGGCAGCACGGAGCCGGTCGTCCACGGGAAGCGTGAAGCGCGTCCCTCGCCCGGCAGTAGCCAGCACGAGGTAGGTGCCGTCCTCACTCACCGCGACGAGTCGGAGCTCCTGCATGCGAGTCCCTTCGTCAGCGTCGCCATTCTTCCCCCGGACCCTTGAGTCTCTCGCGTGTGCCGGTTGCCTGCCAGCACCGTACCCGGCATGTCCGAACATCGCCTTCCTGGGATAGCCCATGGGCGATGTGACGCCGGTCACATTGGAGTCCATGCCTCTAGAGCCCGCCATCGCGCATGAGGAGGTTATGTGGCCGCGACGGGTTCTGGCGAATCGCGCCCCGCGCCGTCGAGCAGCCGAGCCGGTCGGCCAGGGCGGCCGGTCCCGAATTGGGGTGAAGTGCCAGGTGGCGGGCGGCGAGTCCGGCCAGATACGGCGCGCGGGCGGAGAAGGCGAGTCCCTCGGCGGTGACGTGGCAGGCGCCCCCGTCGGCGGTCCCCACGACGAACATCCCCGAGCGCGACAGCGACCCGGCGGCCCTGGCCAGGGCGGGGGAGTCGGCGCCGTCGATGGCCAGCGCGGTCACGGAGGGGCCCCGGGCGTGCCGGTGTATCCAGTCGAGCCCGGCCAGGACGTCCGACAGCGTCCCCGTGCCGGCGCACCCGAGGACGCGTACGGACGCGATGCCCGCCTCGGGCGCGGCGCGGTGGGCGCGGGACGCGACGCGGGTGCCGTGACCGCGGCAGTCGCGCCCGGTGCCGCCGGTGGCGTCGAAGGCCCGCCAGGCCAGGTCGTCGAACCGGTCGCGGCGGACCTTGACCCCGCTGTCCACGACGTACACGGTGGTGCCGTCACCCTTGGCTCCGGCCGGGGCGCGGCGGCTGGGTTCGCGGGTGGCCATGGCGTGGATCTCGCGGTCGGGCTCGATCGTCTGGACGCGCGGGTCGGCACGCAGCTCGGCCAGTTCGGCGGGCGTGAGGAAGGTCGCGAGGCCGGGCAGCGCCGAGGTGTAGTAGCGGCGTACTCGCCAGCGCACCTCCCCGACGAGGTCGCGTGCGGCCGCGCGGTCGCGGGCCGTGACGACGTAGGGGCGGGCGGGCTCCTGCGGCGTGTCGCGCAGGGCGAGGCCGGAGGCGGGCGTCATGGCCAAGGGGACGGCGGTCGTGGCAGCCGTTGCCACAGCCGCGGCGAGGTACACGGAGGGCAGGCCGAGTCGTCGGGGCACGAGTTACAAGGGTGCCTGTCACGCAGGTCGCACGAACACCGGGACACGCACTCACGTCTATTCACGAGAAAGCTCTTTACCGAACGCATGGTGTGAGGAAGCACTGATCGGGGGGATGGGCGGCGATCGGCCGCAGGCCGAGCCGAGCCTGCCGGCGGTGACGTGACGGAGGAGCCGCTCGGTTGCGGCGGGTCAGCCCAGGACGGTGTCCAGGTAGGCGTTGGCGAACAGCCGGCCGGGGTCCAGGCGGTCGCGCAGCGCGACGAAGTCGGCGAACCGCGGGTACGCCTTGGCCAGGTACGCGGCGTCCCGCGTGTGCAGTTTGCCCCAGTGCGGCCGCCCGCCGAGGCGGGTCATGATCTCCTCGACGCCCGCGAAGTACGCCGGGTTCGGCGTCGGCCGGTAGACGTGGCAGGCGACGTAGGCCGTGGCGCGCCCGTACGCGGTGGACAGCCACGCGTCGCTGGGCGGCGTCACCCGCACCTCGACGGGAAAGGTGATCTTCCAGTCCATCCGCTCGATCAGGTCGCGCACCTCGCGCAGCGCCTGGGCCAGCCGCTCGCGCGGGACGGCGTACTCCATCTCCAGGAAGCGCACGTCGCGCCGCGCCGTGAACTGCTTGTACGACAGGTCCACCGACGACGACTCCCCGAGCGCGGAGGCGCTGACGGCGTTGATGTGCGGGATGAGCGCGGGCAGCCGGGCGCCGAGCGCGCAGGCGGCGCCGAAGACGGTGTTCTCCAGGAAGACGGTCTCCAGCCAGCGCCGGGCGGGGGAGGGCGGCCGGGGCGGCCCCGGGCTGCGGTTGTTGGTCTTGACCAGGCAGGCGTCGGTGTGCGGCAGCCAGAAGAAGTCGAGGTGCTCGTTGGCGGAGGTCAGCTCGTCGAGCGAGCCGAGCATCTCGCTGAGCGCGAGTTTGCGCCGCCGGTTGCGCAGCAGGAACGCGGGTTCGACGCGGAAGGTGACGGTGGTCAGGACGCCGAGCGCGCCGAGGCCCACGCGGGCGGCGTCGAAGAGGTCGTCGCCGGGGGAGGCCGTGGTCAGGGTGCCGTCGGCGAGCACCATCTCCAGCTCGGCGATCTGGTCGGCGAGCCCGCCGCTGTCGCGTCCCGTGCCGTGGGTCCCGGTCTGTACGGCGCCCGCGACGGTCTGCTCGGTGATGTCGCCCATGTTGGCCAGGGCCAGGCCGCGCTCGGCGAGCAGTTCGTTCAGCACGCGTAAGGGGGTGCCGGCCTGGACGGTCGCCCGGTCGTCGGCCAGCGAGACGATGCCGGTGAGCGCGTCCGGCCTGAGCATGATGCCGTCGGTGAGGGCCACTCCGGTGAAGGAGTGGCCCGTCCCGACCATGCGTACGCGGCGGCCGGAGCCGGCGGCGTCGCGCACGGCGCGTACGACGTCGCCGGCGCGGGCCGGTACGCGGATCTCGGCCGGGGTGCCCGTCTGATTGCGCGCCCAGTTGACGAAGGCCACGAGCACCCTCCAGCGAAAGTCGTCCGGTTAAACGCGAACGATACTCATCTCTCCCAGCCTTCGGGAACGGGGAAGATGTCGCCGGGCTCCAGTTTCTGGTCCTTGATCACGTCGGAGACCGTGACCAGGTGGTAGCCCTTGTTCTTCAGGGTCTTGATCAGCGCCGGCATGCCGTCCACGGTCTGCTTCACCCAGTCGTGCATGAGGATGATGCCGTTCGGCTTGGCCACGGCCAGCGTCTGCTTCTGGATGGCCTTGACGTTCTTGGAGCTCCAGTCGGCGGAGCCCGCGGTCCACAGGATCATCGGCATGCCGAACTCGATGGCGACGTCGGAGACCTGGATGTCGGCCAGCCCGTACGGCGGGCGCAGCAGCTTCGGCTCGACGCCCGCGGCCTTCTTCACCGCGTCCTGCGTCTTCTTGATCTCGTTACGGATCGTCGCCGCGTCGCTCTTGGTGAAGTCGGGGTGGCTGTAGCTGTGGTTGCCGAGCTCGTGGCCCTCGGCGACCATGCGCTTGACGAACTGGGGGCGGCTCTTCACGTACTGGCCCTCAAGGAAGAACGTCGCCTTGGCGTCGTACTTCTTGAGCGTGTCGAGCAGCGTGCCCGCGTACTTGCCCGGTCCGTCGTCGAACGTCAGCGCCAGGCACTTCACCTGGGAGCAGTCAACGGGAGCCGCCTTCTTCTTGGCGGCCGTGGACTTGGCGCCCTGGGCGGGAGCGGGGGTCGCCTCGGCGATGGCCGCCGCCGGGGCAAGGGTCACGCAAACAGCCGCGATTGCTAGAAGTGAACTGATGTGTCGGGACATGACTAGTGCTTCCAGTGTGTTGGGTGTTGCGAGGGATCTCCCGACCGTAGCGGATCAACTCTCGGAGGGTGAAGCAGCCTCGGGAAGTCTCAGCAAACCCGAACCTCCGACACCGACGATCACCGCCACGACGGCCGCGGCCACGGAGAAGCCGTACGCGGCGGAGGCGCCGTACGACTCGGTGAGCCGCCCGCCCGCCCACGCGCCCGCCGCCACGCCGAACCCGATGGCCGTCGAGATCCACGCCATGCCCTCGGTGAGCAGCGACGGCGGCACCAGCCGCTCGGTGAGCGAGAAGCTGGTGATGAGCGTGGGGGAGATGGCGAAGCCGGCGAGGAACAGGGCGGCGGCCATGAGCCAGGCGTGGTCGATGAAGATGATCGGCACCAGGCCCACCACGAACAGCGCGAGCGCCCGTACGAACCTGGCCCGCAGCGAGATCCGCCAGTGCCGCGAGCCGAACCACAGGCCCGACACCATCGACCCGCCCGCGAACGCCGCCAGCAGGAACCCCGCGGCGCCCTTCACGCCGTGCTCCTCGGCGAACGCCACCGTGATCAGGTCCACCGAGCCGAAGATCGCGCCCAGCGCGAGGGCGACGCCGGCCAGCACCGCCACGCCGGGGATGAGGATCGGCGACCCCGACGACGACCTGATCTCCTGCACGGGCGGCTCGGTGCCGCGCTGCCCGGCCAGCGCGAGCGAGCCGCCCAGCATGCACACCAGCGCCACGATGAGCCCGGCGTAGGGGTTCACGGCGGTCGCGAGCACCGTGACCAGCGCGGGCCCGGTGACGAAGACCACCTCGTCGATCACCGACTCGAACGCGAACGCGGTGTGCAGCCGCCCGGAACCGCCGTGGATGACCGACCAGCGGGCCCGCACCATCGAGCCG
Organism: Nonomuraea sp. NPDC049504; assembly: GCF_040676845.1. Classification (NCBI taxonomy): domain Bacteria; kingdom Bacillati; phylum Actinomycetota; class Actinomycetes; order Streptosporangiales; family Streptosporangiaceae; genus Nonomuraea; species Nonomuraea sp. NPDC049504. The sequence goes on from NZ_JBFAPT010000001.1 coordinate 295,175, forward strand.
AGCGACAGCGACGTGGCCCCGACGATCAGGCCGGAGGCGTAGTACGTCCAGTCGGGCAGCCCGGAGCCGGCGAAGACCATGAGCGCTGCCAGCGCGAGCGCGTTCACCACCGCGAACGGCGGGATCACCCGGCTCTGGCCGAACCGGTCCACCAGCCGCCCGGACAGAGGAGCGGCCACGGCGAAGGCGAGGTTGGTGGTCGCGGCGACCGCGCCGGCCGTGGCGTACGACCCGGTGAGCGTGGAGATCAGCAGGATCACGCCGATGCCGAGCATCGACATCGGCATCCGGCCGATGAGCCCGGCCAGGACGAAAGCCGCCGCTCCGGGCCTTTCGAACAGTCCCCGGTAAGGCCCGACCACGCTGTTTCCCCCTTACGTGAGCTTGAGCGGGCTAACCATTGCGCACCGTATGTCCGGATGGCAAGTGATTTCGCGCAGGGGTGAGTTAACGTGTCCCGAGTGTCCGGTCTTCCCAGCTTCCGCGCGGTCATGCTCATGGTCGCCGCCGTGCTCGTGGTCACCGCCGCGGCCGGAGGCGTCGTGGTCGTCCTGGGTGAGGATCTGGTCGGCACCGCCCAGGAGCAGCCCGTACGCAGGTTCCGCCCGCAACAGTCGCCCCAGCAGTCGCCCCAGCAGTCGCCCGCCCCGCGCCTCGACGAGATGGTGCCCACCGCCGAGCCGGTCAAGGACTTCGGCGAGGGCGGCCCCAGCATCACCGTCACGCCGCCGCGCGTGCTCGCCGTCGCGGCCGGCACCGTGCCCAAGCAGACCAGGTTCCGGCTGGGCGAGCTGGCCCACGTGCAGAAGGTCGCCGTGGTGGACGCCGGCGCCGTCAAGGTGTCGGGCACGTCGCTGAACCTGCTGGCCGTGGACCCGGCCGAGTTCCGCTCCTGGACCCCGCGGCCCGTCGCCGACCAGCCCGCCGTGTGGAGCGCGCTGACCAGGGGCGAGCTGGTGGCCGACGCGGACGCGATGAAGAAGTTCGGCATGATCCTGGGCGCCGTCTACCAGGTGGACAGCGGGCCCAGGCTGCGCGTCGCCGCCTCCGCCTCGCTCGGGCTGCACGGCGTGGACGGGCTCATCAGCGCCGACCTCGGCAGGTCGCTGGGGTTCGCGCAGGGCGTCGCCGTGCTGCTGCACGGCAAGGAGGGCAAGATCAGCCAGACGGGCGTGAAGAAGCTGCTCGGCAAGCGCAGCCAGGTCGTCGTGCTCGACGCCGCCGCCCGCACGCCCAAGCGGCGGCAGCCGCCCGCGCAGCAGCAGGTCACCGTCGGCCGGCCGAGCAGCTATCTGGAGCTCTACAAGGCCGCCGCCACCCGCTGCCCCGGGCTGTCCTGGACGGTGCTCGCCGCCATCGGGCAGGTGGAGAGCGGGCACGGCCGCAACAACGGGCCGTCGAGCGCGGGCGCGCTCGGGCCCATGCAGTTCATGCCCGCCACCTGGAAGCACTACGGCGTGGACGGCGACGGCGACGGCAAGAAGGACATCTGGAGCCCGTACGACGCCGTGCCCGGCGCGGCGAACTACCTGTGCGCCAACAAGGCCGGGCAGGGCGGCGAGCGGCTGCGTAAGGCGATCTGGTTCTACAACCACTCGTGGGACTACGTGAACAAGGTGATGTCGATCGCCGACGCCTACGCGAAGGCCTACGCCTGAGGCCGCCGGCGCGGGGGCGGGCAGCAGGTCAGCGGGCAGGGGACGGGTTCGGGCTCGTCCATCAGCTCGCGCACCATCCGCACGAACGCCGGATGCGTGCCCGCCGTCGCCGCCCGCTCCATCGGCAGCTCCAGCTCGGCGGCCACCTGCCTGGCCTCGGTGTCGAGGTCGTAGACGACCTCCATGTGGTCGGAGACGAACCCGATCGGCACCAGCACGACCGAGCGCGCGTCGGTCTTGCGGAGATGGTCGCAGACGTCGGGCTCCAGCCACGGCACCTGCGGCGGCCCGCTGCGCGACTGCCACACCAGGTCCCACGGCTCGGTGCGGCCCAGCGCCCGGCTCACCAGCTCGGCGCTCCTGCGCAGCTGCGCCTCGTAGAGGCCGCCCTCGGGGCCCGCGGTCTCGGCCATGGACGTGGGGATGCTGTGGGCGGTGAACACCAGCCTGGCGTCGTCGCGGCCGAGCCGCTCGAGGGCCGCCCTGGTGTGGTCGGCCATCGCGGTCACGAACCCGGGGTGCTCGCCGTAGTGGCGCATCTTGACCAGCTCGGGGCCGTCCTCGACGGAGATCCGGTCGATGTCCTCGTAGTATTGGCGGCAGCTCGAGTAGCCGGCGAACGCCGACGTGGCGAACACCGCGGCCTTGCGCACCCCGTCGGCCTTCATCTGGCGCACGGTGTCCTCGCCGAACGGGTGCCAGTTGCGGTTGCCCCAATAGACCGGCACCCCGGCGACCGGGCGCAGCGCCTCGACCAGGTCGCGGTTCTGCTGGTTGATCGGGCTGACCCCGCCGAAGCCCTGGTAGTGCTCGGCCACTTCGAGCAGCCGCTCGCGCGGCACGCCACGGCCGCGCACGACGTTCTCCAGGAACGGCATCACGTCGTCGGGACCCTCGGGGCCGCCGAACGAGAGGACCAGCAAGGCGTCGTAAATTCCCACGTGACAACCCTATGCGGGGATGTCGGCGGTCCTCGCCGCGAGGTAGGTTCGGTCGGGTGAGCGCATTCAACGACATACGCGACTATGTGGCCATCCCCCGAGTTCTCTCGCTCAAGCTGTCCCCCGACGGGTCCAGGCTGATCTCCGCCGTGCAGTCTCTGAACCCCGACGGCAAGTCGTACGGCACCGCGCTCTGGGCGATTCCCGTGGACGGGGAGCCGTACCGGCTGACCCGCTCGGCCAAGGGCGAATCGGCCGCCGTCTTCACCGCGGCCGGAGACGTGCTGTTCACCTCCGCCCGCCCCGACCCGACCGTCAAGGACGCCACCGACGAGGTGCCCGCCCTGTGGCTGCTGCCGCGCGCCGGCGGCGAGGCCCGCCAGGTGGCGAGCAGGGCCGGCGGCATCGGCGCCGTGCGCACGGCGGGCGACGTGGTGGTCTTCTCCGCCGACGTGCTCGACGGCGAGGAGTCGGCCGACGCCGACAAGCGCAAGGCCCGCAAGGACGCCGGGATCAGCGCCATCCTGCACGAGCAGTTCCCGGTCCGCTACTGGGACCACGACCTCGGCCCGGGCCGGCCCCGGCTGTTCGCCGCGCGGCTCGGCGCCGACCGGCTGGAGGACGTCCGCGACCTGACGCCCGACGCCGGCGACGCGCTGCGGCAGGGCACGTTCGAGCTGACCCCCGACGGCGCCTCAGTGATCACCACGTGGCAGGTCTACCTGCCCAAGGGTGAGTCGCGTACGGACCTGGTGGTCATCGACGTGGCCACCGGCGAACGCCGCGTGCTGCTCAGCGAGGACGGCCACGACTTCGGCGGCCCGCTGGCCGTCTCGCCCGACGGCACGCGGCTGGCCTGCGCCCGCGACCGCAGGACCGGCTACGACGTCTCCGCGCGCAGCACGCTGTGGATCGCCGACCTCGCCACCGGGCAGGGCCGCGAGTACGCGCCCGACGCGTTCCCCACCGACGTCCAGTGGGCCCCCGACTCCTCGGCCGTCTACCTGGTCGCCGACCACCAGGGCCGCCGCCCGGTCTTCCGCGTCCCGCTCGACGGCGAGGTCACCAGGCTCACCGGGGACGACGCCGCGTACCTGCACGTCAACCCGTCACCCGACGGCCGCTTCGTCTACGCCCTGCACAGCGGCGTCGCACTCGCCCCCGGGCCGGCCAGGATCGACGCCGTCACCGGCGAGGTCACCGACCTGCCGTCGCCCGCACCGCGCCCCGAGGTGCCCGGCACGCTCGCCGAGGTCACCGCCACCGCCGACGACGGCGCCACCGTCCGCGGCTGGCTCGCCGTGCCCGAGACCGCCTCCGCCGCCGACCCGGCCCCGCTCGTGCTGTTCGTGCACGGCGGCCCGCTCGGCTCCTGGAACGACTGGCAGTGGCGCTGGCAGTCGTGGATCCTCGCTCAGCAGGGCTATGCGGTGCTCATGCCCGACCCGTGCATGTCCACCGGCTACGGCCAGGAGATGATCGACCGCGGCTGGGGCAACTGGGGCCCGCGCACCCAGGCCGACCTCGACGCGATCGTGGACGCCACCCTGGAGAGGGACGACATCGACGCCGAGCGCACGGCCGCGATGGGCGGCTCGTACGGCGGCTACATGGCCAACTGGCTCGCCGGCCACACCGACCGCTACAAGGCCATCGTCACCCACGCCTCGCTGTGGAACCTCGACCAGTTCGCCGGCACCACCGACGCCGCGATGTACTGGCAGCGCGAGTTCGGCGAGCCGGGCGGCGAGCGCTACCAGCTGCTGTCGCCGCACAACTCCGTCGACAAGATCACCACCCCGATGCTCGTCATCCACGGCGACAAGGACTACCGGGTGCCGATCGGGGAGGCGCTGCGGCTGTGGTGGGACCTGCGCCGCACGGAGGTCGACGCGAAGTTCCTGTACTTCCCGGACGAGAACCACTGGATCCTCAAGCCCGGCAACATCGTCGCCTGGTACGAGACCGTGCTCGCCTTCCTCGGCCACCATGTGCTCGGCCAGGAGTGGAAGCGCCCGGAGTCGGTGGCCTGATGACGGACTTCCTGAGGCTCGCCGAGGACATCGCCCGCGAGGCCGGCGACATGCTGCTCGCCAAGCGGCCCACGATGTCCCGCGAGATCGAGACCAAGTCAAGCCCCACCGACGTGGTCACCACCTTGGACAAGGCGTCGGAGGCGCTCATCCGCGAGCGCATCCTGGCCGCCAGGCCCGACGACCGCATCCTCGGCGAGGAGCAGGGCGAGGCGCCGGGCGAGGGCGACGTGCGCTGGATCGTCGACCCGATCGACGGCACCGTCAACTTCCTGTACGGCCTGCCCGATTGGGCGGTGTCGATCGCCGTCGAGGTGGCGGGCAAGGTCGTGGCCGGCGTCGTCAACGTGCCGCAGCGCGGCGAGGTCTACACCGCGGCGCTCGGCGAGGGCTCATGGCTCGGCGCCGAGCGGCTGCGCTGCAACACCGGCGTGCCGCTGTCGCAGGCGCTGGTCGCCACCGGGTTCGGCTACGCCAAGGCACGCCGCGAGAGCCAGGGCGAGGTCGTGGCCAAGGTGCTGCCGCGGGTGCGCGACATCCGGCGCGGCGGCTCGTGCGCCATCGACATCTGCTCGCTGGCGGCGGGCCGGGTCGACGCCTACTACGAGCGCGGCGTCAACCAGTGGGACTTCGCGGCGGCCGGGCTGGTGGCCACCGAGTCGGGCGCCAGGCTCGGCGGGCTGCACGGCCGGCCGGTCAGCTCGGAGTTCGCGCTGTGCGCGGCTCCCGGCCTGTTCGAGGAGCTGCACGACCTCCTTGTGTCACTGGATCCGCTGCGCGGAGCCTGAGTGCGTCAGGTGCGAAACGGCCGGAGCGTGGCTCCGGCCGTTTGGCGTCTCGCTAGCGGGGCAACGGTATGCCGTGATCGTCGGCCAGGCGGCGCAGGTCCTCGATCTCGGCGGTGAGGGTGTCGGCGAGGTAGTCGTCGCCGACGCTGCGGGCCTCCCGCAGGCCCTTGTAAGCCTGGTCGAGGCGGTGTTCGATCGTGGTCGTGAACTCGCCCATCTCACCTACTCTCCGGGGGTTCGATCCGTCCAAGGGCGAAGTCTCCCCATTGCCGGATGAAGCCTGGGCAATGGGTGTCCCGACGGCATACCCCGGCTTGTCGCCCTCCGAAACATGAATTTCGCCAAGCCTCGGTAAGCCGCGCCCGCCCGGGGGCCTCCGGCCGGTCCCAGGTGGCCGGAACATGCCTTACCGTGCGCTTATCGAGGTTGTGGCCAGAATGAGTGACCAGAATCGGAGAGAGGTGTACCGGGCGTGCGCGTGCTGGTGGTTGAGGATGAGCGGGTGCTGGCCGACGCGATCGCGACGGGGTTGCGGCGCGAGGCCATGGCGGTCGACGTCGCCTACGACGGCGGCGGGGCTCTGGAGCGTACCTCCTACATCGACTACGACGTGATCGTGCTGGACCGTGACCTGCCCGTCGTGCACGGTGACGAGGTGTGCCGCAGGCTGGTCGAGCAGCGGACGGCCTCCCGCATCCTCATGCTGACCGCCTCGGGCGACGTGGACGACAAGGTGGAGGGCCTCGGCCTGGGCGCCGACGACTACCTGGCCAAGCCGTTCGTGTTCATCGAGCTGGTGGCCAGGGTGCGGGCGCTCGGCCGGCGCTCGGCCCCCGCGCTGCCGCCCGTGCTGCAGCGCGCCGGCATCAGGCTCGACCCGGGCAAGCGGCTGGTGGAGCGCGACGGCAGGGAGGTCGTGCTGACCAAGAAGGAGTTCGCGGTGCTCGAAGAGCTGATGCGGGCCGACGGCGCCGTGGTCAGCCAGGAGGACCTGCTGGACAAGGCATGGGACGAGAACATCGATCCCTTCACGAACGTGGTCCGGGTGACCATGATGACGCTGCGGAAGAAGCTGGGCGAGCCTCAGGTGATCGAGACCGTGCCCGGGGTTGGGTACAAGTTGTGACGGACAGGCCAGAGCGCGAAGCGGGCCCGACGCATCCGATGATCAGCCCGCACTCGGAACGCAAGGCGACGCGCGTCCAGGAGACGCCGCCGCCCCCGGCGGGACCACCGGTGTGGGACGGCCCTCCGCCGCCCGCGCGGCAGCTCACCCAGCGCTCCACCATGGAACGTGTGAAGGAGCTTCCCGGCAAGGTCAGCATCCGCTGGCGCCTGACGCTCACCTACGGCGCGCTCGTGTTCGGCGCCGCCGTGGCGCTGCTGCTGTCCATGTACGCCATTGTCGGGGCGTCCATCGGCAACGAATGGCCGACACTGGACACGCGGGGCATCAACCCCATCGACGCGGCGATCGCCCAGAACCAGTGGCTGCAGGCCAAAGAGGCGACCGTGCACAACGCCCGCGGCGAGTTGCTGCAGAGCGCGGTGATGGCCCTGTTCGGGGTCGGCATCCTGGCGCTGATCATCGGCTACTTCGTGGCCGACAGGGCCATGCGGCCGGTCGCCAGGATGACGGCGACGGCGCGCAAGCTGTCGGAGAGCACGCTGGCCCATCAGCGCATCGCGCTCGAGGGCCCCAACGACGAGCTGAAGGAGCTGGCCGACACCTTCGACGCCATGCTCACCCGGCTCAACGTCGCCTTCGACACCCAGCGAAGATTCGTCGCCAACGCCTCGCACGAATTGCGCACTCCGCTCACCATCAACAGGACGGTCCTGGAGATCGCGCTTTCCGATCCGGCGGCCTCCGAGGACCTCAAAGCGCTCGGGCGTACCCTCCTTGAGGTCAACGCGCGTAACGAGAAGCTCATCGAAGGGCTGCTGCTGCTCGCCAGGAGCGAACGCGAACTCGCCGTGCGCAAACCGCTGGACGTGAAGGAGGTCGCGCAGACGGCGGTCGAACAGGTCGCGCCGTTCGCCGCCGAACACGGTGTGACCGTCACCACCGAACTGGTCAGCGCGCCTACCGTGGGCGATCCGGTGCTCCTGGAGCGGTCGGTGAGCAACCTGCTGGAGAACGCGGTGAAGTACAACATTCCCGAAAGCGGAAAAGTCTGGATCCGTACGGGAATGGCGGACGGTGCCTTGGTTGTTCAGGTGGCCAACACGGGGCAGCACGTCCCGGCGTACGAGGTCAACAGCCTGTTCGAGCCGTTCAGGAGGCTTCATGCGGATCGGGTGGATTCGGCCAAGGGAGCGGGGCTCGGGCTGTCCATCGTGCGCGCGGTCGTGCAGGCCCACGGTGGGAATGTGGCCGCTGTGCCACGTGATGGCGGGGGGCTCGTGGTGACCATTAGGCTGCCGCCGCGCTGACGTGGTGACGTTCTGACGTGTTCGTCCGCGTGTTGTCGCATGGGGGCGTCTCGTTCTCGCCGCACATGTGGTTGGATGTGCCGTCGAACACGGTGGTGCATGACGCCAAGGCTGTGGGTTTCGCCATATTTGGCTAACCATTGCCGACGGCAGCAGGCCCTGACGTGTTGGGAGGTTCGTGGTCCGTTTCCTCGGGGTACCGATGGGAAATCTCCCCGACGGAACGGGCACAAGATGGGCTTCCCGGACGTTAGAAGACGCGCGATGAGCGCGAACACATATGGATGAGGGGGATGGAGTAAGCACAATGGCTACCGACTACGACAGCCCGCGCAAGACAGACGACGACCTGGGTGAAGACAGCCTCCAGGAACTCCAGGCGCGGCGCACCGACAAGTCGTCCGGCAGCATCGACATCGATGAGACCGACCTGGCGGAGTCGCTCGAACTGCCCGGTGCCGATCTGTCGAACGAAGAGCTCTCCCTGCGGGTGATCCCCCGTCAGGCCGACGAGTTCACCTGCTCGCGCTGCTTCCTGGTGCACCACCGCAGCCAGCTGGCCTCCGAGAAGAACGGCCAGCAGGTCTGCCGGGAGTGCGCCGCCTGATCACTGGAGCGAACGAGCCCGGGGTAGAGGGACCGAAGACGACCAAAGCCCACGATCCCGAGCGATCGCGACATGAATTACGGAGGCATCGCGTGGCCGAACCGGAGAAAGACCGCCAAGCGGGCAGTGAGGTCGCCGACCCCGATCGTGAGGTCGGCGAGCTCGTTGGCAAGCTCACCGCTCCGGGTGAGCTGGAGCCGGCCGAGCGGCGCAGGCTGCTCGGCCGACTCGCTCAGGCGCTGTCCGCCGGGGCGAAGCGGGCACGGGCCACCGGCGCGGGCCGGGGCCGCTGGCTGGCCGACGTCTTCCTCAACATCGCGCCGCGCATCCCGATCAGAGACCTGCACACCCTCGCCGAGCACCACCACGGCCTGACCGGCGAAGAGCTCGCCGACGACCTGGTGCGCACCGCTCAGAAGGCCACGATGACGGTCGGCGCCATCGGCGGAGCACTGGCCGCGGCCGAGTTCGCCGCGCCGCCCCTCCTGCTCTCCGCCCCCGCCCAGCTCGTCGCCGAGACCATCGTCGTCGCCGCCATCGAGGTCAAGCTGCTGGCCGAGCTGCACGAGGTCTACGGCGTCCACGTCCAGGGATCCGGCGCGCAGCGCGCCGTCGCCTTCACCGCCGCCTGGGCCAAGCAACGCGGCATCGACCCCCTCGCGCCCGCGTCCGTCTCCCTGGCGCTCGGAGCGGCCACCAAGACGGCCCTGCGCAACCGCCTCATGCGGACGCTCGGCCGCCACCTCACCACCTTCGGCCCCTTCCTGACCGGCGCCATCGCCGGCGGCGCGCTCAACCGCATGGCCACGAAGAAGCTCGGCGAGGTCATCCGCGCCGACCTGCGCGTCAAGGCCCCCGCCCCGGCCCAGCAGGCCGTCCAGGGAAAGCCGCGCGGCGAGCTCAGCGAGTAGGCCGCAGGCCGCTGAAGGCCATCATGAGCAGCGCGTCGGCCAGATCGTCGGCCGAGTCGCCGCGCGCCGGCTGATACCACTCGGTGATCGAGTTGACGGTGCCGAACAGCAGCCGCGTCACCAGCCCCGGATCGACGTCCGCCCTGATCCCGCCCTCCGCCACCGCCTCGCCGACCAGCCCGGTGATGAACCGGTCGAACTCCCGCCGCCGCTCCAGCGCCGCCTGCTCGGTGCCGCTGTTGCCGCGCACCCGCAGCAGCAGCGTCACGTACGGCAGGCGCTCGACGAGGATGCGCACGCTCTGCCTGACGACCCACTCCAGCCGGTCGATGGCCGCGCCCGTCGCGGCCCGCTCGTCGGTCACCATCGCCGACAGCCCGTCGAGCGCCCGGTCGAGCGCCCTGGCGAGCAGCTGCTCCTTGCCCGGCACGTGGTAGTAGATGGCCGACTTGGTCACGCCGAGCGCCTTGGCGAGGTCCTCCATGCTGGTGCCGTCGTAGCCGCGCTCGTTGAAGACGCCGACCGCGATCGACAGCACCGACTCGGGGTCGAGCCCGCGACCCCGCCTGCGCCGAGGTTCGGTGGCGGCCTCAATCATGACGCTCGTCGACGACGCGCTTCAGCTTGCCCACCGACCGCTCCAGCGTCTCCGGGTCCACCACCTCGACCTCGACGCTCACGCCCACGGTCTCCTTGACGGCGCTGCGCAGCGCCCGACCGGCTGCCTCGCGCCCCTCGCCGAACCCCGGCCGCGCCTCGACCCTGACCGTCATCACGTCGAGCCGCCCAGGACGGGTGAGGCGGAGCTGGAAGTGCGGCGACAGGCCCTCGACGCCGAGCACGACCTCCTCGATCTGGGTGGGGAACACGTTCACGCCACGCAGAATGATCATGTCGTCGGTACGCCCGGTCACCTTCCGCATCCGGCGGAACGCCGGCCGCGCGGTGCCGGGCAGCAGCCTGGTCAGGTCCCGGGTGCGGTAGCGGATGACCGGCATGGCCTCCTTGGTCAGCGTGGTGAAGACCAGCTCGCCCTCGTCGGCCGGCTCCCCGGTGAACGGATCGACGGTCTCGGGATAGAAGTGGTCCTCCCAGACGTGCAGGCCGTCCTTGGTCTCGACGCACTCGTTGGCCACGCCGGGGCCCATCACCTCCGACAGGCCGTAGACGTCCACGGCGTCGAGGTCGAAGGCGTCCTCGATCTCGGCGCGCATCTGCTCCGTCCACGGCTCGGCGCCGAAGATGCCGACCCGCAGCGACGTGGCGCGCGGATCGATGCCCTGGGCCCTGAACTCGTCCAGCAGCGCCAGCATGTACGACGGCGTCACCATGATCACATCAGGCTTGAAGTCGTCGATGAGCCGCACCTGCCGGGGCGTCATGCCGCCCGAGACCGGCACCACCGTGCAGCCCAGCCGCTCGGCCCCGTAATGGGCGCCGAGCCCGCCGGTGAACAGGCCGTAGCCGTAGGCCACGTGCACGATGTCGCCGGGCCGCCCGCCGGACGCGCGGATCGAGCGGGCCATCACCTCGGCCCACACGTCGAGGTCGCGCTTGGTGTAGCCGACCACGGTGGCCCGCCCGGTGGTGCCGCTGGAGGCGTGGATCCGCGCCACCTGCTCGCGGGGCACCGCGAACATGCCGAACGGGTAGCTCTCGCGCAGGTCCTCCTTCGTGGTGAAGGGGAACCTGGCCAGGTCGGCGAGCTCCTTGCAGTCATTGGGGTGCACGCCCGCCGCGTCGAACTTCTCCCGGTAGAGCGGGACGTTGCGGTAGGCGTGGTCGAGGGTGTGCCGCAGGCGCTCCAGCTGGAGCGCCGCCAGCTCGTCGCGGGAGACGCGCTCGATCGGGTCGAGCTCGTCGGGGGAGGGGGGTCGTCCCAGTCTCATGGCCGTCTCACTTCAGCTCCCGGCTCCGGCCGCGGAACTCCGCGACCACCTGACCGTCGGGCCTGCGCACGGTGACGTCGTAGATGCCGCTGCGGCCGTAGCGGGTGCGCTCCTCCGCCTCGGCGATCAGCACGTCACCCGCGCGGGCGGGGGAGACGAACGTGATCTCCGCCCCCGCCGCCACCGTGACCGGCCCATGACTGTTGCACGCGCCCGCGAACGCGGTGTCAGCCAGCAGGAACACGTAACCGCCGTGGCACAGGCCGTGGCCGTTGACCATCAGCTCGGTCACGGTCATCCGGCACACCGCCCGGCCGTCGCCCAGCTCCGTGGGCTCGATGCCGAGGGCGGCGGAGGCGGTGTCGGCGTCCATCATGCGACGCGCGCTCTCCACGAAGGTCTCCCTTGTCAACTGACCGAATGTTCGGTAAACCAATCACCGGCGGGACACGCCTGTCAAGAGCACGCCGCCGGGACTGCCGGCGCGCCGGTGGGAAGAGACTCCTAGGAGTGCGCGCACCGCCCCGGACCCCGGGACGGCGGCGCCCTGAGCGGGAGGAGACAGCGATGGCGAAGCCGTTCGCCTCGTCGGCGGACCTCGGCGAGAAGCGGCAGTCCCTGGAGATCCTGGCGGACGGCGTGTACGCGCTCACCGCCGAGGGCGACCCCAACGTGGGGGCCATCGAGGGCGAGGACTTCCTCGTCTGCTTCGAGGCCCTGGCCACGCCGGTGGCGGCCCGCCGGTGGCTGGCCCGGCTGCGCGAGCACACGGACAAGCCGATCCGCTACCTCGTGCTGTCGCACTACCACGCGGTCAGGGTGCTGGGCGCGTCCGCGTTCGGCGCCGAGGTGATCGTCACTCACGAGAAGACCCGCGAGCTCATCGCCGAGCGCGGCGCGCAGGACTGGGCCAGCGAGTACGCCAGGATGCCCCGCCTGTTCGAGGAGCCGGACTCGATCCCCGGCCTGACCTGGCCGACCGCCACGTTCAGCGACCGGTTCACGATCGACCTGGGCGGCGGGCGCGGCGACCTCGTGCTGCAGTACTGCGGGCGCGGTCACACCGAGGGCGACCTGGTGGCCTGGCTGCCCGAGCAGCGCGTGCTGTTCGCCGGCGACCTGGTGGAGTCGCAGGCCGCCCTCTACACCGGCGACGCCTTCCACCGCGACTGGGTCTCGACGACGCTCGACCGGGTGGCCGCGCTCGGCGCGCGCACGCTGGTCGGCGGCAGGGGCGCGGTGGCCGAGGGCGATGACGCCGTCGCGGCGGCCATCGGGCAGACCCGCGACTTCCTGACCGCCATGCTGCGCGAGGTCGGAGCCTCGGGGTCGGTGAAGGAGGCGTTCGAGCGCACACACCGCGCACTCGCCCCCCGCTACGGCTCCTGGCCCATCTTCGAGCACTGCCTGCCGTTCAACGTCTCCCGGCTGTGGGACGAGCTGCACGGCGTCGAGCGCCCGCGCATCTGGACCGCGGAGCGCGACCGCCAGGTCTGGGACGAACTCCAGTCATGAGCGCCGAGCCGCAGGTCATCGTCATAGGCGCGGGGCCGGTCGGGCAGAGTGCCGCGCTGTTGCTGGCCCGGTGGGGCGTTCAGGTGCTGGTGCTCGACCAGCGGCCAGGCCGGGGGTCCGGCGGGTCGAAGTCGATCTGCCAGCAGCGCGACGTGCTCGACATCTGGGCCGCCGCCGGCGCCGGGCAGGTGGCCGAGGAGGGGCTGGCCTGGACCACCGCCCGCACCTACTACCGCGACCGCGAGCTGCTGTCGTGGACGTTCGAGCGCGAGGGGCCGCTGCCGCCGTGCGTGAACATCTCCCAGACCCGCACCGAGCAGATACTCGACGCGGCCATCGCCGCCCAGCCACTCGTCGAGGTGCGCTGGGAGCACGAGGTCACCGACCTGACCCAGGACGACTCCGGCGTCACCGTGCACTGCGGGCAGCGGCGGCTGCGGGCGCCGTACGTGCTGGTCTGCGCCGGGGCGCGGGCGCAGGCGATCCGGGCGGCGCTCGGCGTGACGTTCACCGGGGAGACGTACGACGACCAGTTCCTGATCTGCGACATCAAGGCCGACCTGCCGGGCTGGGAGAACGAGCGCCGCTTCTACTTCGACCCCGTGTGGAACCCGGGGCGGCAGGTGCTCATCCACCCGTGTCCCGGGGGCACGTACCGGATCGACTGGCAGATCGCGCCCGATTTCATCCCCACCGACGCCGACATCGCGCGCAAGATCCGGCAGGTCATCGGGGACCGCCCGTACGAGTTGCTGTGGCACAGCACCTACCGCTTCCACGCGCGCCTGGCCTCGCGGATGCGGGTCGGGCGGGTGCTGCTGGCCGGTGACTGCGCCCACCTGGTGGCGCCGTTCGGGGCGCGCGGGCTCAACTCGGGGGTGCCGGACGCCGAGAACGCGGCGTGGAAGCTCGCCTTCGTGCTCAACGGGTGGGCGGGGGCGGGGCTGCTGGAGTCGTACCACGTGGAGCGGCACGCGGCGGCGGTGGAGAACCTGGAGGTGACCGGCGCCACCATGCGCTTCCTCGTGCCGCGCACGGTGGAGGAGCGCATGCGGCGGCGGGCCGTGCTGGAGGGCGGGCGGGTGGACGAGGTCGACTCGGGGCGTTTCGCCGAGCCCTTCTGGTACGTCGGCTCGCCCCTGACCACGCCCGAGCCCTCGCGCCCCTTCGCCGGCCGTCCACCGAAGGGCGCGGTGTGCCCGCCGTCACCCGGCGTGATCCTGCCTGACCTGGCCGTCCCGGGCGGCAGGTTGCGCGATATTACACGAGACGGCTTTCTCGTGCTATTGGGTGATATGTGCGATTCGAGTTTGTTTGTGCAGGTCTTGGGCAAGGTCATTACGGCGCCGCTCGCCGTTCGCGGGCTCGCGGAGATCGATGGGACTGGCTCGCTCGCTGAGAGGCTCGGCGCCGGGCCGGATGAGGCATGGCTCATCAGGCCCGACTCCCACATCGCCGCGATCCTCCCTCACGCGGGCCCGGAGTCGGTGGCGGCCGCTGTTGGCCGCGCGCTCGGCGGCTTTCCTGACATATGACCCATAGGAGGACTGCGTGACTGGCCGTAGCTCGTTCTTGATCGTCGCGAACCGATTGCCGGTGGACCGCACGATCGAACCCGACGGAACGGCCTCGTGGCGCAGGAGTCCTGGCGGGCTCGTCACCGCGATAGCTCCGGTGATGCAGCGCCGCCACGGAGCCTGGGCCGGCTGGCACGGGGCGCCCGACGAGAAGCTGGAGCCGTTCGAGCAGGACGGGATGAACCTCATCCCCGTCCCGCTGTCGGCCCGCGAGGTGGAGCTCTACTACGAGGGCTTCTCCAACGCCACCTTGTGGCCGCTCTACCACGACGTCGTGGCCACGCCCGTCTTCGACAGGGAGATGTGGGAGGCCTACCAGGTCGTCAACCAGCGCTTCGCCGAGGCCGCCGCGGAGGCGGCCGAGGAGGGCGCGGTCGTGTGGGTGCAGGACTACCAGCTCCAGCTCGTGCCCGCCATGCTGCGCCGCCTGCGTCCCGACCTGCGCATCGGGTTCTTCCTGCACATCCCCTTCCCGCCGACCGAGCTGTTCTGGCGCCTGCCGTGGCGCAAGGACCTCGTCGAAGGGCTGCTCGGGGCCGACCTGGTGGGCTTCCAGCTGCCCGGCGGCGCCTCGAACTTCCGCCGGCTGTGCCGCCGGCTGCTCGGGCTGCCGTACAAGGGGAACGAGATCTTCCTCGACGACCGGATCGTCACCACGCAGGCGTTCCCGATCTCGGTGGACTTCGCGCAGCTCGACGCGCTCGTCCGCGAGCCGCAGGTCGTGGCCAGGGCCAAGGAGATCAGGATCGAGCTCGGCGAGCCCGAGCACGTGCTGCTCGGCGTGGACCGGCTCGACTACACCAAGGGCATCGGCCAGCGCCTCGAAGGCTTCGGCGAGCTGCTCAAGGACGGGCGGCTGCGGCCGGGCGAGGCGGTGTTCGTGCAGATCGCGACGCCCAGCAGGGAGCGCGTGGACGAGTACCGCAGGCTGCGCGACGACATCGAGCTGCAGGTCGGGCGGATCAACGGCGAGCACGCCCAGCTCGGCTACCAGCCCATCTGGTATTTCCACCAGTCGTACAACCACGAGGAGCTGGCGGCGCTCTATCTCGCCGCCGACGTCATGGTCGTCACGCCCCTGCGCGACGGGATGAACCTGGTGGCCAAGGAGTACATCTCCTGCCACCACGACCTGCAGGGCGCGCTGGTGCTGAGCGAGTTCACCGGGGCGGCCGACGAGCTGCGGCAGTCGTACCTGGTGAACCCGTACGACGTGGAGGACATCAAGCGGCAGTTGCTGAACGCGATGCGGGCCACGCCGCACGAGCTGGCCCGGCGGATGCGGACGATGCGCCGCCGGGTCGCCACCTACGACGTGGACCGCTGGGCCAACGAGTTCCTCACTGCCCTGGAGTCACCTGCTTCAGCGACTTCCACGCGTCGTAGCGCTTCTTGGCGGTCCGGTTGACCACGATCTGCGCCACCGACATGCCCACCCCCATGACGACGGCGTAGCCGATCGCCTCGCCGAGGCTCACCTCAGGCGACTCGGTGTCGATGGGCGGCTCCTTGCCGGTCGTTTTCGTCCAGGCGAAACCCAGCACCTTGCGGGCCGCCCACGCCGTCACCAGACCCACGAGTCCGCCGATGACCCGCCAGGCGATATCTGGCTTCTCCTCCGCCATGTCGATCTCCCTTCCCCTTTGTAACGAACACTAGTCTCTACCGCTTGCCGGGCCTGCGAAGCCGTACCATAAGGAGGCATGACTCAACAGCGACTACGCCGTCCCTCCATGCCCCAAAAGCCGACTCTCGACGGCTTGGAGCAGGTATGGGTAGCTCGCTGGGAAGAAGAGGGCACCTACCGCTTCGACCGGTCTGCGGCGCGTGAGCACATCTACTCCATCGACACGCCGCCCCCCACCGTGTCGGGTTCGCTGCACATCGGCCACATCTTCTCCTACACCCACACCGACATCATGGCGCGCTACCAGCGCATGCTCGGCAAGTCGGTGTTCTACCCCCTCGGCTGGGACGACAACGGCCTGCCCACCGAGCGCCGCGTGCAGAACGTCTACGGCGTGCGCTGCGACCCCTCGCTGCCCTACGACCCCGACTTCGTGCCCCCGGACAAGCCCGGCAAGCGCGACATCTCCATTTCGCGGCGCAACTTCGTGGAGCTGTGCCACAAGCTCACCGCCATCGACGAGCAGGCATTCGAGGAGGTGTGGCAGCGCATCGGCCTGTCGGTCGACTGGTCGCTGCTCTACACCACCATCAGCGACGAGGCGCGGGCGGTCTCGCAGCGGGCGTTCCTGCGCAACCTGCTGCGCGGCGAGGCGTACCTCGCCGAGGCCCCGACCCTGTGGGACGTCACGTTCCGCACCGCGGTCGCCCAGGCCGAGCTGGAGGACAGGGAGTGGCCCGGCGCCTTCCACACCATCTCCTTCTACGGCGAGAAGGGCCCGGTCACCATCGAGACCACCAGGCCCGAGCTGATCCCGGCCTGCGTGGCGCTGGTCGCCCACCCCGACGACGAGCGCTACAAGGACCTGTTCGGCACCTCGGTGCTGACACCGCTGTTCGGCGTCGAGGTGCCGGTGCTGGCCCACCGCCTGGCCGAGCCCGACAAGGGCACCGGCATCGCGATGATCTGTACGTTCGGCGACATCACCGACGTCACCTGGTGGCGCGAGCTGCACCTGCCCACCAGGCCGGTCATCGGCTGGGACGGCCGGCTGCTGCCCGAGCCGCCCGAGGGCGTGGAGGCGGAGCCGTACAAGGAGCTGGCCGGCAAGACCGTCCACAGCGCCCGCGAGCGCATCGTGGAGATGCTGCGCGAGTCAGGCGACCTCGAGGGCGAGCCCAAGCCGATCAAGCGCCCGGTGAAGTTCTACGAGCGCGGCGACAAGCCCCTTGAGATCGTCACCACCCGCCAGTGGTACATCCGCAACGGCGGCCGCGACGAGGAGCTGCGGCAGCGGCTGCTCGCCCGCGGGCGCGAGCTCACCTGGCACCCGCCGCACATGCGGGTGCGCTACGACAACTGGGTCGAGGGGCTCACCAGCGACTGGCTGATCTCCCGCCAGCGCTTCTTCGGCGTGCCCTTCCCGGTGTGGTACCCGATCGACGAGTCGGGACAGCCCGTCCACGACGCGCCGATCCTGCCCACCGAGGACATGCTGCCCGTCGACCCGTCGTCCGACGTGCCGCCCGGCTACACCGAGGAGCAGCGCGGCGTGCCCGGCGGGTTCATGGCCGACCCCGACGTCATGGACACCTGGGCCACCTCGTCGCTCACCCCGCAGATCGCCGGCCGCTGGGGCAGCGACGACGACCTGTTCAAGCGGGTCTTCCCCGCCGACCTGCGGCCGCAGGCCCACGAGATCATCCGCACCTGGCTGTTCTCGACCGTGGTGCGCTCGCACTACGAGTTCGGCGAGCTGCCCTGGAGCGACGTCGCCATCTCGGGGTGGATCCTCGACCCCGACCGCAAGAAGATGTCCAAGTCCAAGGGCAACGTCGTCACCCCGCTCGACCTGCTGGACAAGCACGGCTCCGACGCGGTGCGCTACTGGGCCGCCAACGGCCGCTACGGCGTCGACACCGCCTTCGACCCCGGGCAGCTCAAGATCGGGCGGCGGCTGGCCATCAAGATCCTCAACGCCTCCAAGTTCGTGCTCGGGCTGGCCGGGAGCGACGGCGAGGTGACCGAGCCGCTCGACCTGTCGATGCTGGCGGCGCTGGCCGACACCGTGCGCGAGGCCACCGAGGCGTTCGACGCCTACGACCACACCAGGGCCATCGAGGCCGTCGAGCGCTTCTTCTGGGCGTTCTGCGACGACTACCTGGAGCTGGTCAAGGCGCGGGCGTACGAGTCCGGCCCCGCCGCCGCCTCGGCGCACGCGGCGCTGCGGCAGGCGCTCGACGTGCTGCTGCGGATGTTCGCGCCGTTCCTGCCGTTCGTCACCGAGGAGGTGTGGTCGTGGTGGCGCGACGGCTCCGTGCACCGCACCTCCTGGCCCGCCGCCCAGCGCGGCAGCGGCGACCCGGCGGTGCTGGCCGTCGCCTCCGACGTGCTCGGGCAGGTGCGCAAGGCCAAGTCGGAGGCCAAGCTGTCGATGCGGGCCGAGGTGTCGCGGCTGAACGTGTGGACGCCCGACGCCGGGCTGCTCGCGCAGGCGTCCGACGACGTGTGCGCGGCGGGCAACGTGGAGGAGTTCGTGCTGGAGCACGGTGAGCAGCTCAAGGTCGAGGTCGACCTGGTCTGATCAGTCTTCTTCCGGGGGTGGGTCCCTGGTGACGTCCCGGTGGACGGCGAGGAAGAGCGAGTAGGCCGCGCCGTCCGCCGGTGGCCGGCGGTCGCGGAAGTCGTCGATCACCTCGCGCAGCCGCCGCCACAGCTCCTCGCGGCCCTCCTCGGTCAGCCTGACCCCGAGCCTGGTGAACTCGCCGTCCGCGACGTCGACCAGCCGCACCTCCTCGAGGAACGCGCCGAGCATGGCCGCGTTGGCGCCGGTCACGCCGCTCTCGCGGACCTCCATCTCCCATGTCTTGCCGGTGGTGCGGTAGGGGATCTCCGTCGAGCCGCGCGGGCCCGGCCTGCGCGGCTCGGCGGCCAGGAAACCCGTTTCGACGAGCTTGCGTACGTGGTGCAGCGTGGTGGCGGGGTTCGCGCCCAGCCGGCCCGCGATCTCCTTGTTGGTCAGCGCCTGGTCGAGGCAGAGCCGCAGGATGCGCAGGCGGGTGGCCGAGGCCAGGGCGCGGGCCTCCGGCTCGGTGGCGGGGCGGCGTTGAGTGCCCATGGCAGGCCACTCTATTGCCACCCCTTCGTCCACCACCGCCCACCAAGCCCCGCACCCGCCCCGGGCCCTGCCCCCTGCGTCGCCCCTAGCGGTAGTCGCACACGCCCGTCGGGAAGATCTGCTTCAGCCGGGCGCGCTGGTCCGGAGTGGGGCGCCAGGAGCCGTACAGGCCCTTGGCGATCGCCCGGTCGACCGGCTGGAGACGGCACTTGTAGACGCCGCCCTCGATCGGGCCGCCCGCCACCGTGCGGGCGGTGCCGTAGAGGGGGAAGCGCTTGGTGCACGCCCCGGGGGCACGGCGGTCGAGGACGCCGTCCCAGACGTGCGGACCTGCGGCGATCTCGGTGCCGTCGGTGGCGAAGCAGCGGTCCACGGCCTGGGGCGGCTTGTTCTTGATCACGCCGCGCGCCGGATATTTCCGGATGTTGGCCATCCACGCGTCGATCACCTTGAGCGCCTCGGGCGTCTGGTCGAACTCGGGCCCGTCCGGACGCGCGTCCGTGAACCAGATGACCTGATTGCCCGCCTGCCCGTCGTGGTCCAGCATCCGCTTCCTGGAGGCGAACGACTGGTGCGCGTTGTGCATGTCCAGCTCCTCCTCCAGGTAGTGCCGCCAGTCGATCACCGGGATGTCGATGTCCCCGCCGAACACCAGCCCGCTGCGCAGCACGTTCCTGATCGCCACCGGGTCACCGGTGCGGCGCGGCGCGGGATCACCCTGGTGGGCGTTGCGGGCGCTCCACGGGTCGAGGTCGGCGGGGCAGGCCGAGGGCACGAACGGGCAGCCCTCCTGCACCATGTCCGCCGCCTCCTTCCACGAGCCCGCCTGCGCGTTGAGGTCAAGGAACTCCTCCGGCGTCAACACGCCGTCGGTGAGCGCCTCGAGCCCGTACTGGACGCCCACGTTGTCCCAGGTCGAGCGGGCGTAGCCGGTCTTGTCCACGCCGTACACCTTGCGCAGGTCGTCCCAGTGCGTCCACTGGACGGTGTCCTTGACGCCCGGCGGGTCCATGCGCTGCCACTCGGGGTCGTTGTTGGACGTCCACAGCGGGTTCATGGTGAGCGGGGTCAGGCCACGCCAGCCGTTCACGCACTCGTCGGAGCCGGGCCGCCCGGTGTACGGGTTCGCGACGGTGTCGCTCGCGTTCATGCCGATCAGCGCCGTGCGGTCGTCCCACTTGGCCCAGCGCGGATGCCGGTCCATGTAGCGTTCGAGCAGCTCGCAGTCGCCCACGTGGATGGTCTGGGTGACCATGTCCGGATAGGAGTACTGCGGGATGGCGGCGTCGATCACCCTCGTCCCGTGGTTCTGGCCGTAGATGTACTGCTGGATCGCGCCGCCCGACGCGCCCACGCCCACCGTGTAGAGCGGCTGGCCGTACCGCTCGATGAACCGCTCCTTGACCATCAGGGCCGTCTCGCCGCCCAGGATCAGGTTGTAGTGGGTGCTGGTGCGGGTGCCGGACGAGTACATGATCGCGTAGCCCTGGCCGAGCTGGTGCGCGTCGAGCGCGCCGCCGCCGATCGTCCCCTGGTCGTGGCCGATCGCCACGCCGCCGTCGAACCGGTAGACCGCGCGGCCGGTGTAGCCGTCCTCCAGCATCGCGATCGAGTAGAGGAAGCGGTTGATGACGCCACGCTCGCGGCGTACCACGAAGTCGACCGTCCGGCCGCCGGGCAGGGTGGTGGTCGCCATGTCGGCGGGCCGTTCCGCGGGCATCGGCTTGTACGTGCCGTCCGTCGAGCGGTAGAGGCGGTCGTTCACCGTCGGGGCGAAGCAGTCCCTGCTCCAGCCGCCCTCGACCCGCATGCCCTGGCCGTCCTGGTTGTCGGGCTTCGGGGGGCCGAGGCCGCTGCGTTCCGTCTTGCACAGGAACGGGTACTGGTGCTCGCCCGAGAAGATCGGCCCCTGGATGGGGTGGTTGTGTAATTCAATGCTCTTCCTGTGCCGGCCGGCGACCGCCGTGATCGTGTTCTCGCCCTCCCGCAGGCCCGTCACGAGTCCCGTACGTCCCTTGCCGCTGCGCTCGAACGCCTCCGTGACGTCCTCACCGTTCCGCAGCACCCTGGCCCTGGCGTCCCCGTCCACCCTGATCAGCGCATCACCCCCGCTGACCTGATCCGGCCGGCTGGACAGCACCTCCAGGGACAGCGGGACACGGGAGGCGGACGCGGGCGCGACGGGCGCGGCGACCAGAAAGGACGCCGCCATGACGAGGATCACCGGAGCCTTCATGGTCACGACGGTGACACGATCACCGCCCCTTGCACAGACCCGATGTCGCCGATGTGAGGGGACGGCAGTCCGCCATCGTGCGCGTCGTCCGCCACCGTCGGTCTCCGGGACCGCTGGATCGCTTCGCCGGATTACGCTGACAGCGCTCGTGGTCGCGGCGATATCCGCGCGCGTGACGGGCCCGGACATGCCAGTCTTGAACACGTGCTGTCCGACCGCCCAACCAAGCTCGTGCCGCCCGTGCTGGCCAGGATGGCCGCATGGTCCGGTTGCCTGATCCTCGTCGGCGTGGTCGTCTACTTCATCGTCCAGGTCATCGCCCGCCTCGCGTTCGTGGCGCTGCCCGTGGCGATCGCGCTCCTGCTGACCGCGCTGCTGTTCCCGCTCACCAAGAGCCTGCGCAGCGCCGGCATGCGGCCCATCTACGCCACCTGGATCACCATGCTGGTGGCGCTGGCCGTGCTCGTCGGCACGGGATGGCTGGTCGGCGCGCGGGCCGGCGAAGAGTTCCCCGGTCTCGTCAGCCAGGTCCAGGAGACCGCGAGGACCGTCCAGGAGTGGCTGATCACCGGGCCGCTCCACCTCGAAGAGGCGCAGATCACCGACTACGTCGACGAGATCGCCGCCATGGTCAACGAACAGCGCACCGCCATCACCGGCACCGTGCTGTCGGCCGGCGCGGTCGCCGTCGAGGTGCTCGCGTCCATCGTGCTGCTGCTGTTCGTGACGTTCTTCCTGCTCAAAGACGGTGACCGCATCTGGATGTGGTTCCTCAGGGCGTTCGGCGGGGTGGCACCCAGAGTCGACCGGGCCGGGCGGGCCGCCTGGACCACGCTCTCCCACTACGTCCAGGGCACCGTGGCGGTGGCCGCCGTCCACGGGCTCATCATGGGCATCGTGCTGGCCGGCATGGGTGTGCCGCTGTGGGCGCCGCTGGCCGTGCTCATCTTCTTCGCCAGCTTCATCCCCATCGTCGGCATCTTCTTCGCCGGCACCGTCGCCACCCTGGTCACGCTGGGCGCCAAAGGGCTCGTCTACGCGCTGATCTTCCTCGGCATCCTCGTCGTGGAGCAGCAGCTCGAAAACCACGTCCTGCAGCCGCTGATCGTGGGCCGGGCGCTGCACTTCCACCCGCTGGCGATCATCCTCGTCCTGTCGGTGGGCGGCGTCCTGGCCGGCATCGCCGGCGCCGCGGTGGCGGTCCCCGTGGCAGCCGTCATCTACCGGGCATTGCCAGAGCTCCGCCACAAACCCCCCGAGCTCCCCCCAGGCCACAACGACGCACCTTCACCCGCCCCACCCCCACCCACCGACGACACGACGGACACCCCCGACCACGGCGACGGCGAAGACCGCCGGAGCGACGAAGGAGACCGTCGTGGTGACGACGGAGGCGAGGGTGGCAGCCGCCGTGACAGCGGCGCTCACGGTCCCCGTGCCGCTGGTGACGGTGACGTTCGTGGTTCCGGTGCCGCTGGTGACGGTGACGCTCACGGTTCTGGTGCCGCTGGTGACGTCGGCGGTATGGCGGGCGGTGACGTGTCCAGGGCCGATACGGGGGCCGCTCCTTCGCGCCCATGATCCACCGGCGTGGGGGGCCGGTGATGCGGCGGTGGAGCGGGCGGGGGTCGGGTGGGATTCGGGTGCGGGTGGTACGGAGTAACCTCGTCACCCGTGACGCGTTCCTCCCTCACCACGCCGCCTCCCAACGCCGGACCGCCCGAGGCGATGCCGGGGGCGCCCGCGCCGGGCACCGTTCTGTCCTCCCACTACGGTCAGTGTTTCGGGTGCGGGGCCGAGCACCCCACGGGGTTGCATCTCAAGGCCAGGACGCCCGACGGCACGACGGTCGAGGCCGAGTTCACGGTGGGGGAGGCGCACCAGGGGGCGCCGAAGCTGGCGCACGGCGGAGTGCTGGCGACCGCGATGGACGAGGTCATCGGTATGTCCGTATACCTGTTCCGCAAGCCATATGTGACGGGACGGCTGGAGACCGACTACCTCCTCCCCGTTCCCGTGGGCACGACACTCCACCTGCGTGCCTGGTGCAACGGCATCGCGGGCAGGAAGGCGTACCTTGAGGCTGAGGGGCGCATCGGCGCCCCGGACGGACCGGTCGCCGTCCGCGCGGCAGCGCTGTTCATCGAGGTGAACATGGAACACTTCGCCAAGCACGGCGATCTGGCCGCCATCGAGGTCGAACATCCGGATTACGAGGTGAATCCTTGAGCAACACAGTAGAGGTCCTCATCCAGCGGCTCGACGAGGAGCTGCCGATGCCGTCGTACGCGCACGCGGGTGACGCCGGCGCCGACCTCTACGCGGTCGAGGACGTCGAGTTGCAGCCCGGCGAGCGGGCCGTGGTCGGCACGGGGGTGGCGATCGCGCTGCCCGACGGCTACGCGGCGTTCGTCCATCCGCGCTCCGGCCTTGCGGCCAAGCACGGGGTCACGCTGGTCAACGCGCCCGGCACGGTGGACGCCGGCTACCGGGGCGAGATCAGGGTGACGCTGATCAACACCGACGCCAAGGAGCCGTTCCGGCTGCGCCGGGGCGACCGGGTGGCGCAGCTCGTCGTGCAGCGCGTGGAACGGGCGGTCTTCTACGAGGTGGAGCGCCTGCCGGGGTCCGTACGCGGTGCGAACGGGTTCGGATCCACGGGGCGCTGACCGGTGCAGATCGAGCGGGCCCGAGCCATTGGGTCCGCGTGAGACGGACGTACAACGGGCCGGTGGGCCCGACGAGCAGGGAGAGTGAGGAACGTGTTCCGACGTCGTCGTCGTGAGCAGCCGGATCAGGCGGCCGAGCAGGAGGCTGCGGCGCCGATGCGGGAGTCCGGCCCGTGGGACGCCGACGAGCCCCACCCGGACAACGACCGCATCGACCTGGGCGGCCTGCGGTTGCCGCACAACCCCGACTTCGACGTGCGGCTGGCCTCCGTGGGGGACCAGCACGTCGGCGTGGTCGTCCTGTACGACGAGAGCTCGCTGCAGCTGCAGGCCCTGGCCGCGCCGCGCAGCTCGGGCCTGTGGGACGAGGTGCGGACCAAGCTGGCGAGCCAGGCGGGGGTGCTGCACGAGCAGGAGGGGCCGTTCGGCACGGAGCTGAGCGGCGAGATGCGGCTCGACGGTGACAGCAGGCCGGCCCGCTACATCGGCATCGACGGGCCCCGCTGGTTCCTGCTGGCGGTCATCTCGGGCAAGGCGGCCGTCGACGACGCGACGGCGGCCGCGTACCACGACTTCATCAAGGACGTCGTGGTCGTGCGGGGTGACGAGCCGATGGCGCGCGAGGAGCCGATCCCGCTGCGCCGGCCCAACGAGCCGGGCGGCGAGGCGGGCGAGGGGCCGCGGTTCAACCCGTTCAGGCGAGGACCGGAGATCAGCGAGATTCGCTGACGGCTGACATCACATAGGCTGAGGCATCATGAGTACGGCAGAGCCCCCGAAACGTGGGGGATTGCGCGGGTTCTTCAGCCGGCTGGCCTCCCCCCAGTCAGAGATCGAGGCCCGCGAGCTGCGGGAGGACGCCGACGAGGTCGGCGCCACCCCCATCGTCTCGTGTGGCGGCCGCCGCCGCTTCTGCGTGGCGGGTACGCTACGTACGGTGACACTGCGTCCGAGGGGCGGTGCTCCCGCTCTCGAGGCCGAGCTCTACGACGGGTCCGACGTCATCGACCTGGTCTGGCTCGGCCGCCGCAGGATCGCGGGCATCGAGCCGGGCCGCACGGTCAAGGCCGAGGGCCTGGTGAGCCTGCAGGACGGGCGCAAAGTGATGTTCAATCCGCGTTACGAGCTGCGCCCAGGGAGTTGATCAGGTGAGTGCCGAGGCGGAAGAGGTCGCCCACGACACGGTCGAAGCGGCGGTGCGGGCCCAGCTCGCGAAGGCGTTCGGCGGGGTCAGAGGCATCATCGAGGCGGCGGTGCCGACGGTCGCGTTCACGCTGACGTGGATCCTCAGCGAGGATCTGAAGCTGTCGCTCATCATCAGCATCTCGCTGTCGGTGGTGCTGCTGCTGGCGCGCGTGCTGCAGCGGTCGACGCCGCAGTTCGTGATCAACAGCTTGATCGGCATCGCGATCGGGGCGTTCTTCGCCAGCCGTACGGGCGACGCGAAGGATTATTTCCTGCCCGGCATCCTCTACAACGCCGGCTATGCGGTGGCGATGCTGATCTCGATCGTCGCCCGGTGGCCGGTCGTCGGGTTCCTGATCGGCTCGGTCACGGGTGACCCGACGGGCTGGCACAAGGATCCCGGCATCGTGCGGCTGTGCACGCGGCTGACCTGGCTGCTCATGCTGCCGTGCGCGGTCAGGGTGGCCGTGCAGGGGCCCGTCTACCTGTTCGGCGGCGGTGACGAGGCGGTCGCCGCGCTCGGCTTCGCCAAGATCGTCATGGGCTGGCCGTTGCAGGTGGCGGCGCTGGCGGCCATGCTCTGGATGCTCGGCCGCGGCCGCACCCCGGTCAAGCCCCCCGTAGCCCCCGCCTGACCCGCCCGAGCGCCCCGGCGACGGGGCCTTCGGTCCATTGCGGCCGAGGTCCCTCAGAAGGGTCGCGGCCGCGGCCTCAGGGAGTGGTCAGCGGTCGTCGTGGTCCGGGTCGAAGGCGGTGGGTTCGGCGGGGAGCGTGTAGCGGGCGCCGATGAGGTCGGCCACGCGCCGCCGCGTCGAGTCCGCGTCGGCCGCCTCGTCGCGTTCCAGCGCCGCCACCTCGTCGGCCAGCTCGGCGTCGCCGAGGCAGTCGCGGATCCACGTCGAGTAGTCCCCCCGCCGCAGGTGATGCAGCCACGTGTCGTGGTCCAGGCCCTCGGCCAGCTCCACGAACGTGTGCAGGTTCCTGGCCCGCAGCCGCATCCGCTGCTCGGGCCCGGTGAAGTAGAAGCTCTTGTCCTTCGACATGGTCCCGGCCGCGTACTTGCGCCGGTGCCGGGTGCGCTCCTGCCGGGCGGGGGCCAGCGTGAGCCGGCGGCCTGACTCGGTGCCGTCCAGCCACAGCGCGATGTCGCCGGGCCCGTCGGGAAGAGCGGGCGCGTCGAGGCCACGGGCGGTGGCGAACGCGGCGAGCGTGCTCTCCGGCTCCTTGCCGACCGCGATGGTGCCGTTGACCAGGCCAAGCGCGGCCGGGCTGAGCGCGTCGGGATGCACGGTGATCATCAGCACCGAGCCGAGGTCGCCGGGATGCTGCAGCGGCACGTGCCGGACCTCGGCGGGCATCAGGTGGTGCGCCTCGTCGAGCACGAGCCAGTGCGGATGCCCGAGCTTGGCGCGCAGCCCGGTGAGCCGGGGCAGCAGCTCTGCGAAGTACGCCGGCCGGTCGCGCAGCTGCAGCCCGATGAGGTTGATGACGACGCTGTGCCCGGGATGCTCCAGCACGTGGGCGACCTCGTCCACGGAGGGCACCCGGTCGGGGTCGCCGAGCACGGTCACGCCGGGATATTCGGCGTAGTCGCCCTCGGGGTCCACGATGACGCACTGGTAGCCGTCGCCGACGAGCCGTTCGAGCAGCGCGGTGGTGACCGTGGACTTGCCGCTGCCGGACGGCCCGGCGACCAGCAGGCCCAGCCCGTACGTCGGCAGCCGCACCTCGGCCCCTTCGTCGTGGCCGAGCAGGACGTGATGCCGGGCGAGCTCCAGCCCGTCGAGCTCGCCCGCCATGAGTTTCTCGGCCAGCTCGGCCACCCCGCGCCCGGCCGGGCCGTCGAGCGGCAGGTCGCAGGCGTCCCTGAGGGCGGGCAGCGCGTCGGCCACGGCGGCCCCGCACTCGGCGGCTCGCAGGAAGGCGTGGTCGTTCTCACCGTCGCCGACCGCGACCACGCTGTGCCGTGACAGGCCGAGCCGGTCGAGCGCCGCGCAGAGGCCGCTGGCCTTGTTGACGCCGGGCGGCAGCACCATGACGGCGCCCTTGTTGTAGATGACCTGCAACTCCAGGCCCAGCTCGCGGATGGCCTCCAGGACCTGTACGTCGTGCGGCTCGCGGGTGGCGACCAGCACCTGGCCGACGCCGAGCGGGCTGACGCCCGCGTCCCTGAGCCGCTGTGCCAGCTCGGGCGGCGGGGGCGGGGCCAGGGCGTCGCAGGTGCGCTGGTGCGGGTCGTACAGCAGCCCGCCGTTCTCGGCCACGATCAGGTCGAACAGGGCGGGGTGGGGGAAGACCGACAGCAGGTCGTCCAGCTCGCGGCCGGTGACCAGCAGCAGCTTGATCCCGGCCTTGGACAGGCGTTCGAGGGCCGCGATGGTGGCCTCCGCCACCTGGCCGCCCGAGGCGAGGGTCTCGTCGTAGTCGGTGGCCAGCACGTTGTAGCGCATGGCCCGGCACCTACCCGCTCAGGAGTAAAGATCTCCGGGCCGAACGCTGAATCACTCGATCCACACGCAGGGGTACAAGGCTGGCGAACGATCACCTCTCACATCTCGGGGGACCGCCATGTACAGAAGCGTCATCGCCGCCGTCACCATGACCGCCGCCGCGCTGCTCCTCGCACCCACGCCCGCCATCGCGGACGACTTCTGGGGGCCGAGCCACGTGTGCGGGAAGGAGGTGACCGGCGTGCTCAGGCTGAAGCCGCTCACGATCTGGACCACCGACGGCGGCTGCGCGAAGGTGGACTTCCGCCGTCACCATCACCACCACCAGCACAAGCACTTCGGCCTGTTCTGAGCCGCGGACCCCGCTAGTGCTGCGACAGGAGGTGGGCGAGCTCCTGCTCCACCTCCTGGCTGGCGACGAACAGCAGCTCGTCGCCCGCCTCCAGCGGGTCGTCGGCGGTCGGCACCAGGACGCGGCCCTCGCGCAGGATCGCCACCAGCGCGGAGTCGACCGGCCACGGCACCGAGCCCGCCCGCTGCCCCACCACCGGCGCGTCATCGGCGAGGGTGAGCTCGACCAGGTTGGCCTGCCCCTGGCGGAACGTCATCAGCCTGACCAGGTCGCCGACGCTCACCGCCTCCTCCACCAGCGCGCTGAGCAGGCGCGGTGTCGAGACGGCCACGTCGACGCCCCACGACTCGTTGAACAGCCACTCGTTGTTGGGGTGGTTGATGCGGGCGACCACCCGCGGCACCCCGTATTCGGTCTTGGCCAGCAGCGACACCACGAGGTTGACCTTGTCGTCACCGGTCGAGGCCACCACGACGTGGCAGTTGTTGAGCCCGGCCTCGTCGAGCGAGGCGATCTCGCAGGCGTCGGCGAGCAGCCATTCGGCCCGCGGGACGCTGTCGATCTTGATGGCGTGGGGATCGCTGTCGATGAGCAGCACCTCGTGGCCGTTCTCCAGCAGTTCGGCCGCGATGGAGCGGCCCACGGCACCGGCGCCGGCGATGGCGACGCGCATCACTCGTCCTCTTCCGGTGCCGCGGCGAGCACCTTGTTGATCCGGTCCATGTCGGCCTCGGCGGCGATCACGTGGAGTACGTCGCCCTCCTGGACCACGGTGTCGTGGGTGATGGTGACGGCCTCGCCCATGCGGTTGACGAAGGCGGCGCGGGTGCGGGCGCGCTCTTCGAGGTCGATGACGCGGGTGCCGATCCAGGCGGGGTTGACGGTGACCTCCGCGAGGACGACGGTGCCGGTCGGGTCGCGCCACAGCGGCTCGGCGCCCTCGGGCAGGATGCGGCGCATGATCTGGTCGGCGGTCCAGCGCACGGTGGCCACCGTGGGGATGCCCAGCCGCTGGTAGACCTCGGCCCTGCGGGGGTCGTAGATGCGGGCCACGACGTTGTCGACGCCGAACGTCTCGCGGGCGACGCGCGCGGAGATGATGTTGGAGTTGTCGCCGCTGGAGACCGCGACGTAGGCGGCGGCCGACTCGATGCCGGCGTCGATGAGCACGCCGCGGTCGAAGCCGACGCCGGTCACCCGGCGCCCGTGGAACCCGGCGCGCAGCCGGCGGAAGGCCTGCGGATCGCGGTCGATGATGGCGACGGAATGCCCGCTGTCCTCGAGGATGTGCGCGAGGGTCGATCCGACCCTGCCACACCCCATGATCACTATATGCATTTCCCCCCGCATCTGACGCGGTCGGCCGGTTGCTCGACACCAGTATGGCCCTCGGGGGGAGCGCCTAGGGCCGGGCCTCGGCCTGCGACTAGCATCTCGTTACGTGGCGAAGGTAACGGATCTTGTCAAACGCTTGCTCGTGGGGCGCGCCCTCCGAAGCGGGCAGCTCCATGAGCAACTCCTCCCGAAACGGATCGCGCTACCCGTCTTCGCGAGCGACGCGCTCTCGTCGGTCGCGTACGCACCCCAAGAGATCCTCGTCATCCTCTCCCTGGCGGGGGTCTCGTTCTATTCCTACAGCCCCTGGGTGGCCGCCGCCGTCGTGGTCGTGATGCTCACGGTCGTGGCGTCGTACCGGCAGAACGTGCACGCCTATCCCAGCGGCGGCGGCGACTACGAGGTCGCCACCACCAACCTCGGCAAGAACGCCGGGCTCACCGTGGCCAGCGCCCTCATGGTCGACTACGTGCTGACCGTCGCGGTGTCCGTCGCCAACGGCGTCGACTACGTCGGCGCGACCATCCCGCTCGTGGGCCAGCACAAGCCGGCCGTCGCCATCGCCATCGTCGTCCTGCTCACCGTGGTCAACCTGCGCGGCATCCGCGAGTCGGGCGCCGCCTTCGCCATCCCCACGTACGCGTTCATGATCGCCGTCCTGGGCCTGATCCTGTGGGGCGGGTTCCGTACGCTGCTGCTGCACGAGCACCTCCAGGCCCCGAGCGCGCACTTCACGATCCAGCCGGAGCAGACGAACCTCACCGCCTTCGCCGCCGCGTTCCTCGTGCTGCGCGCCTTCTCCACCGGATGCGCGGCGCTGACCGGGGTCGAGGCGATCAGCAACGGCGTGCCCGCCTTCCGCAAGCCCAAGAGCAAGAACGCGGCCACCACGCTGCTGCTGATGGGCGTGGTCGCGATCACCATGTTCGGCGGCATCATCGCGCTCGGCCTGGCCTCGGGGGTCAAGGTGGCCGAGCCGTCGGTGGTGGCGGAAGACCTGCTCAAGCCCGACGGCACCCCGGTCGGCCCCGGCTACTACCAGCAGCCGATCATCTCCCAGGTGGCCGACGCGGTGTTCGGCGGCGGGTCGCCGCCGTTCGTGGTGATCTCGGCGGTGACGGCGCTGATCCTGTTCCTCGCGGCCAACACGGCGTTCAACGGCTTCCCCGTGCTCGGCTCGATCCTCGCCCAGGACCGCTACCTGCCGCGCCAGCTGCACACCCGCGGCGACCGGCTGGCCTTCTCCAACGGCATCATCATCCTGGCGCTGGGCGCCTGCCTGCTGCTGTGGGGGTTCCAGGCCGACGTCAGCCGGCTGCTGAACCTCTACATCGTCGGCGTCTTCGTCTCGTTCACGCTCAGCCAGACCGGCATGGTCATCCACTGGACCCGCCACCTGAAGACCGAGACCGACCTGCGGGTCCGCCACCAGATGTACCGCAGCCGCGTGATCAACTTCGTCGGCGCGGTGATGACCGGGCTGGTGCTGATCGTGGTGCTGCTGACGAAGTTCCTGGTCGGGGCCTGGATCGTGGTGATCGCGATGCCGGTGCTCTTCCTCATGATGAAGGGCATCAGGCGCCACTACGACAAGGTGGCGGCCGAGCTGGAGCTCACCGAGGACTACGAGCCGTCCATGCTGCCCGCGCGCAACCACTCGATCGTGCTCGTCTCCAAGATCCACAAGCCGACGATGCGCGCCATCGCGTACGCCCGCGCCACCCGCCCCTCCACGCTGGAGGCCGTCACGGTCGGCGTCGAGGGCGAGGAGGCCCGCAAGCTGCAGGAGGAGTGGGAGCGGCGGGGCATCCCGGTGCCGCTCAAGATGCTCGACTCGCCGTACCGCGAGATCACCCAGCCCGTCCTCGACTACGTCAAGACGCTGCGCCGCCGCTCGCCCCGCGACGTGGTGACGGTCTTCATCCCCGAGTACGTCGTCGGCCACTGGTGGGAGCACCTGCTGCACAACCAGAGCGCGCTGCGGCTGAAGGCCCGCCTGCTGTTCAAGCCGGGCGTCATGGTGACCAGCGTGCCCTGGCAGCTGCACTCCTCCGACCGGCTCATCGGCAGGCCGGAGCCGTTCGCGCCGGGCGCGGTGCGCCGCCCCTGGCACCAGACGGCCGATCGGCAGGAGAAGAGCCCTCGCTAGGTGAGCAGCGCCCGCAGCCGCAGCGTGTCGCCGGCGGCCCAGCCGGGCGGCGGCGCGACGGCGGCCCAGCCGTCCGCGATGTTCGCGCCGTAGCGGTGGCCGTGACCGGCCGGCACGTCGAGCGCGGCCGTCATGTCCACCAGCACCTGCCAGAACGTCACCAGCGGGAACCAGTTCATCTCCGGGTTGACGCCAGGCCCCCGCTCGCCCTCCAGCCAGGCGGGCCGGTCGTAGATCAGCTCAGGCGACCACCACACAACGGGATCGGTGGTGTTCTGCAGGTAGACCACGCGCGGGTGGGGCCACGGGGCTGGAGGCTCGGACAGGTCGCCGGGCTCCTGGGCGAACCTGGCCGTCTCGCCGTCGTCGTAGACCGGCCGCCACACAGGGCTGCCGCGCTCGCGGCCGGTGGTCAGGCGCCGCCAGATGGGGTTGGCGTTGGGCGGGCCCACGAACATCGCGCCGTCCGCCTTCGCGGCCAGCTCGTCGAGGTCGTGGACGCTCTCCTCCATCTGGTACGACCCCAGGCTCTCGCCCGACAGCACCAGCTTCGGCCGCTTCGCGGCGGGCAGGCGCGCCCACCGCTCGCGTACGGCGTCGAACAGCGCCCGCCCCGCGGCCGCCGCCTTGTCCCTGTCCACCATGAACGACACCCAGCTCGGCAGGTACGAGTACTGCATCGCGACCAGCGCGGACTGCCCGTTGTACATGTACTCGAGCGCGTCGGCGATGTGCGGATCGACCCACCCGGTGCCGGTGGTGCCCAGCACGGCCAGCACCCGGCGGCCGAACGCGCCGGTCCGCTCCAGCTCGCGTACGGCCAGGGCGGCCTGCTGCTGCGGTGATGAGGCGCCGTCGAGGCCGACGTACACCCTGATGGGCTGGGCGGCGGGCCGGCCGGAGAAGGCGGTCAGCCGGGCCGGCGTGGTGGCCGTGGCGGTGAAGCGGCGCCCCTCGCGGCCCAGCGACTCCCAGGAGACGAGCGAGCCCGGGCCGCCCGACACGGACGCCGAGGCGGGCCTGCGCACGCCGGGATGGGTGCCCTCGTTCGCGACGGAGGAGATGTCGCTGATCCGCGCCACGAACCCGTTGAACAGCACGTCGTTGGCGAACACCGTGACCACGAGCGCGATGACGGACGCGCCCACCACGTGGCCCACGTAGGCGGGGACGTAGCGGTCGAGCCAGGCGTTGAGCCTGCGCCCGGCCAGGCGGATCAGCCGGGCCAGCAGCAGGCACAGGCAGAACAGCGCGACGGCGACGGCCAGGATCACCGGCGGGAACCAGGTGATGCGGGTGTCCATGCCCATGAGCGATCGCAGGTCGCGCTGCCAGTCGTAGCTGTACCAGAGGGCGACGGCGGCCAGCGCGGCGCAGCCGCCCAGCATGACCCGCCAGCTGATCCGCCGCGCCCGCTCAGAGGGGCGGTAGCGGATGACCGAGCGGCCGAGCGCGCCCAGCGAGGCGCCCACGGCGTAGCCGAGTATGCCGGTGACCGCGCCCATCACGCCCTGGTAGAGCCACGGGCGGGGCAGCAGCGACGGGGTCAGCGAGGCGCACGCGAACAGCGTGGCCAGCAGAGTGCCGCCGAAGCCGAGCCTCCGCCGTACCACTCTGTCCATGACCACCTACAGTAGGCGACCGAGCGGGACGGGAGCCCTCCGGGCCTGGGCATAGGCTGTTCCCTGTGGAACAGGCAACTCTCGAGCTGACGGTAGGTCCGGTCGCGCACGGCGGCTGGTGTGTGGCGCGCCACGAAGGGCGCGTCGTGTTCGTACGCCACGCGCTGCCGGGCGAGCGGGTGATCGCCGCCGTCACCGAGGAGACGGCCAGGTTCCTGCGGGCCGACGCCGTCGAGATCCTCGACGCCTCGCCCGACCGGGTCGTGCCGCCCTGCCCCTACGCCGGTCCCGGCAGGTGCGGCGGCTGCGACTGGCAGCACGCGACCCTGGAGGCGCAGCGGCGGCTCAAGGCCCAGGTGGTGGCCGAGCAGTTGCGCCGGCTGGCGGGCATCGAGCGCGAGGTCGTCGTCGAGGAGGTGCCGGGCGCCAAAGACGGCCTGGGGTGGCGCACGCGCGTGCAGTTCGCCGCCACTCCGGCGGGCGAGCTGGGCTTCCGCAAGCACCGTTCCCACGACATCCAGGTCGTCGACGCCTGCCTGATCGCCCACCCCGAGGTGGAGGCCGTCGGCGCGCAGGACCACGCGTGGCCGGGCGCCGCCGTGGTCGAGGTCATCGCCTCCTCGGGCGGCGAGCGGGCCGTCGTGGTCGCGCCCAGGCCGCGGCGCAGCGTGCCCGTGCCCGAGCTCGACGCGCCCGCCTCGATCCTGCTCGACCAGGGCAAGGGCCGCACGGTGCCGCGCCGCGGCTCGGGGGTGCTGCACGAGCAGGTGGGCGACCGCGAGTTCCGGGTGGCGGGCAGCGGCTTCTGGCAGGTGCACCCGGGGGCGGCCGAGACGCTGCTCGACGCGGTGCTCGCCTACGCCGCCCCCGAGCCGGGGGAGTGGGCGCTCGACCTCTACTGCGGGGTCGGGCTGTTCGCCGCCGGGCTGGCCGAGGCGGTGGGCCCCGAGGGCGCGGTGTTCGGGCTGGAGTCCGAGGCGGCCGCCGTCCGCGACGCCCGTGCCAATCTGCGCGACCTGCCGCAGGCGCGGGTCGAGCGCGGCCGGGTGGAGGAGGCGCTCGACCGCTTCCAGATCGAGCGGGCCGACATCGTGGTGGTGGACCCGCCGCGCGCCGGGCTCGGCCGTGAGGTGGTCGACCGGGTCAGCGCGCTCGAGCCCCTGCGCATCGTCTACGTCTCCTGCGACCCCGCCACTCTCGCCCGCGACCTCGCCTGGTTCCGCGACCACGGCTACCCCCTCGCCGACCTGCGCGCTTTCGACGCCTTCCCGATGACCCACCACGTGGAATGCGTGGCGCTGCTGGTGCGCGAGGGCAAATCTCCGTCATGAGGGACCTGAACCCGCGCTGAGGGGGCAGGTGCCCCCGGCATGAGGTTCGGGAACTGGGACGTGCGACCGCTGGGCGGCTGGATGGGCTGCCTGGCGATGATCGTCGTGTCCGTACTGCTGTCGATCCTGCTGACGATCGTCATCAACCTGTTGCTGTGATGTGGCGGGAATCTCATCCGCCCGGATGACCGGCCTCCGCGCGCTCTGACGCGGAGGCCGGTTCTCGCGTGCTCACAGGGGTTTCGGTACGACCGCGCTGGCCTGCGCAGACGCCTCAGGGATCACTTTGGTTTACAGCTGAGGGTCCCAAATGTCTCCGATCGGATGACAAATCGGTATCGGTCCCGACAGAATGCGTTGCCATCCAGCGTCTACCGCAACTGGAGGAAACCCCCTATGCGTAGACCCCTTGG
This sequence comes from Nonomuraea sp. NPDC049504, assembly GCF_040676845.1. Taxonomy (NCBI): domain Bacteria; kingdom Bacillati; phylum Actinomycetota; class Actinomycetes; order Streptosporangiales; family Streptosporangiaceae; genus Nonomuraea; species Nonomuraea sp. NPDC049504. Next base: position 330,017 of record NZ_JBFAPT010000001.1, read on the forward strand.
GGTACTCGCCGCCGCCGTCAGCCTGGCAGCGATCGCCACGCCACTCAGCGCGGCACAGGCTTCCGCGGCTACGGAGGCGGCTACTGAGGCAGCCAGGGAGGCGGCTCGGTGCCGCGTGAGCGTGGCCAAGCCGCGCGTCAGCGACGCACTGAAGATCCAGTCCTCGGCCGTCCGCCGCGGCTGCTTCACGGGCGCGCTCATGCGCATCCGCATCAAGCGGGCCGTCCCCGGTGCCGACCCGGTCGTCAAGAGCGGGGCCACCAGGAAGGGCCGCCTCACGCTCGCCCTGGCCTGCAAGCCGGGCACGTACTACGCCGTCGCCACCGACTACCGCGGGCACACCGCGAAGTCCAGGCCGGTCAAGCTCACCTGCACCCCCGGTAGCGGTACGCCGACGCCCGTCCCCTCGCCGCCGGCCACCGGCACGCCGACCCCCAAGCCCGGCAACCCGACCGCCGCGCCCGTCACGCCGCCGCCCGCCAACGGCGGCGGAGTCGGCAGCACCGAGGAGAACGAGGTCGTCAGGCTGGTCAACGCCGAGCGGGCCAAGGGCGGCTGCCGGCCGCTCCAGCACAACGCGCAGCTGCACACCGCCGCGTACGGCCACTCCGCCGACATGGCCGCGAAGAACTACTTCGCCCACAACTCGAAGGACGGCCGCTCGTTCATGGACCGCATCAAGGCGGCCGGCTTCACCGGCGGCAACGCCTGGGCCGAGAACATCGCCATGGGCCAGCGCACGCCCGCCGAGGTGATGAGGTCCTGGATGAACAGCGCCGGGCATCGCACCAACATCATGAACTGCAAGTACACGCTCATCGGAGTCGGCGCGGCCAAGAACTCCAGGGGCCAGATCTACTGGACCCAGGACTTCGCCGCCCGCTGATCCCGCCTGCCGTATAGGGCTTCCGCCAGGAGGGCGCTCGTGGCGGGGAAGGGGAGGCCGCGCCTCTACCCGTCCCCGCCACGACGCACGGTGCCGCCCACGGTGCCGCCCACGGTGCCGCCCACAGTGCCGTCAGCCCATCTCTTCGAGCTTGCGGCCCTTGGTCTCCTTGACCCACTTGCCGACGAACAGGAACGACAGCACGGCGAACAGCGCGTACGCGGCGTAGGTCAGCGGCAGGTTCCACTCGGCCAGCGCGGGGAACGACACGGTGATCGCCCAGTTGGCGATCCACTGGGCCGCGGCGGCGACGCCCAGGGCGGCGGCCCTGATGCGGTTGGGGAACATCTCGCCGAGCAGCACCCACACCACGACACCCCACGACAGCGCGAAGAACAGCACGAACACGTTCGCCGCGATGAGCGCGATCGTGCCCTGCGGGTCGGGCAGGGAGACCGACTCGCCCTGGCCCTGCGCGAAGCTGAACGCCCAGGCCGCGGTGGCCAGCGAGATCGCCATACCGGCCGAGCCGATCAGCAGCAGGGGCTTGCGCCCGATGCGGTCCACCAGCGCGATCGCGATGAAGGTGCCGATGATGTTGATGATCGAGCTGGAGAAGCTGATCAGCAGGGAGTCGCTCTGGTTGATGCCGACCGACTGCCACAGCACCGACGAGTAGTAGAAGATCACGTTGATGCCGACGAGCTGCTGGAAGGCGGAGAGCGCGATGCCGATCCAGACGATCGGCAGCAGGCCCAGCGCCTTGCCGCGCAGGTCCTTCAGCCCCGGCACCCGCTCGGTGCGCAGCACGTGCTGGATCTCCGCGATGCGCTCGTCGAGGTCGGTGTCGTCGCTCTCGATCTCGGCCAGCACCTGACGGGCCCGGCTCGTCCGTCCCGACATGACGAGATAGCGCGGCGACTCGGGGATGTTCGAGGCGAACAACAGGAACAACAGGGCCGGCACCACGCAGGCGCCCAGCATCCACTGCCACGCCTGCAGCAACCAGATGTGGTTGTTCACGTCGTCGCCCGCCACGCGCGCGAACACGTAGTTGACGAGCTGCGAGACCGCGATGCCGAGCACGATGGCCAGCTGCTGGAACGAGCCCAGCCGCCCCCGGTAGGCGGGCGGCGCCACCTCGGCGATGTACGCGGGCCCGAGCACCGACGCCATGCCGATCGCGAACCCCGCCACCACCCGCCAGAACGCCAGATCCCAGACCGAGAACGGCAGCATCTGCCCGACCGAGCTGACCGCGAACAGCAGCGCCGCGACCTGCATCGACCGCGTACGCCCCCACCGGTCGGCGAGCCCGCCGCCCGCCCACGCGCCCAACGCCGAGCCCAGCAGCGCGATGGCCACCACGAAACCGATCTCGACCGGGCCCACCTGGAAGTGACGCTGGATGCCGACCACAGCGCCGTTGATGACGGAGCTGTCGTACCCGAAGAGGAACCCACCGATGGCCGCGGCCGCGGTGATGAAGACCACGTGACCCAAATGCTCATGATGGGTGTATTGAGTAGCCATGTAGGTCCTTCCCCCAGAATGGAAGGGAGCTACCCGCTGATCACCCACGTATTCGGAACACCCGGCCCAGACGGGCGTGCGTGCGTAGGGGGCGCGGAAAAGGGCAGCGTTCTGGGAGCGGCGCCGGGCGCGGGACAAGCAGATCGCTCACATCCAGCCCACGCCCGGCGCCCGCACAAAAGGCCCGCGGCTCGGGAAGTCACTCCGCCGGTGACCGGCTACGGCAGGTGCGGCAGCACCTCGGCGGCGATGAGCTCCAGGTGCTCCAGGTCCTGCAGGTCGAGGATCTGCAGGTAGAGCCGCTCGGCCCCCAACTCGGCGAACGTGCCGATCTTCTCCAGCACCTCGGCCGGCGTGCCCGCGAGGCCGCTCTCGCGCAGCGCGCCGGGGTCCTCGCCGATGGCCGCGCAGCGCCGCTCCACCTCGGCCCGGTCGGCGCCGACCACGGTGGTCTGCGCCGCCGACAGGATCACGCCGCGCCCGGCCGCCTCGCACGCCTGACGCACGCGACCGAACGCCGCCCCGGTGTCGGCCGGGCGGTGGAACGGCACGTTGTACTCGTCGGCGTACGCGGCCACCAGCCGCGGCGTGCGCTTGGGCCCGGTGCCGCCGATGATCACCGGCGGGCGCGGCCGCTGGGCCGGCTTGGGCAGCGCGGGCGAGTCGGCCAGCCGGTAGTAGCTGCCCTCAAAGGAATACGTCTTCTCCGCCGTCCAGAGGCCGGTGACGATCTCCAGCTGCTCCTCGAAGCGGGCGAAGCGCTCCTTGACGGGCGGGAAGGGAATGCCGTACGCCGAGTGCTCGGTGTCGTACCAGCCGGTGCCGAAGCCGAGCTCGACCCGGCCGCCGCTCATCTGGTCGACCTGCGCCACGCTGATGGCCAGCGGCCCAGGCAACCGGAACGTGGCCGGCGACACCAGCGTGCCCAGCCGGATCGTGGAGGTCTCTCTGGCAAGACCGGCAAGGGTGATCCAGGCGTCGGTGGAGCCGGGACCTGGGTCGCCGGTGCCGATGCGCTGGTAATGGTCGGACCGGAAGAACGCATCGAAGCCCAGCCGCTCGGAGGCCTGGGCAACGGAGAGCAGGTCGTCATAGGTGGCGCCCTGCTGGGGCTCGGTGAAGATCCGCAGCTTCATGACCACATTATCCGCACACAACGGACGTGAACCGGAAAAGGGCCGCGCCACGCCGTGAGTGCTTGCTAGCGTTCAGCCGCAGCGACGATTCGTAGCCGATCGACCACACGGGGTTGCCCATGTCTCGGCACAGGAGGGAGCCGGGCACGCTCCCGCGCCCGCTCGCCGTTCTCGGGGCGCTCGCCCTGGCCGCCGGCACCGCCGCGGCGATCCGCATGCTTCCCGCGGGCGCCGCCCCGCGGCCCGAACGCCCGCCGGCCGCGCGGCCGGTCGCCACGCAGGTCGAGCAGCCGCCCCAGGAGCCGCCCAGCGGGTTCGTGGCGTTCACCGACGCCACCCGCGAGCCCCCGCTCGACCTCGCGTCCCACGCCCGCCGCACCGGCCTGCGCCACTACGCACTCGGCCATATGGTGGCCGCCGGCGACGGCTGCACCCCCACCTGGGCAGGCAAAGCGGGCAGGAACGGGGGGTCGGAGGGGAGCGACGGCGGGATGGCCGGTCGGAACGGCGGGTCGCAGGGGAGCGATGGCGGGGTGGTGGAGCGGGTCGGGAGGTTGCGGGTGCTCGGGGGGAGCGCGGTGCCGGTCTTCGGCGGGCCCCGCGGGCGGGAACTGGCCGCCGCCTGCACGAGGCCGGGCGCGCTGACCGCGGCGTACCGCCGCGTCGTGGGGACGCTCGACGCCGCGTCCGCCGACTTCGAGATCCGCGACAGCGCCGACCGCGCCGCCGTGCTGCGCCGGGCCCGCGCCATCGAAGCCGTGCAGCGCGAGCGCCCGCTGCGGGTCAGCTTCACGCTGCCGCTCGGCCCCGGCGGCCTGTCGGCCGACGACGTGGCCATGCTGCGGACCACCCGCAGGGCGGGCGCCGAGGTGAGCACCGTCAACCTGCTGGCCCCCGTCGAGCCCCGCACCCCAGCGGGCACCCCAGCGGGCACCCCAGCGGGCACCTCAGCGGGCACCTCAGGAGGCGCCCGGCTCGCCCTGATGGCGGCGGGCGTACGCAAGGCGGCCGAGCAGCTCGCCGAGGCCCACGACCTGACGATCGAGGACGAGGTGTGGCCGCACCTGGCGCTCACCCCGGTCCAGGCGAACACGGGCGACCTCAGCGCCGGCGACGCCCGCAGGCTGACCGCCTACGCCACCCGCCACCGCCTGGCCTGGCTGTCGCTGCGCGGCGCCGCCCCAGAGGCGGACGTGTCACGCATTCTTTGGCATACCCCGGCCAATAGATAAGATTTCGCTGACCTGGGAGGTTCCCGGGAGGATTTCGGTCAGCAGGGGAGGGGCGTCATGGGTGCGCGTCCCGAGACCGCCAAGAAGATCCTGCTGCACTGGATGGACGGCACCATCGCGCTGGTGGGCCTCACCTTCGTGGCCTACACGGTGGCCGCCATGGCGAAGGGCGAGATCCCGACCGGCAACGCGGTGGCGGCCCTGGTGCTGATGGTCCCGTACTTCGGGCTGCTCCCCTTCGTCATGCGCGACGGCTACGAGGACCGGCGCCCCCCTACGCGCAAGCTGTGGGTGGCCGGGGCGCTGGCCGTCGTGGTGTTCCTGCTGATGCCCCATGGCGGCGCGATCGGCAACGTGTGGCTCGACACCGCGACGCTCTGGCTGTCACTGGCCTCGCTCTACTTCCGCCCGCGCACCCTGCTGTGGCTGTCGCTGGCGGTGATCGTGCTGGGCGCCGCGTACGTGGTCGAGCTCACCGACAGATCCTGGCCCGTCGTGCTGTTCGCCATGTCGGGCAGCGGCGCGGCGGAGATCGCGGCCATGCTGGTGTGGCGCTGGCTGTGGTGGGTGATCAGGGACGCCAACCGGGGCAGGGAGGCCAGGGCCAGGCTGGCGGTGGCGGAGGAGCGCCTGCGCTTCGCCCGCGACCTGCACGACCTGCTCGGCCACAGCCTGTCCGTCATCACGCTGAAGAGCGAGCTGGCCGCCAAGCTCGCCACCAAGGACGCCGCCAGGGCCGCGAACGAGATGGCCGAGGTACGCACGCTGGCCGGCGAATCGCTGTTCGAGGTGCAGCAGGCGGTGCACGGTTACCAGGCGCTCGACCTGGACGAGGAGCTGGCCGGGGTGCGCGCCGCGCTGGAGGCGGCCGGCACCACCTGCGTCATCGAGGCCAGGACCGACGACCTGTCGCCGTCCGCGCGCACGCTGCTGGCCTGGGCCGTCCGCGAGGGCGGCACGAACATCCTCAAGCACAGCACCGCCAGCCGCTGCGCGATCAGGATCGACGCGGGCGTCCTGGAGATGGTCAACGACGGGGTCGCGCAGGCGCCCGCCGAAGCGGGCAGCGGCCTGCGCGGCCTGTCGGAGCGGCTGGTGGCGGCGGGCGGCTCGTTCTCCGCCCAGCCCACGGCGAGCGGCGAGTTCCTGCTGCGGGCGGCGGTGCCGGCGTGAACCTCATCGACCGCGTCCGCGGCGCCGACCGGCTGACCAAGGTCCGCTGGCTGATCGTCTACTGCACCGACCTCATCCTGCTCTTCCCCTTCTTCGGCTACTACGCCTTCTACCTGATGTGGCAGGCGGGGGCGGAGTGGCCGCCGATCGCGCTCGGCTCGGCGGCGCTGCTGGTGTTCATGGTGCTCAGCACGCGCCCGTTCCGGATCGCCGTCACGGGCAGGCCCCGGCCCACCGTCATCCTCGTCGTGACCGGGGTGATCGCGGTCGGCATGCTGCTGGGTTTCGGGCAGATCTGGGCGATCCCCACATGGCTGGCGCTGATGACGCCGTTCATCAGCAGACGCATGGTGCTCGTCCTGGCCGGGGTCTCGCTGGTGCTGAGCGCCGTGTGGGTCTGGCTGGCCACCGACATGATCGTGCCGCTGCTGTCGGTGGTCCAGGTCGTCTTCACGGTGATCTCGGTGGGCGCGGTCTGGGCGAACCTCTGGCTGTGGCGGCTGACCCAGGAGGCGTACGAGGGGCAGGAGGCGATGGCCAGGCTGGCGGTCTCTGAGGAGCGGCTGCGCTTCGCCCGCGACCTCAACGACCTGCTCGGCCAGAGCCTCACCGACGTGGCCACCATGACCGAGCACGCCGAGCGGACGCTGCGCGAGGACGAGGAGGCCGCGGCGGCCGAGATGTTCGCGGTGCGCGACCTGGCCAGGCGGTCGCTGCGTGAGGTGCGTACGGTCGTGCAGAACTACCGGGCCGTCGACCTGGACGAGGTGCTGGCCAGCGTGCGCGCGGTGCTGGAGGCGGCCGACGTGCGCTGCACCGTGCGGGCGGAGACCGAGGCGCTGACGCCCGAGGCCAGGACGCTGCTGGCCACCGTCGTGCGCGAGGGCGCGACGAACGTGCTCAAGCACAGCAAGGCCGAACGTTGCACGATCACGATAGAAGACGGGGTGCTGGAGATGTCCAACGACGGCGTGACGGGACCGGTGGGCGAGCACGCGCCCAACGGCCTGGCCGGGCTCGCGCAGCGGCTGCGCGCGGTGGGCGGCACCCTGGAGGCCGCGCCCGGTGAGGGCGGCCGCTACCTGCTGCGGGCGGCGGTGCCGGCATGACCACGCGCGTGCTGCTCGCCGACGACGAGCACCTGATCCGCGGCGCCATCGCGGCCCTGCTCGACCTGGAGGACGGCATCGAGGTGGTGGCGCAGGTCGGCAGGGGCGACGAGGTGGTGGCGGCGGTCGCCGAGCACCGCCCCGACGTGGCGGTGCTCGACATCGAGATGCCCGGCATGGACGGACTGAGCGCCGCCGAGCGGATCAGCTCCCAGTGCAAGATCGTCATTCTGACCAGCCTGGGCCGCCCCGGCTACCTGCGCAGGGCGATGGCCGCCGGGGTGAGCGGCTTCCTCGGCAAGGACGCCTCGGCCGAGGAACTCGCGATGGCCATCCGCAAGGTGCAGTCGGGCGGCCGCTACCTCGACGCCGAGCTGGCCGCCGCCGCGATGGCCGCGGGCGACAGCCCGCTGACCGAGCGGGAGCGCGACGCGCTGCGGCTGGCGGGCGACGGCGCCACGATCGCGCGCATCGCCGCCGAGCTGCACCTGACCGAGGGCACCGTGCGCAACTACCTGTCCAGCGCGATGACGAAGCTCAACGCCCAGAACCGGCTGGAGGCCATCCGTACGGCCCAGCGCATGGGCTGGCTCTAGAGCTTCGACCGGTGACGGAGGCGGAGCCGCTGCCCGCCTCGTACGAGCAGGAGCCGGCCTGCCGGCCCTCGGGGTCGCGCAGGTGCGCGGTGTCCTGGTCGTTGTTCCACACGTACCGGCGCCGCCGGTCGGCACGGTTGAACCGGTCAACCTGAGGGGTCGCGTCGAGCCTGGTGAGGCGGCATCCCCTGCCATGAAAGCGTTTCCACACCCACATCTCGAAACCGTCACGCCTCTTGACGGCACGGACACGCGGAATTTACGTTCGCGGTACTTATCCGGTTCAGCAGCCCTTTTGCGGGGCCGCTTCTACTGAAGAGCGCATCGCCCCCGGGCTCCTGGACGGGGGCGATATTCGCACCCGTATTGGGAGCGCTCCCAGACAGCGTCTCCTGACGGGCGACTCGGGGTCTCTGACAGGACGTGCGTACCTCCGCGCCGCCGCGCGGAGTAAGGAGAGAGACGATGCGTAACCGGGCTCGGATGATGATCCCGCTTCTAGCCGCGGGTCTGCTCGCCGCGGCCTGCACCGGAGGCGGAGGCACGCCCGCCCCCTCGGCCTCCGCGCCGCAGAGCCAGGGCGCGGCGGCCAGCGCCAACCCCGACCAGCTCCCGCGCAACGAGACCCTGTACACCACGGGCACGCAGTGGGGGCCTCCGGGCAACTACAACCCGATCAGGGAGTGGGACTCCGCGGTCGGCACCAAGGGCCTGGTCTACGAGACCCTCTTCCACTACGACACCAACGCCGCCAAGCTCACCCCCTGGCTGGCCGAGAGCGGCTCCTGGACCGACGACAGCACCTACGAGCTCAAGATCAGGCAAGGGATCAAGTGGTCCGACGGGCAGCCGTTCACCGCCAAGGACGTCGCCTTCTCCTTCGAGCTCGGCAAGATGGAGACCATCCCCTACCACCAGCTGTGGGACTGGCTGGAGTCGGCCGAGGCGGTGGACGACCAGACCGTGAAGTTCACCTTCTCCAAGGCCAACTACCAGCAGTGGGACTACATGCTCTACAGCCGGTCCATGGTCCCCGAGCACCTGTGGAAGGACCGCTCTGAGGAGGAGGTGCTCGACGGGGTCAACGAGAACCCGGTCGGCACGGGCGCGTACACGTTCATGAGCAGGGACCAGGACCGCGTGGTGCTGCAGCGGCGCGACGACTGGTGGGGCAAGTCGGTGCTCAACATGGAGCCCAAGCCGCGCTACATCGTGGACATCGCCACCCCCAGCAACGAGGTCGCGATGGGCATGCTGCTGCAGCAGGGGCTCGACCTCAGCAACAACTTCCTGCCCGGCGTGGCCAACCTGGTCAAGGGCAACTTCGGGCTGACCACTTACTACAACGAGCCGCCGTACATGCTGTCGGCCAACACCGCGTGGCTGGTGCCCAACACCACCAGGAAGCCGATGGACGACCCCGCCTTCCGCAAGGCGCTAGCCACCTCCGTCGACGTCAAGAAGATCGTCGAGGGCGTCTACGGCAACCTCGTCAAGGCCGCCAGCCCCACCGGCCTGCTGCCGCAGTGGGAGGCGTTCGTCGACCAGGACGTGGTGGCGAAGTCGGGCTTCACCTTCGACGCGGGCAAGGCCAAGCAGATGCTCGCCGACGCCGGCTACAAGGACGGCGACGGCGACGGGTACGTCGAGAACAAGGACGGCTCCAAGATCAGCCTGACCATCATCGTGCCGTCCGGCTGGACCGACTGGATGGAGGCGGCCAGGTCGATCGCCGCCAGCGCCAAGAGCGCGGGCATTCAGATCACGCCGGAGTTCCCCGACTTCAACGCGCTGGTCGAGCAGCGCGCCAAGGGCGACTTCGACCTGCTGATCAACAACGAGCGGCAGCTGTCCAACAGCCCCTACACCTACTACGAGTACCTGTTCCAGCTGCCGGTCCAGAAGCAGCAGAACACCGTCAACTTCGCCCGCTACGAGAACAAGAAGGCCTGGGACCTCGTCCAGCAGCTCGACCAGGTCAAGACCGACGACGTCGCCGGCATGCAGAAGATCACCTCCCAGCTCCAGGAGATCCATCTGACCGACATGCCGGTCATCCCGCTCTGGTACAACGGCCTGTGGGCGCAGTCCAGCACCAGCGTGTGGAAGAACTGGCCGTCGTCGCAGGGCAGCGCGCCCAAGACCGGCGCCGTGATGTGGCGCAACTGGCTCGAACTCGGCGGCTTCGAGACGCTCACCCAGCTCCAGCCCGCGGGCTCGTGACCACCTGACCGGACGAACGCCCCCGCTCCTCCGCCTCCGCACCTCCCAGGGAGGCGGAGGGGCCGCTCTGGAGACACAAACCTGTGCGTCGTTACTTCAGCAGGAAACTGCTCATCTACGGACTGACCTTCTTCGTCGCCGTCACGGTCAACTGGATGATCCCGCGCTTCATGCCGGGCGACCCGGTCGCCAGCATGGTCGCGCGGGCCAACGTCACCAAGCCCGAGGCCGTCGAGGCCATGCGGGCGTACTACACCGGCCTGTTCGGGCTCGACCAGCCACTCTGGCAGCAGTACCTCAACTTCTGGGGCGCGTTGCTGCGCGGGGACTTCGGGGTCAGCATCTGGCTCTTCCCGACCCCGGTCGCCGACGTGATCACCCAGGCGGTGCCGTACACGCTGGCGCTGATCGTCCCCTCCGTGCTGCTCAGCTGGGTGGTGGGCAACCAGTTCGGCGCGTACGCCGCCCGCCGCAAGCTCCTCGACAACACCGTGCTCCCCGTCGGTTACGTGCTGACCGCGATGCCGTACATGTGGCTGGCCGTGCTGCTGGCCTGGGCGTTCGGCGTGCTGCTCGGCTGGTTCCCGGTGGCCGGCGGCTACAGCTTCTCGCTGCGGCCCACCTGGTCCTGGACGTTCGTGCTCGACCTGCTGCACCACTGGACGCTGCCGTTCCTGTCACTGTTCCTGGTGGCGCTCGGCGGCTGGGCCATCGGCATGCGGAACATGATCATCTACGAGCTGGAGTCGGACTACTCCAACTACCTGTCGGCGCTCGGCGCCCCCAGCAGGCTCATCCGCCGATACGCCTTCCGCAACGCGGTGCTGCCCCAGATCACCGGCCTGGCCCTGCAACTGGGCGTGCTGGTGGCGGGCGCGCTGGTCACCGAGATCGTCTTCGCCTATCCGGGCCTCGGCAGCCTCATTCTCAAGGCCATCCAGAACAAGGACTTCTTCCTGCTGCAGGGCACGTTCCTGTTCATCGTGCTCGGCGTGCTGATCGCCAACTTCATCATCGACATCGTCTACGTCGTGGTCGACCCGCGGACCAGGGCGGGAATGGCGGGTGCCCAGGCATGAGCGTGATCCAGGACGTCGCGCCGCACGAGCCGGCCGGCGTGCGGCGCGAGGCGCTGCACTTCGCGGTGCGCAACGCCAAGCTCATGGTCGGCTTCGGCATCGTGGTCGTGCTGCTCCTGCTCGGCCTGTTCGGGCCGCTGCTGGTGAGCGGCAACCCCAACGACTACGGCCCGCAGCCGATGAGCCCGCCCGGCGGCGCGCACTGGCTCGGCACCACCACCTTCGGCCAGGACGTGTTCCTGCAGTTCGTGCACGGGCTGCGGGCCACCTTCGTGGTAGGGGTGATCGGCGGCGGCATCGCCGCGGTCATCGGCATGGCCATCGGGTTCGTGGCCGGCTACCGCGGCGGCATCGTGGACGAGGTGCTCAACATGCTGACCAACGTCGTGCTGGTCATCCCCACCCTCGCCGTGCTGCTCATCATCAACGCCTACCTGGGCATCCGCAGCGTGGCCGTGCAGGGCCTGTTCATCGGGCTGACGCAGTGGCCGTGGGCGGCGCGGGCGATCAGGGCGCAGACGTTCTCGCTGCGTACCAGGGAGTTCGTGGACCTGGCCAGGATGAGCGGCGCGGGCACCTGGCGGATCATCGCCAGGGAGATCGCGCCGAACATGAGCTCCTACCTGTTCATGACGTTCATCCTGCTGTTCGGCGGCTCGGTGCTGATCGGCTCCTCGCTCGACTTCATCGGGCTCGGCCCCACAGAGGGCGTCTCGCTCGGCCTGATGCTGCAGAACGCCCACCAGTGGAGCGCGCTGCAACTCGGCATGTGGTGGTGGTTCGTGCCGCCGGGAGCGGCCATCACCGCCATCGTCGGCGCCCTGTACGTGGCCAACGTCGGCCTCGACGAGGTCTTCAACCCGAAACTGAGGGAGACATGAGCCTGCAGGTCAGCGAGCTGAAGGTGTACTACAGGACGCTCAGGGGCGACGTGCGGGCCCTCGACGGCATGTCCTTCGAGCTGCGCGACGGCGAGATACTCGGCCTGGTCGGCGAGTCGGGCTGCGGCAAGAGCACGCTGGGCAAGTCGCTCATCCGCATGGACGGCCGCATGCGCCGCGTCGGCGGCGCGGTCGTGCTCGACGGCCAGGAGCTGCCCATCGACGACGACCGCGCCATGAACGCGTTCCGCTTCCACGAGGTCTCCCTCATCCCGCAGTACGCCATGAGCGCGCTCAACCCCACCCGCAAGATCCGCAAGATGGTCACCGAGCTGCTCGCCTCCCGCGGCGCCACCCTCGACCTGCCCGAGCTGGAACGCCGCATGGACCAGGTAGGGCTGCCCCGCGAGGTGCTCGACCGCTACCCGATCGAGCTGTCGGGCGGCATGAAGCAGCGCATGGTCATGGTCATCTCGACGCTGCTCGACCCGTCCCTGCTGATCGCCGACGAGGTCACCTCCGCGCTCGACGTCTCCACGCAGAAGGCCGTGGCCCGGGCACTGCTCGGCTTCAGGGAGAGCGGCTACGTCAAGAGCATGATCTTCGTCACGCACGACCTCGCGCTCACCCACCACCTCGCCGACACGATCATGGTCATGTACGCCGGCCGCCTCGCCGAGAAGGCCCCCGCCGACGTGATCGTCAAGGCGCCGCGGCACCCGTACACGCGGCTGCTGCTCGACTCCCTGCCCGAGGTCGGCGTGCGCTACGCCGACCGCAGGCTGGAGGGCATCGCCGGAGCTCCGCCGTCGCTGCTGAACCCGCCCACCGGCTGCCGCTTCCGCGACCGCTGCCCGATCGCGGGCGAGGAGTGCGCCGAGGACCCGCCGGTGGCGGAGCCGGCTCCCGACCACCACGTAGCCTGCTGGAAGGCCTGATGCTGACACTGCGCGAGGTCACCAAGGAATTCAGGATCGGCGCCTTCGGCGGCAAGAGCGTCGCCGCCGTCAAGGGCGTGAGCTTCGACGTCGTGCCGGGCGAGGTCGTCTCCCTGATCGGGGAGAGCGGCAGCGGCAAGAGCACGATCGGCCGGATGATCCTCGGCCTCAACTCCGCCACGAGCGGCTCCATCACCTTCGACGGGCTGCCGGTGCGGGCGGGCAAGGAGTACTACCGGCACGTCCAGGGCATCTTCCAGGACCCGTTCAGCTCGTTCAACCCGGTGTTCAAGGCGGACCGGGTGTTCGCGATGATCAAGGAGGCGTACTATCCGGGCGTGCCGGCCGCCGAGTGGGGCGAGCGGGTCGAGACGTCGCTGCGCGACGTGCGGCTCAACCCCGGCCAGGTGCTCGGGAGATACCCCCATCAGCTGAGCGGCGGGCAGCTCCAGCGGCTGCTCATCGCCCGTGCGCTGCTGCTCGACATCAAGCTGCTGGTCGCCGACGAGATCACCAGCATGCTCGACGCCTCCACCCGCATCGACGTGCTCAACCTGCTGGCCGAGCTCAAGACCAGGGGGCTCGGCGTGCTCTACATCACGCACGACCTGTCGCTCGGCACCTACCTGGCCGAGCGGACGGTGGTGCTGCGCCAGGGCAGGGTGGCCGAGATGGGCCCGACCGACGACGTGTTCGGCGGGCCGCTGCACCCGTACACGCGGGAGCTGCTGTCGGCCGTGCCGCGGCTGCACGAGGCGTGGGACGACGCGGTGCCGGTCGAGACGTGCGCCTACCACGAGGGCGGCGGCACGGGCGGCCTGCTGGAGGTCACGCCCGGCCACTTCGTGTCCTGCGCGGGACTCGCGTCCTGCCCCGGCGGCTAGACGCGGAACTCCTCCGTGCGGTGGGCGTAGGCGGGCAGCGCGGCCCGCATCTCGTCGGTGACGGCGGGCGGGGGCAGCGGCACGATCTCCCGCTCGTGGAAGTCGCGCACGTCCTCGCCCGCCGCGAACAGCTCCCGCACGGCCCGCAGGCAGGGCCCGACGACGCCGGGGTCGGTGATCCGCCGGCCGCCCCTGCCCCCGCCGTACTCGTCGTACAGCACCTCGTACATCAGGGACGGAGAGAAGATCACCAGCTCCGGCAGCGGGTCGAGGGCCGCCACGCGGCCGGCCCGCACCACCCGGCAGGGCGAGCCCGCCGCGGCGCGCACCGCCAGCACGTGCAGCTCCCACTGCAGGTACGGCGTCACGGGCAGCTCGACCACCCGCACCCGCCTGACCGGCTGGCGGCGGCTGAAGTAGTCGGCCAGCGGCTCCGCGATGCGGGCGAGCAGGGCCAGGGAACGTTCCCAATCGCCGTTCATCATGGCCCGCCAGCTCGCCACGTCGGGCTCGTAGAAGGTCTGCGCCCGCTCCAGCTTCCACATGGGCTCCGTGCACCCCTCGTGGTCGCGGTCGAACCCGGCCTGGTACGCCGGCACGTCCAGGACGAGGCCGTCCGCGCCGGGAACGGCGGTGAACGGGTTCGTGCGGCGGTCGGGAGTGCCCTGCTCGGTCATGCGGCTTTCCCCTTCGCTGTGCGGCCCGCCCAGATCATCAGGTGCGCCTCAGGGCCGGTCAAGGCCCAAAACGCGCCGGGCGGGCCCGCTCAGCGGCGGCGGTGGAAGCGCCGGTGCACCAGGCTGAAGACCAGCGCGGCCGCCCAGATCACGAACAGCACCTTGAAGATGCCGAAGCCGCCGAAGATCAGGCTGAGCACCAGGAACACGGTGAGGATCGGCACCAGCGGGTGGGGCCCGCGGTGGTGGCGCCGCATGTGGCCGTGCCAGCCCTGGCCGCGCATCTGGTGGCGCATCTGGTGGCGCATCTCCCGCTGGGCGTGCCGCACGGCCTGCATCTGCTGCCGGTGGGCGTGCATGGCCGCGCGCCAGTCGCCCATGTCGTACGGGCTCGCGGGCGGCTCCTGGTAGGCGGGGCGCGGGCCGGGCAGGTCGGCCGTCACCTGGGCCAGGTCACGGGCGGTCTTGGCGGCCAGCGTGCGGTCGAGGCGCTCGTCGAGCTCCTCGTGGGTGAGGCGGCCCTGCGCGAAGTGCTCACGCAGGGCGGCCATGGTCTGCTCGCGTTCGGCGTCGCCGATGCGGAGATCGGGGTGGTCCATGGCGGTGTCCTCGCTCTCTCCGTACCGGCTGCCCGGTGCGGCAACGGGCATCGTCTCACTCCTCGCCCGGGTCGCCGTCGGCCAGGATCTGGTAGAGCTTGCGCCGGGTCTCCACCAAAGTCTTACGCGCTTCGCGGATTTGTGCGTCGTTTCCGGTCTGAAGAACCTGCATCATGGCGAATGCCGACTGTCGGGCGATATGCCAGAGATCGGCGGTGTTGTCATCGATGTCGGGACGCATGTCGTCCCACGGCGCGCGGACCTCGTCGGCGTGCGCCTCGATGTAGTCGCGGCCCTCCTGGGTGAGCTTGAAGGTCTTGCGGCCCTCGTTCTCCTCCGAGATCACCAGGCCCTCGTCGGTGAGCTGCTGCAGCGCCGGGTAGACGGCGCCGGGGCTGGGCTTCCAGCCGCCCTCGCTGCGTTCGGCGATCTCCTGGATGATCTGGTAGCCGTTACGCGGCTCCTCGGCGAGCAGGGCGAGGATCGCGGCGCGCACGTCGCCGCGCTTGGCCTTGCGGCTGCGGCCGCCCCAGCCGCCGCGCCCGCCCCACGGGCCGGGGCCCCAAGGGCCGCGCCCGAAGTCGAACGGGAACGGTCCGCCGGGTCCGCGGCCCCTGCCGCGGTGCTCGTGCGGGCCGCCGTGGTGGCCGCCGTGGTGATGACCCCCACGGTGCGGGCCGCCCCTGCGGCCGCCGAACTGCTCGAAGGCGTCGGCCATGGCCTGGAACGCCTCGCGGGCCGCGCGCTTGTAGTCGTGCGCCCCGGTCCAGGGCCCGCCTGCGGTGATGTGGTGCGTCATGTTGTCCTCCTATATCGTGATTCACTCTCGATGCGTCAACGATATATCGGAAACATGTCGAAAGACAAGTCACGGACAGGAGTGAGCCAGATCACGAAAAAGTTGCGGAATGCCGGGAACAGGATCCGGGGAGGCGTCGTTGAACACAGCAGACGAGGTCGTTCCGCGTCGGCAGGGCTGGGGGGTGCTGTCGCCGCGGAGACGACCTCGTCTGCGTTTGCGGGCCTTTCCGAGTGGGTCCTCGACCTTCTGGAGAAGATGCCAATGTCTCCGGGAAGGGATACGGGCGCGGCTCACGACCGGTTCGGAGCGCTTTACTGACGCTTTGCCCGCCGCGATCTGGGCGCGCTCTTCTTCCTGCACGGCATGGACAAGCGCGTAAACGGGCTCTTTGCCGTACAGTCCCGATCATGATGGGGCACACGCATGCGATGACGGGGGCCATCGCCTGGCTGGGGCTGGCGCCGCCGCTCGCCGCACTCCCGCTGCTGAACGAGTCCTCCCGGTTCGTCGAGACCGGCATCATGGCCACCGCGCTCAGCCCGGCCGAGCTCATCGCCGGCGCGATCATCTGCGCGGGCGCGGCCATGCTGCCCGACCTCGACCATCCCAGCGCGACCATCGCGCAGACATTCGGGCCGATCACGTGGGCGCTCGCCAAGTTCGTCTCCTGGATCAGCGGCGGCCATCGGGGGGCCACCCACTCGCTGCTGTTCGCGGTGGCGCTCGGGTTCGGGGCGCACTGGCTGGCCGGCACGTATCCGATCGGGCGCGACATCATGGTCGTGCTGCTCATCGGGCTCTCGCTACGGGCCATCGGCGTCGGCATCCCGGGCAACAAGCTCGGCTCCGCGATGATCAACATCGGCATGACCGCCGGCCTGTACGCGGTCTTCCTCTCCCTCGACGTGGGCTACGCCTGGCTCGGTCTCGCGGTCGGCGTCGGCTGCTTCATCCACGTGGTGGGCGACTGCATGACCGAGCGGGGCTGCCCGGTGCTCTGGCCGCTGGGGGCGAAGTTCGTGCTGCCGTGGAAGATCGGCATCAAGACGGGCAGGAAGTTCGAGCAGAAGATCCTGGCGCCGATCCTGTCGGTGGCCATCGTCGGCCTGCTGTTCTGGCGACTGGCGCCCGTTTAACTTGATGTCGAGATACTCTGTGGATATCTTGATATCGAGACATCCGCCGCGGCCTGCGAGTTAGGCACACCTAAGGTGCCGTCCGGTTCCGCAGTGCGGCAGGATTCTGTCTGAACACCTGTCTATGGAGGAGGCGAATCATCGTGTCCGCGAACAGCTTCGGCAGCCGTGACACGCTCCGCGTCGGTGACGCGTCGTATGAGATCTTCCGGCTGGATGCCGTCGAGGGCGCCGCACGTCTCCCGTACAGCCTGAAGATCCTGCTGGAGAACCTCCTCCGCACCGAGGACGGCGCCAACATCACCGCCGACCACATCCGTGCGCTGGGCGAGTGGGACCCGACCGCGGCGCCGAGCGTGGAGATCCAGTTCACGCCCGCGCGCGTCATCATGCAGGACTTCACCGGCGTGCCCTGCGTGGTCGACCTGGCCACCATGCGCGAGGCCGTACGCGACCTCGGCGGCGACCCCGCGCGCATCAACCCGCTCGCGCCCGCCGAGATGGTCATCGACCACTCCGTGATCGTCGACTACTTCGGTCACCCCGACGCCTTCCAGCGCAACGTCGAGCGCGAGTACGAGCGCAACCGTGAGCGCTACCAGTTCCTGCGCTGGGGCCAGACCGCCTTCGACGAGTTCAAGGTCGTGCCGCCCGGCACCGGCATCGTCCACCAGGTCAACATCGAGCACCTCGCGCGCGTCGTCATGACCCGCGACGGCAAGGCCTACCCCGACACCTGCGTCGGCACCGACTCCCACACCACGATGGAGAACGGCATCGGCGTGCTCGGCTGGGGCGTCGGCGGCATCGAGGCCGAGGCCGCCATGCTCGGCCAGCCGATCTCCATGCTCATCCCGCGCGTCGTGGGCTTCAAGCTCAGCGGCAAGCTGCCGGCCGGCGCCACCGCCACCGACCTCGTGCTGACGATCACCGAGATCCTGCGCAAGCACGGCGTCGTCGGCAAGTTCGTCGAGTTCTACGGCGAGGGCGTCTCCTCGGTGCCGCTGGCCGACCGCGCCACCATCGGCAACATGAGCCCTGAGTTCGGCTCCACCTGCGCCATCTTCCCGATCGACGGCCAGACCGTCGACTACCTGCGCCTGACCGGCCGCTCCGAGGAGCAGATCGCGCTCGTCGAGACGTACGCCAAGGCCCAGGGCCTCTGGCTCGACCCGTCGGCGCCCGAGCCGGTCTTCTCCGAGTACATCGAGCTCGACCTGGCCACCGTCGTGCCGTCCATCGCCGGCCCCAAGCGCCCGCAGGACCGCATCGTGCTGTCGGCGGCCAAGGAGACCTGGCGCCACGACGTCCAGAACTACGTCAGCGACGGCGTGGACGAGGCCGTCGAGGAGAGCTTCCCGGCCTCCGACTCGCCCGCCTCCAACGCCACCGCCAACGGCGGCCGCCGGCCGCACCACCCGGTGCCCGTCACCCTGGCCGACGGCACGACGTTCGAGATCGACCACGGCATCGTCTCCATCGCCGCGATCACCTCGTGCACCAACACCTCCAACCCGTACGTCATGCTCGGCGCGGCCCTGCTCGCCCGCAACGCCGTCGACAAGGGCCTCAACCGCAAGCCCTGGGTCAAGACGTCGCTCGCGCCCGGCTCGCAGGTCGTCACCGGCTACTTCGAGCGCTCGGGCCTGCAGCCCTACCTCGACAAGATCGGCTTCCACCTCGTCGGCTACGGCTGCACCACCTGCATCGGCAACTCCGGGCCGCTGCTTCCCGAGATCAGCGAGGCCATCCAGGCCAACGACCTGGCCGTCACCGCCGTGCTGTCGGGCAACCGCAACTTCGAGGGCCGCATCAACCCCGACGTCAAGATGAACTACCTGGCCTCGCCGCCGCTCGTCGTGGCGTACGCGCTGGCCGGCACGATGGACATCGACCTCGACACCGAGCCGCTCGGCGTCGGCAGCGACGGCGAGCCCGTCTACCTGCGCGACATCTGGCCGGCGCCGGAGGAGATCGCCGCCGTGGTCAACTCCTCCATCGGCCGCGACATGTTCGAGCGCGACTACGCCGACGTCTTCAAGGGCGACGACCACTGGCGCTCGCTGCCCATCCCGACCGGTGACACGTTCGAGTGGGACGCCGACTCCACCTATGTCCGCAAGGCCCCCTACTTCGACGGCATGCCGGAGAAGCCGCAGCCCGTCACCGACATCCACGGCGCCCGGGTGCTGGTCAAGGTCGGCGACTCCGTCACCACCGACCACATCTCGCCGGCCGGCTCCATCAAGGTCGGCACGCCCGCCGCGCAATACCTGCAGGCCAACGGCGTCGAGGTCAAGGACTTCAACTCCTACGGCTCGCGGCGCGGCAACCACGAGGTGATGATCCGCGGCACGTTCGCCAACATCCGCCTGCGCAACCAGATCGCGCCGGGCACCGAGGGCGGCTACACCCGCGACTTCACCCAGTCCGACGGGCCCGTGTCGTTCATCTACGACGCCTCCGTCAACTACGCCGCCGCCGGCACCCCGCTGGTCGTCCTGGCCGGCAAGGAATACGGCTCCGGCTCCTCGCGCGACTGGGCGGCCAAGGGCACCGCGCTGCTCGGCGTGCGCGCCGTCATCGCCGAGTCCTACGAGCGCATCCACCGCTCCAACCTCATCGGCATGGGCGTGCTGCCGCTGCAGTTCCCCGAGGGCGCCTCGGCCGCCTCGCTGGGGCTGACCGGCGAGGAGACGTTCGACATCACCGGCGTCGAGGAACTCAACAAGGGCGGCATCCCGCAGACGGTGCACGTCAAGGCCGGCGACGTCGAGTTCGACGCGGTCGTCCGCATCGACACGCCGGGCGAGGCCGACTACTACCGGCACGGCGGCATCATGCAGTACGTCCTGCGCTCCCTGCTCGCCAAGTAACGCCAGGAGAGGCCCACGAGAGGCCCACGAGAGGCCCAGGAGAGGCACCGCCTCGCTCTGCGGTGACGCTGGGGGAGGCGGGGCTTCGTCCGGTGGTGACGCCGGGCGAGGCTTGGCTTCGCTCGGTGGAGATGACGGGCGAGGCGCGGCTTCGCTCGGTGGTGACGCCGGGTGGGGCGCTGCCTCGTCCGGATGTGACAGCTTCCCGTGTTCCCGTCCCGGTCATGAGCCGGGACGGGGGGCGGGGGCCCTTGGCCGTCGTGCCGGGGGTTGGGCGCGATCCTCACGCGCCCGCATCGGGGGAACCACCCGAACACCTCAAGAGCCGCCCCGCGGGACAACCCCCGCCGGGCGGCTCTTGCCTTCTTGGGGGGACGGCCCCCGCCGGGCGGTTGTCGTCCTCTCCTACGGGACAGTCCTCAAGGGCTTTCCTAAGGGACAGCCCCCGAGGACAGTCGCCTTTCCTGCGTGGGCTCAGGTCACCTTGCTCGCCTTGGCCGACCAGGTGTCGCAGGCGGAGGGGGTGAGGGTGCGCCGGCCGCGCTCCAGCCAGCTCACGCGGGTGGCGCCCTTTCCGTGGCTGGAGTGCCCGTCCTCGTCACCGCTCGCCCGTACGGCGTCCTTGAGGGCCGCCCAGTCCTTGCCGGTACGCGCGAGGGAGCCGTACACGCTGCCCATGAACACCCCGGCCAGGCAGTCGGCCTGCAACTCGAACCTCCGCCGCAACTCGGCCCTGCGGCGAGGCTCGGCGCGATGCCGGGCCTCGTAGGCGCGGCGCACACCGGTGAGGGTCTGCAGGTGGTGGGCGTACTCGTGGGCGGCGACCTTGAAGGGATAGAGGTCGGTACGCCCCTCGATCCAGCGCCCCGTCAGAGTGAAGACGATCGTGCGGGTGGGGTGACAGTAGAGCGCGTCGACACCGTCGAGGGGCACCCCGCACTGGGTGTCGTGGGAATCGTCGACGTAGCGAACGTCAGGCGGGCCGAACCGCAGCTTGGCCCGCTTGAAGTAACCCCGCCACGACTTATCCAGACATTTCACAACCGTAGCGAGGTACTCCCGCCCCCGCGGAATCCCACCGTCGGAGAGCGCCGTCTCAGGACAGGACGCCGTGGCCAGCTTCCCACCCTTGGCAGGAAAGGCCGCAGCAGGCTGGGGCCCGGTGACAGCGACGAGGACGGCGACAGCGGGCGCAAGAAACGAGAACGGCACGGCGGCAGCCTAAAGCAGCGGCAGGTGTGGCAGAGTGGGTGACGCCACCCGGCGAACCTCTAATTCGCCGGGCGGCATCACCCATCTCCTGAGCCGCTAGAGCGCGTCACCGATCCAGTCGGCGACCTCGTGAACGACCTCGTCAGGGGCGATCCCGATCCGCCGCGTGAACCTCAGGGGCGACATGCTGCGCACATGCTCGATCATGGCGAAGCTGGGCTTGTCGAGGCCGGTGCCCTCGGTCGGGATGGGAACGTGGTTGTCCCAGCCCCGATCGGTCGTGGTCAGCGGAACAACGATCTTGACCGGTGTGCTGGCGTTGAACGTGTCATTGCTGACCACCAGCACCGGGCGCCCGTGAGCCGGTTCGCGGCCCACGGTGTCGCCCAGATTAGCGAGCCAGATCTCGCCCTGAATCACCCTCATCTCTCTCCTCGGGAAACGTGATGAGCCCTTCCCACTCGGGTGCGATGCGGGAAGTGCGCGGTCGCGGACCTTGCACCAGCTCGGATTCGGCGACATAGTCCGCCCAGGCTTGTGGATCTTCTCTCTTGGTCTGCTCCATCTGCTCCGCGACGCGCTGCCAGCGTTCTTTTTTCTCCATCTCGCGGATGGCGTGGTCGATGATCGCGGTCATGGGTTCACCTCTCTTCTTCGCCAAAGCAGCGATGCGATCTCTGGTCTTCACGCTGACACGTATGCTCGTGGCTTTCGGCTTCGCGGCCATACTTCTGAGCTTACGTAGGCGTACGCGGAAAACACTACCTCCTGTGGTCACTCTCGGGGCCGTTATGGCAACGGAGAGTAAAGGTGGTTGACTCGCGTGCATGGCGAATGTGGCGTTGGTGCTGATTGTTGGTGGTCTGGCGGTATTCGTGGGGGCGATCGTCCAGGGGGCCGTGGGGTTCGGGCTGGGGCTGGTGGCGGCGCCGCTGCTCACGTTGCTCGCGCCCGACCTCATGCCGGGCGCCGTTCAGGTGGTCAACATGACGTTGCCGCTGTTCACGCTGGCCATGGAGTGGCGGCGGGTGGACTGGGGCGGGCTCGGGTTCGCGGTCCTCGGGAGACTGCCCGGCAGTGCGCTCGGCGCAGTCATCGTTGTCTACGTTTCCGTATACATGCGTGGCGTCTTCGTGGCGGTCATGGTGCTCGTCGCGGTGGCGTTGACGGCGCGGGCGCTGAGCGTGCCGCGCAACGCGGTCACCATCACCTCGGCCGGGTTCGTGTCAGGCGTCACCGGCACCGCGACCGGCATCGGTGGCCCGCCCATCGCGCTGGTCTACCAGCACGCCAAGGGCCCGCAGATCCGGGCCACGCTGGCGATGTTCTTCTTCCTCAGCGCCGTCCAGTCGCTGGCCATCCTCGCCCTCGTGGACGAGCTGCCGTCCGCGGCGCTGATGGTGGGCGGGGCGCTGATCGTGCCGATGCTGCTCGGGTTCCTGGTGTCGGGGCCGCTGCGGCGCTACCTCGACGGCGGCAAGGTGCGGACGGCCGTCCTGGTCGTGGCGGTGGCCTCGGCGGCGGGGCTGATCGTGCAGAACGTCCTGAGCCAGGTCCTGGCCTGAGGACGCGTCCGTAGAGTCAGGTCCTGGCCTGAGGGCGCGCCCGCCGGCCGGGCGTCACGCGCCGCGGCCGGCCACGATGCCGCTGTACGTGCCGAGCACCTGGACCTGCGCGGGCGAGGCGGTCTTCGGCGGGATGTGCGCGGCCACCTGCACCAGGTCGCCCACCTTCAGGAACTTGTAGTACTTGTCCGGCAGCAGGCCGTTGTTCTCCTGGAAGACGTAGTAGCGCTTCGGGCTCTGGATCACGTCGTACACCTTGGTCCGCGCGAACGTGGTGAAGACGAGCGCGCCGCCGTCGGCCGTGCGCAGCGCGTACGACGGATACTCCTTCGCCGGCGCCGCGTGCTCGGTGATCTTGGCGAACTGCCGCATCTTGATGCGGTTCTTGGCCGCGCCGGTGGTGAACTGGTCGGAGGCGAACCGGCTCTTGGCGGCCTTCGAGCCCTTGCCGGTCATGTGGGCGGCGTAGTTCTTGGCGAAGTCGGCCGGTGACATCAGCAGGCCGTCGCCGTCGGCGCTGTCCACCTCGGTGGCCGCGCCGGAGGCGTCCGTCTGGATCTTCGGCAGCTCGTCGGCGTCGATCGTGTCGGAGACGTCGGGGGAGTAGACCTGCTTCCAGGCGCCCTGGTCGTGGGCGAACAGCAGGAAGGTGGGCGTCTTGGCGGACTTCTTCTTGTTCTTCCAGTACGCCGTCGCGAGGAACCACCGCTTGGAGGCCGGCGCCACGAACGTCGGCTTGACGTACTCGAACGGCGTGTAGGAGTCGCGCCCGCCGAGTTTGCGCTGGGAGGTGTAGCCGGCCTTGTCGATGGCCAGGCTCGACCCGCCCTCGTAGGTGGCGAGCAGCTTCTCGTCGAGCGCCTTGTTGGCCTTGTTGTTGCGCTCGATGTACTCCTTGATCACCGACTCCGCCGTCAGCGCCGGGGCGGACGCCGAGGGCTCCGGCGTCTTCTGCGTGCCAGATGTCGTGGGGGAGGGAGTGGCCGAGGGCGTCTCCGCGCCCTGCCACGCCGCCGGGTCCATCCCGGGCAGCCCCGAGCAGCCCGCCACCAGGCACCCGGCCAGCACGCCACCGGCCACGCGTCCGTACCGCCGCACCGTCACTCACCTTTCCGAGAGTCTCCTCAAAGCGGCCCAAACCTACCAATAACCACACAGTGAGTGACCCGAAATGGCGTGATCAGGGCCTGTCGGCTACCTCACGTGACCGGTGCCGCACGGCCTCACGCCCCGGTACGGGCGAGCGTCGGGAAGGTTGATGTGACGTTTCTGGATTGTTACCCGAAACAACAAATCCACCTCTCCAACCCCCTTCACAACCGGTTCGTCCCGGAATACGTTGCCGCAAACAACATTCATCCGGGCCCCTCCGGAAGAAAGGACCCTGCACCATGCGCAAGGGGATCCTCAGCCTGACCGCCACGGCAGCAGCGCTCGCCCTCGGTCTCACCGCCTGCGGGGGCGACAGCGGTCAGACCACGACGTCGACCTCTGAATCGGCCACCGCGTCAGAAGCGGCCAAGGCCGGCAAG
Organism: Nonomuraea sp. NPDC049504; assembly: GCF_040676845.1. NCBI lineage: Bacteria > Bacillati > Actinomycetota > Actinomycetes > Streptosporangiales > Streptosporangiaceae > Nonomuraea > Nonomuraea sp. NPDC049504. The sequence goes on from NZ_JBFAPT010000001.1 coordinate 354,086, forward strand.
ATCGGCGTCATCCTGCCGGACAGCAAGTCCTCCGCCCGGTGGGAGACGGCGGACCGCAAGTATCTGGAAGAGGCTTTCAAGGCCGCGGGTGTCGAGTACGACATCCAGAACGCCCAGAACGACAAGACCCAGTTCCAGACCATCGCCGACCAGATGATCACCAACGGCGCCACCGTCCTGATGATCGTCAACCTGGACAGCGGCACCGGCAAGACCGTCATCGAGAAGGCCAAGTCCCAGGGCGTGGCCACCATCGACTACGACCGGCTGACACTGGGCGGCGGCGCCGCCTACTACGTCAGCTTCGACAACACCAAGGTCGGCCAGCTCCAGGGCGAGGGCCTGGTGAAGTGCCTGACCGACAAGAAGGCCGACAAGCCCATCGTCGCCTATCTGAACGGCTCGCCGACCGACAACAACGCGACCCTGTTCAAGGACGGCTACGACGGCGTGCTCAAGCCCAAGTTCGACGCGGGCGAGTACGTCAAGGGCCCCGACCAGGCCGTGCCCGACTGGGACAACACCCAGGCCGGGACGATCTTCGAGCAGATGCTGACCCAGGAGCCGAAGATCGCCGGGGTGCTGGCCGCCAACGACGGTCTCGGCAACGCCGCCATCACCGTGCTGAAGAAGAACAACCTCAACGGCAAGGTGCCGGTGACCGGCCAGGACGCCACCGTCCAGGGCCTGCAGAACATCCTCTCTGGCGACCAGTGCATGACCGTGTACAAGGCCGTCAAGAAGGAGGCCGACGCCGCGGCCAAGCTCGCGGTCGCGCTGGCCAAGGGCGAGAAGCCCGCGGCGACCAGCAGCGTCAAGGACCCGGAGACCGGTCAGGACGTGCCTTCCGAGCTGATGGAGCCGCAGGCCATCTACTTCGACAACGTCAAGGACGTCGTGGCCGACGGTTACGTCACCAAGGAGGAACTGTGCAAGGGTGACTTCGCCGAGAAGTGCACCGAGGCAGGCATTCAGTAACGCGGCGGGGTACGGCCCGCGCCACCAGCGCGGCCGTACCCCCGTTTAGGGAGATCCATGACCCCCCTCCTTGAAGTGCGCGGGATCGACAAGAGCTTCGGCCCGGTGAAGGTCCTGCACGAGGTCGAGTTCGCCGCGTACGCCGGCGAGGTCACAGCGCTCGTCGGCGACAACGGCGCCGGCAAGTCCACCCTGGTCAAGTGCATCGGCGGCATCTACCCCATCGACGCGGGCACGCTGCTCTTCGACGGCAAAGAGGTGCACGTGCACAGCCCGCGCGACGCGGGCGAACTGGGCATCGAGATCGTCTACCAGGACCTCGCCCTGTGCGACAACCTCGACATCGTCCAGAACATGTTCCTCGGCCGTGAGCGCAAGAACGGCGTCCTGCTGGACGAGGACAGCATGGAGGAGCTGGCCGAGCGCACCCTCAGCGGCCTGTCCGTCCGTACCGTCAAGTCCATCAGGCAGCAGGTCTCCAGCCTGTCCGGCGGACAGCGGCAGACCGTCGCCATCGCCAAGGCCGTGCTGTGGAACAGCAAGGTCGTCATCCTCGACGAGCCGACCGCGGCGCTGGGCGTGGCCCAGACCGCGCAGGTGCTGGAGCTGGTGCGCAGGCTCGCCGACACCGGCCTGGCCGTCGTGCTCATCTCCCACAACATGAACGACGTGTTCGCCGTCTCCGACCGGATCGCGGCGCTCTACCTCGGCAGGATGGCCGCCCAGGTCAAGACCTCCGATGTGACGCACGCGCAGGTCGTCGAACTGATCACTTCAGGCCGCAGCGGCGATCTGGGCCTCAAGAACGGGGTCACATCATGAACAAGGTCAAAGAACTACCCGGAGAGGCCATCGTCGCGGCCGCGCAGACTCCGTCGATCAGGAACAGCTTCCTCGCCTACATCCAGCGGGTGCGCGGCGGCGACATGGGCGCGCTGCCCGCCGTGCTGGGCCTGGTCGTGCTCTGCACGGTCTTCGCCGTGGCCCGGCCCTCCTTCGTCACCGCGATCAACTTCGCCAACCTGTTCACGCAGGGCGCGGCCGTCACGCTCATCGCGATGGGCCTGGTGTTCGTGCTGCTGCTCGGCGAGATCGACCTGTCGGCCGGGTTCGCCAGCGGCGTCTGCGCGGCCGTGCTCGCCGTCACGCTGACCAACGCGGGCCTGCCCTGGTACGTCTGCATGCTGGCCGCCATCCTCACCGGCGTCATCATCGGCACCGTGCTCGGCAGCCTGGTCGCCAAGGTCGGCATCCCGTCGTTCGTGGTGACGCTGGCCGCCTTCCTCGCCTTCCAGGGCCTGGTCCTGGTGCTGGTCGACGAGGGCACCAACATCTCCATCCGCGACAGCGTGGTCGTCGCCATCGCGAACAAGAACCTGCCGCCGTGGCTCGGCTGGGCGCTCTACCTGGTGTGCGTGGCGGTCTTCGCGGCCGTGCAGCTGCGCCGGGCCAGGAACCGCACCAAGCGCGGCCTCGCCGCCGACCCGATCTCGCTGATCGCCTTCCGCGTCGGCCTGCTGGCGCTGTTCGCCGGGCTCGCGGTCGCCGCGCTCAACCTCGAGCGCAGCCGCAACCCCGCGCTGGTCTCGCTCACCGGCGTGCCGATCGTGGTGCCGGTCATCCTCGTGCTGCTGATCGTCTGGACGGTGGTGCTGCGCCGCACCTCGTTCGGCCGGCACCTGTACGCGGTCGGCGGCAACACCGAGGCCGCCCGCCGGGCCGGCATCCCGGTCGACCGGATCAAGATCAGCGCGTTCGTCATCTGCTCCTCGATGGCCGCCATCGGCGGCATCGTGGCCGCCTCCCGAGCCAGCTCCGTCGACCCCAACACGGGCGGCAGCTCCGTCCTGCTGTACGCGGTCGGCGCCGCCGTCATCGGCGGCACCAGCCTCTTCGGCGGCAAGGGCCGGGTGCTCGACGCCGTGATGGGCGGCGCGGTGGTCGCGGTGATCGAGAACGGCATGGGCCTCATGGGGTACGGTTCCAGCGTCAAATACCTGGTCACGGGGTCGGTCCTGCTGCTCGCGGCGGGTGTCGACGCTCTGGCGCGCAAGCGGGCGGCTGCCGCTGGTTTAAGGTGATCAGCGATCCGCAGCCCCTGAAGGAACCCCAGACCATGCGTGCCGGCCCCTCCCAAGAGGACATCAGGCGCCACAACCTCGGCGCGCTGCTCCGCCATGTCCATCTGGGCGGGCCGATCTCGCGGGCCGAGCTGACCTCGAAGATGGGGCTCAATCGCAGCACGATCATGGCGTTGACCTCCGACCTCACCGCCGCGGGGCTGGTACGCGAGGAGCTGCCGCGCGAGACCGGCAGGGCCGGGCGGCCCTCGCTCGTGGTGCGGCCCGAGTCGGCGCGGGTCTACGTCTTCGCCTTCGACGTCGGCCCCGACCGGCTCGCCGTGGCGCGCGTCGGGCTGGGCGGGGTCATCCTCGACCGGCGCGAGGCCGTACGCGACCGCGACCGGTTCGAGCTCGACGAGCTGACCGGGGTGCTGTCCGGGTTCGCCCGCCAGATGCGGCGCAAGACCAGAGACGACACCGTCTGCGTCGGCGCCGCGGCCGCCGTGTCGGGCGGCGTGCGCAAGGCCGACGGCGTCGTCAGCTTCGGGCCCAACCTCAAGGCCGAGGAGGTGCCGTTCGGCGAGGAGCTGGCGCGCCGGCTCGGCCTCGGCCTGCCCGTCAGCGTGGGCAACGACGCCAACCTGGCCGCGCTCGCCGAGCACAGCCGCGGTGTCGGCGTCGCCGTACGTGACCTCATCTATCTGCACGGCGACGTCGGCATCGGGGGCGGCATCATCTCCGGCGGCCACCTGATCGGCGGGCACGACGGCTACGGCGGCGAGGTCGGCCACATGGTGGTCAATCCGGGCGGGCGGGCGTGCGGCTGCGGGTCGCACGGGTGCCTGGAGGCCGAGGTGGGGGAGCGCACCCTGCTGGAGTCGGCCGGGCGGGTCTCGGACGGGCGGCAGGGGCGCGACGCCGTGCGCGGGGTCGTCGAGGCGGCCGACCGTGGCGACATCGTGGCCCAGGAGGCGCTCAGCCGGGTCGGCGACTGGCTCGGGCTCGGCGTCGCCAACCTCGTCAACATCTTCAACCCCGAGCTGGTCATCTTCGGTGGTGTCCTGCGCGAGATCTACCTCGGCTCCGCCGCCCAGGTCCGCTCGCAGCTCGCCCTGCACGCCATGGCCCACCAGCGCGAACGCCTGCGCCTGCGCACCTCGGCCTTGGGCGACGCGGCCCCTCTGGTCGGCGCCGCCGAACTGGCCTTCGCCCACGTCCTCTCCGACCCCTTGGAAGTATTGGCCCGCGCCAACGCCTGACGGCGACGGAAACGCCCGCCCTCCCAAGAACCAGCACCACAACGGCGCGAAAGCGGCGAGCCCCGCCCACCCTCCGTCCCCTCTCCAAGGGCCAAAGCACGACACTTCCTCCGCCCTCAAGGGACAGTAGTCCGGCGGTGGGGGAGTGGCGGGGCGGCGCGCACCCATCTCCTCTCCAAGGGACGGAAGCCCGATACTTCCTCCGCCTCAAGGGACAGTAGTCCGGCGGTGGGGGAGTGGCGGGGCGGCGCGCACCCATCTCCTCTCCGAGGGACAGAAGCCCGACACTTCCTCCGCCCTCAAAGGACAACAGCAGTCCGGCGGTGGGGAGTGGCGGGCGGTCCGCAGCCATCTCCTACCCAAGGGACAGAAGCTCGACGGCGGGGGAGCGGACCTCGCGCGATCCCTCCCTCCAAAAGGACACAAGCTTAGTGGTGGGAGGTCAGGTTACTCGGTTGGTGGTGGCGGTCCAGGTGTTGCAGAAGCCTGTGGTGCCGCCTCGGTAGCCGCGGTCTTGCCACCAGGCTAAGTTGCGGGGCTTGCCGTGAATGTCGCTTTCGTCGGCGCGGCGGACTGCGGCGACCCAGTCTCTCCATGAGATTCCCGGGCGGATGCTTTTCAGGGTGGCGCTGTAGAAAACGCCGGCGAAGCATTCGGCCTGCATCTCCAGGCGGTGGCTGAGCAGTTTCCTGGCCTTGGCGGAGGCGGGGGCGTACAGGGCGGCCTGGGCGTCGAGGACACCGATGAGGTGCTGGACGTGGTGACCCCACTCATGAGCGACGGAGTGGGCGATGTTCATCCTGAACGGGTCACGCAGGTCGTTCTTCGTGATGCGGATGACGATGGTGCTCTGCTCAGGGCAGTACTGCGCCCCGCTGCCGGCGATCGTCCCGCACACGGAGTCCCGCCCGGTGGTGACGCTGACCGAGGGCGGCGTGTACGCCAGCCCGGAGGCAGCGAAGCGGGCCACCCAGAAGCCGTCGGCGCAGGCCGCCATCGCCCGGTGGAAGGCCTTGAGCGAGGCCACGCTGCCCGGTTCGATCCGGGGGATCGGGCAGCGGTGCGGGGTGACGTCCCCGCTCATCGCGCCGAGCAGCCCGGACGAGGGCACCTGGGCGGCGGCGCTCGCGGGTGGCGGCGTGAGGGGTCCCGCGACCGCGCACGCCGCCAGCGCTAAAAGGAAAAGGCGCATGATCGCGGATCATAAGCCTTGGAAGAGTGATTTACCGCACCCTGGCGTTGGAGCTCGTCCAGGTGTTGCAGACCCCGGTGGACTGGGACGTGAAACCGCGCTGCAGCCAGAAGGTGTTGCTCTTGTCGCTGCCGTGCGTGTCGTCGGCCCCGCTGCGCACGCCGATGGCGTCGAGGGCGATGGGGTTGTGGGTGCCCTTGGCCAGGATGTTCCAGTCGGAGTCGGGCCGGCCGAGCGAGTCCCAGACGCGGCCGACGAAGACGCCGGACAGGCACTGGGCCTGCAGCTCAAGACGGCGCAGCGCGGCGTACGCGCGATCCTCGTCACGCCCGTCGATGATCCGGTCGCCGGCCTTCATGATGCCGGTGAGCTGCTGCACGTGGTGGCCGTACTCGTGGGCGAGCACCTGCATCAGCGCCAGGTCGGTGGGCTCCTCGACGATGTTCGGGCTGAGCAGGAAGGTGATGGAGCGGTCCTTCTGGCAGTAGAGGGCCTGCGCGCCCCCGGGGAAGCGCCCGCACCTGGTCTTCGCGCCGACCTTGGTGACGATCGAGAACTTCGGCTTGGTGAAGCGGTGTCCTGCCTTCTTGACGACGGGGGCCCAGGCGCGGTCGAGGCAGTCCTTCACGGCCTCGAAGTACAGCTCGGCCTCCTCCACGCTGCCGGTGCGGACCTCGGGCTCCTCGCAGGTCCGTACGCCGGGCTTGCCCGCCTTGTAGAGCTTGTTCTTCGTCAGGACGGACGAGTAGGGAGCGGCCGATGAGGAGGCCGCGTGCGCGGTTCCGGCGAACAGCACACCGGCCAGGGCGCCCGCCATGAGCGCTAAGAAGGGGATACGCATGAGACGGCACCCTAGTGAAAAAAGGAGCTCCAGGCGAAGAAATAACGCACTATCAGGTGACATTCCGCGGATTGGCGGCCCAGGTATTGCAGGCTCCCGGCGATCCGCGATTGAACCCCCGCGTCATCCACGCGGCCTGCGTCGGCCCCTTGCCGTGGTCGTTCTGCGGCCACCCCTTGGCGCCGTTCTTCCTGAACCAGCCCACCGTGTACGCCCAGTCGGCGTCGGTGACCAGCGACGTGCCCTTCATCGTGCTCATGAACACGGCCGAGAAACACTCGGCCTGCAACTCGGAATTACGCGACAGCTGCAACCTCTTGGCCTTGCCCGCGACCGTGCGCGCCGCCCAGTAGTAATTCCAGATGCCGGAGACCTGCTGCACGTGGTGGCCGTACTCGTGGGCGATCAGCCGGGTGATGCCGAGCGGGAAAGGGTTGCGCAGCTGGTCCTTGCTGATCATCAGGTACATCGTGCGGTCGGTGGAGCAGTAGACGCCGTCGGCGCCGGTGTTCCACGAGCCGCAGGGCGTCTTGACCTTGCGGGTGATGATGCGCAGCCGCGGCTTGGCGAACGGCATCCCGGCCTTGCGGAACTGCGCCGCCCACGCCTTGTTCAGGCAGGCCGTCACGCGGGTCAGGAAGCGGCGGTAGGCGGGCATGCTCCCCGCGGGCAGGCTGCCCGGCCGGCAGTTCACGTCCGTGAGCCGGCCGGTCTTGTAGAGGGGGTTCGCGGTGGCCGTCGCCCGTCCGGCGACCGCGGCGCCGCCGTGCCTGCTCTGGCCCGCGCTGCCGGACGGCGCTGCGGGCTGCCGTCCCCCGTACGCGGGGTCGGTCGAGGTCGTGGCCACGTCCGCGAGCACCAGCGTCAAGGCGGCGGCGGCCAGCGCGAGGGCCACGCCTGCCGCGACGAGCGCCACGAGCCGGCCGGCGGGGACGGAGTTCATATGGTCCGCAAGACTAGGTCAAGATCGGACATTTGTGGGTGCATTTGACTTGATGGAGTCAGTGACGCCTTTGCGAACTAGACTCTGGGGATCGGCGCAAAAGAGCAGAGGGGAGTCGCATCCGTGAGCGGGTTGCTGGGCTCGATCGAGGGACCGCACGACGTCAAACGGCTTGCCGTCGAGGAGCTGCCGCAGCTCGCCGGAGAGATCCGCGACCTGCTCGTCGACTCCTGCGCCAGGTTCGGCGGTCACCTTGGGCCCAACCTGGGCGTGGTCGAGCTGACCATCGCCGTCCACCGCGTCTTCGACTCCCCGAACGACCCGGTCATCTGGGACACCGGCCACCAGGCGTACGTGCACAAGCTCCTCACCGGCCGGGCGGCCGGCTTCGAGGCGCTCAAGCAGGAGGGCGGCCTGTCCGGCTATCCGAGCCAGACCGAGTCCGAGCACGACTTCGTCGAGAACTCCCACGCCTCCACCGCGCTGTCCTACGCCGACGGCCTGGCCAAGGCGTTCAAGCTGCGCGGCGCGCGCGACCGCACGGTGGTCGCGATCATCGGCGACGGCGCGCTGACCGGCGGCATGGCCTGGGAGGCGCTCAACAACATCGCGGCGTTCAAGGACCTGCCGGTCGTGATCGTGGTCAACGACAACGGGCGCTCCTACTCGCCGACGATCGGCGGCCTGGCCTCCCACCTGTCCTCCCTGCGGGTCAACCGCCGCTACGAGGACATGCTCGAATACGTGAAGGACAAGCTGGGCAACGTCCCGGTCCTCTACGACGCTCTGCACGGCTTCAAGAAGGGCGTGAAAGACGTCCTGGCGCCACAGGTGATGTTCGAGGACCTCGGGCTCAAATACCTCGGCCCCATCGACGGCCACGACGAGCAGGCCATGGAGGCGGCCCTGCGCAAGGCCCGCGACTTCCGCGGCCCCGTCATCGTGCACGCCGTCACCCAGAAGGGCCGCGGCTACAGCCCGGCGGAGAACCACGACGAGGACCAGTTCCACTCGCCGGGCGCCTTCGACCGGGCCACCGGCGCGGAGAAGCCCAAGGGCCGCATCTGGACCAACGTCTTCAGCGAAGAGCTGGTCAGGCTCGGCAAGGAGCGCGACGACCTGGTCGCGATCACCGCCGCCATGCTCCACCCGACCGGCCTCAACGCCTTCGCCGAGGCCTTCCCCGAGCGCATCTACGACGTCGGCATCGCCGAGCAGCACGCGCTCACCAGCGCGGCCGGGCTCGCGCTCGGCGGCATGCACCCGGTGGTGGCCGTCTACGCCACGTTCCTCAACCGCGCCTTCGACCAGCTCCTCATGGACGTCGCCCTGCACCGCCTGCCGGTCACCGTGGTGCTCGACCGGGCGGGCGTCACGGGCGACGACGGCGCCAGCCACAACGGCATGTGGGACCTGTCGATCCTCCAGATCGTCCCCGGGCTCAAGGTCGCGGTGCCGCGCGACGGCGACCGTCTGACCGAGCTGCTGCGCGAGGCCGTCGAGGTCTCCGACGGCCCCACCGTGCTGCGCTTCCCCAAAGGCCCGGTCGCCGAGTCGCTGGAGGCGGTCGGCAAGCTGGGCGAGATGGACCTGCTGCGCGCTCCCGAGAGCGAGCCCGACGTGCTGCTGGTGGGTGTGGGCCCGATGACGCAGGTCTGCATGGACGCCGCCAAGCTGCTCGACGCGCAGGGCATCGCCGCGACCGTGGTCGACCCGCGCTGGGTCAAGCCGCTCGACGAGGCGCTCGTGACGGCCGCCGCCGCGCACAAGCTGGTGGCCGTCGTCGAGGACAACGGCCGGGTCGGCGCCGTGGGCGACGCGGTGGCGCGGCTGCTGCGCGACGCCGACGTCGACGTGCCCGTACGCACCTACGGCATCCCGCAGCGCTTCCTCGACCACGCCAAGCGGGCCGCCATCCTCGGCAAGATCGGCCTGACCGGGCAGGACCTCGCCCGCCAGATCACCGAGGCGGTCGCGCGCCGCACCTCGGCCGCCGAGCCGGCCCGCCGCTGAGAACCTGCTGAGTTCGACGCTCAGCCGGCCGCTGGAACGCCTGTCGTGGCGGTGATCGGGCGCGATCACCGCCGCGCATCAGGAGCTCCAGCGGAGCAGGCGTTCTCGAGAATGATCACTCTGGGTGGGGGAAGGATCACCCGGTGGACATCTTTCGCACGAAGAGCGTCGAACAGTCGATCCGCGACACCGAAGCCCCCGAGCACCAGCTGCGCAAGCGCCTGACCGCCACGGACCTCACCGTCTTCGGCATCGGCGTGATCGTCGGCACCGGGATCTTCGTGCTGACCGGACAGGTCGCCAGGGACGTGGCGGGCCCCGCCGTGGCGGTCTCGTTCGTCGTCGCGGGCATCGTGTGCGGGCTCGCCGCGCTGTGCTACGCGGAGTTCGCCTCCACCATCCCGGTCGCCGGGTCGGCCTACACCTTCTCCTTCGCGACCCTGGGCGAGTTCCCCGCCTGGGTGATCGGGTGGGACCTGATCCTGGAGCTGGCGCTGGCCGCCGCCGTGGTGTCGGTCGGCTGGTCGGGCTATTTCGCCTCGCTGCTGGCCTCGCTCGGCCTGGAGCTGCCGGCCTCGATCGCGGGTGCCGATCCGGTGGTCAACGTGCCGGCCGTGCTGATCGTGCTCATCCTCACGGCGGTGCTGGTGGCCGGGATCAAGCTGTCCTCACGGGTCAACCTCATCCTGGTGATCACCAAGATCGCGGTGGTGCTGCTGGTGATCGTGGCGGGCCTGTTCTTCGTCAACGGCGCGAACTACACGCCGTTCATCCCCGATCCGATCTCCACGCCGCGCGTGGAGGGGCTGCAGGCGCCGCTCGTGCAGGTGCTGTTCGGCCTCGAGCCGGTGGCGTTCGGCGTGATCGGCATCTTCTCGGCCGCGGCGATCGTGTTCTTCGCCTTCATCGGCTTCGACATCGTCGCCACCGCCGCGGAGGAGACCATCGAGCCGCAGCACGACGTGCCGCGAGGCATCATCGGCTCCCTGGCCATCTGCACGGTCCTGTACGTCGCGGTCTCGCTCGTCGTCGTCGGCATGCAGAAGTACAGCCAGTTGAGCGAGGCGGCGCCGCTGTCGGACGCGTTCATCTCGGTGGGCCAGCCGTGGCTGGCCACGATCATCAGCGTGGGCGCGATCGCCGGCCTGACGACCGTGGTGCTGGTGCTGCTGCTGGGCCAGACCCGGGTGCTGTTCGCGATGTGCCGCGACGGGCTGCTGCCGCGCTCCCTGGCGGTGGTGCACCCCACGTTCGGCACCCCGGCGCGGCTGACGATCATCATCGGGCTCGTCACGATGGCGCTGGCCGGGTTCGTCTCGTTCGGGGAACTGGCCGAGCTGGTCAACATCGGCACGCTGTTCGCGTTCGTGGTCGTCTCGCTGGGGGTGATCATCCTGCGGCGGACGCGACCCGACCTGCCGCGGGCCTTCCGCGCGCCGCTGGTGCCCTGGCTGCCGATCCTGTCGGTGCTGGCCTGCCTCTACCTGATGCTCAACCTGCCGGTGCAGACGTGGCTGCGGTTCCTGGTCTGGATGGCCATCGGGATCGTGCTCTACTTCGCCTACGGCTACCGGCACAGCAGGACCGCGGCGGCCCCCTGGCGCTCCTCGGGTGAGTGAGGAGCGGCCAGAGGGCCAAGGGTGGTCAGAGCGCGAGGACCGCTCCGGTGGCCGCGCGCATGTGGCAGCCGTTGACGTAGACCTTGCCCCAGCGCACGTTCTTGCCGTACCAGGTGCCGACGATCACGGCGGCGTGCGGCTGGAACTCGCGGGTGCAGGCGGCGTCGGGTTTGACGTTGAGCTTGGCGGGGTCGCCGCCCGCCTGCTTGAGCAGACGGCAGGCGGCCCGCGCGTTGGGGTGGGTGCCGCCGGTGGGGGCGCAGTTGAGGTAGGCCGACTTGGCGCCGCCGCCCTTGACCCCGTAGACGACCTTGAGACGAGCCTTGGGGGCTGCCGCGGCCAGCACGGGGGAGGACGACGTGGCCAGGAGGGCGGCGCAGAGCATGAGGGTGCCTGCTGCTCTCATCATGGTTACTCTCCGTTCGTAGGACGGCACCAAACGCTACGACGGATCCGGTGAAGAGGAGAGGAGGTCCGCGTACGGACCTCCTCAAGCGAGCTTAAAATCGGGCCGGTACGGACGCCACGCCCGGCGCGAGGAAACGGGGCTTCGCGACGCCGGTGCGGTCGAGATACGGCGTGATGCCGCCGAGGTGGAACGGCCAGCCCGCGCCGAGGATCATGCACAGGTCGATGTCCTGCGGCGCGGCCACCACGCCTTCGTCCAGCATGATGCGGATCTCGCGGGCCAGCGCGGCCAGCACCCGCTCCCGCACCTGCTCGGCGGTGGACGGCGAGGCGCCGCCGGCGAACAGCGCGACCGCCTCGGGGTCGAGCGTGAAGTCGGGCAGGTAGACGCCCGGCTTGCCCGACTCGACGAGCTTGGCCATGTTCTCCGAGACGCCGAACCGGTCGGGGAACGCCTCGTGCAGCGTCTCGGCCACGTGCAGGCCGACGGCCGGGCCGACGAGCTGCAGCAGCGCGAACGGCGTCATCGGCAGCCCGAGGCCGTCGAGCGCGTGCTCGGCGGTCTCCAGCGGCGTGCCCTCGTCCACGGCCGCGACGACCTCGCCCATGAAGCAGGTGAGCAGCCGGTTGACCACGAACGCCGGGGCGTCCTTGACCAGCACCGACGACTTCTTCAGCGTCTTGCCGACGGCGAAGGCGGTGGCCAGCGTGGCGTCGTCGGTGGCCGCGCCCCTGATGATCTCCAGCAGCGGCATGACGGCGACCGGGTTGAAGAAGTGGAAGCCGACCAGCCGCTCGGGGTGCTTGAGGTCGGCGCCCATGGCGGTCAGCGACAGCGACGAGGTGTTGGTGGCCAGCACGCACTCCGCCGGGACGACGGCCTCGACCTCGGCGAACACCTGCTTCTTGACCGCCAGGTCCTCGAAGACGGCCTCGATGACGAAGTCGGCGTCGGCGAAGGCGTCCTTGGTGAGCGAGCCGCTGACCAGCGCCTTGAGGCGGTTGGCCTGGTCGGCCGAGACGCGGCCCTTGGCGAGCAGTTTGTCCACCTCGCCGTGCACGTAGCCCACGCCCTTGTCCAGGCGGGCCTGGTCGAGGTCGGTCAGCACGACCGGCACCTCCAGGCGGCGGGCGAACAGCAGCGCCATCTGCGAGGCCATCAGCCCCGCGCCGACCACGCCGACCTTGGTGACCTTGCGGGCCAGCGACGGGTCGGGCGCGCCCGCAGGCCGCTTGGCGCGGCGCTGCACGAGGTCGAAGGAGTAGAGCCCGGCCCGCAGCTCGTCGCTCATGAGCAGGTCGGCCAGCGCCTCGTCCTCGGCGGCGAAGCCTTCGTCCCTGGAGGCGGTCTCGGCCAGCGCGATCAGGTCGAGCGCCCGGTACGGCGCGGGCGCGGCGCCCCGCAGCTTCATGTCCACCAGGAACCGCGCGTCGGCCACGGCCTTCTCCCAGCCGTCGTGGGCCGGCCGCTGCACCGTCACCTCGCCCTTGACGACGCGGGCGGCCCAGCGCAGCGACTCCTCCAGGAAGTCGGCGGGCTCGAACATCGCGTCGGCGACGCCCAGCTCGTACGCCTCCCTGCCCTTGATCATGCGGTTGTTGGACAGCGGGTTCTCGATGATGAGCTTGACCGCCTTCTGCGGCCCGATGAGGCGGGGCAGCAGCTGCGTGCCGCCCCAGCCCGGCACCAGCCCGAGGAAGCACTCCGGCAGCGCCACCGCGGGCACGCCCGCGGAGATCGTCCGGTAGGAGCAGTGCAGCGCGATCTCCAGGCCGCCGCCCATGGCCGCGCCGTTGACGAACGCGAACGACGGGATGCCCAGCTCGCCGAGCCGCCGGAACACGTGGTGGCCGAGCGCGCCGATGGCCTTGGCCTCCTCGCGGGAGGTCACCGAGGCGGCGCCCTTGAGGTCGGCGCCGACGGCGAAGATGAACGGCTTGCCCGTCACGCCCACGGCCACCAGGTCGGTGCGCGCGGCGATCTCCGACAGGGCGCCGTTGAGCGCGAACAGGCCGTGCGGGCCGAAGGTGTTGGGCTTGGTGTGGTCGAAGCCGTTGTCGAGGGTGATCAGCGCCATCGTGCCCGCGCCGTACGGCAGCCGCACGTCGCGGACCAGCGCCTTGGTGACGACTTCGTCGGTGTTGCGCTCGCTCAGCAGCGACCGCCAGGTCTCGAACTCGCTCATGCCAGGTTCTCCCAGATCACGGTGCCGCCCATGCCCATGCCGACGCACATGGTGGTGATGCCGTAACGCACGTCGGGACGCTCGCCGAACTGCCGGGCGAGCTGCGTCATCAGCCGCACGCCCGAGGAGGCGAGCGGGTGGCCGTAGGCGATCGCGCCGCCGTACGGGTTGACGCGCGGATCGTCGTCGGCGATGCCGAAGTGCTCGAGGAAGGCCAGCACCTGGACGGCGAACGCCTCATTGATCTCGAACAGCCCGATGTCGGAGATGTCCAGCCCCGCCAGGCGCAGCGCCCGCTCGGTGGACGGGATCGGTCCGACGCCCATGACCTCGGGGTCGACGCCCGCGAACGCGTACGACACCAGCCGCATCTTCGGGGTCAGCCCCAGCTCCTCGGCGACCTCGCGGGCGGCGACCACGCACCCGGTGGCGCCGTCGTTGATGCCGGAGGAGTTGCCCGCCGTGACGTGCCCGTGCGGCCTGAACGGCGTCTTGAGCCCGCTCAGCCCCTCCATGGTGGTGCCGGGGCGGGGCGCCTCGTCCTCGACGGCCAGGCCCCAGCCCTTCTCGGCGGTTCTGATCGCGGTCGGCACGAGGTCGGGCTGGATCTTGCCGTCGGCGTACGCCTTGGCCGCCTTCTCCTGCGAGAGCACCGCGTACGCGTCGGCGCGCTCCTTGGAGAAGGAGGGGTAACGGTCGTGCAGGTTCTCCGCGGTCATGCCCATGACCAGGGCGCTCGGGTCGACCAGCCGCTCCGACAGGAACCGCGGGTTGGGATCGACGCCCTCGCCCATCGGGTGGCGGCCCATGTGCTCGACGCCGCCGGCGATCGCGACGTCGTACGCGCCGAACGCGATGCCGCCGGCGACCGTGGTCACCGCGGTCATCGCGCCCGCGCACATGCGGTCGATCGCGTAGCCCGGCACGCTCTTGGGCAGGCCGGCCAGCACGGCGGCCGAGCGGCCGATGGTCAGGCCCTGGTCGCCGGTCTGGGTGGTCGCGGCGATGGCGACCTCGTCCACGCGCTCGGGCGGCAGGCCGGGGTTACGCCGGATCAGCTCGCGGATGACGCGGACGACCAGGTCGTCGGCGCGGGTCTCCGCGTACAGGCCTTTCGGCCCTGACCTGCCGAAAGGCGTGCGCACGCCGTCGACGAACACGACGTCACGAGAGGAAGGCACGGATTCGCTCCTCGTAGTTAGCAGGGGTTCCGTGCCTTATGCTACTCGTCAGTAACCACGCCGCAGACGAGGGCGGTGGTGAGCAGGCCGTAGACGATGCCCGTGGCCGGCTCCCAGAGGTGGGCGCGGGCTCCGAGCAGGGCGGCGATCGCCACGGCCGCGCCCGTCCAGAGCATCGCGCCCTCGCGCCGGCGGGCGCTCCGCCCGGGGTCCCAGGGGTCGCCGGGCGATCCGCCCGCCCGCAGGGCGCGGGTCACCGTCAGGGCGGCGTCGCGGGCCCACCACAGCAGGAACAGCGCGCCGGCGCCGATCGAGGCCCAGGCCATCGCGTCGGTGGCGGCGCTCAGCGCGTCGGCCAGGCCGTACTGGGCGGCCTGGCCGAACAGCCGGGGAACGGTCCAGCCGAGTAACAGCGTCACCGCCCAGCAGCCGGCCACCGCCAGCCGGGCCAGCGGGCGGGCGCGGCCGGAGAAGACGGCGGCGTACAGCTCGTGCTCGCGCTCGCGGACCCGGCGGGTGCGGGAGCCCCAGACGTACTGGGTGATCGCCATCGCGGGCAGGGCGGCGGCGAAGACGGCGAGCGACAGCACCGCGAGCGGGAGCGTCTGCTCTCGCGTCGCGGCCCGGTCGGCGAGCAGCTGGGCGGTGGTGAGCAGCGCGATCGAGGCGGTGAGCGCCACGAGGGCGCCGCGCCGCGCGGACCTGGCGCGGGCACGCAGCCCGGCCAGCTCCTGGGCGCCGGGAGGAGGAGCCATCTCGGTCAGAAGCATGACGTCATGATGGCGTCACCGTGCGTGGTGCCGCCCGGTGTTCGGGAGCTTTGGATGGAGCCCTCGCTGAGGTAACGCAGGACTGGCCTTCGGGTCACGCTCTTCCCCATGGCGGCGTACGAACCTTGACATGATGCGAGGAGTCATACTCGTCGCTCGGCATTTGTGACTATGCTTCGCGATCATGGCGCGAGGGGTGAACCGCATGAGGGACCGGCACGACGAAGCGGTTCTGGGTCGGCGGGTCGCTCCGCCGCCCCCGCAACCGCCACCCCCGCCGCCGCCTCAGCCATCGGGCGGGAGGCGCAGGTCGCAGCCCCGCAAGAACCCGCTCACGCCGCTCGGCTGGGTCAGCGTGGCGCTGACCCTCGTGCTGGTGATCGCCACGATCGGCGGCTACGCCTATTACCGCTACCTCGACAGCGGCATCGACCGCCGGCCCTTCAACGTGGGCAAGAGCCGCCCGCCCGAGACCGGTGCGCTCAACGTGCTGCTGGTGGGCTCCGACTCGCGCGAGGGCGACAACAAGAAGTACGGTCCCCAGTCGCAGCACCTCGGCGAGCGCACCGACACGATCATGCTGCTGCACATCTCCCCGAACCGGGACAACGCCACCATGATCAGCTTCCCGCGTGACTCCATGGTGCTCGTCCCGGAGTGTCAGGGACGCAACGGCGGCGTGCTGCCCGCCGGGATCAAGCAGATCAACGCGGCCTTCAACGAGGGCGGCATCGAGTGCACGGCGCGGACTCTCGAATCCCTCACCAACATCAAGATCAATCACTTCGTGAAGGTCGACTTCACCGGCTTCAAGGGCATCGTGGACGCCATCGGCGGCATCGAGATCTGCCTGCCCAAGCCGGTCAACGACCCCAAGGCCAAGCTGGTGCTCGAGGCCGGCAAGCACGTGGTGAAGGGCGAGCAGGCGCTGGGGTACGTACGGACCCGCTACGCGCTCGGCGACGGCAGCGACCTGAGCCGCATCCAGCGCCAGCAGGTGTTCCTGCAGCAGGTCATGAAGAAGATCACCGACGGCGGCCTGCTCACCGACCCCGGCGGGCTCAACGACTTCCTGCGCGCCGCCACCAAGTCCGTGACCGTGGACGAGGGGCTCACCCTTGAGCGCATGCTGGAGATCGCCAACAGCGTGCGCGGCATGACGGCCAAGGAGCTCAAGGGCATCACCGTGCCGACGGAGCCGTGGCCGCAGGACAAGAACCGCGTGCAGTTCGCCCAGCCGGCCGCCCGCGACTTCTTCGAGAACGTGCGCAACGACGTCGAGGTCACCAAGGCGCCCACGCCGGGCAAGTCCAGCGCGCCCGCGGTCAAGCGCGAGCAGGTGCGGCTGCAGGTGCTCAACGCCACCGGCGAGGAGGGTAAGGCGCTGCAGGTGGCCGACGCGCTCGCCGCGCAGGGGTTCGTGGTGACGCAGGTCGGCAACGCCACCCCCACCCCGACCACCGCCATCAGGTACGCCAAGAAGGACGCCGCCGACGGCCCGGCCTACGGTGAAGCGGTGGCGGCCCGGCTCTCGAAGGACAAGCGCACGCCCGTGGAGGGCAAGGTCAAGGCGACGGTCTCGCAGCCGTACACCGCCAAGACGCCGCCGGCCAAGATGCCGAAGGGGCCGGTCATTCAGCTCGTCATCGGCAAGGACTGGCCGGGGGTCCGCGTGCTGTCGGCGATTCCCGACTCGCTCAAGGACAAGGTCGTCGACACCAGTACGAATCCCTGCCTTTGAGCTCGTTCCAAAACGCTCGGCGGGCAACAGGGATTGGTCGGACGATCAGATTGCCATACCCGTGCAGTGGGACGCCAAAACACCTTTGGGGCGAATGTTACGGAGAGTAGTTTTAGTGAAACAAGTGAAATTTCCGGACAAGTAGTGGTAGGAAGGGGCGCGGTCCGAATACGCACTAGAGAGGTTCCCCGTGGCGCGCGACGAGAACGACAGGCCGTACGACGATGGGCAGGGTAGGTCGTTGAACCCGGAGTTGATGACGGGTGACGTGCTGTCTCCGCGGTGGAGCACCGATGACACCGACGAGCAGCCCGCCATCCAGGTCAGCGGCAACGAGACCTACATCCTGCCGGACACGAGCAGGCGTGACGTGCTCGACGACCCGCCGCGCGACGTGCTGGACGACCCGCACGACGTGCTCGGCTCCGGCGGTGACCGGCACGACGTGCTCGGCGGGGGCAACGATGTGCTGAGCGGCTACGACCAGGACGGCCGCGACACGGGCTCGCGCGACTACGCCGGCTACGGCGCGGCCGACGACGTGCTCGGCGGGCGTGACTTCGGCGGGCCGAGCGGACCGTACGACCTGGCTGCCGACGACTACAGCGGACCGCAGCCCATCGACGGTTACAGCGGGCCGCACCGCGTGGACGACTACAGCGGGCCGCACCGCGTGGACGACTACAACCGCGTGGACGACTACAGCGGGCCGCACGCGATCGAGGACGACAACGCGTACCTGCCGCTCGACCGCGGCTACGACCCCACGCGCGACGACGCCGCCGACGACGACCGGCCCAAGCGCGGCTTCCTCGGCTCCGGCTGGACCGACGACTCCGACGACGCCCGCGAGCCCCGCGAGCCCAGGAGCTCGCGCGGCTCCTACGACGGGCACTCCGGTGACGGCGAGGGCGAGGTGCGCCGCCGTACCAGGCTGCTGCTGGTCGCGGCGGCCGCGGTGGTGCTGCTCGGCGTCGGCGCCGGCTGGATGCTCACCGGCACCTCCTCTGACGACCCGTGCGCGGGCGCCTCCTGCGCCAGCGCCGGCGAGGTGTCCTCGCCGACCGACGCCGCCGCCCCCGAGGAAGAGGAGGAGGCTCCGGCCGAGGAGGAGACCGAGCCCACGGACGAGGCCACCGACGACACCGGCGACACGGCCGACACCGGTGACACCGGCGACACGGGCGACACGGCCGGCCAGCCGAACCGGCCCACCGCGAGCACCCCGCCCGCCCAGCAGCAGTCGCGCGAGCGGCCGACCCGCGAGCCGTCGGCCACCCCGACCAGGGCGCAGCGCGGGGAGCAGGACACTCAGGAGAAGACCGAGCGGCCCACCCGCGAGCCCGAGCGCCAGTCGGACGACGGCCCGTCGCGCATCGACGACAACACGACCACGAACAGGAACGACTCCAGCTCCCAGCAGCAGGACAACGCGCAGGAGTCGACCTCCGACAACCCGGTGGAGACGGCGACCGAGGCGCCGGTGCAGGAGGACAAGGGCGGCGGCCTGCTCGACATCCTCTTCCCCTGGTTCTGACCAGTCCGCCCGCCTCCTCCCCGGAGGGCGGGCCCGGAGCGGAGAGCCGGAGTGGAGAGCCGCCTTCCCGGTGGGGCATCCTGTTGCCGCCGGCCCAGGACATGGCAGTATGCGGGTCCAGGTGCCGGCCAGGCAGCTAGGGAAACCGCTTACCGGGAGGTCTCGTGGTCACGCTTGAGGACGTCGCCAAGCAGGCGGGCGTCTCGCTCGCGACCGCCTCGCGGGTGCTCAACGGCAGCACCCGCCAGGTGGGCGCGACACTCCGGGCACGCGTCGAGCGGGCCGCGGACGAGCTCGGCTACCGGGCCAACATCGCCGCCCAGACACTGGCCAGAGGGGCGAGCAACGTCATCGGCATCGTCGTGCACGACCTGACCGACCCCTACTTCGCGGCCCTGGCCGACGGCGCGATGCGCGCGGCGGCCACCCACGGCCTGCTGGTCATGGTCGGCACCACGCACCGCGACCCCGAGCAGGAGATCGCCTACCTCTCCACGCTGCACGCCCAGCGGGTGCGCGCCGTGCTGCTCGTCGGCTCCCGGGTCGCCGACCCCGCCGTCACCGGCCGGCTGCGCGACGAGCTGGCCCGTTACCAGGCGGGCGGCGGCCGGGCGGCCTGCGTCGGACAGGACCTCCTCGGCGTCGACACCGTCGCGCCCGCCAACCGGCAGGGCGCCGCCGAGCTCGCCAGGGCGCTGGCGGGGCTGGGCCACACCAGGTTCGCGGTGCTGGCCGGGCCGCCGCACCTGGTGACCGCCGCCGACCGCAGCGCCGGGTTCGCCGCGGCGCTCGCCGAGCTGGGGCTGCCCGCGCCGCAGATCATCCACGGGCCCTTCGACCGCGACGGCGGCTACACCGCGGCCCAGCAGGTCGGCGACGCCACCTGCGTGTTCGCGGTCAACGACGTGATGGCGGTGGGCGCGCTCGCGGCCTGCAGGGAGCGTGGGGTGCGGGTGCCTGAGGACGTGTCGGTGGCCGGGTTCGACGACATCGTGACACTGCGTGACCATGTGCCCGCGCTGTCGACCGTACGGCTGCCGTTGCAGGACATGGGGGCGCGCGCACTCGAACTGGCGCTCAACGAGACCGACCCGGTGGTGGTCGAGGAGGTCGCCGGCGAGGTCGTGCTCCGCGAGAGCGTCAGGAGGATGGCGTGAGGCTGGCGGTCAGCACGCTGGGCATGCCGGGCGAGGACCTCGGCAGGGCGATCGAGCTCGCCGCGGGGCATGGGTGCCAGGGGCTGGAGCTGCGGCTGCATCCCGACACGGGGGTGCACGCGGGGCTGGACGCGCGGGAGCGGGCGTCCGTACGGGAGCGGATCGAGGCGGCCGGGCTGGAAATCTCGGCGCTCGCCGGATATGCGGGCGTCTGCGAGCCGGGGCCGGACCAGCCGGTGGTCGAGGCGCTCCTCGCCGACCTGCGCCTCGCCGCCGACCTCGGAGCGCCCGGCGTGCGGGTGTTCCCGCGCGGCGGCGATCCGTCCGTGGGCGCCCGCCGGCTCAGGGCGGTCTCCGGTACGGCCGCCGAGCTGGGCCGCCGCGTGCTGGTCGAGACGCACGACGCGATGGCGACCGGCGCCGCCGTGGCCGCGCTGCTCGCCGAGGCGGACCGCCCCGGCACGACCGGCGCGATCTGGGACCTGCTGCACCCGTGGCGGCACGGCGAGCCGCCCGCGCGCACGCTGGCCGAGCTGGGCCCTTACCTCGCATACGTGCAGGTCAAGGACGCGGTCTCCGAGCAGGACACGACTCCGGTGCCCATGGGCACGGGCACGGTGCCGCTGGAGGAGGCGGGCGAGCTGCTGCGCGCGGCCGGCTACGACGGATGGGTGTCGCTGGAGTGGGAGCGCACCTGGTATCCGCAGGTGGCGCCGGTCGAGGAGATCCTGCCGGGCGCGGCGGGCTGGGTGCGCCGCTTCTCCTCCTGACCGCCTTCCGGTGGCATGCCGGACATGTCGGTGGTGTTGAGTTAGGGGCATGTCCGCTCTGAACAACAAGGTGCTCGTCGTCGGCATGGACGGGCTCCGCTACGACCGGCTGGTCGCGCTCGGCGCCCCCGTCCTGGCCAGCCTGATGTCCTCCGGTGCGTACGGCACCAGCAAGCTCCCGTACGGCGAGGCCGGCACGCCGCGTACGGAGTCGCCCGGCGAGGTCGTCCCCAAGAGTCCCGAGCCTGGGGAGGCCGGGCGGGTGATCGCGTCGCGTACGGACTCGGGGCCGGGCTGGTCGTCGATCGCCACCGGCGTCTGGCCGGACAAGCACGGCGTGGTGGACAACGCGTTCACCGACCCCCGTTTCCTGAAATATCCGGACTTCTTGACGCGCGCCGCCACCGCCCGCCCCGGCCTGGCCACCGCCGCCTTCTTCTCCTGGGATGCGCTCGCCGAGCACGGCGCGTTCGGCCCCGCCATCGGCCACCGCTTCGTGCTCGACGGCTACGCCGTCGGCTGGTCGGAGGCCGACGCCCAGGTCACCGCGGCGGCCGTACGCCATCTGGCGGACGGCGACCCGGGCGCCGTCTTCGTCTACCTCGGCGACACCGACGAGGTCGCCCACGCCCTCGGCCCCCACTGCCCCGAGTACGCCGCCGCCCTGCACACCCAGGACGCCCAGCTCGGCCGGCTGCTCGACACGATCCGCGCCCGCTCCTCCTACGCCCGCGAGAGCTGGACGGTGCTGGTCACCACCGACCACGGTCACGTGGACTCGGGCGGCCACGGCGGCACCTCCGACGAGGAGCGCACGGTCTTCGTGGTGCTCCACCGGCTGGGCCACGACCTGGGCGGACGCGCCCTCGAGGGGCCCCGGCTGGTGGACGTGGCCCCAACGGCGCTGGCCGCGCTGGGCGTGCCCGTGGACCCCTCCTGGAACCTGGACGGGGCTCCCTTGGAGATCTAGATTCATCGCGTGTTGAATTCTTCCCCGGGAAGCGTGACACTGGGGGCAGGACGCCCGACGGCAGGGGGACACGCGATGAAGACGATCCTGAGCTTCGCCGAGATCGACGCGGGGATGCTCGCCGAGGTGGGCGGCAAGGCGGCCAACCTCGGCGAGCTGACCGGGGCGGGCCTGCCGGTGCCGCCCGGGTGGGTGCTCACGACGGAGGCGTACCGGCGGGTCGCGGAAGGGCTCGACACCGGCGGGCCCGCGCCGGCCGAGCGGGCCAGGCGGCACCTGCTGGAGGCGCCGATGCCGGAGGACATGCGGGCGGCGATCGTGGGGGCGTACCGGGAGCTCGGGGACGACGTGCCGGTGGCGGTGCGCTCCTCCGCCACCGCCGAGGACCTGCCGTTCGCCAGCTTCGCCGGCCAGCAGGACACCTTCCTCAACGTGGTGGGGGAGGAGGCGCTCTTAGCGGCCGTACGCCGGTGCTGGGCCTCGCTGTGGACCGACCGCGCGGTCTCCTACCGCGAGTCCAACGGCATCGACCACGCCGCCGTCCGGCTCGCGGTGGTCGTCCAGGAGATGGTGGACGCCCGCGTGGCGGGCGTGATGTTCACCGCCAACCCCGTCACCGGGCGGCGGCGCGAGATCGTCATCGACGCGAGCCCCGGGCTCGGCGAGGCGGTGGTCTCCGGCGCGGTCAACCCCGACCGCTTCCGCTTCCGCGACGGCCGCGTCCTCGAACGCAGCGCAGGGGACAAGGCGCTGGCCATCAGGGCGGTCCCCGGCGGCGGCACCGAGCGCGTCGAGACCGCTCAGGGCGAGCTGTGCCTGACCGACGACGAGGTACGCCGCCTGGCCGAGCTCGGCGCCCGCGTCGAGGACCACTACGGCGCGCCCCAGGACACCGAGTGGGCCATCGACGCCGCGGGCACGCTCCGGCTCACCCAGGCCAGGCCCATCACCACGCTCTACCCCCTGCCCGAGACCACGCGGCCTGGGCTGCGGGTCTACCTGTCGGTCAACGTCCTGCAGGGCGTCATGGGGCCGCTGACGCCGATGGGCGTGGCGGCGTTCCGGCTGATCAGCGCGGGCGGGGCCGGGTTGGCCGGGAACGCGCCCGCCGACCCCATCGACGGCGCGGGGTTCTTCGCGGTCTCGGGCGAGCGGGCCTGGCTCGACATCACCGCCGCCGTACGCAGCAGGCCGGGCCGCGCCATCCTGCCGCGCGCGCTGACGCTCGGCGAGGCCAGGGCCGTGAGCATCATGCAGGGCCTGTTCGAGGACCCGCGCCTGGCGCCCGCACGCGGCTCCGTGCGGCCGTTCCTGCGGGGGTTCCTGCGCTTCGCCGCCAATCTGCGGCTGCCCGTGCGCTTCTGGGTGGCGCTGACCAGCCCGCGCCGGGCCCTGGCCCACAGCGTGGCCATCGGCGCCGAGCTGGACCGGCGCCTGCACGTGCCCTCCTCCGCCACCCCCGCCCAGCGCCTCGACCACGCCCAGCACGTGCTCGCCCGGCTGTTCCCGCTGATCATCAGGATCATGCCGACCGCGATCACCGGCTACGCCCTCTACGCGCTGTCGGCCCGGCTGTCGGGCGTCCCGCTGGACGAGATGAGCGACGTCCTGCGCAGCGTGCCCCACAACCCGACCACCGAGATGGACCTGGAGCTGTGGCACCTCGCCACCCGCGTCGAGCCTGAGCCGTTCCGCGAGCTGCCGGTGCCCGAGCTGGTCCGCCGCTTCCAGGAGGGCGAGCTGCCGCCGGTCGCCCAGCGCGAGGTCACCGCGTTCCTCGCTAAATACGGCCATCGCGGCGTCGCCGAGATCGATGTCGGGGTGCCGCGCTGGTCCGAGGAGCCAGGCCACCTCCTCGGCGTGCTGGCCAACTACCTGCGCATGGACGGCGGGCTCACTCCGGGCGAGCTGTTCGAGAAGGGCACGCGGGAGGCGAAGCGGAGGATCGGCGAGCTGGCCGCGCGGGCCGGACGGCGCGCGCGGTGGCGCGCCCCCTTCGTGCGGTGGGCGCTCGGCCGCACCCGCCACTACGCCGGGCTGCGCGAACTGCCCAAGTTCTACCTGGTCAAGACGCTCGCGGCGGTCCGGCGAAGCCTGTTCGCGGTGGGGGAGCACCTCGTGGGCCTGGGCGTGCTCGAACGGGCCGACGACGTGTTCTTCCTCGACCTGCGCGAGACCAGGGCCGCGCTGAAGGGCGGCGACCTGCGGGAGCTGGTGGCCGAGCGGCGGGCGACGCACGAGCGGGAGCGGCGCCGCAGGCACGTGCCCAGGGTGCTGCTCTCCGACGGCACCGAGCCCGAGGCGCTCGCCGCCGCCACCGCCGACCCCGGCGCGCTCACCGGTACGCCCGCCTCCCCCGGCACGGTCACCGGCACCGCCCGCGTCGTCCTCGACCCGCACGGCGCCCACCTGGAGCCGGGCGAGATCCTCATCTGCCCCTCCACCGACCCCGGCTGGACGCCGCTGTTCCTGACGGCGGGCGGGCTGGTGATGGAGATGGGCGGCGCGATGTCGCACGGCGCGGTGGTGGCCAGGGAGTACGGCATCCCCGCCGTCGTCGGCGTCCCCGACGCCACCCACCGCGTCGGCAGCGGACAGGAGATCACCGTGAACGGCGCCGCCGGCACCGTCACGCTTCCCTGACTTCTAGAGGAGCACCAGCTCCTCGTAGCGGGCCTTCATCGTGGCCACCACCTCGTCGGGGTCGGCGGCCCAGACGTCGGCGTTGAAGATCTCGACCTCGACGTCGCCCGCGTACCCGGCGGCCTGGACGGCGCGCGTGATCGGCGGGAAGTCGATCACGCCGTCGCCCATCATCCCCCGCCCGAGCAGCACGTCCGCCGGCAGCGGATGCAGGTAGTCGCACACCTGGTAGCTCGCGATCCTGCTGCCCGCCCGCGCGATGTCCGCCGCCAGGCGCGGGTCCCACCACACGTGGAAGGTGTCCACGACCACCCCGACCTGCTCCTCGGGGTAGGGCAGGCTCAGCTCCAGCGCCTGACCTAGCGTGGACAGCACCGCCCGGTCGGGGCAGTAGATCGGGTGCAGCGGCTCCAGCGCCAGCTTGACCCCGCGTTCGCCGGCGTACGGGGCCAGCTCCGCCAGCGCCTCGGCCACCCGTTCCCGGGCGCCCGCCAGGTCACGGGTGAATCCCTCGGGCAGCGCCTCACCGGGTCGCACGCCCGGCAGGCCGCCCACGACCATCACCAGGCAGGCCGCCTCCAGCTCAGCTGCCTCGTCGATGGCCCGCCGGTTGTCGTCCAGGGCGTGGGCGAAGGCCGTCCTGCCCTCCTCGCCGGGCAGGCCGCCCGCGGTCAGGAAGCCGCCCCGGCACAGCGACGACACGCGCAGCCCGGCCGCGCGTACCAGCTTGACGCTCTGCGCGAGGCCCTGCTCCTCGACCTTCTCCCGCCACAGCCCGATCGCCTCCAGGCCGTGACGGACGCAGCCGTCCACCGCCTCGGCCAGCGACCAGCGCCGGGTCGTCCACTGGTTCAGCGACAGGCTCACAGTCCGTTCACCGCCAGCAGCGCCCGCATCCTGCGCACGGCCAGCTCCTGGTCGGCCAGCAGCCCTGCCTGGTCGGCCAGGCGGAACACCTCCGACAGGTGCAGCAGCGAGCGCGCCGACTGGGCTCCGTTCACCATGGCGAACGCGTCCTGGTGGCCGTTCAGCCAGGCCAGGAAGACGATGCCGGTCTTGTAGTGGTAGGTCGGCGCCTCGAAGATCTTGCGCGACAGGGTGACGGTCGGGGCCAGGATCTCGTCGTACGCGGTCAGCAGCCGCTCCCGCTCGGCCGCGTCATCGGCCGACTCGGCGGCGTCCAGGGTTCGCAGCGCCGCCGCCGCGGCGGGGGCGATCGCGTCGAAGATGCCGAGCAGCGCGTGGGAGCCGCTCTTGATCAGCGACGGGTAGTTGAAGTCGTCGCCGGTGTAGAGCTTGACGCCCTCGGGCAGCGCGGCGCGCAGCCGCACCTCGTGGTCCTCGTCCAGCAGCGACACCTTCACGCCGTCCACCTGCGCGGCGTGCGCGTGGATCAGCTCCAGGAACGAGTTCGTGGCCGCGTCCACGTCGGGCGAGCCCCAGTAGCCGGCCAGGTTCGGGTCGAACATCTCGCCCAGCCAGTGCAGGATCACCGGGCGGTCGGCCAGGCCGAACAGCTTGCCGTACACCCTGTGGTAGTCCTGCGGGCCCGAGGCGGCCGCGGCGAGCTGGCGGGACGCCATGATGATCACGCCGGCGCCCGCCGACTGCACGGTCTCGATCTGCTCGGCATACGCCTGCGTGATCGCGTCCAGGTCCGCGGCGCCCGGCGCGTGGTCGGTGCCCGCCCCGCACGAGACGAGCGTGGCCGGGTCGCCGAACGCGCGGGCCTCGGCGGCGCTGCGCCTGATCAGCTGCTGGGTGGCGGCCCAGTCGAGACCCATGTTGCGCTGCGCGGTGTCCATGGCGTCGGCCACCCGCAGCCCGTGCGACCACAGGTGGCGGCGGAAGCGCAGGGTCGCGTCCCAGTCGACGGCGGCCGGTGAGCCCGGCGTGTTGTCACCGAGGGGGTCGGCGACGACGTGCGCGGCGGCGTACGCGATGCGGCCGCGCGCCGGCGCGCTCTCGACCGGCCAGGTCCTCTGCTCGCGCAGGGGATAGGACCCGAATCCGGGAAGTTCGATCCTCACAGCTGCGGCACCTCGATCCTGCGGCCCTCGGCGTTGGAACGCAGCCCCAGCTCGGCCAGCTGCACGCCCCTCGCGCCCGAGGCGAAGTCGTTCGGGAAGGGCGCGTCCTCCAGCACGTGCCGGATGAACCGCTCCCACTGCACCTTGAACCCGTTGTCGAACTCGGCGTTGTCCGGCACCTCCTGCCAGCCGTCGCGGAAGCGCGCGGTGGCGGGCAGGTCGGGGTTCCAGACCGGCTTGGGCGTGGCCGAGCGGTGCTGGACGCGGCAGTTGCGCAGGCCCGCCACGGCGCTGCCGTGCGTGCCGTCCACCTGGAACTCGACCAGCTCGTCCCGGTTCACCCTGACCGCCCAGGAGGAGTTGATCTGGGCGACGATGCCGCCCTCCAGGTCGAAGATCCCGTACGCGGCGTCGTCGGCGGTCGCCTGGTAGGCGTTGCCCTGCTCGTCCACGCGCGAGGGGATGTGCGTGACCGCCCGCGCATAGACCGACTGCACCCGGCCGAACAGGTTCTCCATCACGTAGTGCCAGTGCGGGAACATGTCGAGCACGATGCCGCCGCCGTCCTCGGAGCGGTAGTTCCAGGACGGGCGCTGCGCCTCCTGCCAGTCGCCCTCGAACACCCAGTAGCCGAACTCGCCCCGCACCGACAGGATGCGGCCGAAGAAGCCGCCGTCGATCAGCCGCTTCAGCTTGAGCAGGCCGGGAAGGAAGAGCTTGTCCTGGACGACGCCGTTCTTGATGCCCTTGGCGGCGGCGGCCTCGGCCAGCGCGAGCGCCTCCTGGGTGGACTCGGCGGTGGGCTTCTCGGCGTAGATGTGCTTGCCTGCCTCGATGGCCTTCAGCACGGCCTTGACGCGGGCGCTGGTGACCTGGGCGTCGAAGTAGATGAGGTTGGCGTCGTCGGCGAGTGCGGCGTCGAGGTCAGTCGTGAAATCGGAAATATCGTGCTTCGTAGCGATATCTGCAAGCTTGTCGGCATTACGGCCAACCAGGACGGGCTTGAGGGCGACCCTGGAGCCGTCAGAGAGCGTGACGCCGCCCTGCTCGTTGATGGCCAGGACGGAACGGACCAGATGCTGGCGGTAGCCCATCCGTCCGGTGACGCCGTTCATCACGACGCCGATGGTGCGCACGCTCATGAGGATCCCTTCAGGCACAACGGGTGGAAAGCGCTTTCCCGAACGGTACGGCCGTCCCACCGAAGGCGTCAAGAGCCCCGCCCCCGCCGCGCACGTGACGGGCCTCGGGCCCGGGTGGGGTTTCCACCCGGGGGCCGGGGTTACGCCTCGCCGCGGGCGTCCAGCCGGGCCAGGGCCTTGGCGATGGGGTGGGCGGTGAGGGAGAGCTGCCACTCGCGGGCTCCGAGCCCGCGCAGCCGCTCGGTCACGCTCTCGTCGGTGATCACGTCGGGCGGCTCCCACGTGAGCCTGCGTACGGCGTCGGGCTGCAGCAGGTTCTCCGTGGGCATGTGGTGCTCGTCGGCCAGCGCGGCGACCACGGCCCTGGCGGCGGCCAGCCGCTTGGCGGCGGCCGGGTCGCGGTCGGCCCAGCGGTTGGGCGGCGGCGGGCCGTCGCCCGGGGTGCTGGGCTGGGGGAGCTGGCTGTCGGGCAGGTTGCGGGCGCGGGCGACCGCGGCGAGCCAGTCGCTCATGTGCCGGCGGGCACTGCGCCCGGTGAATGCCGAAATTTCGGTCAATGCCTTCTTGGTGCGCGGGCCCTCAAGCGCCGCCGTCACGATCGCCGCGTCCGGCAGCACGCGGCCGGGCGCCAGGTCCGCCTCACGGGCGATGCGGTCGCGCATGGTCCACAACTCGCGCACGATCGCCAGCGCACGCACGTTGCGCACCTTGTGAATCCCCGACGTACGGCGCCAGGGATCGGCGCGCGGCGCCGGCGGCGGGGTGTTGAGCACGGCGGAGAACTCCTCGCGCGCCCACTCCAGCTTCCCCGTCTCGGACAGCTCCTGGTGCAGCACGTCGCGCAGCTCGACGAGGACCTCCACGTCGAGCGCGGCGTAGCGCAGCCAGTCTTCGGGCAGCGGCCTGGTGGACCAGTCGGCCGCCGAATGGCCCTTCTCCAGCCGCAGGCCGAGCACGGTCTCGACCATCGTGCCGAGGCCCACCCGTTCATAGCCGAGCAGCCGGCCGGCCAGCTCGGTGTCGAACATCGTCCGCGGCCTGAACCCGACCTCCAGCAGGCACGGCAGGTCCTGCGAGGCGGCGTGCAGCACGATCTCGGCCCCGGACACGGCCTCGTCGAGCGCGGACAGGTCGGGGCAGCCGATCGGGTCGATCAGCGCGGTGCCGGCGCCCGTCCTGCGCAGCTGCACGAGGTAGGCGCGGTTGCCGTAGCGGTAGCCGGAGGCGCGCTCGGCGTCGACGGCGACGGGGCCGCTGCCCGCCGCGAACCTCTCCACCACCTCGGCCAGCCCGGCCGCGTCGGCGATGACGGGAGGGATGCCTTCCCGCGGCTCCAGCAGTGGCTCCACGGTGCGTTCTTCTGTCATGAGTTCACCGACCTCATGACGTAGGTGCTGTGTTGACTGGTGCCCTCACTTCGTTCGGTCACTCTCCGGATCATCACGTCGACGGGGCAGGGCGGCCACGTCGGGCGGGAGCGGCGGGATGCCCGCAGCCAGACACATCAGATCACACCAAGCGGCGACATGGCCGGACAGATCTTCCTGTGCGGGTGACCAGGACGCCCGCAACTCCAGCTCGGTCGTGACCGGATCGTCGGCCTTGTTGCCGAACCCCTCGGACACGGCTCTAGTCACGGTACCGCCAGCGGCGGAGTAGTCGGCTTGGTGGGCGTCGAGCGCCTCGGTCAGCCAGCTCCACGCGACCGGCCCGAGCAGCGGGTCGGAGGTGATCTCCGGCTCCATGTCGGCCCTGACGTAGGCCACCAGCCGGAACGGCCCCTCCCAGCCGCGCTGGCCGTCGGGGTCGTAGAGCAGGATCAGCCGGCCGACCGCCAGCTCGTCGTCGTCGCGGTAGACCGACGCGCCGATGGCCGCCGAGTAGGGGGCCAGCCGCTGGGGAGCGGGCAGGTCCTCGAGCTCGATCTCCGGCCGCACCTCGGCCAGCCGCATGCTCTCCGCGGCCCGTGCGAACACGGCGGGAGGCGGCGGCTGGTCACCGAGCGTCATAGCCGAAGCGTAGGTCGAAGACGGGCGGAAGGGGACCACGGGGGTGCTCATCCTTCGTGATCAAGTGGCTGCCGTAACCAGCTGGCGAACCGGGCGGATGGTCTCAGCGGCGCCGAAGACGAGGGCGTGACCACACTCGACGCAGGCCCACTCGGGGCACTGGCCTGGCTCGTGCCCGTCGAGGCACGGCGGTTGCTCGAACGGCCGCTCACCGGCGCAGGTCGGGCAGCGCTCACTGCGGCGCTCTGGGGAACTCCACAACGCGGTCATCGCACGAGTCATCGAACCGGGGCCTTTCTTCGGGTCGTGGCTCCGACGTTGGCATGAGCCGCTGACAATTCCCCGCAACGCGCTCGGCGTGTCCTGAAAGTGGTCGATGAATCGGTGCCGCGCGGTGGCTTGGGGAACATTTGGCCCAGTCGAGACCGGCTCTCTGGGCGGGCATGGGGTGTGGTGGACCCGTGGGGGATGCCGATGCCGAGCAGACCGGTAAACCTTCATCTGGCTATCTGATCATGATTTGGGGTGTCCAATGCATCTTTTTCCGACACCTCGGACCCGTGTCCTGACCGCGCCCCCCACATGGCACCCTGGTGAGGTGAACCTCGCCGAGTCAGCCTTCCTGCGCGCCTGCCGCCGCCAGCCCGTCCCGCACACCCCCGTCTGGTACATGCGCCAGGCCGGACGTGCGCTGCCGGAGTATCACAAGGTCCGCGAGGGCGTGCCCATGCTGACGGCGTGCGCCACCCCCGAGCTGATCGTCGAGATCACCATGCAGCCCGTCCGCCGCTACGGCGTCGACGCGGCCATCTTCTTCAGCGACATCGTCGTGCCGCTCAAGGCCATCGGCATCGACCTCGACATCAAACCGGGCGTCGGGCCCGTCGTCGCCGACCCCATCCGCGACGCCAAGGGCCTCGGCGCGCTGCGCCCCCTCGAGCCCGGCGACGTCCCCTACGTCACCGAGGCCATCAAGGCGCTCACCGCCGAGCTCGGCTCCACCCCGCTCATCGGCTTCGCCGGCGCGCCCTTCACCCTCGGCTCCTACCTCATCGAGGGCGGCCCCTCCAAGAACCACGACCGCACCAAGGCCATGATGTACGGGGCGCCCGAGCTGTGGCACGCGCTCATGGAGAAGCTGACCGACATCGTGCTGGAGCACCTGCGCATCCAGATCGCCGCGGGCGCCTCCGCCGTGCAGCTGTTCGACTCGTGGGTGGGGGCCGTCGCGCCCGACGACTACCGCGAGTTCATCCTGCCCCACACCAGGCGCATCTTCGAAGGCGTCGCCGGGGTGCCCCGCATCCACTTCGGCGTCGGCACCGGCGAGCTGCTCGGCGTGCTCGGCGAGGCGGGGGCCGACGTCGTGGGCGTCGACTGGCGCGTCCCCCTCGACGAGGCCGCCCGCCGCGTCGGCCCCGGCAAGGCCCTGCAGGGCAACCTCGACCCGGCCATCCTGCTCGCGCCGTGGGAGGTCGTGGAGAAGAAGGCCCGCGAGGTCCTCCGCCGCGGCGCCTCCGCCGAGGGCCACGTCTTCAACCTCGGCCACGGCGTCCTCCCCTCCACCGACCCCGACCAGCTCAAGCGCCTCACAGACCTGGTCCACGAACACGCCTGACGCATGCGCGTGCGCGTGCGCGTGCGGGCGGCAGGAAGCGGGAGCCCCTGCCCCGGGGCCGGGTGCTTCTGCCCCGGGAAAGTGAGCGGGGGCGTGAGGCGGTAGCGTCTGGAGGCGTGGAAGGGAAACGGGCGCACGTGGTCGTCGTCGGCGCGGGGATCTCCGGACTCGCCGCGGCGTGGTATCTCCGCCAGGGCGCGCGCGAGCGCGTCAAAGTGACGGTCCTGGAGGGTTCGCCCCGCATCGGCGGCAAGCTCTACGCCTCCGAGGTCGCCGGGGTGAGCGTCGACGCGGGCGCCGAGGCCATGCTGGCCCGCCGTCCCGAGGGCAAGGAGCTGGCCAGAGCGGTCGGCCTCGGCGACGACCTGGTCTTCCCCGGCACCACCCGCTCCGCCGTCTACAGCCGCGGCGCCATCCGTCACCTGCCGAAGGGCCAGGTCATGGGCGTGCCCGCCGATCTGGCCGAGCTGGCGAAGTCCGGCATCGTCTCGCCCGGCGGGCTGCTGCGCGTGCCGCTCGACCAGATCCTGCCCCCGACGCTCGTCCGCACCGACGTCTCCGTGGCCTCCTACATCCGCGCCAGGATGGGCGCCGAGGTGGTCGACCGGCTGGTGGAGCCGCTGCTGGGCGGGGTCTACGCGGGCCGCGCCGACATGTTGTCGCTGGAGGCGACGATGCCGCGGGTGGCGGCGGTGGCACGTTCCGAGCGTTCGCTGCTCAACGCCACCCGCCACCTCGTCGAGGACGCGCCCAAGGACGCCGGCCCGGTCTTCACGACCCTGCGCAACGGCGTCGGCGGCCTGCCCGAGGCGGTGGCGAAGGCGTCGGAGGCCGACATCAGGACCGGCGTCACCGTACGGGAGCTGCACCGCACCGAGTCCGGCTGGCGTCTGGTGACCGGCCCCGTGCCGCGCCCCGAGACGCTGGAGGCGGACGCGGTCATCGTGGCCACGCCCGGCCCGGCGGCGAGCCGGCTGCTCAAGGCCGAGGCGCCCAAGGCGGCGGCCGAGCTGGCCCGCATCCAATACGCCAGCATGGCCGTCGTCACGCTGGCCTACCCGGTCGACGCCTTCCCAGAGCCGCCCGCCACCAGCGGTTACCTGGTGCCGCCCGTGGAGCGGCGGGCGGTGAAGGCGGTGACGTTCAGCTCGGTGAAGTGGCCGCACCTGTCGAAGGACCTGGTGATCCTGCGCTGCTCGATCGGCCGGGTCGGTGAGGAGCACCTGCTGCAGCGCGACGACGTGGAGCTGGTCGCGCTGGCCACCGCCGAGATGGCCGACGTGATGGGCGCCCGCGGCCTGCCCGTGGACAGCAGGGTGACGCGCTGGGGCGGCGGGCTGCCGCAGTACAACGTGGGCCACCTCGACCGGGTGGCCAGGGTGCGGGCGGCCGTCGCGATGGAGCCGGGTCTCGCGGTGTGCGGGGCGGCTTACGACGGCATCGGCATTCCCGCCTGCATCGGCACCGCCCGCACGGCCGCCGCCCGGATTCTGGACCACCTGTCCCTGAGAGCAGAATAGGCAGCATGACAGAGGGCGCTCCGCGGCTCAAAGCCCGCGATCTCAACCAGGTGATCCGTTACACGATGTGGTCGGTCTTCCAGGCGACCGAGCCGTGCCCAGGCGACCGCGACGGCCTGGCGGCCGAGGTGCAGGAGCTGCTCGACCAGGCGGCCGGCAAGGACGTCGTGACCAGGGGGGTCTACGACGTCGCCGGGTTCAGGGCCGACGCCGACTTCATGTTCTGGTGGCACGCTCCCACCCCCGAGGACCTCCAGGACGTCTACGCCAGGTTCCGCCGCACCCGGCTGGGCCGGCACAGCAGGCCCGTCTGGTCGGCGATGGCGCTGCACCGGCCGGCCGAGTTCAACAAGTCGCACATCCCGGCGTTCCTCGCCGAGGAGGAGCCGCGTGCCTACGTGAGCGTCTATCCGTTCGTACGCTCCTACGAGTGGTATCTCCTCGACGACTCCGAGCGGCGGGCGATGCTGGCCGAGCACGGCAGGATGGCGCGCGACTACCCCGACGTGCGGGCCAACACGGTGGCCTGCTTCTCGCTCAACGACTACGAGTGGATGCTGGCGTTCGAGGCCGACGAGCTGCACAGGATCGTCGACCTCATGCGGACGCTGCGCGGCGCCCAGGCCCGCCGCCACACCCGCGTCGAGATTCCCTTCTACACCGGCGCCCGCAAGCCGGTGCAGGAGCTCGTCGCCGCTCTGCCGTAGTCCGGCGGGTGGGCGCGGGCTCTTCCCAGCGCCCACCCGCCACAGGCTCTGGGACGAGAACCAGACCCAAATCGGCGATCTCGCTGCAGTGCTCTATCCCCTTTGTCACAATCAGGGAGATCTCCGCTCGGCGGGGCGTGACCGGGGTGGCACGTTCCAGCGGTGGGGCTTGGAGGGCTGGTGGACAGGTCCGGAAGGCGGCGGGGGCGGCACGCGGCAGGACGTCATGCGGGGCGCTCCGGGTGGCGGCGGGGGCTGCTCAAGCGCGCGGCCAGGGGCCGGACGGCAGCCGCGGCCGGCGTGGTCGTGGGCGGCGCGGTGGTGGCGCTGGCGGTGAACGGGATGTTCGGCGCGCCGGCCACGTACGGGCTGCTCGGCACGATCGTCGCCCCCGCCGCGAGCCCGCCCGCGGACGGTGGCGAGCCACATGAGGGCAGGACCGGCGCGGCGCGACCGGGCCCGAGACCACCGGGGTCGAAGGGAGCGGAGGCGGTGAGCAGGGGAGAGCGCCGGCTGGAGCCGCCCAAGCCACGGCAGCAGGCCCCGAGCAGGAGTTCCGGGCTGGTGCCTGGCGTCACGACCCCGGATGACGTGCTGGCCGAGGGCCCGGCCGCTGAGGACGGCAAGGACTACAAGGCGGACGGCCCCTCCCGGCACACCGACGTCCTGGCGGCCGAGTACTTCCGCACGAACTGGGGCGTGAAGGACAAAGCGTTCAAACGCCTGAAAGATGTCCGCACGGTGGGCGGCTACCTGCGCATCTACACCGACCTGCCGGAGAGCGCGGACAACTCCCTCACCGCGATCAAGCTGTGTGAGCGCGGCCTGGCCTACCTCCATGAGCAGGGCGTCCAGAACCCCGTGGTGTTCGTGCACTCCGAGTTCGGCGAGAACGGCAACCCGGTGCTCGCCAACATCCTCGGCCCCTCCGACCGCAGCTGCCGCGTCACCTACCCGAACCCCCGCTGACCAGCGGAAGGAGGGGGCCCGGGTCAGCGGACCCGGACCCGTGTCTTCGAGCACACCTCGCAGCGCTGAGTGACCACCCGCCCGATGGTCTCAACCGTCACCCACCGGTGGCGAAGATGGACAAACCGCACGCGGTGCTCGTACCCGTGGCCGGCGATCGATACGCCCTGTCGTTACCTGATCACCCCTTGGGTTCGAGCCGCAGGGAGATCGAGTTGATGCAGTAGCGGTCGTCCGTCGGCGTCGGGTAGCCCTCCCCGTGGAAGACGTGCCCGAGGTGGGAGTCGCAGCGCGCGCAGCGGACCTCCGTGCGGACCATGCCGAGGCTGCGATCCTCGATGAGCCGGACCGCCTCGCTCTCGGACGGCTCGAAGAAGCTCGGCCACCCGCAGTGCGACTCGAACTTCGTGTCCGAGCGGAACAACTCGGCCCCGCAGGCGCGGCACGAGTAGACCCCCTCGGTCTTGGTGTCGACGTATTCCCCCGTGAACGGGCGCTCGGTCCCGGCCTCCCTGAGGACACGGAACTCCTCAGGAGATAGCTGGGTCCGCCATTCGGCCTCGCTCTTGACCACCTTGTCCATACCTCCAGAGTACGAGATGCGGCAAAAAGAGATCTCCGCAGGCTGAAGCATCCGTTCTCAGGGAATTTCGCGTCTTTCTCGGCAAGGGGGTGTCATCACCCCCTGCCAAGGGGTGAGATCATCCGCAGATCCCGCCGAGCGGCACAGCCCACGCCCGTGCTGGCGCCGCTGGGGATCGGAACGGCCGGCCGGGTGGCGCGCCAGCGCCCGGAACGGCGGAGGGTGATCTGGCGGCCCGTCCCGTCGAGCCCTCGGTCCCGCCACCGAGGAGGCTCCGGGACGGGCCCACCCCGTCCCACCGCCATACTGCCCGGGACGCCCTTAAGCGATCGCCGGCGCGAAGCAACCTCCCCGGGGCCTCGCGCATGGAGAAGACATGCAATCCGAGATCATCCATCCGCCGCCCACGGAAGCGGGCGGCGCGACCGTGGCGGCCTTGTTCGAGGTGCACCGCCTGTCGCTGGTGCGGCTGGCGTTCCTGCTGCTCGGCGACCGGGAGAGCGCCGAGGACGTGGTCCAGGACGCGTTCGCCGCGGTCCATCGCCGGTGGGGCGCGCTGTCCGAGCGCGACCCCGCAGGCAGGTGTTCCTGGCCGTGCGGGGGCTGCCGCGACGCCAGCGTGAGGTGCTGGTGCTGCGCTACTACCTCGAGTCGTCGGAGGCGGAGATCGCTCAGGCGATGGGCGTCAGCCGTGGAACGGTCACGGCGACCCGTGGTACGCACGGGTGGTCGAGGCGATCGGGTGGACCGGCGAAGGGCCCCGGCTGCCCGAGGGCTGCGTCCAGCGGCCGGGAGAAACCTGTGAGGGCACCTGAGGCCCCTCTTCGACGGCAAGGGGTAGGTTCGGGGGCATGGCATCGCCGTTTATCGAGCTCGAGGTGGGGGAGCGGACCGTCA
The DNA here is from genome assembly GCF_040676845.1 of Nonomuraea sp. NPDC049504. Taxonomy (NCBI): domain Bacteria; kingdom Bacillati; phylum Actinomycetota; class Actinomycetes; order Streptosporangiales; family Streptosporangiaceae; genus Nonomuraea; species Nonomuraea sp. NPDC049504. The sequence goes on from NZ_JBFAPT010000001.1 coordinate 389,832, forward strand.
AGGTCACCAATCCCGACAAGGTCTACTTTCCGGAGATCGGCGCCACCAAGCGCGAGCTGGTCGAATACTACGTGAGCGTGGGTGAGGGCGCCCTGCGGGCGCTCAAGGACCGCCCGACCAACCTCAAGCGCCACCCCGACGGCGTGCAGACCGAGGCGATCTACCAGAAGCGCATGCCCCCGAAGCATCCCGAGTGGCTGCAGTCGGTGGAGGTGACGTTCCCGAGCGGCAGGAAGGCCCACTCGCTGCGCGTCACCGAGGTCGCGGCCATCGCCTACTGCGCCAACCTCGGCACCATCGACTTCCACCCGTGGCAGGTGCGCGCCGCCGACGTCGAGCACCCCGACGAGCTGCGCGTCGACCTCGACCCGCAGCCTGGTCTCGAGTTCGACGCGGCGCGCAAGGCGGCGTTCCTGACCAGGGACGTGCTGGCCGAGCTCGGCATGACCGGCTTCGTGAAGACCTCGGGCAACCGCGGCGTGCACATCGCCGTGCGCATCGAGCCCCGCTGGGACTTCGTCCAAGTACGTCACGCCGGCATCGCCCTGGCCAGGGCCGTCGAGGCGCGCGACCCGAGCCTGGTCACCACGGCGTGGTGGAAGGAGGAGCGCGGCGAGCGGGTGTTCATCGACTTCAACCAGAACGCCAGAGACCGCACGGTGGCCAGCGCCTACTCGGTCAGGGCGAAGCCGCACGCGCCCGTCTCGACCCCGCTGACCTGGGACGAGCTGGCCGACGCCGACCCGCGCGACTTCGACATCCGCACGGTGCCGGCCCGGTTCGCGAAGGTGGGCGACGTGCACGCGGCCATCGACGACGCGGCGTACTCGATCGAGACGCTGCTCGACCTCTATGCCGGGGACGACCGCGGCGATCTGCCCTATCCGCCGAACTATCCGAAGATGCCGGGCGAGCCCAAGCGGGTCCAGCCGAGCAAGGCGCGCTCCGACACCTGACTCACTGCCGCGCTCACTGCCGCGCTCACTGCCGGACGAGGCGGTGCGGGGCCAGCTCGCGGGTCTCGCCCCGCTTCAGGTAGACCACGCGGTCGGCGAGCCCGGCCTGCTCGATGTGGTGCTTGAAGTCGTCGAGCGGCGAGCTGAAGACCGTGTAGTCGTCATAGTGGATCGGTACGACGGTGTGCGGATTGATCAGATCCACCCACGACGCCCCCTGCTCGCCGTCCATGGTGACCATGAGCGTGCCGAGCAGTTTGGTGCCGCCCAGGTGGACGAGGGCCAGGTCGATGTCGGGGAAGCGGCGCGGGATGGCGTCGAGCCGCCGGTCGAGCAGCGTGTCGCCGCTGATGTGCAGGCGCAGCTGGACCCGTTCGTCCTGGCCGCAGAACTCCAGCATCGTGCCCATCACGGGCGGCAGCAGCGACTCGGCGAAGCCCGGCGCGTGCTTGCCCGGCAGCGCGGTGATCCGCACGCTGCCGCCGGGGCCGTGCAGCCGGTACTCCGACCAGTTCGACAGCCCGACGGCCTGGCCGAAGCCCTGCCGGTGCAGGACGCGGGCGGCGGACGGGGTGGTGACGATCGTGGTGTCGCGGTCGAGCTTCTTGCGGGCGACGCGGTCCCAGTGGTCACCGTGCATGTGGGAGAGCACGACCGCGTCGAGCGGCGGCAGGTCCTCGACGCGCAGGGCCGGGTCCGTGAGCCGCCGCGCGGCCAGCCCGTAGCCGAGGTGGGCGAGCTGGCCCCGGTGCAGGAAGTTCGGGTCCGTCAGGAGCGTGAAGCCGTTGTAGCGGATGAGCGTGGTCGCGTTCCCGATGAACTGCAGGCTGCCTGTCACGTCGGATCACTCCGGGTGTCGTGGTCGCTGCTCCGGAGGCACGCCGCCGCCCTTGCCGCCGCCCTTGCGGCCCTTGTCCGTGCCGTGCGGGTGCCCGGAGCGCTTCTTGGTCTCGGGTATGACGTCGGCCGCTTTCGCGTTGGCGCCGGACCTTCCTGACCTGCGAAGTTCCGGCTGTTGCGGGTTACTCATGGCTTTCGTCCCCCTTTGTTCCGTACGTCCTCTGCCACGGCCGCCCGGAGCCAAACCCGCCAGCGATGGTCGCGCGGGAAAAATGGCTGGCGATCCGGCGGCGCCCCCCGTTACGCTCCCATCCGTCCGTGAAATGCCGTGTCCGTGGCCTCGTGCCACACGTGGGGAGGGTTTGATGCCTGGCACCGCGCCCAGCGCGCCTCGCAGTCGTGCCTCCGGCGGATCCCGCCTCTGACCGAGCGATGACCTCATAACCGGACAGGCCGTATGACCAGCGTGCCCCGCGAGGCCCGCTGGGCGCTTCCTTGCTGCGTGATTTCGAAGACCATTCCGGCAAGGAGTACCCAGGTTGTCCACCAACGGCAATTCACCACTGCTCAACACCTTCGCCTGCGTACGCTGCGGCCTCACGGTCACCGCGAACGCCCCCGACGGCACCCGGCGCAACCACTGCCCGAGCTGCCTGCACTCGCTGCACCTGCAGGACGAGTGCCGGTCACGGATGATCCCCATCTCGATCGCCGTGCTGCGCACCGGGGAGTGGATGATCATCCACCGCTGCACCCGGTGCGGTGAGCTGACCTCGAACCCGATCTGCGGGGACGACAACCAGCTCATCCTCATGCGCATGGCCGTCAGGCCGTTGGCGCAGCCGCCGTTCCCGCTCGAAGCGTTCGGTGATCTGTGACATGCCGCGCAGGAAACCCGGCGGCCGGCGGCCGCAGCAACGCAAGAAGATCCATCACGCGGAGCCGGCGGACGCGTTCCGCTGCGTCGGCTGCCGGCTCGACGTGCCCATGACGGCGCCCGGCACCGCGCACCGCAACCACTGCCCGAACTGCCTGACCAGCCTGCACGTCGATCGCCGCGTGCCCGGTGACCGCAGGGCGGGCTGCCGGGGCCGGATGGCGGCGCTCAGCGTCTCCGTCCGGGGTGACGGCGAGTGGCTGATCATCCACAGTTGCCAGTCGTGCGGCGAGCTGAGCGCCAACCGCATCGCGGGCGACGACAACGCGCTGGCGCTGCTGCGCATCGCCATGCGGCCGCTGTCGGACGCCCGCCTGCCGGTCAACGCCCTGCTCGCGCTGTGACGGGGTGGCCGGGACCGCTTCGCGCGGCCCCGGCCGCCGAGCCTGGTCAGTCGCCGAACTCCAGGTGCAGGGCCTGGGTGAAGTCGGCGATGGCCTCCTCGTGCCGGTCCAGCTCCTGGTAGATCTCGCCGCGCACGCGGAACGCCCAGACGTACTCGGGGTCCAGCTCGATGGCGGCGTCCAGGTCCCTCAGCGCGGCCTCGTTGTCGCCCAGCTCGCTCAGCACCGCGCCCCGGCTGCCGAGCGCGCGGTCGTTGCCCGGGTCCAGCTCCAGCGCACGGCTGAGGTCGGCGAGCGCCTCGTCGTAGCGGTCGATCATGCGCAGCGCCTCACCGCGGCGGCTGAGGGCCCGTACGTGGTCGGGGTCCGCCTCAAGAGCCTTGGTGTAGTCGTCGATGGCCTCGGTGTAGAGGTTCATGCGCTGGTAGAGCTCGCCGCGGGCGAGCCAGGAGTACGCCAGGTCCGTGTTCAAAGAGATGATCTTGGTGTGCTCCGCCAGTGCCTCGTCCAGCCGGTCCAGGTCCACCAGCGCGTCCGCCTTCGCCTCGAGGATCCACAACGAGTCCGGGGTGAGGGTGAGCGCGTGCTCGAAGTCCGCCATGGCCTCTTCCAGGCGTCCCATCGCGGCGTAGGTCTGGCCGCGCGAGCCCAGCGCGTACGCGCTGTCCGGCTCCAGCTTCAGCGCCTCGTCGAAGTCGTCGAGCGCGGCCTGGTAGCGCTCGATCACCCGATGGCTCTCACCGCGCAGCCGCCAGGCGCGCGCGTTCTCCGGGACCAGCGCGATCGCCTCGGTCAGGTCCGCTATCGCGGCGTCGTGCCGCGACAGGGCGATGTACGACTCCGCCCGGCTGCGCAGCACGGAGGCCCGGGACTGCGCGGCCGCGTCGGACAGCCCGGAATGGTCCATGATCCCCTCGTCCATGGGGGGTAAATCTATCCGACTAAATCTTGATGATGGCGGCCTTTTCCCGGGTGTACTCGAGGACCGCGTCGTGGCCGTATCCGCTGTCCTTGACCCCGCCGAACGGCAGCCCGGGAGGCATCTGGCGGAAGGTGTTCACCCAGACCGTGCCGGTCCGCAGATCACGGACGAACCGGTGCGCCCGTCCCAGGTCCCGCGTCCACACGCCGGCCGCCAGCCCGTAGCGGGAGTCGTTCGCGATCGTCAGCGCCTCGTCGTCGGTCTCGAACGGGATGGCCACCGCGACCGGGCCGAAGATCTCCTCCTGGCACACCCGCAGCCCGTTGTCCTCGCTCGTGTAGAGCGTGGGCGCCACCCAGTAGCCGCCCGGCAGCTCCGGCACCACCTCCGCGCCCGCCCGGCCGCCGAAGACCAGCCGCGCGCCCTCCTTCTCGGCCAGTTCCAGGTACGACGTGACGCGCTCGTACTGGGCCGCCGACACGATCGGCCCCATCGTCGTCGCGAGGTCGAGCGGGTCGCCCAGCACCAGCTCCGCGCAGGCGCGCTCGATGCGGCCGAGCATCTCGTCCCAGATCGAGCGGTGGATGAGGATGCGCGAGCCCGCCACGCACACCTGGCCCGCGTTGCCGGTGTAGACGGAGTTCACGGTGACGCCGAGGGTGGCGGCGTCCAGGTCGGCGTCGGGGAAGACGATGTTCGGCGACTTGCCGCCCAGCTCGAACGTCATCGGCTTGAGCGCGTCCGCCGAGGCCCTGGTGATGGCCTGGCCGGTCTCGGTGGAGCCGGTGAGGCTGACCTTGCCGACGCCCGGATGCCGGACGAGCGCGTCGCCGACCTCCTCGCCCAGGCCGCTGACGATGTTGAGCACGCCGGGCGGGAACACCTCGGCCAGCAGCTCGCCCAGCCGCAGCACCGACGCGCTCGCCTGCTCGGCGGGCTTGACGACGACCGTGTTCCCGGCGGCCAGCGCGTACGCGGCCTTCGCGGAGAAGGTCGAGATGGGGGAGTTCCACGGGATGATGCAGACGGCCACCCCGTACGGCTCGCGCCTGGTCAGCCCGAGCGCGTCCGGCCCGAGCTGCACGGTGTCGCCCCTGACCGCGTCGAGGCACTGCCCGGCGGCGATCTGCCACAGGTACGCCATGCCCGGCAGGTCCCGCTTGAGCGTGTCGCGCAGGATGCGGCCGTTGTCGCGGGCCTCCAGCCGGGCCAGCTCCTCGGCGTGCTCGCCGAACACCTCGGAGACCTTGCGCAGGTAACCCGCCCTCGCCAGGGCGGGCAGTGCCGACCAGGAGGGGAACGCGCGCCCGGCGGCCTCGACCGCGGCGGCGGCCTCCGCTGCGCCCGACGCGGGGATGCGGGCCCAGGGCTCGCCGGTGGCGGGGTTGACCGTGTCCATCGTGCGCGGGGCGGGCACCAGCTCGCCGCCGATGAGGTTGCGGTAGTCAGGCACGCGACCAAGCATATGCTTGCTCAAGTACGCTGACCAGGGGCCGGAAAGATCACGTAAAGCGCCCGAAAGTGGACGCATAGTCGCGGTAACGCGGGGCACAACCGGTCGCGAGGGTGGGTGGTGGCGATGGTGAAGCGATGGCTCGGGCGGCTGGCGTACGGATCGCGCTATGACGACGTGCCGTGGGGGCAGCGGGTCTACGTACGTCCGGGGGAGCGGCTCGCCAGGGAGGCGCAGTGGCGCCTGCTCACCTGGCGCGCACCGATCGTGTCCCGGGCCGCCTACGAGCGCACCCGCTCCCTGGGCGAGATCGAGGAGTTCCTCGACTGCATGATGTGCGGCGAGTCGCGCCAGCAGCCGCTGTTCGAGCCGAACGGCGGCAAGGGCTGGCGCTACCACGTCGTCCGCTGCCCGGCCTGCGGCTTCCTCTACCGCAACCCGAACGTCCGCCCCGAGCGCCTCGGCGACCTGTACGCCACCGGCTACAGCTCGTTCCTGACCGGCAAGTACGCCGCCAACCGGCAGCGCCGCTACGACCTCACGATGCGGGCGTTCTCCCCGGTCTTCGACGAGGGCAAGGAACGCCGCCTGCTCGACTTCGGCTCCGGCGTCGGCCTCTTCCTGGAGCTGGCCGAGCAGCGCGGCTTCGACGCGTACGGCGTGGACCTGTCGCCCGAGTCGGTCGCGCAGGCCAACGAGCGGCTCAGCCGGGCCCGCACGTTCTTCGGCGCCCCGCAGGACGTGCCCGAGATCGCAGCCGGCGGCTTCGACGTCATCACGCTCTGGTCGGTGCTTGCCCACCTGCCCCGGCCGCTGGACGACTTCCGGCTGTTCAGGAGCCTGCTGGGGCCGGGCGGTGTGCTGCTGATCCTCACCGTGAACGCCAACTCCCTGCTGCTCAAGGCGTACGGGTCGCAGTGGAGCGGCTTCACCAAGAACCACCTGATGTTCTACTCGCCCCGGACCGTGCGCACGCTGCTGCGGCGTACGGGCTTCGCGGGCGTCGCGTTCGCCCCGCACTACGGCGACACGATCGAGGCCGGCACCACCAGGCTGCCCGCCGGCCTGGTCAGCCGGCTGCGCAGGAACGTGCGGCTCAGCGACGGCGGCAACATGATGCGGGTGCTCGCCTTCGCCGACGAGGAGGCCATCGGCCGGTACGGCGGCGGCCCGCTCACCGTGCACCGCCTCACGTCGTAGCCGCCGCCACGGTGGCGCGCGCCCGCTCGCGGGTGAGTGGGGTGAGCAGCAGGCCCACGGCGACGGCGGCGGCACAGGCGAGCACGCACACGACGAACCCGTCCCGCAGCCCCTGCGCGGTGCCGAGCAGCGGCCCGAACGCGGCCACGCCCACGGCCCCGCCGACCTGCCGCGCGGTGTTGAACGCCGCCGATGCCGCCCCGTGCAGCTCGGGCCCGACGGCGGCGATCGCCTGCGAGGTCATGGACGGCACCAGCAGCCCCGAGCTGAACCCGGCGGGCACCAGCGCGAGCACCAGCGGCCACAGCTCCTCCGCCGTGCCCGCCCACGCCACCAGCAGGAACGTCCCGGCCAGCACCGCCTGCGCCGTGCCCACCACGGCCGGCCGCCCGAACCGCCGCGCCAGCCGGGCCGCACACAGGTTGGCGATCGCGATGAGCCCGGTCAACGGCAGGAACAGCAGCCCACTGCTCAGCGCTCCCAGCCCGCGCCCTTGCTGGAGCATGAGGCTCATCGCGAACAGCAGCCCGTAGAAGGCGAGATTGAACAGCGCCCCCTGCGCCGCCGTCACGACGAACACCCGATCCCGGTAGAGCGCCGCCGGCACCAACGGCATGCGCCTGGCCCGGCCGCCGGGTGCCTGGCGGGTGTAGGCGGCGCGAGTGGCCAGGACGAAACCGGCGAGTCCGGCCACCCCCAGCACCATGGCGGTGACGACCGGCGTGCTCAGGAGGCCCTGGACGGGGGTCTCGACGAGGGTGAAGACCAGGCCGCCGATCAGCAGGGTCGCGGTGACCAGGCCGGCGACGTCCAGACGACGCTCGCCGCGCGGCACGGCCGGCATCGACCGCACGCTCCAGATCATCGCGGGGACCCCGATGAGCACGTTGACGCCGAACACGGTACGCCAGTCCGCGACCGCCACGAGCGCGCCGCCCAGCAGCGGCCCCGCCGCCATCCCGACACCGCCGGCCGCGGACCACCAGCCGACCAGCCGGTGCCGCGCGTGCTCGTCACCGGCCGCGGCGGTGGCGAGCACGAGCGCGCTGGGCAGCAGCAGCGCCGCCCCCGCGCCCTGCACCAGCCGCGCCCCGTTGAGCACCGCCATCGTGGGCGCCGCCGCGCACGCCGCCGACGAGACCGTGAACACCAGCAGCCCCGCCACGAAGGCCCGCTTGGCGCCGAAGGTGTCGGTGATCGCGCCCGCGCCCAGCATCACCGCCGCGAACGAGAGCGTGTAGGCGTTGACGGCCCACTCCAGCTCGGCGCGCGAGGCGCCGAGGTGGGAGGCGAGCTGGGCGAGGGTGAGGTGCACGATCGTCCCGTCCACGAAGACCATGAAGGACGCGACCAGCGCCAGTACGATGACACCTCGACGATGTTCGATAGCCATGGAACAACTGTAGGAAGTGTTCTATCACCATCGAATACCGGGGTGCCCGCTGCAGGTGTCAGGCGTCGCCTAGGATCGGGGGCATGCAGCTCGCCCCCGGCGTCCACGTGGCCATCACCGACCGCGACGGCGGCGTCGGCGCCCCGCCTTACGGTTCGCGCAACCTCGGCGGCATGGTCGGTGACGACCCGGTGACCGTCCGCGCCAACCGCGCGGGCCTGGTGGCCGAGCTGGGGGTGCGGGCGGTGGTCTTCATGCGCCAGGTGCACAGCGCCGAGGTGGCGTACGTGAGCGAGCCGTACGGCGACGACCCGCCGCCGCTCGACGGCGTGTTCACCACCGAGCCCCGGCTGGCGCTGGCGTCGCTCGGCGCCGACTGCCCGGCCGTGCTGGTGGCCGACCCGGTGGCCCGCATGGTCGGCGCCGCCCACTCCGGCCGCCCCGGCACCGAGGCCGGCATCGCCACCGCCCTGGTGACCGCGATGGCGGCCAAGGGCGCCGAGCCAGGCAGAATGGTCGCGCTCATCGGCCCCGGCGCCTGCGGCCGCTGCTACGAGGTCCCCGCCGCCCTCCGCGCCCAGGTGGCCGAAAAGGTCCCCGCCACCTGGTCCACCACGTCCTGGAACACCCCCGCCCTGGACCTGCGCGCCGGCATCGCGTCACAGCTGAGAGCAGCAGGCGTCCCCGACATCCGCCACGACACCCGCTGCACGATCGAGTCGGCGGAGCTCTACTCCCACCGCCGCGACCAGCCGACAGGCCGCTTCGCCGGCCTCATCTGGCTCACCTAGCCACCCGAACGCCCCACGTCAGGCCCCACCAGCGGCCTCACGGGCTCCCGCCAGCGGTTTCCCCGAACACCCCACTGGCGCCTCGTTGGACCGCCCGCAGGGCCTTCGCCGACGTTGCCGCGGGCTCCGCACCGGCGGCCACTGCCCCGCACCGACAGCTCAAGCGGGCGGCCTCGCGGACCCCCCCTGGCACTTCGTTGTAGTCCTCGCAGGACCCGCGCCGACGCTGTCGCAGACCCCGCATAGGCGGCCTCGCACCGGCGGCTCGCCGAACCCCACGGGCACTTCGTTGCAACCGTCGTAGGCCCCCGCCGGCATCGCCGCAGACCCCCCGGCGGCCCCGCACCGGCCTTCCCGCCGACCCCCAACCTGCACCCCCGATGTGACACCCCCACAGAACCCCCCGACGGCCCCCAGGGCCACTGTCACGGTGGTGGGTGGGGTTAGTCCTTCTTGTCTTTGGAGGAGTTGGAGCCGTTGAAGATGGAGTTGACGGCGATGATGCCCATCCACACCGCCAGGATCGGCCAGAACCGGCCCTCTCCGAGCACCATGAACACGACGGTCGACACGGTGCCGAGGGCCACCGACACGATGGCGAGGGCCAGGCGTTGCCCGTCGGGCGGGCCTTGGCGGGCCACCTGGCGGCCTTTGGGTGCGACCTGGCTCAGCCGCTCGTCCACCCGCCGGTCGATCTCCTGGCCCATCTTGTCGAGGAACGAGTCCACGACGGCGTCTTCGTAGTCGGGCCCTAAATCGCGGCGTGCGGCCACGGCGGCTCTGAGCTCATCCCCTGTAGTCATAGAACGAGATATATCGGGACAACGACTATCGGGCAAGGATGTCGTCGAGGTTGTAATGCACGGGACGTTCGAGCTGCTCGTACGTGCATGACTCAGGAGTGCGGTCGGGCCGCCACCGACGGAACTGCGCGGTGTGCCGGAACCGGTCGCCTTCCATCTGGTCGTAGGCCACCTCCATCACCAGTTCAGGCCGGAGCGGGATGAACGACAGGTCCTTCTTCGCGTTCCACCGCGACACCGCGCCGGGCACCCGCTGCCCGCCCCTGGACGGCCCGGCCGCCGGCTGGCCGACGTTGGCCGCCGCCTGCTCGGCCCAGTGACCCCACGGGTGCTCGCTCAGCTCGGCGAGGTACGGCTTGATCTCCTCGACCAGCTCGGCCCTTCGCTTCATCGGGAACGACGCCGCCACCCCCACGTGGTGCAGCCGCCCGTCGTCGCCGTAGAGGCCGAGCAGCAGCGACCCGACGATCGGCCCCGACTTGTGCTCGCGGTAGCCGCACACCACGACGTCGGCCGTACGCTCGTGCTTGACCTTGAACATCGTGCGCTTGTCGGGCACGTAAGGCTGGTCGCCCGGCTTGACGATGATGCCGTCGAGCCCGGCGCCCTCGAACATCTCGAACCACTCGCCCGCCTGCCCCTGGTCAGTGGTGACCGGGGTGAGCCTGATGGAGCCGCCCTTCTCGGGGAACAGCGTCTCGAGCCGCGCCCGCCGCTGCGCGAACGGCACCTCCATGAGCGACTCGTCGCCCAGCGCCAGCAGGTCGAACGCGACGAACTGGGCAGGCGTGCGCTCGGACAGCATCGTCACCCGCGACTTGGCCGGATGGATGCGCTGCTGGAGCGCGTCGAAGTCGAGCTGGCTGCCCATGGGCAGCACGATCTCGCCGTCGATGACGACCTTGTCGGGCAGCTCGGCCCGCGCCGCCTCGACCAGCTCGGGGAAGTAGCGCGTGAACGGCCGCTCGTTGCGGCTGCCCAGGTAGACCTCGTCACCGTCGCGGAAGATGATGCACCGGAAACCGTCCCATTTCGGCTCGTAGAACAGCGTGCCGTCCTGCTTCGGCATGGCCTTGACCGGCTTGGCCAGCATCGGCGGAACGGGCGGCCGCACCGGCAGATTGGGCACCGGCTGCGGCTCCTCCTCGGCCACCGGCTCCGCGCCGGGCTCCGCGCCGGGCTCCGCGCCGGGCTCCGCGCCGGGCTCCGCGGCCGGATCAGTCGCCGGCGAAGTGGCCGCCGAAGCGGTCGGCTCCGTGGTCGGCCCGGTGGTCGGCCCGGTGGTCGGCCCGGTGGTCGGCTCCGTGGTCGGCTCCGTGGTCGGGTCGTCAGTCATCGCTCTGCTCCCTCGTGTACTTGCAGAAGAGCACCCCGTCCTCCTCCAGCACGTGGCCGAGCCGCAGCCCGACCTGCGCGGGCGTGCCGTTCTGGATGCGGGCGGCACCGCCCCCGACCAGCAGCGGGCTGATCGTCAGGCACAGCTCGTCGACCTGCCCGCACGCCGAGAGCTGGGCGTTGATGCGCGGCCCGCCCTCGCACAGCACCCGGGTCAGCCCCCGCTCGCGCAGCGCGGCCACGGCGAGGGGCATGTCGACGCCGTCGTCACCGGCCACCACGAGGTCGGCGTATTTGGCCGCCAGCCTGCGCCGCTCCTGGGGCGCGGACTCGCAGGTGATGACGATGGTCCTGCTCGGCGCATCGGTGAACAGCTCGCCGTCGAGGTCGAGCGACAGGCTGCGGGTGACGACCGCGATGGGCGGCACCTCGGGCCTGCCCTCGCGGATCTCGGCCCATGAGTCGCGCGGCGGGACCGGGCCGTAGCCCTCTTTGCGCACGGTGGCGGCGCCCGCGAGGATCACGTCGGCCAGCCCGCGCAGCGTCTGGAAGACCCGCCGGTCACCCTTGCTGGACAGCGGCCCCGAGCGCCCGTTGAGCCAGGCGGCGCCGTCGACGCTGGCGACCATGTTGAGCCGCAGCCATGGCCGGTCTTCGGGGTAGGCGTACGCCTGAACGATGTCCGGGTTGTCCTGAATGTCGGGATAGATGCGCCGCACTCCTCTACCTTGGCACAGCGCACCGACAATCGGTCCCGCCCCGGTTTTGGGACGGATAGTACTTTCGCGTAACGGCGGACTTCTTACCGTTTCTTTGCTTAACGTGACGATAGGGATAACAGGGAGAGGGGCCGCCGTGAGCCTGGCCACCGCCGTGGCGTGGACGATCGCCGCAGCCGCCGGCGTCTATCTGCTGTCGTTCTGGCTCACCGGCGCCAAGCGCCCGACCAAGATCACCCGGTTCCCCGCCGCGCTCGTCGTCTCGCACCCGGCCCTGGCCGTGACGGCGCTGATCTGCTGGGCGGGCGGGCTGATCACCGGCAACCGGGTGCTGGTCTGGGCCGCGTTCGCCGGCCTCGCCGCCGCCACGCTGCTCGGCTTCGTGATGTTCACCCGCTGGCTCGGCACCGGCCGCCACACCACCACCGCCGCGCGCGGCTTCCCCGCGCTCGCCGTCACCCTGCACGGCCTGGCCGGCGTCACCGCGTTCACGCTCGTCCTCCTGAGCGCGAGCGCCGCCCGGCTCTTCTGACGCGGCTCAGGGCTGACGCGGCTCAGGGCTGACGGGGCTCAGGGGTGACGCGGCTCAGGGCGTTCTGACGTCCTGGCGGGGCAGGCGCAGCACCTGCAGCGAGCGGGCGGTGACCGCGACGAGATCGCCGGCCGACCAGCGCTCGTCGGCGTACGCGTCCTCGATCGTGTCGTGGTTGGTGTCGAGCACCGGCAGCCAGCCGCTGCCGAACTCCTCGCCGGGCAGCGTGAACGACATGTTCTCGTGGTGGGCGTTGATGAGCAGCAGGAACGAGTCGTCCACGATGCGCTCGCCCCTGGGGCCGGGCTCGGTGATGGCGTCGCCGTTCAGATAGACCATGAGCGACTTGGCGTAGCTGATGTGCCAGTCGCCGGCCGTCATCTCGCGCCCGCCCGGCGTCAGCCACACGAGGTCGCGCCGGCCGTCGTCGGGGTGGCGGCCGTGGAAGAAGCGGCGCCGCTGGAAGACGGGGTGCTCGCGGCGCAGCTTCGACAGTGCGCGCACGAACTCCAGCAGGTCGGACTCGGTGTGGACGGTGGACCAGTCGATCCAGGCCAGCTCGTTGTCCTGGCAGTAGGCGTTGTTGTTGCCCCGCTGGGTGCGCCCGATCTCGTCGCCGTGGGACAGCATCGGCACGCCCTGGGACAGGAACAGGGTGGCGAGGAAGTTGCGGCGCTGGCGGCGGCGCAGGGTCACGATGTGGGGGTCCTCGACCGGGCCCTCGGCGCCGCAGTTCCAGGAGCGGTTGTCGTTGGTGCCGTCGCGGTTGTCCTCGCCGTTGGCCTCGTTGTGCTTGTGGTCGTAGGAGACGAGGTCGGCGAGGGTGAAGCCGTCGTGGCAGGTGACGAAGTTGATGGAGGCGACGGGACGGCGGCCGGACGACTCGTAGAGGTCGGCGGAGCCGGTCAGCCGGGACGCGAACTCAGGAAGGGCTGAATGGGTGCCCCTCCAGAAATCTCGTACGATATCGCGGTATTTCCCGTTCCATTCCGTCCACAAAGGCGGGAAATTTCCGACCTGATACCCGCCCGGCCCCACATCCCACGGCTCCGCGATCAGCTTGACCTGAGAGATCACCGGATCCTGCTGGATGAGGTCGAAGAACGCGCTCAGCCGGTCGACGTCGTGCAGCTCCCTGGCCAGCGCCGAGGCCAGGTCGAAGCGGAACCCGTCGACGTGCATCTCGAGCACCCAGTAGCGCAGGGAGTCCATGATGAGCTGCAGGGCGTGCGGCGAGCGCACGTTGAGCGAGTTGCCGCAGCCGGTGTAGTCGAGGTAATAGCGCCGGTCGCCGTCGTGCAGGCGGTAGTAGGCGGCGTTGTCGATGCCCCTGAACCCGAGCGTCGGCCCCATGTGGTCGCCCTCGGCGGTGTGGTTGTAGACCACGTCGAGGATGACCTCGATGCCCGCCTCGTGCAGCGCCCGCACCATGGCCTTGAACTCCAGCACCTGCTGCCCCCGCGTGCCCGCGCTGGAGTAGCCGCCGTGCGGGGCGAGGTAGGCCATGGTGTTGTAGCCCCAGTAGTTGGTCAGCCCGCGGGCGACCAGGAAGTGCTCGGGGACGTAGTGGTGCACCGGCATCAGCTCGACCGCCGTCACCCCGAGCGACAGCAGATGCTCGATGATCGCCGGATGCCCGACCCCCGCGTACGTGCCCCGCAGGTCGGGCGGCACGTCGGGGTGGCGCATCGTGAGCCCGCGCACGTGGGCCTCGTAGATCACGGTCTCGTGGTACGGGATGCGCGGCGGCCGGTCGTTGCCCCACTCGAAGAACGGGTTGATCACCACGTTCTTCGGCATGTAGGGGGCGCTGTCCTCGGTGTTGCGCCGGCTCGGGTCGGTGAAGTAGTAGGGGAACAGCGCCTGGTTCCAGGTCAGCTCGCCGTCGATGGCCTTGGCGTAGGGGTCGAGCAGCAGCTTGGCCGGGTTGCACCGGTGGCCCCGCGGCGGGTCGTAGGGCCCGTGCACGCGATAGCCGTAGCGTTGCCCCGGCTGGATGCCCGGAAGATAGCCATGCCAGACGAAGCCGTCGACCTCGGGCAGATCGACGCGCTCCTCGGAGCCGTCATCGTGGAAAAGGCACAGCTCGACCCGCTCGGCGACCTCGGAGAACACCGCAAAGCTGGTGCCAACGCCGTCCCAGGTGCCGCCGAGTGGATAGGGCTCGCCCGGCCAGACCTCGCGCATGTGACCCGATTGTCGCACGCGAAAGCGGTCTTGGTCGCGCAATGCTCCGATCGCCGTTCGGTAAGGGCGTTCGCTCGTCAGAGCAGCTCGGCCTTGAGCGTGATCGTCGTGCCCGCGAGCGCCTTGCTGACCGGGCAGCCGGCCTTGGCGGCCTCGGCCGCCTGCTGGAACTGCTCGGCGCTGATGCCGGGCACGCGGCCCTGGACGGTCAGCACGATGCCGGTGATGCCCTCGCCCGGCTGGAACGTCACGTCGGCGCTGGTGGTCAGCGACTCGGGCGGGGTGCCGGCGCCGGCCAGGCCGTGGGAGAGCGCCATGGAGAAGCAGGAGGAGTGGGCGGCGGCGATGAGCTCCTCGGGGGAGGTCTTGCCGTTGGCGGACTCGGCCCTGGACGGCCAGGAGACCTCGAACGTGCCGACGCCCGAGGTGTCGAGAGAGACGGTGCCCGAGCCGTCGAGCAGGGCGCCTTTCCACTGGGTCGTCGCGGTGCGGGTGGTGGCCATGGGTGGTCCCTCCGTGTTCCCTCCGTGTGTGCTTCGTCGCTTTCTGAAGACGACACTATCGCGGGGCGAAAGAGTCTCGCGGTGCGGGTCATCCCGCTCTACATTTGCCGCGAATAATGTCATGCTCGGGTCGCGGCGCCTGTGCCGCCTTGGTCCGGATTACACGGGAGTGTGGTGCCAGTGGAGGCACCGTACGACGACCGCCTGCTGCACCAGCGGGTGGTCGGCGGCGATGAGTCCGCGCTGGGGGAGGTCTACGATCGGCTCTCCTCGCTGATCTTCGGTCTCTCCCTGCGGGTCACCAGGGACCGGGTGATCGCCGAGGACATCACGCAGGAGGTGTTCCTGGTCTTCTGGGAGCGGCCGCTGGCCTACGACCCCGACCGGGGCACGCTGCGCGCCTGGCTGGCCACCATCGCCCACCGCAGGGCGGTGGACCACGTGCGCGCGGAGGAGCGCAGGCGGGTGTCGGTGCTCGGGCCACGGCTGTTCGAACGGGAGCCGGCCCGCCTGGAGGACACCGTGCTGGCCGCCGCCGAGGCCGACCGGGTGCGCAGGGCGGTGACGTCCCTGCCCGAGGCGTTACGCCAGGCCGTCGAGCTGGCGTACTTCGGCGGGCGCACCTACCGGCAGGTCGGCGAGGAGCTCGGCGTCCCCGAGGGCACCGCCAAGTCCCGCATCCGCCAGGCGTTACGCCGCCTGGCGGACGCGCTGGCCGAGGAGGAAGTCTGATGAGCGCCGGGTCCCCGCACGGGTCGGGCGCGAGCGGAGAAGACCTGATGAACGTCCGGTCGCGGCACAGATCGGGCGGACATGGAGCAAGCGTGCCGGAACCAGGGCCGCCGCACACGGGCCTGGCCGCCGCGTACGCGCAGGAAGAGGTGTGATGGACCCCGTCGAGCGTCTCTATCTGGACGCGATGATGGAGGACCCGGCGGTGCCGGCCCACTCGTTGCGGCCCCAGCTCCTGGCCGGGGCCCGCGCGCGGCGCCGCCCCGCGGCCCCCACCGCCGGCTGGGCGCAGCCGTACGCGGCCCGCGTGGCCGCCATGGACGCCCTGCTGGCCTCCGCCGTGGACGACGACTGGTCGCGCGTCATCGTCGAGGGCTGGACGCTGCAGGAGCTCGTGGCCCACCTGGCGGCCAAGGACGGCCTGGTGGCGGCCTCCGTGGGCGCTCCCGTGCTGGGCCCGCCGATCGAGGCGGCCGACTCGCTGGGGCGTACGCACGACGTCCAGGCGTACGAGCGGGCCCGCAGCCCCGAGCAGACGCGGCGGGACTGGCGGGCGCAGGCCGACGCGCTCTGCCGGCACCTGGCCGAGCTGCCGCCCACCACCCTCGCCACGCTCGACGGCATGGAGATCGCGGTCAGGGACCACATCCTGGCCAGGGGCCTGGAGACGTGGATCCACACGGCCGACGCGGCGCGGACGGCGCGGGTGCGCCTGCCCGACCCCCTCCCCGAGCACATCCATCCGACGGCCGACCTGTGCGCGCGCCTGCTGCCGTGGACGATGCTGCTGTCGGGGCTGGACGGCTCCGGCCGCACGCTGCTGCTGACGCTGACGGGTCCCGGCGGCGGCGAGTGGCGGGTCGCACTGGGCGTCGAGGACGCCGGGCCGGGGGAGCCTGACGCGCACATCACGGCGGACGTCGTGGCCTTCTGCTTCCTGCTGGGCGGCCGGGGCGACCCCGCCGACTTCCCCGCCGACCTGGAGGGCGACCTGTCCTTGGCCAGGGACGTGCTCACCACCGCCCCCGCTCTTTCCGGCCCTTAACCCGCGAAATCGGACTAATTCCGCACTTCTCACTTATCCGGTAGAGGAAAAGGCGCGGAGCGTGCGTCTTTTACCGTACGGGCGCCCGGGAAGTGCGCAGCGGTCTCCCAAAATTCTGGTACAACGACCCCTTCGCCGGAACCTTAAGGATTTGACGGGTTGTTTGGATCAGTACGGGTAAACGGGATTCTGTGCGCGGGTACGTCTGCCCTTGTCCGAGTACTCCGAGAAATGGGGGCTCGGATTTCGGGTCGTTCTACCCAGGGCGGTAATAGATGCACGTTCATTTCGATAAGCCACATAGGCCAGCGGTGCGCCGGCGTATCGCTGGCCTTGCGCTCGCCGCCACCGCGGCCGGCGTGGTGCTCCTTCCCGTCGGCCAGGGGATCGCCGGCGCGAGCGCAGGCGCGCCCGCCGTCCCCGCCGCCGTCGCCTACACCTCCGGCGAGAAGCCGGTGCTGGGATGCGGTCACCGCCGCTGCGGCCCGTACTGGTGGGGCCGCCGCTGGTGGGGCGGGCACCACCATCACCACCACCACCACGACTTCCACGACGAGCACCACTTCCGTGGCCACCGCCACCACGACGACAGGCGCCACGAGCCCATCCGCGAGCTGCCCGAGCAGGAGGAGCCGGAGGTCGAGGAGCCGGAAGAGCCGGAAGAGCCCGAGCAGCCCGAGCAGCCGCCCAACCAGCCGCCGAACCGGCCACCGCACAAGCATCAGAAGCCGCACAAGCCATATAAGCCGTACAAGCCGGTCAAGGAGCGGCCCATCAAGTTCAAGCCGCGCTACGACGACCGCGGCGGCGAGTGGGCGCCGTGGGACAGCTGGCGCAACGGCCTGAAGAGCGACTACGGCAACGACTGGCGCGCCTCCGACTGGGACTGACGGCGCACCGGCCACCGGACCGGCCATCGGACCAACCACCGGGCTGATCACCGGGCTGATCACCGGGCTGATCACCGGGGCCGACGCAGGAACCGGGGAGCGGCGACGTAGGCTTGCCAATCCTCGACCAGGTCGCCGGGGGACGCCGTGACCGCTGGTCACGGCGTCCCCCGGACGGCAGCACGAGACGAGAGGGGGTCTCCCATGACGGGTGACGACACGACCGGTCTGGCCGACCTGATGTACGAGTTCGGGCTGCTCAAACGCTACAAGCGGACCGGCTGGCTGGTCGCGGGCGTACGCGATCCCGAGAGCATCGCCGAGCACTCGTTCCGCGCGGCCGTGCTCGCCGCCGTGATCGCCAGGCTCGAAGGGGCGAACCCCGAGCGGGCCGCCTTCATGAGCCTCTTCCACGACACGCAGGAAACCCGCATCACCGACATCCCGTACGTCGGCAAGCTCTACCTCAAGCCGGCCCCCAACGAGGAGGTCACCGCCGACCAGGTGCGCCACGTGCCCGCCGAGGTGGCCGGCATGCTGCGCGACGCCGTGGGCGAGTACGAGGAGAAGGCCAGCCTCGAAGCCGTCTGCGCGCGCGACGCCGACAAGCTGGAGTGCCTCATCCAGGCCGTGGAGTACCGCGAGCAGGGACACCAGAACGTGCAGGGGTGGATCGACAGCTCGCTCGCGGCCATCACCACGACGACGGGCAAGCGCCTGGCGGAGGAGGCGCTGAGCACGGGCACCCTGGACTGGGTGACCCGCGTGCTCAACGGCGGCTGACAGATCCGGCCGCATCTGCTGCATGGACAGCGGCCGACCACCCGGGGCGACACCCCAGGTGCGGTTCCCGCCCGGCCCAGGGGCCCGGGCGGGGCTGTGAGGGCCTGTGCGGGCTCAGGCGGGCTTGGAGACGAGATCCCTGGCGTACTCGTCGTCGCTCTCCGCCAGCACCCGCTGAGCGCCCTGGGCGGCCCGCTCGTCGCCGCGCACCGCCAGCCCACGCGTGGCCTCGGCCACCGTACGCAGGTCGGCGTCGGTCAGCCGGGCCGCCAGCGCCTCCCTGATCTGCGGCGTGTCGGCCGACAGCCCCGCGAGCCCGGCGGTCGCCCAGTCGCGGATCTCGGAGTCGTCGTCCTCGCTCATCGAGATGAGCAGCGCCAGCCCTTCCTCGTGGTCGGGCGGCAGCACGTCGGCCAGCGCGATGGGGTCGGTGATCGTGCGCTTGTGATCGGGACGCCCGATGACGTCCAGCACGTACGGCAGCGCCCGCGGGTCGCCCTGGTGGCCGAGCGCGGCCAGCACCGAGCGCAGCACCTGCGGGTTGCCCTCGGTCGTGACCATCTTCTCCAGCAGCGGCAGGGCCCTTTCGAGGTACGGCTTGTCGCCGTCGGAGAACCCGAACTGCGCGATGGCGTCCACGCCGAACTCGCGCTCCCTGGCGTCCTCGCTCACGCACAGCCTGGCCAGCGCCTCGTAGGTGTCGTCGTCGGCCCGCTTGCCCAGCGTGTCGGCCACGATCCACCAGGTCTCGGCGTCCTCGTCGACGTCGCGGTGCGCCAGCGCCCGCGCCACCAGCTGATCCACCGGCGTCTCGACGCCCGCCGCGTCCTCCAGCAGGGTCGCGATGGCCGCGTGGCCGCGCTGGGCCTGCACCTGCTCGCTCTCGGCGCCGTCGGCCGAGCGGCCCGCCACGGTGACCAGCTCGGTGCCGTCCTTGGCGTACTGGCGGGCGACGACGTATTCCCAGCCCTCCTGCTCCACCTGGTCGAGCAGCGCGCTCTCCAGGTGCACGCCGACCCAGTCGAGGGCGATCTCCAGCGGCGTGTCGCCGTCGCCGTCGTACTTCCGGTGGTCGGCGCCCGCCTCCAGCAGCACCTGCACGACGCCCAGCGCGCCGCGCCTGGCGGCCAGGGTGAGTGGGGTGTCGCCGTCGTCGTTGGTGACGTCGACCTCGGCGCCTGCCTCGATCAGCACCCTGGCGACGTTGGCGTGGCCGTTGGCGGCGGCCCAGAGCAGCGCCGTCCAGCCGCCCGCCTCCCTGGCGCCGACCTCGGCGCCGGCCGCCAGCAGCGCGCCGGCCACCTCGGTGCGGTCCCAGGCGGCGGCCGCGCACAGCGGCAGGCCCGCGTCCTCGCCCTCGCTGGGCCTGTTGGGATCGGCGCCACTGGCGAGCAGCTTGCCGACGGTCTCGGTCTCGCCGTTCAACGCCGCGCGGTAGAGCTGTTCCTCATGCATGACAGGGACCCTAGCCTGGTCCGGCCGCGCCCCGGACCAGACCGGGGTCCGTGTCATCGCGTGATACGTGCCCCGCCCATGGACCGGTTCACTTCTCATCCGAAATGTGCATGTTTTGGGGTATCAAGGTATTCCTCCGCAGGGAGGAGGAGCATCGGGGGCAAGACGCGATATGTTGCGAGTATGACTGATCCCGGTGAGCTCCGTGCGTCCGATGCCGAGCGCGAGGCCGTCGTCGAGCAGCTGCGCGTCGCCTCGGTCGAGGGGCGTCTCACCCTCGCCGAGCTGACCGACCGTACCGAAGCGGCCTATACGGCCACCACGCACGCCGAGCTGGCCCTGCTCACCCAGGACCTGCCGTCGGGCGCCGCCGCGCCCGCGCCCGCTCCCGTGCAGCCCCAAGGCAGGAAGCGGCGCTGGTTCGTGGCCGTCATGGGTGACTCCAAGCGGCACGGCACCTGGCGCATCGACCAGGAGCTCGGCGCTGTCGCGGTGATGGGCGACGTCGTGCTCGACCTGCGCGAGGCCGAGGTGCGCACCGACAAGGTCGAGATCATGGCCGTCGCGGTGATGGGCGACGTGAAGATCATCGTCCCCGACGGCGTGAGCGTGGACCTCGACGGCATGGCCATCATGGGCGACAAGAAGGTCAAGGTCGACCAGGCGTTGTCCGGGGCGAGCGCCCCCGTGGTGCGCGTGCAGGCGTACGCCGTGATGGGCGACGTCAAGGTGGTCGGCGACTCGCAGGCCAAGCCGCTCAAGCGTGGCTTCTCGGCCTGGCGCGAGCACTGGCGTCAGCTCCACGGCGAGGACTGGCGCGAGCTGAGCCGCCAGGTCCGCGCCGAGGGCCGCGAACTCCGCCGCCAGCTCCGCAACGACAACCGCCACCCCGGCTACTGACCCTTGCCCTGTCCCTTTCCGGCGGCAGCTGGCCGACGTCCTTTGGAGGAGGGGGCGACCTTGGCCGCTGCCCCCAGCCGTCCGTGGGGGCTGACGTCCTTTGGGAGGGGTGGCCTCGGCCACTGCCCCCACCTGTGTCAGGTTCCGGTGGTAGGTGGCTGGTGTCCTTTGAGGGAGGGGTGGCCCCCGTCCCGGCTACCTCCCCGTCGTAGGGGGTTGGCGTCCTTTGGAGGGGGTTGCCTCGGTAACTGACTCCCGCCCGAGGGAGGGGGTGGCCTCGGCTGCTGAACCTGTCGTCAGACGGCCAGGGCGGTTGGTTGGGTTAGGGCGGTTTTGTAGCGTTCGAGGAGGATGTCGACCAGTTCCGGGGCTGGGCCCAGGACGTCGGCCACCGCGTCGGCGCCGGCCCTCAGGGTTTCGTGGCGGACCTTGTCGGCGAAGAAGCCGGGGGCCAGCAGGTACGGGGCCACGACCACGCGCGGGGCGCCGGCCCGTCTGAGGGCGGCCACCGCCTGCGCCGGAGTGGGGCGCGCCGCGGAGGCGTATGCGGGTGTCACGGTCCACCAGCCGGACCGCCGCCACACCCGCGCCGTCTCCGCCACCACGCCGTTGGCCCTGGCGTCGCTGGAGCCGGCCGACACCAGCACCACCGCCGTCCCGGGGTCGCCCGCAGGCACACCCGCCTCGCCGAGCCGCCGCTCCAGCGCGGACAGCAGCAGCGGATGCGGGCCGAGCGTGCTCCCGTAGCTGACCCGCAGCAGCGGATCGCGCGCCCGGGCCTCGTTGAGCGCCGCGGGCAGGTCCACCCGGCTGTGGTACGCCTCGGTGAGCAGCAGCGGCAGCACCACGGCCGCCCGCAGCCCGCTGAGCGCCTGCCCGAGCGAGGGCGCGCAGTGATCGAGGTACGCCACCCGCACGTCCAGCGGCACCTGGTCGAGCAACGCGGCCACGGTGGCGGCGGCGCGCGGGTCACGAGACCCGTGGGCCACCGCCACCAGTGGCACGCGGCCGGGGGCCGCCCCGCCTGCCAACGGGACGGGTCCCCCGCTGGGGATCACAGGTGAATGCCGCATTCGACCTTCCCCAGGCCCGCCCAGCGTCCGCTGCGCGGATCCTCTCCCTCCGCGACCTGCCGCGTGCACGGCGCGCAGCCGATCGAGGGGTAGTTGTCGTAGTGCAACGGATTGATCAGCACCCCGTTGTCGGCGATGTAATTGTCGACGTCCTCCTGCGTCCAGGCGGCGATCGGGTTGACCTTCACCATCTGCCGCTTGGCGTCCCACTCCACGACCTTGGTGCCGGTCCTGCTGGGCGACTCGTCGCGGCGGATGCCGGAGATCCACGCCAGATACGGCTCGAGCGCCCGGTTGAGCGGCTCGACCTTGCGCAGGTAGCAGCACAGGTCGGGGTTGCGGCCGAACAGCCGCGGCCCGAGGTCGCGGTCCTGCTCCTCGACCGTGCGCGACGGCTTGATGTCGATCACGTTGACGTCGTAGACCTGGCGCACCGCGTCGCGGGTGCCGATGGTCTCGGCGAAGTGGTAGCCGGTGTCGATGAACAGGACGTCGACGCCGGGCTTGACCCTGCTCACCAGGTCGATGAGCAGCGCGTCGCTCATCGAAGAGGTCAGGCACAGCCGGTCGCCGAACGTCGCCGCCGCCCACCGGATGATCTCCCGCGCGGGTGCGCCTTCGAGGAACTTGGCGGCGGACTCGACGATGTCCTGCAGGTCGAGCACGCCGCGCTGATCTCTCAGCCCCACCTCGATGTCGACGAGCGTCATATCTTCACTCCGATCCCCAGGAATTTGAGCTTGAAGGCACGAGCGCAGGCGCGGCAGTACCAGCCGCCGCCCGTTCCCGCCCCGGACGCCCCGCGCTCGCCCGCGTGGGATTCCGCGTGGGATTCAGTGGGCTCATAGGGCTCGAGGTCCTCGTCACCGCAGTAGGGGCAGTGGAAGGGAACCGCTCGTTCGGTCATTTCAGGTCGGCCTCGTCTGCTCGCTGGACCCAGTCGGCGAACGACTCGCCTTCCTTCTTCTGGCTGTCGTAGTTGGACACGACGCGTGTCACGTAGTCGGGCAGTGCCTTGGCGGTGGTCTTGAGCCCGCGTACCTTCCTGCCGAAGCCCGCGTTGACGCCGAGCGAGCCCCCCAGGTGGATCTGGAAGCCCTCGACCTGGTCGCCGTTCTCGTCCACGACGAGCTGGCCCTTCAGGCCGATGTCGGCGACCTGGATGCGGGCGCAGGAGTTGGGGCAGCCGTTGACGTTGATGGTCAGCGGCTGGTCGAAGTCGGGCAGGCGCCGCTCCAGCTCGTCGATCAGGTCCATCGCGGTGGCCTTGGTCTCGACGATGGCGAGCTTGCAGTATTCGATGCCGGTGCAGGCCATCGTCTGGCGGCGGAACGTGGACGGGTTGACCTGCAGGTCGTTGGCCTCCAGCTCGGCCACGACGGACTCGACCCGCTCGGGCGCGACGTCGAGGATGACCATCTTCTGCTCGACGGTGGTGCGCACCCGGTCGGAGCCGTGGCGCTCGGCGATGTCGGCGATGACCCGCAGCTTGTCGCCGTCGACCCGGCCCACCTTGGGCGCGAAGCCGACGTAGAAGTTGCCGTCCTTCTGCGGGAAGACGCCGACGTGGTCGCGCCGGCTGTCGCGCGGCTGCTCGGGCGCGGGCCCGTCGGGCAGCGCCTCCTTGAGGTATTCGGTCTCCAGGATCTCCCTGAACTTCTCCGGCCCCCAGTCGTTGACCAGGAACTTGATCCTGGCCCTGTGGCGTAGCCGCCGGTAGCCGTAGTCGCGGAAGATGCCGACGACGCCCTCGTGCACGTCGGCCGCCTTCTCGGGGCTGACGAACACGCCGAGCCGCTTGCCCAGCATCGGGTTGGTGGACAGGCCGCCGCCGACCCACAGGTCGTAGCCGGCCTCGCCGCGCTCGTTGACCACGCCGACGAACGCCACGTCGTTGATCTCGTGCACGGTGCAGTGGGCCGGGCAGCCGCTGAGCGCGGTCTTGAACTTGCGCGGCAGGTTGGAGTAGGCCGGGTTGCCGACGACCCGGTCGTAGATCTCCTTGATCTGGTCGCTGGCGTCGAGCACCTCGTCGGTGTCGATGCCCGCCAGCGGACAGCCCATGATCACGCGCGGGGTGTCGCCGCACGCCTCGGTGGTGGACAGGCCGACGGCCTCCAGCCGCTCCCAGATGTCGGGCACCGACTCGATCTCCACCCAGTGCAGCTGGATGTTCTGGCGGTCGGTGATGTCGGCGGTGCCGCGGGCGTACTCGTTGGAGATGTCGGCGATCGTCCGCAGCTGGGCCAGGTCGAGCTGGCCGCCGTCGATGCGCACGCGGAGCATGAAGTAGCGGTCGTCCAGCTCCTCCGGCTCCAGGATGGCGGTCTTGCCGCCGTCGATGCCGGGCTTGCGCTGGGTGTAGAGGCCGTACCAGCGCATGCGTCCGCGCAGGTCGGCCGGGTCGATCGAGTCGAAGCCCCGCTTGGAGTAGATGTCGATGATCCGCTGCCGGACGTTGAGCCCGTCGTCGTTCTTCTTGCTCTCTTCGTTCTTGTTGAGCGGCTCACGGTAACCGAGGGCCCACTGGCCTTCGCCGCGCGGGCGTTTGTGGTGCCGGCTGGCAGGAGTGCGGCTGGCAGGGGTGCTCATTGCGCGTCCTTCTGAT
This sequence comes from Nonomuraea sp. NPDC049504, assembly GCF_040676845.1. Lineage (NCBI taxonomy): Bacteria > Bacillati > Actinomycetota > Actinomycetes > Streptosporangiales > Streptosporangiaceae > Nonomuraea > Nonomuraea sp. NPDC049504. Next base: position 414,233 of record NZ_JBFAPT010000001.1, read on the forward strand.
CATGGGCGCGCGCAACGTTCCTCCTGCCTCGTCGGCGAGGGCAGGACTGGAGAGGAGAAGTGCGACGCGCTCAGCGGAAAATACAGATGTCGGTTAGCGGGCGTCGCAACAGATGGCACTGCGGACACGCTGAAGATCGACGTGGCGTCGACCGACGAGCATGGGGTCCGCTGGCATGGTTCGAGAGTACTCTCGCTGTCCGAGATGTCCAAGACGGGGTCCAGAGTGTGGGATAGTGTCCCCTCGTCCCGCGCCCTGTCGCATCCCTCCGTCTCATCCCTGCCGCTGCCAGTTGACGGACGGCTCAGGGGCGTTCTCGCCGAGGTCCTCCGTCGCGTCCTGATCAGGGCGGGACGTGACCCGATGCTGGCAGTCGCACCAGGAGCCGCCCCGGCAGTCGCCGTGGCGCTTGTCCTTGCAGCTGTCACAGATCACGCTTGCATTATGGACCTCATGGCCGAGCTGATCGGTGACCTGCGTGCCGAGACCGACGCGCTGCGCGCGCTGCTGCCCTCCCCTGACGACGCGGACTGGGAGCGGCCCACCCCCGCGGAGGGGTGGGCGGTGCGTGACCAGGTGAGCCACCTGGCGTGGTTCGACGACGCGGCGGTGCTGGCCGTCACCGATCCCGGCGCCTTCGCCGCGCTGCCGGTGGGCGCCGGCTCGGTGGACGACCTGGCCGCCGAGTCGCGGGGCATGCCGCCCGCCGAGCTGCTGGCCTGGTTCGACGCGGCCAGGGGGCGGTCGCTCGAGGTGTTCGCGGGGCTGGGGGCGCGCGAGCGGGTGCCGTGGTTCGGGCCGCCGATGTCGGCCGCCTCGTTCGTGACCGCGCGGCTGATGGAGACGTGGGCGCACGGCCAGGACGTCGCCGACGCGCTGGGCGTCGTCAGGGAGCCGACCGACCGGCTGCGGCACGTCGCCATGCTGGGCTTCCGCGCCAGGCCGTTCAGCTTCGCCGTACGCGGCCTGCCCGTGCCCGACGAGCCCGTACGCGTGGAGCTGGCGATGCCAGGCGGCGGCACCTGGACGGCGGGCCCCGAGGACGCGCCCTCGTCCGTACGCGGGACGCTGCTCGGCTTCTGCCTGGCCGTCACCCAGCGCGCCCACCTGTCCGACACCGGCCTGGAACTGGCCGGCGAGCCGGCGCGGGCCTGGATGGAGATCGCCCAGGCGTTCGCGGGACCTCCGGGGAAGGGCCGCGCGCCCAGGGGATGAGTCAGGGTCATTCCGGATACGCGACCCGCATGATCGATGACATCCTGTGAGCATGCGCACAATCTTGAACGTCATCTGGCTGGTGTTCGCGGGCCTCTGGCTGGCGCTCGGCTATGTCGCGGCCGGGATCATCTGCTGCATCCTCATCGTCACGATCCCGTTCGGCATCGCCTCGTTCAGGATCGCCGCGTACGCGCTGTGGCCGTTCGGCAGGACGGTCGTGCGCGACCCTGACGCGGGCGCGTTCTCGACCATCGGCAACGTCATCTGGCTCATCTTCGCGGGCATCTGGCTGGCCATCGGTCACGTGGTGACGTCGATCCCGCTGTTCATCTCCATCATCGGCATCCCGCTGGGCGTCGCGAACATCAAGCTCATCCCGGTCTCCCTTCTCCCGCTGGGGGCGCGCATCGTCGACAACGACTAGGGGCCCGATCAGGGACATCGTGTATGGGGCCTAGAGCAGGGGCGGGGACGTAAGCTGTCCCACAGAGTCACTGCGAATACCGTTGGGTGCCATGACGTCCACCGAAGCCCCTCCCCGGCCCAAACGAGGGCTCGTCACCCATGCCAGGGCCAGGCTGAGCTGGGTGCTCGACACCAAGTCGTGGGCGATCGTGCGCGCCGCCACGAACGCCGGCGTCACCTACCGCGTCACCGGCCTGGCGGGCGAGGCCGCGTTCTTCGCGCTGCTGTCGCTGCCGCCGTTCGTGCTGGGGCTGATCGGCGTGCTGGGCAAGCTCGGCACGTGGCTCGGCCCCGGCGTCGTGGGCGAGGTGAAGGCGTGGGTGATCCAGCAGGCCGGCCTGCTGTTCACCGACGACGCGGTCAAAAAGGTCATCAACCCGCTCATCACCGACGTGCTCAGCGACGACGCGGGCAAGGTGTCGATCATCTCGCTGGGCTTCCTGCTGTCGCTGTGGTCGGGCTCGCGGGCGCTCTACGTCTACGTCGATCTCATCTCGGTGGCGTACGGGCTGGGGGAGGAGCGCGGCATCATCCGCACCCGCCTCATGTCGTTCGGCCTCTACGTCGTGGGCCTCATCATCGGCATCATCGTCATGCCGATCCTCGTCGTCGGCCCGACCCTCATCAGGGACGCGCTGCCCGCCGACTACGGCGTGCTCATCGACGTGCTCTACTGGCCGGTCGTCATCGCCGGCTCGGTGCTGTTCCTGACCGTGCTCTACCACGTCAGCGTGCCGGTGCGGACGAAGTGGTACCGCGAGCTGCCCGGGGCCATCCTGGCGTTGTTCCTGTGGATCGTCTGCGCGGCCGTGCTGCGCGAGGTGCTGGCCGCCTGGTTCTCGCCCGTCTCGGTCTACGGCTCGCTGGCCGCGCCCATCGCGCTGCTGCTGTGGCTCTACATCACCGCGCTGGCCGTGCTCATCGGCGCCATCCTGAACGCGGAGGTCGACCGGCTCTGGCCGGGCGTGGGCCGGGCGAAATAGCCGTTCCCTCCCCTTGATCCGTCCGGAATAATCCCCTCGATGGAGTCGCCACAGCGGGTCGGTCCCTACACCCTCATCAGGAAGCTCGGCGAGGGCGGCATGGGCGTCGTGCACCTCGCCCATGATCCGGCGGGCCGTCCTGTCGCGCTCAAGACGATGCGCGCGGACCTCGCCGGGCAGGAGGAGTTCAGGCGCAGGTTCGGCAAGGAGAGCGAGGCGGCGCGGCGGGTCGCGAGGTTCTGCACCGCGCCCGTGCTCGACGCCGGGTTCCACGACGGCGTCGCCTGCCTGGTCACCGAATACGTCGAGGGTCCCGACCTGTCGTCCGTGGTCGCGCGGGCCCCGCTGGCCGGCTCGAACCTGGAGGCGCTGGCTGTGGGCGTGGCCACCGCGCTGGCCGCCATCCACGCCGCCGGGGTCGTGCACCGCGACCTCAAGCCGTCCAACGTGCTGCTCAGCCCGCTCGGGCCGCGGGTCATCGACTTCGGCATCGCGCAGCTCGCCGACGCGCCGGGCGCGGTGGCGACGGTCGCGCGGTCGATGGGGACGCCCGCGTACATGTCTCCCGAGCAGGCCAGGGGCGAGCACGTCACGCCCGCGAGCGACGTGTTCTCCTGGGGCTCGCTGGTCGCGTACGCGGGCACCGGCAGGCCGCCCTTCGGCACCGGCGGCGTCCCCGAGGTCGTCTACCGGGTGATCAACCACGCGCCCGTGCTGGACGGGCTCGACGAGCGGGTCCGCCCGCTGGTCGAGCGGGCGCTGGCCAAGGACCCGGCCCGCCGCCCGACCGCCCAGCAGCTCATCGACACGCTGCTCGGCCGCCCGCAGGTGCCGGTGGCCGCGGCCACCCAGGCCGTGTCGGAGACCTGGACGCCGGTGGTCGTCCCGCCCGCGGGACCGCCTCAGCCGCGCGAACCGGCCGCCTCAAGGCGGCTCTGGGCGACGGTCGCCGTGGGCGTGCTCGCGGCCGTCCTGGGCGCGGCCGTCACGCTCGCCGTCGTACGTCCCTGGGAGCGCCCTGACGGCCGGGAGACGGTCACCACGGTCGAGGCGCTCGGCACCACGTTCGAGGTCAGGATCGACTCCCTGGTGCGCCAGGGCCGCGCCGCCCGCCTGCAGTGGACGGTCAGGAACGTGGGGAAGGAGAACGCGCCCCTCTACAACAAGTTCGGCAGGGGCGCGCTCGACCGCACGGTGTCGCAGGTGAGCCTCATCCCGCCGGGCGTCGGCGACGCGCTCTATCCGGCCGTGGACGGCGGCGCGTGCAGGTGCGCCTCGCTCCCGACGGCGCCGTTCAACGGCGGCGACCGGCTCCAGCTGTGGGCCGTCTACGAGGGCCTGCCCGAGGACGCCGACCGGGTGGACGTCAGCCTGGGGCCGCTCGGCCTCATCAAGGACGTGGCGGTCGAGCAGGCATGATCCCGCGTTCCGCGGTCAGGGATCCGGTCGCGCTCGGCGTGGGGGAGCTCACCGAGTCCAACGCCTACAGCCTGGAGGGCACCTTCGCCGTCTTCCGCAGCGTGCCCAAGACCGCCACCACGGCCGACCTGGACATGCAGAACCTTCGGGCACGACGCCAACGTGATGATCACGAAGGAATAAGCCCTCGTCACATCCGCTATCGTCTAGGGCGAGACGCGACTGGCGCATCAGGTGGGAACGACCACCAGGGAGCGAAAGGAGCGGAGGCCGTGCGCCTGGGTCTTCGCAGATCGTCAAGATGACAGGAGAGTCATGGGTTCTCTCGCTAGCGTCGACCCGCAGATCGCCCAGCTCATCCAGGCGGAGGAGCGGCGCCAGGCCGACACCGTCAAGCTGATCGCGTCCGAGAACTACGTGTCCAAGGCCGTGCTCGAGGCCACCGGCACGGTGCTGACCAACAAATACTCCGAGGGCTACGCCGGCAAGCGCTACTACGAGGGCCAGCAGGTCATCGACCAGGTCGAGACCCTGGCCATCGAGCGCGCCAAGTCGCTCTTCGGCGTCAACCACGCCAACGTCCAGCCCTACTCAGGCTCGCCCGCCAACCTCGCCGTCTACATGGCCTTCCTGCAGCCCGGCGACACCGTGATGGGCATGGGCCTGCCGTTCGGCGGCCACCTCACCCACGGCTGGTCGGTCTCGGCCACCGGCAAGTGGTTCAACCCGGTCCGCTACGGCGTGCGCCAGGACACCGGCCGCATCGACCTCGACGAGGTCCGGCAGCTCGCGCTCGAGCACCGGCCGAAGCTGATCTTCTGCGGCGGCACCGCCATCCCGCGCACCATCGACTTCGAGGGCTTCGCCTCGATCGCCCGCGAGGTCGGCGCCGTGCTCGCGGCCGACATCGCCCACATCGCGGGCCTGGTCGCGGGCGGCGCCCACCCGTCGCCGGTCGGCCACGCCGACGTGATCTCCACGACCACGCACAAGACGCTGCGCGGCCCGCGCGGCGCGATGCTCATGGCCACGACCGACGAGCACGCCACCGCGCTCAACAAGGCCGTCTTCCCCGGCCTGCAGGGCGGCCCCCACAACCACACCACCGCCGCCATCGCGGTCGCGCTGCACGAGGCCGCCCAGCCCGCCTTCCGCGACTACGCGCACCAGATCGTGCGCAACGCCAAGGCGCTCGCGGAAGAGCTGTCCTCGCGCGGCTTCGACCTCGTCTCCGGCGGCACCGACAACCACCTCATCCTGCTCGACCTGACGCCCAAGGGCATCGGCGGCAAGCCGGCCGCGCAGGCGCTCGACCGCGCCGGCCTCGAGACCAACTACAACACGGTGCCGTTCGACCCGCGCAAGCCGTTCGACCCGTCCGGCATCCGCATCGGCACCCCGTCCGTCACCTCGCGCGGCATGGGCGAGCACGAGATGCGGCAGATCGGCGCCTGGATCGACGAGGTCGTCACGGCCGTGGCCAAGGGCGACGCCGAAGACGTCATCACCCGCGTGCACCACGAGGTCACCGAGCTGACCTCGCAGTTCCCCGCCCCCGGCCTGTAAGAGCGGCCGGACGGCGAAGCGCCCCGCCGCACGGGCTCCGTGCGCGGCGGGGCGCTGTCGCGAGCGGGGCCGGCCGGAGTGCCCCGTCGATCATGGGTGGTACGTACGGCTTGTGGCGCGGCCGTTCAGGCCGGGATGGTGAGCAACCGCTTGCCCCCCGAGGTGACCACCTCGAAGTGGTCGATGTCCTTGAGCTGCGTAGCGCTGCCCCCGTGCATGTAGAGCGGGTCCGGTGACCCCGGCACTCCGTACCCGGCTGGAGGTACGGACCACCCGGTCATCACCCTGCGCTCGCCCGACTTGGCGACCGAGACCAGCTCGCACTGCAGCGGCCCCTTCACCCCCGCGAGCTTCAGCGCCGCGTGCGTGCCCCACCCCTTCGACTCCACCACCAGCCCCCCGGTGACGCCGTCGACCCCCTCGCCCTGCATCGGCCGGCCCTCGGCGTAGAACTGCTCCGCCGGGCCCATGTTGGTGCCCATGCGACCGCCCTGGCCCTGCGCGAGCGGCGCCGCGTCGCCCGCGTCGAGCTGGGTGCCGATCGTCAGCCCCCCGGCGACCAGCGTGACCGCCGCCGCCATGCCGATCAGGAACGTCCCCCTGCGCGCCCGCCGGTCGGCCGCCTTCTTGCGCCGCAGCAGGCCCACCACGTCGTCCTGGCGGTCACCGGAAGGGGGGTAGGGGTCCTCGACGGGGCCGATGCCGTTGAGCACGTTCGCCACGCCGGACAGCTCGTGCAGCTCGTACCGGCAGGAGTTGCAGCCCAGCAGGTGGGCCTCGAACGCCAGCCGGTCGTCCTCGTCCAGCAGCCCGAGCGCGTACGCGCCGACGTCGGTGTGCTCGACTCTCGAAGTCACGCCGTCACCCCCCTCTCCTCCAGTGCGATGCGGAGCGCGCGGACGGCGTAGTAGACGCGGGACTTCACGGTGCCCACGGGGATGCCGAGGGCGGCGGCCGCGTCGTTGACCGACCGGTCCCGCAGGATCGTCTCGTTGAGGATCTCGCGATGTGCCGGCGACAACGCCTTCAGCGCCTCGGACACGACCACCTGATGCAGCAGTCCCTCCATCTCGTCGGGCACGGGCAGGCTCTCCAGCGGTGCGGCGCCCGACTCCTGGGGGCGGGCGTCCCTCCGCCGCCGGTCATCGATCACGATACGTCTGGCGACCGTGGCGAGCCAGGGCATCAGCGAGACCGCGTCGGGATCGAGCCGCTCCGCACTGCGCCACGCCCTGATCATCGTTTCCTGCACCACGTCTTCCGCCCACTGCCGATCGCCCGCGGTCAGCCGGATCACGAAGGCCAGCAGCGGCCTGTGGTATTCCCGGTAGAGCGCGGACACGACCACCTCGTCGTCCGGGCGTACGCGCCCGATCCAGTGGCGTAAGCGCGGCTTGCCCAACGGGGCGGCTCCCTCGGCCGAGGGCGGGGGATACGTGCTGGTTCGCATGCTTCCCCTTTCTCAGTCCGTCGGCAGGTGGTACGGCCGGCCGCCCTGACACGGTTCAACGAACGCCGGAAGATAATGCGATTGCATGGCCGGGGAGCACGTGCGTAGAGTCAGCTCGGCAACCGATCGAGGAGGTGAGGACTATGCGGGTCACCGTCTTCCGCCTGCCTTCAGTCCACCTCCGGGCGCTCGCCTGAGCAGCCCCGTTCTCTCTTTCACCTTCTCGATCAAAGGTTTCACTGCGTTGTCTTACGATCTTTCTTCCTTCGGCTGGACCGACCTGCGCGCCGCCGATCTGCCTGACGGCACCGTCCCTGCCCGGGTCTCCCGGGTCGACCGCGGCGCCGCCGAGGTGATCGCCGCCGACGGGCAGCACCACGTCCGCTACGGCGCCCGCGTCCGCCGCGCCTCGGCCGCCGACCCCGTCGCGCTGCCCTGCGTCGGCGACTGGGTAGCGCTCACCTGGCTGCCTGAGGGCCGCTACGAGCTCGACGAGGTGCTGCCGCGCACGACCGCGTTCGTGCGGGGCGGCGTCAGCCGCGACTCCGTCGGCGGCCTGTCCGGCGACGGTCAGGGCCAGGTGCTCGCCGCCAACGTCGACATCGTCTTCGTGGCCGAGCCGTCCATGCACTCCACCGACTTCGCCGACCTCGGCCGCATCGAGCGCCTGGTCGCGCTGGCGTGGGAGTCGGGCGGCACGCCCGTCGTGCTCGTCACCAAGTCCGACCTGTTCGAGGACGGCCTCGACGACCTGGTCGCCGACGTCCGGGCAGCCGCGCCGGGGGTGGCCGTGCACGCCGTGTCCTCCCTGCTGGGCGACGGCGTCGAGCTGGCCCGCGGTTACCTCGAAGGCTCGCGCACCGCCGTCATCCTCGGGCCTTCAGGAGCCGGCAAGTCCACGCTCGTCAACGCGCTGGCGGGTGACGGGGTCATGGAGACCCAGCAGGTACGCGCCGCCGACGGCCGCGGCCGGCACACCACCGTCCACCGCGAGCTGATCCCGCTGCCCGGCGGCGGGCTGGTCATCGACACGCCGGGCATCCGGCGGGTCGGCCTCTACGACATCGGGGAGGGCGTCGATCGCGTCTTCTCCGACATCGAGGAGCTGGCCGCCGAGTGCCGCTTCGGCGACTGCGGCCACGACGGCGAGCCCGGCTGCGCGGTCCTGGCCGCCCTGGAACGCGGCGACCTGCCGGAACGCCGCCTGCAGAGCTGGCGCAAGCTGCAGCGCGAGGCGGTGTGGATGGCGTCGAGGACGGACGCGCGGCTGCGCAAGGAGCAGCAGAACAAGTGGAAGATCATCCACAAGGAGATGCGCCGCTCCGGCCGCAACCGGCCCTGACCGCAACACACCCGCCGCCCATGCGCTGGTCGTCGGCTGGGGCGGCGGAGCGTCGCGCCGCACCCCCGCCCCTGCGTGTGCGGGGGCGGCGGAGTGTCGCGTGGCACCCCCGCCCCTGTGTGTGCGGGGGCGGGGGAGTGTCGCGTGGCACCCCCGCCAATCCTGTAGGGGGGCGGTGGAGCGTCGTGCCGCACCCCCGCCACTCCGTGTGCGGGTCTCTTCCCGTCATCTCTCCTCAAGGGGAGGGGTGGCGGGGAGGGGGTAGGGGCAGGGCATGGTGGTGTTCGCAGATCGGGCGCAGGCGGGGGAGCTGCTCGCGGAGCGGCTGCAGGGCGCGCGTGATCCCGTGATCCTCGCGCTGCCCCGGGGCGGGGTGGCCGTGGCGGCGCCGATCGCGCGCCGCCTGCGTGCGCCGCTCGACGTGCTGGTGACCAGGAAGATCGGCTATCCGCCGTCTCCCGAGCTGGGGGTGGGCGCGGTGGCCGAGGGCGGCGAGCCGGTGTTCCACCGCGAGCTGCTGCGGCGGCTCGGCATGACACCCGAGTCGGTCGCGGACGTGGTGGAGCGGGAGCGGCGGGAGCTGGCCAGGAGGGTGAGCGCCTACCGGGGCGACCGGCCGCTGCCCGAGCTGGCGGGCCGTGAGGTGATCGTGGTGGACGACGGCCTGGCCACCGGCGGCACCGCGCGGGCCGCGCTCAGGGCGGTCAACGCGGCCAAGCCCGCCAAGGTCACCCTGGCGGTCCCGGTGGGGTCGCCGGACACGGTGGCGTCGATGCGCGGCGAGGCCGACGAGGTGGTGGTGCTGGCGACGCCGGTCGACTTCCGCGCGGTCGGCCAGTGGTACGAGCATTTCGAGCAGCTCGACGACGACGACGTGCTGGACCTGCTCGACGCCGCGTCAGCTGGTGATGACGGCCCAGACGAGCTTGCGTGAGCCGCCGGCCGACAACCAGCCCCACGCCGAGCAGAGGGCGTCGACGAGCCGAAGCCCTCGCCCGTACTCGGAGAAGACGTCGGGCGCCGCCGCGACCGGCACCGTACGGCTGTGGTCGGTGACGACGCAGGCGAGCTCGGCCTCGTGGGACAGCAACCGGAGCTGCGCGGCGCCGCCGCCATGACGGATCGCGTTGGTCACCAGCTCCGACACCACCAGTTGCATGTCGAAGGCGGCTTCGAGCGCGCCCCAGGTGCCGAGCGTCTGGTCGACGAAGCGCCGGGCGGTGGCCACGCACGCGGGCTCCACCGCCGAGCGATGCTGAAAGGGGAAGACGGCGTCGCACGCGCCGGGCCGCCCCTCGACCAGGATGGACGAGAGCCATGCCGGCGGCCGGGAACCGATGGCGGCTTGCGGCCGAGCGTCGAAAGTCGTCATCCTGGCCCCCGAAGCGCGGTCTGGTGATCCAATACCCATCTTTACGGCCAGTGCTTACCGATGCAAGACTTTTCGTAGTTTACGGATGCGAATCGCATCTGCACGTGCAGGAGAGTCCGAGGAGCGGTGGAGTGAGCGCGGAGAGCACAGAGGGGAAGCTTCTCAGCCATGCGCCGGGAAGCCCTACGGTGCTGCGGATCCTGCTGGGGACCCAGCTGCGCAGGCTCCGCACGCAGCAGGGTATCTCGCGGGAGGACGCCGGGTACTCGATTCGCGCATCTCATGCAAAGATCAGCCGATTGGAGCTGGGACAGGTCAGTTTCAAGCAGCGTGACGTGGCCGACCTGCTCACCCTGTACGGCGTCACCGACCCGGCCGAACGCGAGCCGCTGCTGGCCCTGGCCAAGCAGGCCAACGCCCCCGGCTGGTGGCACAAGTACGGCGACCTGCTGCCCGCCTGGTTCGAGGTCTACATCGGCCTGGAGGGCGCCGCCTCCAGCATCCGCACCTACGAGAACCAGTTCGTCCCCGGCCTGCTGCAGACCCCCGAGTACGCCAGGGCGGTGATCGAGCTGGCGCACGAGAAGGCGCCGAGGCACGAGCTCGACCGCCGGGTGACGCTGCGGATGACCCGGCAGAAGCGGCTGGAGAGCGGGCTGACCCTCTGGGCGGTGATCGACGAGGCCGTCGTGCGCCGCATGCTGGGCGGACGCGAGGTCATGCGCGCGCAGATCGCCCACCTGCTCGACATCACCGCCGAGCGCAACGTCACCGTGCAGGTGATGCCGTTCGAGCGGGGCGGGCACGCCGCGGCCGGCGGCGCGTTCAGCATTCTGCGCTTCCCCGAGCGCGAGCTGCCCGACGTCGTCTACATGGAGCAGCTCACCAGCGCCCTCTACCTGGACAAGCCGCAGGACTCCGACCACTACATGGAGGTCATGGACCGGCTGAGCATCCAGGCCGAGGAGCCGAGGGCCACCAGGCGCTTCCTGGAGCGGCTGCTCTCCGACTGACTCACATATCCCTGTGATCCACTCCATATAGGGATTTTTGGTCGTCCGCTATATGGAGCTTCTCGTGTTGCCGTATTGTCACCTCGCAAACGCGGATGCACGTGCATCCGTAAGATCGCGAGGAGCTGCCCCCATGCAAGAGTTCCGGAACGGAACGCCCGCCGGCCGCCTTCCCGTCGTCTGGCGCAAGAGCAGGCGGAGCAACCCCAACGGCAACTGCGTCGAGGTCGCGAACCTGCCCACGGGGGAGATCGCCATGCGCAACTCGCGCTTTCCCGACGGTCCCGCGCTGGTCTACACGCCGGCCGAGATCACCGCGTTCGTCCTGGGAGCCAAGGACGGCGAGTTCGACGACCTGATCGTCTGACACCTCCGTCCGTCACAGCCGCTTTTCGGTCAGGCGGTTTCTGAGGGCGGCACGTTGTGCCAGCGCCACCGCGTCAGGCGCGGCCGACCGGGAAGGTCGCCGCGTCCCGTCGCCCAGAGCAGGGTGGCCCAGGAGTCGCCGCCGGCCGGGGCGTCGGGGAAGAGGCGGTCGAGAACGCGCGCGCAGACATCGGCGGGCGGTGTCCATGCCAGGCCCAGCCCCTGCGCGAGGTCGTGCACGTGCACGAGGGTCTCCACCAAGCCCATCGCGGCCGCCGCCGAAGCGTCGGCGGGGCCGAAGATGTGGTGCGCGCGGGCCTGTGGCGGCGCGGTGCGCACCACCGCGACGAGCAGCGCGCCGCTGCTCTGCACCACCTGAAGCAGCCCGGTGACGCCGGCCGCGCGGTCGGCGTGCACGCTGTTGCGCGGGCCGCCGGGCCTGCGGCTCTCGCCGGTGAACGGCACATAGACGTCGAGCGGCGGCACGGTCAGCCCGAGCTGCACGGCGTAGGCGAACAGATCGTCGGCCAGGTGCTCGGCCGTCTCCCAGCACGTCCATTCGAGCGAGCCCGCTCTGCCCTCCCAGGCGGCGGGCTCGTCGGCGTGCGCGAGCGTATGGACGGCCTGCGCCACGACGTCTTGCAGATCGTCGGCCCAGGCGGAGGCGTTATGCGAAGTCGGCATGGCCGCGAGAGTATCGGTGACGCACGGCGGATGATGCCATGAGCAGGCAGGGTTATGCGGGGGAAGATGCTGGATTGGGGCAGTGACGAAAAATGTCGGAAGCGTCGGCTAACGTGCCATCCGTGAGGACAGGGACACGAGAGGGGCGCCGACACGCATGAGAGTCCGCAGGGGCCGTGCACCACGGAGACCCCGCTCCTGCGCGCAGGGCGGGACCGGCGGACATGAGGCGTCTCCTGCCGCGGCTGGCATCCGCGGTCAGGAAAGAGGACATCCCCCCGCCCGATGGCGAAGGGATGCTGGTGGCCTGATCAGGCAGTTGTCCCGACCGGGTTCGCCAGAGCCTGGGCATGGGATGCCAGGCTCCGGTTCATCGGGACAACTGCGTGATCACGCGATGATGGCTGCCGGGTGTGTGTCAGGCGGCGGAGATGCCGGCGCTGGCCGCGCGGCGCATACGACGGCGACGCTCGCTCGCGCGCTCGTCTTCGTTGAGACCGCCCCACGTGCCGTACTTCTCGGGCCGGGACAGCGCGTAGTCAAGGCACTCGTTGCGGACAGGGCACTGGGCGCAGATCGCCTTGGCCTTCCGCTCTCGTACGTCACGCTCGGGCTGCCGCTCCCCATCGGGGCCGAAGAAGAGCACGAGGTCCTCACCCCGGCACGCGGCATCATCCTGCCAACCCCAGCTGGGGCGCGGGCGGGCGAGCTGCCGACGTACCTGAGACATGAGAAAACCACCTTCGTGAGAGGTATTTCGGGATTTGAGCCGCATTGGACGCTTTTGGCGTCACTGTTCCAACGCAACCTTGGGCCGTGATGTTCCCTGATCAGGCGAGGGCGAGCGTGGCGTACCGTACAGGCGTGAGCCTGTCCAGCGAAACCAGCCGGTAGGTGGTGATCGTCTCGGCACAAGCCGTACCACACGGCGCGGTGAACGCCGATGGTTCGATCACAACCTGGAGCCGGACGTCACCGCAGCGCACGATGGCTTCAGTGACGTCGCCGTCCATCCTGGAGGATTCCACGGCCACCGCGCCGACGGAGCGCTCTCCCGTATGGGCTCGGGCGAAGTGCTCGACGGCCTGCAATGGCTCAGGGATGCCTGCGCGTCCCCGGAAACGGTCGAGGATGACCTCGCCCGACCGGTACGCGTTAGCCGCTGCCAGTGCAGCAGCCTGAGACATGCTGCCGTAGAAAATTCCGTGTGGCAAGCACACGAGGTTGGCGGCGTAGCGATCGCCGCCAACGTGTGACGTTTCCCACACTCTGTCCGGCAGTTTTTCGGCCAGGGACCGAGCGAGGGGTAGTCCAATGCGGGCGCAGCACGCATTGCGCTTGGCGTGCGTGCAGACCAGAAATACCGGCTCGTCTTCAAGTATGCAGGACTCGGGGACCACTCCGGCCACCAGCGCGTCCAGGTCAAGATCGTCAGGACCTGCGATGACGCCTGACGCGAGCCATGGGCGCTCGCCTGCGGCGTAGCCCACTAGCACACGGATTCCCTGCTCCCGCTGGCGGGTCCGCCTCCCGGGGCGGCGGATCAGCTGGGGCCTGATACCGCGTTCGAGCGCTCTGCGGACGAGTTCCGAGATTTCTTGAGGAAGTTCGAAGTTTTCCAGGCGCGAGGGCCAGGTTCCGGTGTATTCGACGAGCAGCCACAGTCTGGCGCCCACCGTGGCACTGGCCAGAGTGGGCACCTCCCCGGTGTGGCACCCGGCCGGATGCTCGCAGCCCCTTGCCAACTTCCCTACCCCTTCCGAACCGACTTAGGTAAGACTAACCTAACGGTTCGAAGGGGCTATCCGCGGGAGGCCCGGTCCGCTATCTCCCGTGTCGTCGGCAGTGCCCGTTCTCTGTCCTGTGCCACGAGGCCGATCCTGGTGCGGCGGTCGAGCAGGTCGCCCTCGTCGAGCGCGCCCTCGTGCAGCACCGACCAGAGCAGGTCGCCGGCCGTCAGGCCCAGCCCGACCTCCTCCGGGTGCGTCTTGACCAGCTCATACGCGGCCCCCGCCTCGGCGCCGTACCGCTCGGCCAGCCGGGGCGGCACCTTCTGCGGTCGTGCCCCGGCGCCCACGAGGGGGATCCGCCGCGTACGGCACCGGCGGGCCTTCAGGTTCGCGTGCGAGACCGCCTCATCCACCGCGTCCTCCGCCATCCGCCGATATGTCGTCAGCTTCCCACCCACGACGGTCACCACGCCGTCGCCGGTGACCACCGCGTGCCGGCGCGACAGGTCGGACGTCCTGCCGTCGGCCGCCAGAAGGGGCCTGAGGCCCGCGTACGCGCCCGCGACCGCCTCTCTGGTCACCGGAGTCTCAAGCGCCCCGTTGAGCACGCTCAGCAGCGTTCTGACGTCCTCCTCGGGCGCCTCGGGGACGTCGGGCACCGGCCCGTCCACCGGCTCGTCGGTGAGCCCGACGTACGTGCGGCCGTCGGGCTGGGGGAGCACCAGCGCGAACCGGTTGCTCTCGCCGGGCAGCGGCAGGTGCAGGCCCGCGATCAGGCCAGGCAGGGCGCCGGGCGCGAGCACGAGGTGGGTGCCGCGCGACGGGCGCAGGCGGACGCGGTCGTCGAGGCCGCCCGCCCACACGCCGGTGGCGTTGACCACCACCCGCGCGCGGATCGTGAACTCCTCGCCGGTCAGCTCGTCGCGCACCTCCGCGCCGCTGCCGGAGAGGCGCAGGGCGCGGCAGCGGGTCAGCACGCGCGCCCCGTGGCCTGCGGCGGTCCGCGCGATGGCCACGACCAGGCGGGCGTCGTCGAGCAGCCGCCCGTCCCACGACAGCAGGCCGCCGCGCAGCCCGCCGTCGTCGCGCAGGACCGGCGCGAGCGTGTGGGCGCGGGCCGCGCTGAGCCGGGCGGGGCCGGGGAGCAGGCGGCGGGGCGTGCGGGCGGCGGCGCGCAGCGCGTCGCCGAGCCGGTAGCCGGTCATCACCAGCGCGGCCTGCCGGCGGGAGACGTCCTTGGTCAGCGGCAGCACGTACGGGTGCGCCCTGGCCAGGTGCGGGGCGGTCCTCCTGAGCAGGATGCCGCGCTCGACCGCGCTCTCGTACGCGACGTCCACCTGCCCCTTGGCCAGGTAGCGCAGGCCGCCGTGCACCATCTTGGAGCTCCACCTGGAGGTGCCGAAAGCGAGGTCGTGCGCGTCGATCGCCGCTACGCTCAACCCCCGGGACGCGGCGTCCAGCGCGGCGCCCGCGCCCGTCGCGCCCAGTCCCACGACCAGCACGTCCAGCCGTTCCTCCGCGACCTCGCGCAACTCGCGGGAGCGTCTGGCGGCGTTCAGCGAGCTATCCAAAGTAGGCCTCCAGCAGCGCGGCGAGCTCGGCGTCGAGCTCGTCCATGGTCACGGGGTCGAGCATGGTCGGCGCGGACAGCAGGAACGACTGCGCCACCAGCAGCACCGCGCGCGCCCTGCGCGGGCCGCCGGCCACCGGCTCGAGCACCTCCAGCACGGCCTCGTGGCTGGCGCCGCGCCGGTCGAGCAGGTACGGCAGCAGGAGCTCCGGGTCCGCTTCCACGATCTTGCGCCACAGCGGGTGCTCGCGCAGCCCCCTGACCCCCGACACCACCGCGCGCACCGGGTCGGACAGGTCGAGCTCCGACACCACCCGTACCCACTCCCTGGTCATGAGATCGGCGACCAGCGTGCGCACGTCGGGCCAGCGACGGTAGATCGTCATCCGCGAGACGCCCGCCCGGCGCGCCACGTCGGTGAGCGTCGTCCTGCGCACCCCATAAGCGAGCACGCAGTCGCGGGCCGCATCCAGCACGTCGTCATTGTGACGATTCGACGTCATGTGTCACAGTGTAAACGTGACTGGAGAACCCATGCTGTGGTCGGGCTGGGGCGACCCCGCCCGAGCCCGCGAGCTGCCCGAGCAGGTCAGGAAGCTGCTGCACGACCTGCTCGGCGTCCGCGACCCCGCCACCCCCGCCGCCACTCTTGACGAGGTGCGGCTGCCGCCGGTCGCGCTGCCCGCGCCCCTGCGGGCGGCGCTCGCCGGCGTGGTCGGCGAGGCTCACGTGCTGACCGGGCACGAGGACCGCGTCCGCCACACGCGCGGCAAGTCCACCCCTGACCTGCTGCGGATGCGCGCGGGCGACGGCTCCGACGCGCCCGACGCCGTCGTGCTGCCCGGCTCGCACGACGAGGTGGCCGAGCTGCTGCGGCTGTGCTCACGCGAACGCGTCGCGGTCGTGCCCTTCGGTGGCGGCACCTCCGTCGTCGGCGGGCTCGCCCCGGTCGGCGGCGCGCACGGCCGGGCCCGCTTCGCCGGCGTCGTCGCGCTCGACCTGCGGCGGCTCGACCGGCTGCGCTCGGTGGACACCGAGTCGATGATCGCCGAGTTCGAGCCGGGCGTGCGCGCACCCGACGCCGAGCGGCTGCTCGCCGCGCACGGGCTGACGCTCGGGCACTTCCCCCAGTCCTTCGAGTACGCCACGCTCGGCGGCTTCGCCGCGGCCCGCTCCAGCGGCCAGGCCTCCGCCGGGTACGGCCGCTTCGACGACATGGTCGCCGGCCTGACCCTGGCCACGCCCGCCGGCGACCTCGAACTCGGCCGCGCCCCCAAGTCGGCCGCCGGGCCCGACCTGCGCCAGCTCGTGCTCGGCTCGGAGGGCGCGTTCGGGGTCATCACCGCGCTGCGGCTGCGGGTGCGCCGCGCGCCCGCGGAGCGGCGCTACGAGGGGTGGCGCTTCCCGACGTTCGCGGCCGGGTCGGCCGCCGCGCGGGCGCTGGCCCAGGAGGGGCCGCTGCCGGCCGTGCTGCGGCTGTCGGACGAGACCGAGACGATGATCGGCCTGGCCGACCCCGGCGCCATCGGATCCGGCGGCCCCGGCGGCTGCCTGATGATCACCGGGTACGAGGGCGCCCGCGTGGAGCCGCGCCGGACGGACGCGTCCGCCGTGCTCGCGCGGCTCGGCGGCGAGCCCCTGGGCGAAGGGCCAGGGCAGGCGTGGGAGCACGGGCGGTTCTCGGCGCCGTACCTGCGAGACTCGCTGCTCGCGGCCGGCGCCACCGTCGAGACGCTGGAGACGGCCGGCTTCTGGGCGAACCTGCCGCGCCTCTACGACGCCGTCAGGCTCGCCCTGCTCGGCGCGCTCGGCTCGCCGCTGGTGCTGTGCCACATCTCCCACGTGTACGAGACCGGCGCCAGCCTCTACTTCACCGTCGTGGTCGCGCAGGACGGTGAGCCGGTGGCGCAGTGGGAGCGGGCCAAGGAGGCGGTGAACGCGGCCGTCGTCGAGGCCGGCGGCACGATCACGCACCACCATGGGGTCGGGCGTGACCACCTGGAGGCGTACGGGCGGGAGATCGGCCCCGTCGGGGTGGGCATCCTGCGCGCGGTGAAGGCGTCGGTCGATCCGGAGGGCGTGCTCAACCCCGGCGTGCTGATCCCCTGAGCCCGGCTCCGAGGGGTCAGTCCTCGTCCGGAGGGACCGCGTCGGCCTCGGCCAGGGCGGCCGCGGCGTCGCTGTAGCGGTGCAGGGCCTCCTGGACGGAGGCGAGCGTGTGCAGGCAGACCACCAGGGACCCGCCGCCGATCGACCGGCTGACCGCCACCGCCTCCTGGGCCAGGGACAGCGCCTCCGTGGACCGGCCCCACGCGAGCAGGTGCCTGGCGGTCGTGCGCAGGCAGCGGGCCAGCAGTTCGGTGTGCTCGCGCGGCGCCCGCTCGGCCAGGACCCTGCTGCGCGCGATCGCCTCCATGAAACCGTTCAGCGCGGCACTTCTGCTCCAGCGCGGCCGGGTCTGGGCGAATGTCAGCAAACCCTCGATGGCCCCCACTTCGGAAGTGCCTTTTCGGGTCGCGTCATCCGGGCCGTTACGGCTCATGGGAGCCTCCCCTCGGGCGATCCCAACCGCTTGCTTGGGGGAGGAGGCTACACCATTGCGAACCTTCTGTGTTCCTCACGGTACGGAGCGTTCAGGATGCATGAAAGGTAGATCGCGGTAAAGATGTTGTCATGGTGGAAGTAGCGGCTGAGCGGGGAAAGCAGCTTTCGTCACGGGTGTCGGAGGAGGGCGCGGGCTGGGCATGTGCGCAGATCGGGACGTTCGACCAGCTCAGACCCCATCGCAAGGGGTTCAGCTGGCTCAATCCGGCGACGTTGTGGCGCTCGCGTAACGAGGTGCTGGCGACGTTGTTCGGTGATCCTTCCGGGCAGGTCCGCGAGCGGTGGGTGAAGGCGCAGGAAGCCCGCGGGATTGATCGCGAATTTCGCATCAAGCCGCCTGTCGGGGGAAATTTCAGTTTCCTGTTACTGGGCGATACCGGTGAGGGGGACGCGTCCCAGTACGCCGTTGTTCCGGGCATGCTGAAACTCGGCGAGGGCACGGCGTTCGCCGTCATCGCCAGTGACGTGATCTATCCCACCGGATCGGGCAACGAGTACGGCGACAAGTTCTTCCGCCCGTACCAGGAGTACGACGCCCCGATCTACGCGATCCCCGGCAACCACGACTGGTACGACGGGCTCGGCGGCTTCATGCGGGTCTTCTGCGACGCTCCGCCGCTCAAGCCCACCCCCGACCGAGGGCTGCGCGGCCTGCTGTGGCGCAGGCCGGAGACCATCGACGAGGACCGCCTGGCCGAGGCTCGCGCGCTGCGCGGCAGGCCGTCGCAGCAGGCCAAGGGGCCGGCCGCGCAGCCGGGCCCCTACTGGGCGATCGAGAGCGAGAGCCTGCTGATCGTGGGCGTGGACACCGGCATCAGGAACGTCATCGACCGCGACCAGACCGCGTGGCTGCGCCGCGTCTCGCTCGACCCCCGGCCGAAGATCCTGGTGACCGGCAAACCCATCTACACCGGCAACGAGTACAAGCCGTCGCCGCTGGAGGAGGGCGGCACGATCGACGACATCGTGCGCGACCCGGCGCACCGCTACGTCGCGGCCATCGGCGGCGACGTGCACAACTACCAGCGCTACCCGGTCGAGCTGGACGACGGCCGGGTGATCCAGTACGTCGTCTCGGGCGGCGGCGGCGCGTTCATGCACGCCACGCACACCATCGAGCGGGTCGACGTGCAGGGCGTGCACGAGGACGCCTTCAAGTGCTACCCGCTGCGCGGCGACTCGCTGTCGTTCTACAGCCAGCTCTACGCCAAGCGGCTGCGCATGCGCTGGCTCTGCCTCACGCCGGCCGAGGCCGCCTGCATCATGACGGAGCGCATCAAGAACGAGCCGGTCAGGACGCCGGCCGGGCCGGTGCGCATCACCCTGCGGATGCGCTGGGCGGCGCGGCTGCTCGGCGCCTGGCCGTGGCCGCTGCGGCTGCCGGTCGACCGGGTGTTCCACCGTTACCTGTCGGAGCTGTCCGACTGGGACACGCCGCCGTTCTTCAAGCAGTTCCTGCACGCCACGGTGACGCCGCAGGAGCTGACGCTGCGCTGCTTCGCCGCCACCGGCTGCCTGGGCCAGGAGCTGAACCCGCCGCTCGAGGACGAGGTCCGCATCGACCTGACGCGGTAATTGTCGGAGCCGTTTGGCACCCTTGGTCACGTGTACGTGGTGGTCGCGGGCGAGAGGGTGCTGCCGGTCGGCGGCGCGCCGAGCCGTCCGGCCGGCCTGGCGGAGGCGGTGCGCGAGCTGGAGGCCGGCCAGGCGCCCCGGTGGGTGTGGGCCGACACGCGTGAGGCGTACCCTCCGCTGGTCGAGGAGGGCGTGCGGGTCGCGCGCTGCCACGACCTCGCGCTGACCGAGGGCCTGCTGCTCGCCTACGAGGGCCGCCACCGCGAGCCGCGCTCGGCCAGGGCCGCCCACGCCAGGCTGCACGGCCTGCCGGTGCCCGACGAGCGGCCGAACGAGCCCGGCACGCTGTTCGCGCCCGAGCCGCCCTCCGCCGAGCTGGTCGCCGAGGTGCTCGACGACCAGCTGCGCCGCATCGCCGCGCTGCCCGAGCCGGGCCGCTTCCGGCTGCTGGTGGCGGCCGAGTCGGCGGGCGCGCTGGTGGCGGCCGAGATGACGCACGAGGGCATGCCGTGGCGCAAAGACGTGCACGACGCGCTGCTGACCGAGCTGCTCGGGCCGCGTCCCGTCCACGGCATGCGGCCGGCCAAGCTGCAGGCGCTGGCCGACGAGGTGGCGGCGGCGTTCGGCCATCCGGTCAATCCCGACTCCGCGCAGCAGATCGTCAAGGCGTTCAAGGGCGCGGGGGTGTCGCTGAAGACGACCCGGCAGTGGGAGCTGAAGCAGATCGAGCATCCGGCCGTGGCGCCGCTGCTGGCGTACAAGGAGCTGGCGCGGCTGCACAGCGCCCACGGGTGGGCGTGGGCCGACCAGTGGGTGCACGGCGGGCGGTTCCGTCCCGAATATGTGGTCGGCGGCGTGGTGTCGGGGCGGTGGGCCACCAACGGCGGCGGCGCGCTGCAGATCCCGAAGGTGATGCGGCAGGCCGTGCTGGCCGACGACGGGTGGGTGCTGGTCGTGGCCGACGCCGCCCAGCTCGAGCCGCGGGTGCTCGCCGCGATGGCCGGTGACGGGCGGCTGGCCGAGGCGGCGGGGGAGATCGACCTCTACTCCGCGCTCGCGCGGTCGTTCGGCGGCGAGCGGGCCAACGCCAAGATCGCGATGCTGTCCGCCATGTACGGCGGCACCAGCGGCGACGCCTCGCGCCTCTTGGCCGTGCTGCGGCAGCGCTTCCCCAAGGCGTACCAGTTCGTCGAAGACGCGGCCAAGGCGGGGGAGGAAGGGCGGACCGTACGCACCTGGCTGGGCCGCACCAGCCCGCCGCCGTCCGAGCGGTGGAAGGAGCTGGTGTCCGGGCCCGAGGGCGTGCGGGCCGCCCGCGACCGCGGCCGCTTCACCCGCAACTTCGTGGTGCAGGGCACGGCCGCCGAGTGGGCGCTCGCGCTGCTCGCCGTGCTGCGCGGGCGGCTGCCCGAGCCGGCCGGCCTGGTGTTCTTCCAGCACGACGAGGTGATGGTGCACTGCCCCGCCGAGCAGGCCGAGGAGGTGACGGCGGCGATCGCCGCCGCGGCGGCCGAGGCGACCCGGCTGCTGTTCGGGCACACGCCGGTGCGCTTCCCGATGGAGACGGTCGCGGTCGGCTGCTACGCCGACGCCAAATAGCACGGCTACGGTTTCCCGTGACACGGCTACGGTTTCCCGTAACGAACGCGGCGGTTTCTCACCATGGCGGGGGACAAGGGGCCTCCGTAGCGTCGGCAGGTGCTCAAAACCGTGCTTGCCGCCCTATGCCTCACCTTCGTCCCCGTCACCTCGGTCCCAGCGCCGGTCCCAGCGCCGGTCCCAGCATCGGTCCCAGCGCCGGTCGACGCCTACGTCGAGCGTCACCGGGCGGCCACCGGCCTGCCTGGCGTCGCGGTGGCGATCACCAGGAAGGGCGAGGTCGTCCACACCGCCGGGTACGGGGAGACCGCCACGGGCGAGCCCGTCACCGCCGCCACCCCCATGGCGGTGGCCTCGGTCAGCAAGTCCTTCACCGCCCTGGCCGTCCTGCGGCTGGCCGAGCAGGGCAAGCTGGCCCTCGACCAGCCGGTGCGCCGCTATCTGCCCGAGTTCACGATGGCCGATCCCAGGGCCGGGAAGATCACCGTACGGATGCTGCTCGACCAGACCTCGGGCATGGCCGACACGGCCTTCCGCGAGAAGAGCCTGCCCCAGCCGGACACCCTGCGAGGCGCGGTGGCCCGGCTCAGGACGGCCAAGCTCGCCGCGGACCCCGGCACCGCCTTCAGCTACCACAACACCAACTACCAGGTCGCCGCCCGGCTCGTGGAAGTGGTCGGCGGCCGGCCGTTCGCGGATCATCTCGCCGCGCACGTCTTCGAGCCCCTCGGCATGCGCCGCACCACGACGATCGACACCGACCGGGGCCTGCCCGGCACCGCTCGCGGCCACCTGTACGTCCTCGGCCGGGCCGTCGCCCTGCCGGAGCCCACGGCCTTCGGCAACGGCTCAGGCGGCGTCATCAGCACCGCCGACGACATGGCCAGGTGGCTGATCGCGCAGAACGCCGGTCTCCCCGGCCTGCTGTCCCCGCAGGGCGTCGAGGAGATGCGTACGGGCTCCGAGCAGAACACGGACTACGCGCTCGGCTGGCAGCTCGGCACGACGGACGAAGGCACCCCCGTGCTCGAACACGGGGGAGACCTGTTCACCTCCACCGCCTACCAGGTGGTGATGCCCGGCCCGGGATACGGCATCGCCGTCATGGCCAACACCGGCATGGCCTTCTCCGACGCGGAGACCCTGATGAGGGGCCTGGTCACCATCGTCGAGGGCGGCACCCCGCGGGTGCCCGGCGGCCGGCCGATGCTCGTCACCGACGCGCTCTTCGCGCTGCTGACCCTGGCGACCGTCGCGCTGGCGGCACGCGGCACCGTGCGCGCCCGGCGCTGGGCCGCGCGCCGCACGGGGTGGCAGCGGTGGCGGCTGGTGCCCTACCTGGCCCCGCTCGTGCTGTGCGCGACGCTGGAGCCGGTGCACCGCTTCCTGGCCCGGGGGCGCGACGCCGCGTTCGTCCAGCTCGCCTACCTCTACCCGACGTTCATGATCTGGCTGGTGACCGCCGCCGCAGCGGGGCTCACCGTGATCGCCGCTCGCCTGTGGAGCGGCGCCAGACGGTGACCAGCCAGAGGCCGGACACCGCGACCATGATGCCGACCACCAGGCCGAGCACGCCGTAGCCGAGCAGGCCGACGATGGCGCCCGCGATGATGGTGCCAGTGGCCCCGCAGACGTTCATCAGCAGGTCGGACAGGCCCTGGACGGCGGTCCGCCGCTCCAGCGGCACCGACTCGGTGACCAGCGCCGAGCCGGCCACGAGGCCGCACGACCAGCCGAGGCCGAGCAGCACCAGCGCCGCCGTCACCTGCCACACCCGGTGCCCCGCGGTGCCGGCCAGCGCGGCGGCGCTCAGCAGCAGGCCCATGCCGAGCACCAGCACCGGCAGTTTGCCCGCCTTGTCGGCCAGCCAGCCGACGACCGGCGACAGCACGTACATGCCGGCGATGTGCAGGCTGATGACCAGGCCGATGACGTCGAGGTTCGAGCCGTCGTGGTGCAGCTTGACCGGGGTCATGGACATGACCGACACCATGGCCGTGTGGCTGACCGCGATCATGACGAGGGCGTGGCGGGCCATCGGGGTGGTGCGCAGGGTCTGCAGGGCGGTGCGGATCGTGCCCCGGCGTCCCCTGCTCTCCTCGCGGGTGCCGTGCACCTCGCGGGCCAGTACGAGCGGGTCGGGCCGCAGCAGGACGAGGATGACGAGCAGCGCCAGGCCGAAGGCGAGCGCCGCGAACGCGAACGGCCCCGCCTTCTCCACCAGCCCGAGCCGCATGCCGATCTGGTCGGCGGGTTTGGCGAGGTTGGGGCCCGCGACGGAGCCGATCGTGGAGGCCCACACGACGAGCGACAGGTGCCGGGCCGAGCGGTCGCGCGGCGACAGGTCGGTGGCCGAGTAGCGGGCCGCCAGGCTGCCCGCGCTGCCGCCGCCGACCAGGACGAGCCCGGCCAGCAGCAGCGGCCACGTGCCCAGGCTGATCGCCAGCACGGAGACCAGGCAGCCGGCCAGGGCGGCGACGTACGCCAGCGACAGGCCGGCCCGCCGGCCGCCGCGGCCCGCTGCCCTGGCGGTGGGCAGTGCGAGCAGCGCCGCGCCGAGCACCGTGGCCGTGCCGGCGAAGCCGCTGATCACCGTCGACTTGGACAGCTCGTCCACGACGACGGAGCTGAGCGCCAGCCCGACGGCGACGCCCACGCCGCCCACGATCTGCGCCGCGGACAGCACCGCGAGCGTACGGCGCTGGACGCGGGCGATCCGGTCAGGAGGGGACGAGGCGGACTGTGTGGGGGCACTGGTCACCCGTGAAGTCTCGCATAACCCCTAACAACACCCCATAGAGGACAGTGCGCCTTGATCGGGCCGATCCCCGACGGCGGTCGCGACAGGGCCGTCGGGGATGGGGCCGTCGGGGATGGGGGCCACGCGTCTCTTGCGGGGTGAGCGGGGGTCAGAGGATGGTGACGCGGTCGCCCACGGCGATGCGGCCGGGGGCGTCGGGGATGAGGTTGACGCCGAACCAGGTCTTCCCCTCGCGCTTGCGGTAGCGCGACAGCGTCCTGATGGGCTCCTTGCCCTTCTCGTACGTGTCGGGGTCGATGGTCGTCAGCACGCACCGCGCGCACCCCTTGGCGACCCTGAACTCCACCTCACCGATCCGCAGCCGCTTCCACCCGTCCTCGGCGAACGGCTCCGACGGCACGCCGTCGACCACCACGTTCGGCCGGAACCTGCGCATGGGCAGCGGCGCGGGCGGTTCGGCGCCGCGTTCGAGCGCGTCCTCGGCGATCCAGTCGTTGAGCCGGGCGAGCGAGGCCGCCGAGGTCAGCAGCAGCGGGTAGCCGTCGGCCAGGCTGACCCGGTCGGCAGGCCGCCCGTACGCGGGATCGACGGGCCGCCGCCTGGGGTCGTCCAGCCACTTCAGCCGCACCGGCCGCCCCACCAGCGAGGTCAGCCACGCGGCGGCGGCGTCGCCGCAGTCGGTGAGCTCGATGTCGCTGCCCCACAAGGTGACGGGGGACAGCCGGGCGGAGGGGGCCACCCGCAGCGGCTCGGCGTGCGGGCCGGTCAGCGTCAGCGCGTCGCCGTCGAGCATGGGGACGACGGCCAGCAGCCGGGGCTCGACGCGGGCGGTCAAGGTGCGGCCCTGCTCGTCGGCCACGAGGTAGCGGCGGTCGCCGGCCAGCCCCCACGGCAGCACGTCGGCCTCGCTCACCTCATGGCCAGTGGTGGATTTGACCGGATAGTACGAGATGCTCGCCAGCTTCATGCGGCAGACCGTATCTCCACTTCGTGGGTTTTCCGAAGGGGATTTCCGCCGCGCTCCAGGGCCGCCGACAGCGCAGCGGCGGCCAGCGCGACGACCCCGATCGCGACGCCGGTCCAGGCCACGGAGGCGTAGCCGAGATCGGCACTGATCATCAGGCCGCCCACCCAGGGGCCGACCGTGATGCCGACGTTGAAGGCGGCCACGTTGAAGGCGGCGGCCAGCGTCGGGGCGTTCTTGGCGAGGGCGAAGGGGCGGGCGTTCAGCGCCGGGTTGGTGCCGAAGCCGAACGCGCCGAGCAGGAAGATCAGCGGGATGGCCAGCACGGCGACCTCGGCCGACAGGGCGAGGGCGGCCGAGGTCAGCACGAGACCGACGACGCCGGTGAACAGCAGCGGGAACGGCCGGGCGTCGCCGATCCTGCCGCCGATGGTGATGCCGATGAGGGAGCCGGCGCCGTACAGGGCGAGGACGGCGGGCACCCAGGGCTCGTCGATGCCGGTGACGCCGGTCAGCAGCGGGCTCAGGTAGCTGAAGGTGGCGAGCAGCGCGCCCGTGGTCAGCGCGGTGACGCCGTACGCGAGCCACAGCCGCGGCCTGGCGATCGCCCGCAGCTCGGTGGTCACGCTCGGCGCGCCCTCCGTCTTGGGACGGCCGCCGGGGATGGTGGCGAGCACGCCGATCGCCGACAGCGCCGACAGCCCGGCGACCGCCCAGAACGCCGCCCGCCAGCCCAGGTGCTGGCCGATCACCGTGCCGGCGGCCAGGCCGAGGATGGTGGCCACGGTGAGACCGCCCGCCAGCACGCTCATCGCCTTGGCGCGGGCGTTGACGGGCACCAGGCCGATCGCGGTGGCGGCGGCCACGGCCCAGAAGCCCGCGTACACGAAGGCGCCCACCACGCGGGTGGCGAACAACACGGCATAGTCGGCCGTCAGCGCGCCCGCCACGTGCGACAACGCGAAGATCGCCAGGAACGACAGCAACACCGTACGCCGGGGCAGCCGGATCGTCGCGACGGCCAGCAGGGGCGCGCCCACCAGCATGCCCAGGGCGAACGCGGAGATCAGCAGGCCCGCGTCGGGGATGGACACGCCGAGGTCGGCGGCCATGCCGGGCAGCAGCCCGGCCAGCATCAGCTCCGACGTGCCCTGCGCGAAGATCGACAGGCCGAGGATGTAGACCGCCAAGGGCATGGCGGGCCTCCTTGTTTTAGATTGATCAGTACAAAATGCGGGCATGAAGAGATCAGAAGACGGTCAGCGCGACGTTCGCGATCGACTCGAGCGCCCCCCGGTCCGCGCCGCCTCGCTCGGCCACCCGCAGGCCGTTGACCGTGGCGGCGACGAACCTGGCCAGGGCCAGCGGGTCGTGCTCAGGGCCGAGCTCGCCCCGGATGCGCGCGGCCTCGATGCCGGTCCTCAGCAGCTCGATGCGTTTCGCCTCGTCGCGGCGGAGCACCTCGGCGATCACCGAGTCGTGGGGCGCCAGCTCGATGCTGGCGTTGACCACCATGCAGCCGGCCGGTTCTTCAGGATCGGGCTCGACCGCCCACCACAGGACGGTCCTGACCTTCTCCTTGATGGGCAGGTCGGCGTCCATCAGCTCGGCGAGCGAGCCGTTGTGCACGTCCATGTAGTGGCGCAGCGCCCGCTCGAACAGGTCGTGCTTGCTCGCGAACGTGTTGTAGATGCTGCTGCGGCCGAGGCCGGTCGCGGCGCACAGGTCCTGCGTCGAGGTGGCCTCGTAGCCCGCGTCCCAGAACGCGCGCATGGCCGCCTCGACCGCCCTGTCCTCCTCGAACTTCCTCGGCCGTGCCATGACCGGCACGCTACCGTTTTGGAACGACCGATGCAATACGTCAGGCGTTCGGCTGGAACGTGTCCAGGAACACCTTCCTCGTCTCCGCCTGGTCGTCCCAGTGCAGGTCGGGCAGGTCGAAGACGATCTTGTACGCGGACGTGCCGCCGAGCGCGGCGTACCTGGTCAGGGCGTGCATGGGGATGCCGTTGGGCGTGGTGTAGGTGTACTCCCAGTCGGCCGCCTGCGTGCCCCGGTACTTCACGGCCTGCAGCCGTACCTGGATGTAGTTCTCCCTGCCGCCCTGGGCCTCCTGCTCGCCCAGCTCGGCCAGCCCGCCGTCGTCCTGCGGGGCGGCCTTCTCGACCACGATCCGCATGTTCGAGTCCTTCGGCCCGTTGAACGTCGCCACGTCGCCCGCGACCGCGAGCTTCCAGCCCTTCGGCAGGGCGGCGGTGAACCCGGGCCCCGTGAGCTCCTCGAACCCGCTCGGCACCGGTGAAGGCTCGCTCGCCTGCTCGGCCGCGGCGCTCGCCGGTGACGGCGCGGCGGCCGGCGGCGTCTCGCCTGAGCCGCTGGTCAGGATGAGCACCGCCGCGCCCGCCACGACGGCCACCGCCACCAGCGCGCTGACGATCGTCAGCGGCGTCGGGCGGCCGCCGCGCACCCAAGGCCCCTCGTCCTCCTCCGGCCTGCGCCGGCTCTTCCCGGTACGCGGCCCCGCAGGAGGCAGCGAGGTCAGGCTGCCCCTGCCGACGTCCCTGGACAGGCTGCGCGACTGCTCGCGCAGGTCGTCGGGGGTGGCCAGGGGCCACGGGGTGGCGGCCGAGGTGCGGCTGTCGGTGGTGAGGGGGAGGATCGGCTGCGGCCTGGGGCCCGTGCCGGTGTCCAGGTCGTCGTCGATGCCGCGGCCGGGAGGCGGCGCGCCGAAGGGCGGCTGCGGGCCGGACGAGCTGCGCAGCGCGTCATACGGGTTCGACGAACTCGCGAGCGAGTCGTAGGGGCCGGACGAACCGGCCAGGGAGTCGTACGGGCCTGACGAACTCGCGAACGAGTCGTACGGGCCCGAGGTGCTCGCCAGCGAGTCGTACGGGCCAGAGGCGCCGCCGGCCGGTTCGTCGGCGCGGGGGAGCGGGGGCAGCTGGTCGGTGCGGTGGCTGCCCGAAGGGCTCGACATGCCCTCGTACGGCATCGAATGGCCGCCCGACGGGCTCGTGATCGGGTCGTACGGCACCCGCACCGGCCCCGACGGCGTCTCCACGATGCGCGACGGCATCGGCCCCGACGGCGGCTCCAGCGGCGGCAGCAGGTTGGCGGGCGTCGAGTCGGTCGGGCTCGGCAGCGTCTCGGGCGTGCGCGGCCTGGGCGCGCCGTGCGCCCGCAGCACCGCCTCCAGCATCTCCATGACCTGCTCGGAGGTCAGCCGCTCGTTCGGGTTCTTGTGCAGCAGGCCCTCGATCACCGGCAGCAGCGAGCCGGCCCGCTGCGGCCTGATCGGCTCCTGGGTCAGCACCGAGCCGAGCACCGCCACCGGGTCGGGCCCCTCGTACGGGGGCCGCCCCTCGACGGCGGCGTACAGGGTGGCGCCGAACGACCACAGGTCGGCGGCCTGCCCGATCGGCTGGCCGGACAGGCGCTCGGGCGGGATGTACGCCGGCGAGCCCATCAGCAGCCCGGTCTGCGTGATCGTCACGTCGCCCTCTATGGCGGCGATGCCGAAGTCGGTCAGCACCACCCGGTCCGAGGTCAGCAGCACGTTGCCGGGCTTGATGTCGCGGTGCAGGATGCCGTGCGCGTGCGCGTGCCTGAGCGCGTCGAGCACGCGGATGCCGATCTCGGCCGCCTGGACCACCGGCAGCGGGCCGCTCTGGCGTACGGCCTGCTCCAGCGACCACGCGCGGACCAGCTCCATCACGATCCAGGGCCGGCCGTCCTCCTCGACCACGTCGTGCACGGTCACGATGCCCGGGTGTGTCAGCCGCCCGGCAGACCTGGCCTCGCGCAGCATGCGCCGGTGCGCCACCTGCTTGCCCGCGTCGTCCAGCCCGTACGGCAGGATCAGCTCCTTGACCGCCACGTCACGGTCGAGCAGCACGTCGTGCGCGTGCCACACCATGCCCATGCCGCCCCTGCCCACGGGCGACATCAGCCGGTAGCGTCTGCCGATCAGGCGCCCCTGGCTCTGCGAAGAGCCCCCCGCGGCACCCCCCTCTGGGCCGGGTCCGCTGAGCAAGCGGTCGGCTGCCATGTTCCCGCCCCCATCTCGCCTCATCCGTCACGTGCGTTCTCACGCTACTTGCAGATTATGGAGGATCGTCACGATATCGGCGGGGAATGCACAAGGGAAGGTGACATTGTCTGACAACAATCCTGACGTGCAGAAATATAGGGATTAAAATGGATCACTTACCCAAAACGGACAGGGCTTGGAGGGCGCTCGTGAACGCCTCCACCGGCGGCTCCACCAGGCCGGCACCGACCTGACCGGTGCCCGCGACCCGGCCCGCGATCCCCGTGTTGACCACCGGCAGCAGCCCCGTCCGCGCCACCAGCGCCACATCGATCCCCACCGGCGTGCCGCGGAAGCCGAGGCCGGGAATCTGGTAGGCGGGATGCTCGGCCAGCGTGATCTCGTACATCGACCGGGTGGCCCGCACCGCGTCCGCCACCTCGCCGCCCACGAACCGCACGATCGCCGGCGCCGCCGCCATCGCGAAACCGCCGAGCCCCGACGTCTCCGTGATCGTCGAGTCGCCGATGTCCGGGTTCGCGTCGTCCGGCCCGTACGCGCCCAGATAGAGCCCGTGCGGCACCCCGGCGGGCCCGGTGAACCAGCGCCCGCCCAGCCCCGACACCTGCACCCCGAAATCGGTGCCGTTGCGCGCCATCGCCACCACCAGCGACGAGCCAGGCACGTCGCGCGCCGCGTCGGTGCTGACCTTGGCCGCGGCCATGCCCGCGTTCAGGAAGAAGTGGTCGTTGCCGTTGATGAAGCGCAGCACCTGCGCCGCGTCGCCCGGCGCCGCCTCCACGATCGCGGGAGCCAGCTCGCGCAGCAGCAGCGAGGTGGCCGCGCGGTTGCGGTTGTGCAGCTCGTCGCCCATCTGCAGGGCCTGCGCGATCAGCGCGCGCAGGTCGATCGGCCCCGTACGCTCCAGCGCCCCCGCCAGCGCCGGGCCGAGCACCTGGTCCATCCAGCGCAGCCGGTCGAGCACCTCGGGCCCGTACGCGCCGTACCGCAGCACCTTGCCCAGGCCCTCGTTCAGCGAGCAGTACGCGGTGCCGCCGTGCTCGGCGTCGTGCACCTCGAACAGCCACATCGACGGGCTCACCACGCCCGCCATCGGGCCCACCGCCCCGTGCTCGTGGCAGGGGCGCAGCTCGACCGCGCCCGCCGCCAGCCGGTCGGCGGCGTCCTCCTCGTCGGCGGCCAGGCTCTCCAGCAGCATCGCGCCGATCAGCGCGCCGCGCATCGGGCCCGACGCCCGCTCCCACGTGATGGGCGGGCCCGCGTGCAGGAACAGGCCGGGTTCGAGGATCTCCGAGGCCCGCCGCACGCCTGCCAGGTGCGGTCTGGCCGCCGTCAGCCGGCCGACGGCCACCGCGTTGGCCTCCTGCCTGCGCGGATCGGCCAGCACCCGGGCCAGCGCCTGCTCGGTGCCGGGCAGCGGCGGGCGCCAGGCGACCGGGACCGTCGCCACGGCCTGCTCCCGCAACGCCTCGTCGAGCAGCCCGGCCCCGACGGTGATCACGCGGGGCGGCCCGTCGAGCAGGCCGGGCACGGTCTCGGGCTGAGGGGTCACATCGGGCTCCTGGCAGGGCGAACGGCCTGGGCGATCAGAGCGAACTCCCGCCCGGTCACATCAGGCTCCTGGCGTGGCGGGCGGCCTGGGCGTTGGAGACGAAGACCGACGCGCCCGCCTCGCGGAACGCGGCGGCCTGCCGGTGCAGGTCCTGCGGGTCGCCCTCGGTGCCGACCAGGGCGACGACCACCGTGGCCGGCGTACGGGCGATCGCGGGGGCCAGCGCGGCGGCCGGGTCGGGGTCGGCGCCGTGGCCGAGCACGACGTCCATGAGCACCACGTCCGTCTCCACGGCCCGGGACAGGGCCTCGACGCGCAGGGCCGGGTCGATCATCGGGTGGGCGCGGCCCCTGGTGTAGGCGTCGTCGCCGAAGTCCACGAAGTCGCCTGAACCGGCCAGCAGGGCGGACTCGGCGCACAGCGTGCCGCCGGCGTACAGGCCCTTGAGCGCTTTGGCGGCCGGACGCGAGCCGGGCGCGGCCGGCCAGGACGGCCACTCGGGGACGGCCCTGCCGAGCACCCGCAGCACCTGCTCGGCCGCCGTGGTCAGATCGCCGCCGGACGTGCCGAGCAGGGCGTGCACCACGGGGGTGCGCAGGCGTTCTGCCGCCACCTCGCGCGCCACCCCGGGGGACGGCGGCTTGGAGACCAGCACGATCAGCTCGCTGGCCGGGTCGTCGTCCAGCATGCGCAGGGCGCGCCGCGTGGACAGGCCGCCCACCTCGGCCGACAGGTCCCTTCCGCCCACCCCGAGCACGTGGCTGACCCCCACGCCCGCCCAGTCGAGCAGCGACGTCACCTGCTGCGCCCCCGTGCCCGACGCGGCCACCACGCCGACCGGCCCGGGCGACAGCACGTTCGCGAAGCCGAGCCCGGCGCCGCCGATCGCGGCGGTGCCGCAGTCGGGGCCCATGACCAGCACGTCCTTCGCCTCGGCCAGCTCCTTCAGCCGCCGCTCCTGCGCGACCGTGACGCCGTCGCTGAAGATCATGACGGGCAGGCCGGCCTCGACGGCGTCCAGGGCCTCGAAGAAGGCGTACTCGCCGGGCGTCGAGACCAGCACCAGGTTCGCCGCGTCGCGGGCGGCGGCCGAACGGGTGGTCAGCGGCGGCTGCTCCGCCGCCGAGGACTCGGCCCTGTGCGTGCCCGCGAGCAGCCGATCAGCCTCCGCCACAGCCGCGTCCGCGTCCGCGGCGCGTACCGCGATCAGCAGGTCGGACGGCCCCGCCGCCGGCACGTCGAAACCCATGTCGCGCAGGATCGAGACGTTGAGATCGGTGCCCATCGCGACCATCGCGGCCGTCACACCGGGCAGCTCCGACAGTGCCCGGCTGACCCGCATGAGCGTCACCGAGTCGTGGTACGCCCCCCGCCGCGCCAGCACCAGCGGCTCGCTCATCCGGCCGCCCCCAGCGACAGGACGGTACGCGCGCCGATCCCGACGCCCTGGGCGAGGTCGCTGCCCGAGGTGTGGCCGAGCCGGTGCAGGCGGCGCAGCGCCGGAGCCAGCGCCTGCCGCCCGGCCAGGCCGCGCAGCACGCCGAGCACCTCGGGACTGGCCTCGCCCCTGGCCGCGCAGTGCAGGAGGGTCGCGGAGATCGGCGTCGTCCGGGTGCGGGCGTCGTACGTCACGGTCGCCGCCAGCCAGTCGGCCAGCCCCACGGCCCGCCCCGCGTCGGCGGCCCTGCCGAGATGCCGCAGCGCCACCAGCAGCCCAGCCAGCACGTCGTCCCCGCTCGGCGTGAGTCCCGGGCCCAGCCCGACCAGCCGCTCGGCCGCCGTCACGGCGCCCAGCAGCCACCCCTTCGCGCAACTGTCCGCGAGCAACTCCACCGAGGCGTCACCGGACAGCCCAGCGCCGGGCGGCTCGGTCAGCTCGTCCACGGCCCGCGCCAGCAGGTCCCTGTCCACCGCGCCGAGCGGCGGCGCCGGATCCCACCACCGGCGTACGGTCAGGCTCAGCGGGCCCAGCTCGATCGCCCGGTCACCCACCGCCGCGTCGTCACCCACCGTGAGGTGCGGCAGCGGGGCGGCCAGCAGCACGGAGTTCGGGAGCCGGGTGGCCTCGCCCGTGATCACCGCGATCACTGACGGCTCCACCTCGGTCCTGACCTCCAGATACACGCCCTGAGGGAACGCCGCGAGCACCCGCGCGGGACGCCGCTGTGCCTCCAGCAACGCGCGCACCGCCGTGCTGGCCGCACCCGTGACGTGCACGCGGGTACGCCGCGCATGAGTACTGACGGCCACCGGACCTCCCAACCGACCTTGGACCTGACCGTAGAACGGCCGACGAACCCTCCGTACGGGTAAATTTGCCAACAGTCAGCGCGATGGTTGGCTCTTCCTGACAGACGGTCGCCGGGGTCACAATCGCTCTATGGAGCCCCCCGTCCGTCTCGCCAGCACCGGCACGATCATCCACGGCGTGTCCGTCGGAGAGGTGCTCGGCGTGTCCACCCTCGCCGGCGCGCGGCTGATCGCGGGGGAGAGCGGGCTCGGCCGCATCGTGCAGCGGCTCAACGTGATGGAAGTGCCCGACATCCTCGCCTGGGTCAAACCGCACGAGCTGCTGCTGACCACCGGCTACCCGCTGCGCAACACGCCCCAGTCGCTCGGCCGGCTGGTCGCCGACCTCGACGAGCGCGGGCTGGCCGCGCTGGCCATCAAGCTCGGCCGCTACGTCGACGAGCTGCCCGACGAGATGGTCGAGCAGGCCGACCGGCTCGGCTTCCCGCTCATCCTGCTGCCCAACGACGTCGGCTTCGACGACATCCTCAACCAGGTGCTGACCGACATACTCAACCGGCAGGCCGCCGTGCTCGCCCGCGCCGAGGAGGCGCACCGGGCGCTCGTCCAGGTCGTGCTGGCCGGGGGCGGGCTCAACGAGGTCACCGCCGAGGTGGCCCAGCTGCTCGACGTGTCGGTGGCGGCCGTCGACGGCACGGGCCGCGTCCTCGCCACCGCCGGGCCGGCCGAGCACGTGGCCGTCCTGCGCGAGTCGATCGCCCACGAGGGCCCGCCCGCATCACCTTCGCCCGGCCTGGTGCGCTCGTTCGCGGCCGTGCCCGTGCTGGCCGGCGGGCACCACCACGGCCGTATCGTGGCCTACAGCCCGTCGGGCGCGATCAGGGACAGCGACGTCGGCATACTCGAACGCGCCGCCACCGTCGCCGCGCTCGTCGTCACCCGGCAGGAGGCGGTCAACGCCGTCGAGAGCAAATACCGCGCCGACTTCCTGCGCGACGTGCTCACCGGACGGGCCGGCACCGCCGAGCGGGTCACCTCAAGGGCGCGCGCCTTCGGCTGGAACCTCGCCAGGCCCGTCACCGTGCTCGTCGCCGAGCTCGACCCCGACGGCGACGAGCGCAGCGCCCAGGACCGGCTCGTCGCCTGCTGGACCGCCGCCATCAGGCGGCACGACCCGCAGGGCGCGGTCGCCGGGTTCTCCCACGAGGTCGTGGCCGTCGTGGACGCCTCGCTCGACGCCGCCCGAGTCGCCAAGGACGCCGCCTCCGCCTTCGCCGACCTGCCGCCCGCCACCTTCTCCACCGGCACCTCCCGGCCGAGCCCCGGGGCGGAGATGCTGCCCGAGGCGTACTCGCAGGCCCTGAAGGCGGCCCGCGTCGGACGCCAGCTCCACGGGCCCGGCGCGGTCGCGCACTTCGACCAGCTCGGCGTCTACCGGCTGCTGTCGCTGGTCAACGACACCGACGAGCTGCACGCGTTCGTCCGCGAGACGCTCGGCCCGCTCGCCTCCGATGACGACGCCGAGAACGCCGACCTGCGCCGCACCCTCCAGGTGCTCCTGGAGACCAACCTCAACGTCGCCGAGACCGCGCGCCGGCTGCACTTCCACTACAACACGCTGCGCTACCGCATCGGCAAGCTCGAACGCCTGCTCGGCAACTTCACCGACGACCCCCACCTGCGGCTCAACCTCACGCTGGCGCTGCACGTGCTGCGCATGCGCGGCATCTGAGCTGCATCTAGGCTGGTCGCTCGTGGACTTCGAACTGCGCTCCGACTACATCCCGCTGTGCGACCTGCTCAAATACTGCGGCATCACCGAGACGGGCGGCATGGCCAAACAGCTCGTCGCCGAGGGCATGGTGATGGTCGACGGCGAGGTCGAGCTGCGCAAACGCGCCAAGATCCGGTCGGGCCAGGTGGTCAGCGGCGAGGGGTTCTCGATCCGCGTGGAGTAGCGCGGCGGGCGTTCACGAAAAGTCATCACGTCATTACGTACTGTTTACTAGCATCAGTGCCGCAAAAAGAAACGGCCCCCTGACGGGGGCCGTAGTACCCGGGATCGTAGCCCCGGGCGGGTCACTACATGTTAGGACGTGATAGCGGTGCGCGACAAGTCGAATCCCGAAGGTCAGCGCGTAGGCGTCTACGTGGACGGCTTCAACATGTACTACGGACTGCGCGAACTCGGCGGCAGGCGCTTCCTCTGGCTCGACCTCCTCGGCATGGCGACGCGGGTGCTCCGCCCGCACCAGCGGCTCGTCGGGCTCAACTACTTCTCGGCCCCCATCCGCGACGACCCGCCGGCCACGGCCCGCCAGCAGGTCTACCTCGCGGCGCTGGAGTGCAGCGGGGCGCGGGTGGTCCTGGGCCGGTTCCAGGAGCAGAAGTGCCGCTGCCGCGCCTGCGGTCACAAGTGGCGGACCTACGCCGAGAAGCAGTCCGACGTGGCGCTGGCCGCGGCCATGGTGGACGACGTGGCGACCGGACGGGTCGACGCGGTCATGGTCGTGTCGGCCGACTCCGACCTGTGCGCCGCCGTGCACGTCATCAGGAGGATCGACGCGGTGCGTGGCACCAAGACCAGGGTGGTCACCGTGTTCCCGCCGCGACGGCGCTCGGAGAGCCTGCGGCAGGTGAGCGACGCGTGGTTGCCGTTGGGCGACGCGATCGTCCGCCAGAGCCAGTTCCCCGAAGTGGTGTGCGGGCCGGACGGCGTCGAATATCGGCGCCCGGCGTACTGGAATTAGGGGGCACCCTCTATTGTGCTCTGCGACATATTTCGTGGTCGTACCCGCTGGTCAGGCGGGAGATTGAGGTGCGGGCGTGGCGTTGGGGTGGAAGGTGCACGGCGATGGGAAGCGCCTGACGCCGGGTGAGGTGGTCAAGCCGGACGAGCGGCTGAGCTGGCCCAGGATGGTGGGCATCGGCGCGCAGCACGTCATCGCGATGTTCGGGGCGACGTTCGTGTTCCCGCTGGTCATGGGGCTGGATGCGAACCTGGCCGTGATGATGTCCGGGGTCGCGACGATCCTCTTCCTGCTCATCGTGAAGGGGAGGATCCCGAGTTACGTCGGGTCCAGCGCGTCGTTCGTCGGCGCGGTCGTCGCGATCAGGGCGGCGGGCGGCGGCGACGCGACCGTCACGGGGGCGCTGCTGGCGGTCGGGGTGGTGCTGGCCGTCTGCGGGTTCGCGATCCACAAGCTGGGCGTCGGCGTCCTGCACCGGGTGTTCCCGCCCATCGTCACCGGCGGCGTGGTCATGCTCATCGGGTTCGGCATGGCGTACGTGGCGGCCGACGTCTACTGGCCGAAGGACCCCTGGGTGGCGCTGCTGACGATGGCGGCGACGTTCGTGTTCATCGGCGTGTTCCGCGGCTTCCTCGGCCGGATCGGGGTGCTGCTGGGGCTGGTGTTCGGGTTCCTGTTGTCGTGGGGATGGGACGTCGTCGGCGGCAAGATCACCGCACCCGACGACAGCGGCCAGGTGACCGAGCACTTCCGGGTCAACCTCGACGCGGTCGCGCAGGCCGACTGGGTGGGCCTGCCGTCGTTCCACGGGCCGGTGTTCGAGGCTTCGGCGATCGTGCTGGTGCTGCCGGTGGTGATCGCGCTCATCGCGGAGAACGTCGGGCACGTCAAGGCCGTGGGCGAGATGACCGGCACGGACGTGGACGCCTACATGGGCCGCGCGGTGATGGCCGACGGCGTCGGCACGGTGGTGGCGACGGCGGTCGGCGGGCCGGCGACGACCACGTACGCGGAGAACATCGGCGTCATGGCGGCCACCAAGGTCTACTCGACGGCCGCCTACTACATCGCGGCGGTGATCGCGATCCTGTTCGGCCTGTGCCCCAAGTTCGGCGCGCTCATCGCGGCCACGCCCGGCGGCGTGCTGGGCGGCGTGACGACCATCCTGTACGGCATGATCGGCCTGCTCGGCGCCAAGATCTGGATCGAGAACCGGGTGAACCTGTCGGACCCGGGCAACCTGGTGCCCACGGGGGCGGGCATCATCTGCGCGATCGGCCCGGTCGCGTTCCCGATCACCGACACGTTCGCGCTGAGCGGCATCGCGCTCGGCACGATCGTCCTGCTGCTCGGCTACCACCTGCTGCGCGCCGTCCGGCGCGAGGAGCCCGCGGCCTCATAGCCCTCCGCACTCACCGAACATCCCTCACATGACACCCCTCACAGGGCGGGTCTGCTCATGTGCGCGAGGTTGGCTCTGGTCGGCGGGCCAGATTTGGCAGATCATGCCCGTGTGAGCGCGTGCCGTCGGGCCTAATGTGCCCGCAACGGTACGTGACGCCGGCCCAGCGCCCAGTACAAGAGGGGCTTGCCATGGTTGTGGGATGGACCAAACACGGTGACGGCAGGCATCTGGCCCCCGGCGAGGTGGTCAGGCCGGACGAACGGCTGAGCTGGCCCCGGATGGTGGGGTTCGGGGCACAGCACGTGATCGCGATGTTCGGGGCGACGTTCGTCTTCCCGCTGGTGATGGGGCTCGACCCCAACGTCGCGGTGATGATGTCGGGCGTCGCGACGATCCTGTTCCTGCTGATCGTCAAGGGAAAGGTGCCCAGCTACCTGGGCACGAGCGCGTCGTTCGTCGGCGGCGTGTTCGCCATCAGGGCGGCGGCCGGCGGCGACACCGCGGGCGCCGACGCGATCGTGACGGGCGCGATCCTGGTGGCCGGGTTCGTGCTGGCGCTGGCCGGGCTGGCGATCCACTTCCTCGGCGTGTCCATCATCCACAAGATCTTCCCGCCGGTGGTGACCGGCGCGGTGGTGATGCTCATCGGGTTCGGGCTGGCGTTCGTGGTCGCGGACGTCTACTGGCCGCAGGACCACTGGGTGGCGCTCATCACGATGCTCATCACGTTCGTGGTGATCGTGCTGTTCAAGGGGTTCATCGGGCGGATCGGGGTGCTGATCGGGCTGGTGTCCGGGTTCGTGCTGTCGTGGCTGCTCGACCTGGCGGTGGGGCCCGTCACGTCGGTGCTGCCCGGCGCGAACCTGCGCGACGCGGCGGGCGCGGCCTGCCCGGTCGAGGGCACGTACTGCGTGGCCACGGCGTTCCCGCACGACCGGGTGAGCTTCGACGCGGTGGCGGCGGCGCCCTGGTTCGGGCTGCCGAACTTCCACGCCCCCGACTTCAAGACCTCGGCGGTGCTCCTGGTGCTGCCGGCCGTGATCGCGTTGATCGCGGAGAACATCGGGCACGTCAAGGCCGTGGGGGAGATGACGGGCACGGACGTCGACCCGTACGTTGGCCGCGCCGTGACGGCCGACGGCGTCGCGACCGTGGTCACCAGCGCGGTGGGCGGCTCGCCGACCACGACGTACGCGGAGAACATCGGCGTCATGGCGGCCACCAAGGTCTACTCGACGGCCGCCTACTACATCGCCGGCGTCATCGCCATCGCGTTCGGGCTGTGCCCGAAGTTCGGCGCGCTGGTCGCGGCCACGCCGGGCGGCGTGCTGGGCGGCGTCACGGTCATCCTGTACGGCATGATCGGCCTGCTCGGCGCGAAGATCTGGATCGAGAACCGGGTGAACTTCGCCGATCCCGTGAACATGGTTCCGATCGGGGCGGGCATGATCCTGGCCATCGGACCCGTGCAGCACGCCATCGGAGGCGACTTCACCCTGGAGGGCATCGCGCTCGGCACGATCGTGGTGCTGGGCGGCTACCACCTGCTGCGCGCCATCGCGGGACGCAGCCCGGAGCCCGTACGGAGTGAGGCTTGAAGCCGCCGCCCTTCGCCTACCACGCTCCCCGCGACCTCGGCGCGGCGCTGCGGACGCTGGCCGAGGTGGGGGCCGAGGGCGGCAAGGTGCTGGCGGGCGGGCAGAGCCTCATCCCCATGCTGAACATGCGG
Organism: Nonomuraea sp. NPDC049504; assembly: GCF_040676845.1. Classification (NCBI taxonomy): domain Bacteria; kingdom Bacillati; phylum Actinomycetota; class Actinomycetes; order Streptosporangiales; family Streptosporangiaceae; genus Nonomuraea; species Nonomuraea sp. NPDC049504. Next base: position 452,651 of record NZ_JBFAPT010000001.1, read on the forward strand.
CTGGCCGCGCCCGGCCACCTGGTGGACATCAACCGGGTGGCGGGGCTCGACGGCCTGGAGGTGACGCCGGAGGGCGTCCGGGTGGGGGCGCTGGTCCGGCACTCCGACGCCGAGCGGGCGGGCGCGCACCCGCTGCTGACGCAGGCGCTCAAGCTGGTCGCCCACCCCGTGATCAGGAATCGCGGCACGGTGGTGGGCAGCCTCGTGCACGCCGATCCGGCGGCCGAGTTGCCCGCGGTGCTGGCGGTGCTGGGCGGCTCCGTTCGGCTGGCCCGATGGGACGGCGGCCCGGCCGGCGGCTCCCCGGATGGCGGCTCGGCCGGTGGTGCGGCCGAGCGCTCGGCCGGCGGTGTGGCGGTGATGCGTGACGTGCCGGCCGCCGAGTTCTTCGTCGGGCCCATGGAGTCGGCGGCGCGGCCCGGCGAGCTGGCCGTCTCGGCGTTCTTCCCCGCGGTGGAGGAGGGCGTGGGGGTGGCGTTCCACGAGGTGGCGCGGCGGCACGGCGACTACGCGCTGGCCGGGGTGTGCGCGCTGGTCACGCCGGACGGGCGGGCGCGGGTGGCGTGCATCGGGGTCGGGCCCGTGCCGGTCGTCGTGGAGCTCGACAAGCTCGCGGGGGCGGCCGACGCCGTACGCGCCGCGACCGATCCGGACGACGACCTGCACGCCACCGCCGCCTACCGGCGGCACCTGGTGGGCGTCCTGGCCGAACGGGCGCTGCACGACGCGGCGCGGGAGGGGGCGGCGGCCCATGGGCCATGAGACCACCCGGCACGAGACAACGAGCCACGAAACCACGAGCCACGAAAACAAGAGCTACGAAACCACCAGCCACGGAACCACGAGCCGCGAGAACATGAGCCGGGAGAACGTGCTCCACGAGATCACGCTGGTCGTGAACGGGACGGCGAGGCGGGCGCGCGTGCCCGCGCGGCGGTTGCTGTCCGACTGCCTGCGCCACGACCTGGGCCTGACCGGGACGCACGTCGGCTGCGAGCACGGCGTCTGCGGCTGCTGCACGGTGCTGCTCGACGGCCGCCCGGTGCGCTCGTGCCTGACGTTCGCGGTGACCGTGGACGGCGCCGAGCTGACCACCGTGGAGGGCCTGGCAGGGGAGGACGGGCGGCTGTCGGCGGTGCAGCGGGCCTTCGCCGAGTGCCACGGCCTGCAGTGCGGCTTCTGCACGCCGGGCTTCCTGTGCACGGTGACGGCGCTGCTGCGCGACAACCCGGCGCCGACGGACGAGGAGGTGGTCGAGGGCATCTCGGGCAACCTGTGCCGCTGCACCGGCTACCAGAACATCGTCAAGGCCGTCCACCGGGCCGCCGAGCTGCTGGCGGAGGAGGCATGACGACGCGGTGGCTCGGGGAGCCGGTGGCGCGCAGGGAGGACCAGCGGCTGCTCACCGGCCAGGGCCGCTACCTCGACGACCTCGGGCAGGAGGCGCTGGCGGCGGCGTTCGTGCGTTCCCCGCACGCGCACGCCCGCATCCGCGACATCGACGTCTCGGCGGCGCTCGACGTGGACGGGCTGGTCGCCATCCACACCTGGGAGGACCTGCCGGAGCGCGTCGGACGGCCGCTGCCGCTGCTCATCCCGCACCCGGCGCTCACCCACGGCCGCACCGCCTACCCGCTGGCCAGGGACGTCGTCAGGCACGTCGGCGAGCCGGTGGTCATGGTGGTGGCCGCCGACCGTTACGCGGCCGAGGACGCCTGCGCGCTCATCGAGGTCGACTACGAGCCGCTGAAGCCCGTCGTCGGCCTGGCGGAGGCCGTGCAGGGGGCGCAGCTCGTGCACGAGGACGTGCCGGGCAACGTCGGCGCCCACCTCGTCCAGGAGGTCCCGGCCACCGACGGCCGGGGCGCAGGAGAGGCGATCGAGGGCGCGCCGCACACCCTGTCCTTCCGGCTCGACATCGAGCGCAGCGCCAGCATGCCGCTGGAGGGCCGCGGCGTGTACGCCCGCTGGGACGGCCGCGACCTGCGCGTCTACTCCAGCACCCAGACCTCGACCAGCGTCAGGATGGCCGTGGCCGCCGCGCTCGGCCTGCCGCTGCCGCAGGTCGAGGTGATCGCGCCCGACGTGGGCGGCGGCTTCGGCGTCAAGATCGTGCATCCGTGGCCCGAGGAGATCCTGGTGCCGTGGGCGGCCATGACGCTGAACCGCGAGATCAAGTGGGCCGAGGACCGCCGCGAGCACTTCGTGTCGTCGGCGCACGAGCGGGCGCAGGTGCAGCACGTGCGGGTCGGGTTCGACGACGACGGGCGCGTGCTGGGCCTCGACGTGAGCATCCTGCACGACCACGGGGCCTACACGCCGTACGGGATCATCGTCCCGATCGTCACCTCGACGCAGCTGCTCGGGCCGTACAAGCCGGGGGCGTACCGGGTCGAGTTCACCGCCGTCTACACCAACACCGTGCAGGTCACGCCCTATCGTGGGGCGGGCAGGCCGCAGGGCGTGTTCTGCATGGAGCGCACGCTCGACAAGATCGCGCGGCACCTCGGCAAGGACCGCACGGAGGTGCGGGCGGCCAACTTCATCCAGCCCGACGAGTTCCCGTACGACCAGGGGATGATCTTCCAGGACGGCCGGCCGCTCATCTACGACAGCGGGAACTATCCCGAGATGCTCCGCATGATCAAGGAGCTGATCGGCTGGGACTCCTTCGAGCGGCGTCCTGGGCGCGGCATCGGCATCGGCTGCTACGTCGAGGGCACCGGAGTCGGCCCGTACGAGGGCGGGCACGTGCAGATCACCTCCGACGGCCGGGTGCACGTCTCCACCGGCCTCACCTCGCAGGGGCAGGGCCACGAGACGGCTTTCGCCCAGATCGCCGCCGCCGAGCTGGGCGTGCCCATCGAGCGGGTCAGCGTGGTCACCGGCGACACCCGCCGTTTCGGGTACGCGGTCGGCACCTTCGCCTCCAGGGCCGCCGTCGTCAGCGGCAACGCCATCGCCCTGGCGTGCAGGAAGGTCCGCGAGAAGGCGCTGCGCATCGCCGCCGACGCCCTGGAGGCCGACCCCGCGGATCTGACCGTCACCGACGGGCTCGTGCACGTGGCGGGCACGCCGTCGGCGTCCATCCCGCTGTCCACGGTGGCCGTGCTCGCCAACCCGCTCAGGTACGCCTTCGACGAGGAGGCCGCCAAGGCCACCCAGTTCTCCGGCGCCGCCGATCCGGACAAGCCGCCTGTCGCCGAGGGCGAGGAGCCCGGCCTGGAGGGGCGCGACTACTACTCGCCGATCCGCTCCACGTTCGCGGCCGGGATGCACGCCGCCATCGTGGAGACCGACCCCGACACCGCCGAGATCAAGGTCGTCAGGTACGCCGTGGTGCACGACTGCGGGCGGCTCATCAACCCGATGATCGTCGAGGGGCAGATCCACGGCGGCGTCGCCCAGGGCATCGGCGGCGCCCTGTACGAGCGGATGGTCTACGACCAGCACGGCCAGCTGGTGAACGCCTCCTTCATGGACTTCCTCATGCCGTACGCGACCGAGATCCCCCGCGTCGAGACCGGCCACCTGGAGACGCCGTCGCCGCTCAACCCGCTCGGCGTCAAGGGGGCGGGGGAGGCGGGCGTGATCCCGGTGTCGGCGGTCATCGCCTCGGCCGTCGAGGACGCCGAGGGCATCCCGATCGACCGCATGCCGATCTCCCCGTCCGACCTCCACACGCTGCGCACCGCAAGGGGCGGCCGATCCGGGTGAACCGGAGGCGGCGGGGCTGCGTACCCTCGCACATGACGACATTTCCACGTCTGGCCGCTTTCGCGCTGCTGGCCGGACTGGTCGCCGGCTGCTCCTCAGGAGGCGGCTGGAGCGACTACGTCGCAGCGGACGGGGCGGAGCCGGCCACTCCCAAGCCGATGACCGTCGAGCAGATCTCGGAGAAGGTCGGCTGCAAGCCCAAGATGCAGGTCGAGGCCGAGGACGTCAGGACCGCGTTCTGCAAGACGGACGCCGGCGAGTTCTTCGTCAACACCTTCAAGACCGAGAAGCTCAAGGACGCCTGGATGAACGAGGCGCCCGAGTACAACCCGCACCTGGTGGGGCCCAAGTGGACGGTGCTCGGGCCGCTGAAGGTGCTGGAGGTGCTCAAGGGCCCGCTCAACGGCGACCTCCACCTGACCGACCACCGCGTCTCCCAGACCCCCGCCCCCCAGTGACCGGTCAAGGGGTCGGCGGGTCCTGAACCTGGCCTCCCGCAGGTGCGTACCTCTGCACATGACGACATTTCCACGTCTGGCCGCTTTCGCGCTGCTGGCCGGACTGGTCGCCGGCTGCTCCTCCGGGAGCGTCGGCGGCTACGTCACGGCGAGCGCGCAGCGGGCCGGCGCCGCCCCCGTCACCGTCGAGCAACTGGCCGCCAAGGTCGGCTGCGCGCCCCGGATGCAGGTGGACGCGCCGGAGATCCGTACCGGCTACTGCAAGACCCCCGACGGCGAGTTCTTCGTCACGACCTTCGCCAGCCAGGCCGGGAAGGACGCCTGGATGGACGCCGCGCCGGAGAAGAACCCGTACCTGGTGGGACCCAGGTGGACGGTGCTGGCCGGCCGGCAGGTGCTCGACCTGCTGCATGAGCGGCTCGGCGGCGACCTGCACCTGACGAAGGAGGCGCGGGTCAGCCGGCAGGCACCAGGACCCGCTTCCTGAACACCCAGTACGTCCACCCCTGGTAGACCAGCACGAACGGCAGGGCGATCAGCCCGATCCAGCTCAGCATGGTCAGCGTGTACGGCCCCGACGCCGCCTCGGCCAGCGTGAGCCCCGGCAGCGGGCGCAGCCGCAGCTCCATGAAGACCGCCAGCGTGGTCAGCACGATCGCGCCGGCCGTCGCGCCGAACGCCCATCCCTCCCTGCGCCGCCAGATCAGCGCCGTGGCCGCGGCCAGCGCCGCCATCGCGGCCAGGGCGGGGCCGGTGCCGAGGCCCGACAGGGCGAACACCGCCACCGGCAGCGTCACCCCTGCGGCGGCGAGCGCGGCGGTCCTGGCGCGGCGGCGCACCTGGCCGGTGGTCTTCAGCGCCAGGAACACCGCGCCGTGCAGGACGCACACGGCCAGCGTGAACGCGCCGCCGAGCAGGGCCGCGAGCAGGCCGCCGAACAGCAGGTGGGCGAAGACCGTGCCCCACAGGAACGCCGGCAGCGCGCTGCCCGCCACGACCGCGAGGTCGCACCAGGCCGGGTTCGCGACCTTGCTCCGCCACTCCAGGCCGAGCCCGCGCAGGATCAGCCCGACCAGGATCAGCGTCACGGGCAGGTAGAACGTGCTGAACACGCCGGCGTACCAGGCGGGGAACGCGGCGAACATGGCGCCGACCGCGGTGATCAGCCACACCTCGTTGCCGTCCCACACCGGGCCGATGGTCTGCAGGCTGGCGCGCTGCTCGGCGGCGTTCCTGCTGACCACCGGGGCCAGCATGCCGACGCCGAAGTCGAAGCCTTCGAGGACGAAGTAGCCGGTCCACAGGAAGGCGATGATGGCGAACCACAACTCGATCACGGGAAGCTCCTCAACTCGTCACATGGGCTCAGTACATGAGCTGCGGTTCGCGCCGCTCGGCCGCGGGCTCGGGGGCGGGCTCCTCGACGCCCTTGCGTACGTGCCTGGCCAGCAGCACGGCCTCGGCCACGGTGAAGACGCCGTACACGAGGGTGAAGATCGCCAGGGAGGTGGCCACCTCGGCCAGCGTCACGCCGGGGGAGACGCTCGCGGCGGTCAGCAGTTCGCCGGCGACCGTCCACGGCTGGCGGCCGATCTCGCTGAGCAGCCAGCCGGCGATCACCGCGGCCAGCGGCAGCGGCAGCGCGAGCAGCAGCGCCTTCGACAGCCACGCGGGGAAGGCCCGGCGGCGCCTGGTCAGCCACAGCCCGAGCACCGACAGGCCGACGGTGGCCATGCCGAAGGCGATCATCACGCGGAACGACCAGAACACGACGGGGCCGTTGGGGCGGTAGTCGCCGGGGCCGAACTGCTCCTCGAAGCGGCGCTGCAGGTCCTCGGTGCCGGCGACGACGGCGTCGGGGTCGTTGGTGGCGAGGAAGCTCAGCACCTTGGGGATCTCGATGCCGGGGGCGACGCTGAACGCCGCGCCCGCCGTGTCGCGCTCCAGACCCTCGGCGGCGGCCAGCTTCATCGGCTGCTGCTCGTACATGAGCTTGGCGGACATGTCGCCGGTGCCCGCGACCACCGCGCCCGCGAGCGCGGTCATCAGCAGCGCGGCGCGGGCGGCGCCGCGCCACATGGCGGCGGCCCGCGTGCCACGCGTGCGCAGCAACCAGTAGCCGCAGACCGCCAGCACGAAGCCGCCCGCCACCACGAACGCCCCGCCGATCACGTGCGGCACCTGGGCCACCGCCGTGGAGTTGGTGAGCACCGCCCACAGGTCCGTCATCCTGGCCTTGCCGTCCACGACCTCGTAGCCGACCGGGTGCTTCATCCAGGCGTTGGCGGCGAGGATGAAGTAGGCGGAGATGTTCGAGCCGATGGCCGCCGCCCAGATGCAGGCCAGGTGCGCCTTCTTCGGCAGCCGGTCCCAGCCGAAGATCCACAGGCCGAGGAACGTGGACTCCATGAAGAAGGCCAGCAGCGCCTCCATGGCCAGCGGGGCGCCGAAGACGTCGCCCACGAAGGTGGAGTACTCACTCCAGTTCATCCCGAACTGGAACTCCTGCACGATGCCGGTGACCACGCCCATGGCGAAGTTGATCAGAAACAGCTTGCCGAAGAACTTGGTCAGCTTGAGGTAGTGCTCCTTGCCCGTGCGGTGCCAGGCCGTCTGCAGGCCGGCCACGAAGATCCCGAGACCGATGGTCAGGGGCACGAACAGGAAGTGGTACACGGTGGTCACCCCGAACTGCCACCGCGCCAGGTCTAGTGCGTCCATCATCCCCGCCGAAAGTCGTTGCTCTACAAGCTGTAGTACATCTACTTGCAGTAGTACTACAAGCTGTAGAGCAATGGGGTGCGACGTTCGTCACATCCCGGGTGTGCTGGTTGCCGAGCTTCGAGAATGCCCTGCTGGGGCGGGGATGCGCGTCACCCGCGCGACGGATCGTCCCGTACGTCCCGAGGCGGACCTCAGCGCGGGTCGGCGGCGTCCAGGTACGCCTGGAGGTTGCCCAGGGCGTAACCGCGGCGCTTGATCTTCTTCACCAGGATGCGGAAGTCCCTGGCCAGGTTGGGGCGGAAGTGCAGGAGCAGGATGTCGCCGGGGCGCAGCCGCTTGTCGGGCACCTGGTAGGCGATCTTGCCGCCCGGCTGCACGGTCGCGGTCCACAGGAGTACGGCCCGCACGCCGCAGCTCTTGGCCGCCAGCAGCGTGTCGGCGTTGTAGTTGCCGAACGGCGGGCGGAACAACGCCGGCCGCGTCCCGACCTCCTTCTTGATCAGCTGGGCCGTGCCGCAGATCTCCTTGCGCTGGGCGGCGCGGCCGAGGAGGCGGAGGTTGGGGTGGGTGAGCGTGTGGTTCTCGACGGCCACCCCGGCGTCACGCAATTGACGGAAATATCTCCACTTGCCGGCGCCAACGTAGCGCGCCTCGCCACCCGCCTGGTCCGGGGTGCCCTTGGCCTCCACCGCGTCGCGCATGGCGAAGGCCGTGATGGGGATGCGCTCGTCGCGGATCTGCTGGACGAAGCCAGGGTCCTGCTCCCAGCCGTCGTCGATGGTGAGGAAGACGACCTTGCGCCTGGTCGGGATGGAGCTGATCACCGGTGGCAGGTCGCCGGTGCGGGTGATCGGGCGTACCTCGCCCCTGCGCGGCCTGACCCCGGGCGGGCCCTGCGGCGCGGTCGGGCTCGGCGTCACGGACGCCGTGGGCCGCTCCTTCGGCGCGGCGGACTCCTTGGGCACGTCACCCGGCCCGCAGGCGGCCAGCGCCAGGGCGCACACCACACCCACCGTCACGTACGCCCGTCGCTTTCCCACCATAACCACAGAATCTTGCCAGGCATGATCGACCGGCCGGTCCGCGTCTGGCAGGTGTTGCCCTTAAGCCGGGAGGCTCTGGCTGCTTAGAGTGGCGACATGAACGTGGCGGGCAGTGTCGTGATCGGGGTGGACAGGGACCGGCTGTGGGCGGCGTTCCGCGACCCCGCCGTGCTGGTGCGGACCATCCCTGGGTGCGAGCGGCTGGAGGAGTGCGGTCCTGACACGTACCGGATGACGGTCAACGCGGGCGTGGCCTCCGTCAAGGGCGTCTACCAGGGCGAGGTGGCGCTGTCCGACCCGCTGCCGCCCGAGCGCTTCACGCTCAAGGCGCGCGGGCAGGGCGCGCCCGGCACCGTGGACGCGACCGTGCAGGTCCGGCTCAGCGAGGCCGACGGCGGCACCAGGGTCGACTACGACGCCGAGGCGGTCATCGGCGGCATGATCGGCGGCGTCGGGCAGCGCATGCTGGGCTCGGTGGCCAAGCGCACCGCCCAGGAGTTCTTCACCGCCGTCGAGCAGCACCTGTGCGCCCCGGTCCCGGCCGTCGCGCCCGCGCAGGACGCCGCGCCCCTCACGGACGCCGCGCCCCTCACGGACGCCGCGGCCCTTACGGACGCGGGGGCCCTTACGGACGCGCGGAGCCTTACCGACGCCGCTCCCGCCGCCGTCTACGAGCGGCCCCGCGCGCCGCGCACCGAGACGCGGCCGTGGGTCATGCTGGCCGCGTTCGGCACCGGTGCCGGTGTGGCGCTGGCCGGCGTGACGCTCGGCTGGCTCCTCGGGCGGGGCACCAGGCGCCGCGCCTGACGGCGCCTGCCTCCTGGACTCTCGCGGAAAAGGATCTCCCGGCGTAGCGTGGCGAGTATGCGGCAGGCACACGCTGAAGACGCACGTACCGAGGCCAGGCGAGTCGTACGCAACCTGCTCGGCGAGGAGCGGCCCACGGCCGAACGGCTCATCGGCGACGTGAGTCCCGTGCTCGGTGCCGAGCGCACCGAGCGCACGCTCGAACTGGCCCGTGGCGCCCAGCTCACCCGGCGCTCGGCCGAGCTGGCCGCCCTCGCGGCGCTGCTGGTCGGCACCCGCGAGCTGGGCGAGCAGTGGTGGAGCAGACCGCGCGGGGGGAAGCTGCCGCCGCCCGACGAGGTCGTGCGCACCGCCGTCGCCATCGAGCCGTGGACCGACCTGACCGCCCTGGAGATGCTCGCCGCCTGGATCGCCGACGACGCCGCCGACCACCTGTGGGGCGCGCCCGTCGCGCAGGTCGACCTCAACTCCTGGCAGGCCGAGGACCGCTTCGCGCTGCCGCCCGGCGTCAAGCCGGGGCAGCGGCTCGTCGTGCACTTCGACGCCGGCGGCAGGCTCGACGCGGTCGTCACCCGGCGCGCCGACGGCGACCTCGGCTCCAACCTCGACTTCCACTCCCTGCGCTACTCCCGGCCCGCCGAGGCGCAGTGGAGCTGGGGCGTCGCGGCCGGGCTCGGGCCGCACCGGCTGCCCGGCGAGGACCCCGACCCCTACGCGCGCGAGGTCGCCGCCTCGGCGGCCGGCATCCTGCGGGCCTGGGCGGTGCGCCACGGCGCCACCCGCGAGCAGCTCGGCGAGCAGTGGCGGACGGTCGGCGACGTGGTGGCCGCCATCGAGCGGGTCGACTGGATGTGGCGCAGCGGCGAGTGGTTCGGCTGGTGGCGGGGGGCGTCGGCGCTGGTGGACGACTCGGCGTACCTGACGTACCGGCTGGAGGAGCTGGCCGCCGGATGAATCAGGAATCAGGCAGGTCCGCAGGCGGTTGTGGACCGACATGAAGGTCGAGATCTTTTCTGATGTCGTGTGCCCCTGGTGCTACATCGGGCACACCAGGTTCGACAGGGCCGCCGAGTGGTTCCGCGCCAAGGGCGGCACCATCGAGGTGACGATGCGCCCGTTCCAGCTCGACCCCGACGCCTCCAGCGACGGCGAGCCGGTGATCCCGGCGATGCAGCGCAAGTTCGGCCCCAACGCCACGCAGATGATCGACCGCGTCGTCGGCGTCGCCGCGGAGGACGGGCTCGAGCTCCGCTACGACCAGGCCATCAGCGCCGGCACGTTCGAGGCGCACCGGCTCATCGAGGTCGCCACCCGGCAGGGACGCGGCAAGGAGATGGCCGAGCGGCTGTTCCGCGCGTACTTCACCGAGGGCCGCAACGTCGGTGACCCCGCCGTGCTGGCCGAGCTGGCGGCCGACGCGGGCGTCACCGACACCGGCGAGGGCGAGGGCGAGGTGCGCGAGCAGCTCGCCAGGGCGCGCTCGCTGGGCATCAGCGGGGTGCCGCTGTTCCTGTTCGAGGGCAAGTACGCCGTGTCGGGCGCGCAGCCTGAGGACGCCTTCGCCGCCGCGATCGACGAGGTGGCCGAGCGGACCGGGCAGACCCCGATCACTCAGCTCGCCGCGCCCGCCGACGGCTGCGACGACGGGACCTGCGCGGTCTGACCGCCCAGTGGGGGCCGTGCGCCGTGGCGGGCGACGTGAGAGCCCTCCCCGAGCCGGCCCGCGCGGTGGTGGCGGCGGCAGAGCACCTGATAGCGCACCGGCGCGTCGTCGGTGTCGCCGATGACGACCTGCTCGCCCGTACGCACCATCGTCCCGCCCACGACGCGGGCGTTGAGCTGCCCGGGACGCCCGCACCAGCACAGCACCTCGACCTGGAGCCGCGACACCTCGTCGGCCAGCTCGAACAGCCGCTGGGCGGCGGGGAACATGACCGAGCGGAAGTCCGACGCCAGCCCGAACGCGTAGACGTCCACGCCGTGCTCGTCCACGAGGTCGGCGAGCTGCTCGATCTGCTCGACGGTGTAGAAGCAGGCCTCGTCGCAGATGAGGTAGTCGACGCGGTCGTACGCGGTGACCAGCGCGACCAGGTCGAGGCCGTCCTCCACCTCGATCGCCTCGCGCCCGAGCCCGATCCTGCTGGTGACCTGCGGCTCGCCCGAGCGGTCGTGCTTGGTCAGCACCAGGCCCCGCCTGCCCTGCCGCGCGTGGTTGTAGTTCATCTGCAGCGCCAGAGTGGACTTCCCGCAGTCCATGGGCCCGAAGTAGAACTTCAGCACGGCATCTCTGGCGCCCGACGGCGCTGGCGACAAGGCAGACAGATCAGTCACGGGCCGTCAGCTTAGTGGCTTGGCTTGTTCCATGACCTCGTGGGACATTTCTCCCCACGAGTTACAGGAGGAAAATCTGTGGTCACCGACAAACCAGCCTCGCTCGACGCCATGATGACGCAGGACGACCTCTCACCGGCCCAAGCCGACGCCACCCGCTGGCGCTATGGTTTCCTCGTCGTCGTGGCGGGCATCGTCGCGGTCCTCGCGGCCTTCGCCGCGGCCGTGTTCGCCAGTGCCGAGTTCGGTGTGCTGTTCGCCGGCGTGGCGGGGGTGATCGGCACCATCATCGGCGCTTATTTCGGCGTTCAGGCGGGCCAGTCGGGGAAGGCCAGGGTCGAGGCGGAACTCGCCAGGTCCCAGGAGATGGTGGTGCGCCTGGCCGCGTACGTCGGCACGGAGAACGCGCCACGAGTGATCGACGAAGTGCTCGGCCGGCGCCGGAGCTGAGGAGCCCATGCGTAGCGTCCGTATCGGAGTGGACACCGGAGGCACCTTCACCGACGTCGTGGCGGTGGACGAGCAGACCGGTGAGATCCTCACCACGAAGACCCCCTCGACCCCGGCGAACCCGGCCGACGGCTTCATGGCCGGGCTCGGCAAGCTGGGTGAGCCGGAGGTCGCCTCGATCGTCCACGGCACCACGGTGGCCACGAACCGGCTGCTCGAAGACCGCATCGAGAGCCTCGGCTTCATCACGACCGAGGGCTTCGAGTTCGTCCTGGAGATCGCCAGGCAGAGCGTGCCCGACGGTTACGGCAACTCCTACTTCTGGGTCAAGCCGCCCAGGATCGTGCCCGTGCACCTGGTCAAGACCGTCGGCGGGCGGCTCGACCACCTGGGCGAGGAGGTGCGGCCGTTCTCGGAGGAGCAGGCCGTGGAGGTGGCCCGCTGGTTCCGCGCCAAGGGCATCACCGCGATCGGGGTCTGCTTCCTGCACTCCTACGCCAACCCCGAGCACGAGCGGCGGATGCGCGAGGTGCTGGCCCGCGAGCACCCCGAGGCGGTGGTCTCGCTCTCCAGCGACGTGCTGCGCGAATACCGCGAGTACGAGCGCTCGGTCACCACGCTCGTGGACGCCGCCGTCAAGCCGGCCATGCGCGGCTACCTCGCGAACCTGTCCGGCCGCCTCGGCAGGTCGTTCTCCGTGATGAAGTCGAACGGAGGCGTGCTGTCGGCCCGCGAGGTCGTCAACCAGCCCATCACCACGGTCCTTTCGGGCCCGGCGGCCGGCGCGCTGGGCGCGGCGCTGCTCGCCGGCACGGCGGGCCACACCTCGGTGATCACCCTCGACGGCGGCGGCACCTCGACCGACGTGGCGGTGGTGATCGACGGCGAGCCGTCCATCACGACCGAGGGCACGATCGGGCGTTACCCCTGCAAGATCCCGATGATCGACATCGTCACCGTCGGCGCGGGCGGCGGCTCGATCGCCTGGATCTCGCCCGAGGGCACGCTGAAGGTCGGCCCCCGCTCGGCCGGCGCCGACCCCGGCCCCCTCTGCTACGGCAAGGGCGGCACCGAGGTGACGGTCACCGACGCGCACGTCTTCCTCGGCCGCATCCCGCCGCACCTGCTGGGCGGGGAGATCCCGCTCGACGTGGACGCGGCGCGCGGCGGCATCGAGGCGCTGGCCGACAAGCTGGGGCTCACGCCCGAGCGCACCGCGACCGGGATCCTGGAGATCAGCGCGTTCAACCAGAGCAACGCGATCCGCAGGCTCACCGTCAAGCGGGGGCTGGACGTGCGGGACTTCCCGCTGGTGACGTTCGGCGGGTCGGGGCCGCTGCTGGCGTGCCGGCTGATCGACATCCTCGGTCTTCCGTCGGTCGTCGTGCCTCGCGACCCGGGCAACGTCTCGGCGTTCGGGCTGCTCACGGTGGACGTCAAGAACGACTACGTCCGTACGTACGTCACCCGCGACCTCTCGCTCGGCAAGGCCGTCGAGATCTTCCACGACCTGGAGCATCAGGCCGCCGAGGCCCTCGACCGCGAGGGCTTCTCCGAGCCGGTCCACCAGCGCAGCGCCGACCTGCGCTACTTCGGTCAGGCGTACGAGGTGCGGGTGCCCGCCCCGGCCGGCGAGATCGACGAGTCCTGGCACGAAGAGGTCGTCTCCCGCTTCCACGACGCCCACGAGAAGCTGTACGGCTACGCCTACCGCGACGACCCCCGCCACGGCGTCGAATGGGTCAATCTGCGCGTCTCCGGCATCGGGCCCATCAACCGCCCGGTCATCCCGCGCCTGGACAAGCCGGGCCCCGGGGCCACGTCGGTGCGTCCCGTGCACTTCGAGGAGACCCGCGACACCCCGATCCACCAGCGCGCCGCGCTCGGCCCCGGCGCGACCGTCTCGGGGCCGGCGGTGATCGAGGAGTACGGCTCCACGATCCCCGTCCACCCGGGCTTCACCGCCAAGGTCGACGAATACGGAAATGTGGAGATAAGTCGTGACTGATCCGATCCTGGTGGAGATCGTGGAGGGCACGCTCGCCTCCGTCGAGAAGGAGGTCGAGACCGCGATCGCGCGGACGGCCCGCTCGCCGATGATCCGCGACGCCCACGACTTCCGCGCCGGCATCCACGACGCCCGGCTGCGCAAGCTCACCGGCCGCTCCTACAGCGCGCTCGTCCAGCCCGTCGTCCGCGACTTCCCGATCGAGACGATGAAGCCCGGCGACGTCTACTTCCACAACGACGTCTACCTGTCGGAAGGCGGCATCGGCCACCTGCCCGACCTGTGCGTCACCGTGCCCGTCTTCCACGAGGGCGAGGTGGTCGCGTTCGTGCAGGCGTTCGGCCACCACGACGACATCGGCGGCGCGGTGCCGGGCTCCATGCCCTCCCACGCCCGCTCGGTGTACGAAGAGGGCCTCATGGTGCCGCCGATCAAGCTGCGCGACCAGGGCGTGCCCAACGAGGCCGCGCTGCGCATCATGACCCGCAACTCCCGCATGCCCGACTCGCTGGCCGGCGACCTCGACGCCGAGTGCTCGGCCTGCCTGATGGGCGCGCGCAGGCTCGGCGAGCTGTTCGAGCGCTACGGCCGGGAGGCCGTCGAGGAGTGCTTCGACGCCATCATCGGCAAGACCACCGAGACGTTCCGCAGGGAGCTGCTGGCGAAGATCCCCGAGGGCACGTACGTGTGGGAGGACTACGCCGAGCACGACGGGGTGGACGAGCCGCGCCTGCACGCCCAGCGCATCACGCTCACCGTGGACCACACCGCCGAGTCCCCGCTCACCATCGACTTCACCGGCACCTCGCCCCAGGCCAAGGGCCCCATCAACCACGCGGGCGACTACGCCGACGGCGTGTTCCTGAAGAAGTGGCTCGCGCCCGTGCTGCGCAACCTCGCCGACACCCCGGAGCGCATGGCCGAGCTGGAGGTCAACGAGGGCGTCGTGCCGCTGATCACGATGGTCTTCCCCGAGAAGGGCACGCTGCTCACCCCGATCTTCCCGGCCCCGACCAACGCCCGCACCTTCGTCATCCTGCGCCTGCTCGGCGTGCTGGCCGGCGTGCTGGCCAAGGCCACCGGCGGGCGCATGCCGGCCGACCAGGAGACCATCCGCTACACCGGCGTGCACGGCGTGGACGCCGACGGCGTCCCCTACCTGATGCGCGAGGTGCTCGGCGGCGGGTCCGGCGGGCGCTGGTACGCCGACGGCGAGGACACCATCCACGTGGTGCCCGACTCGCGCAACATCCCCGTCGAGTTCGCCGAGGCCCGCTGGCCGCTGCGGGTCGAACGGCTCGGGCTGGCCTGCGACTCCGGCGGGCCCGGCATGTTCAGGGGCGGGCTCGGCTACGACAAGCACATCAGGATGCTGCGCAACGCCTCGTACATGTCGATCGCCGACCGGTCGATCCTGTCCTGCTGGGGCGTCAACGGCGGCCTGGCCGGGCGGCCGTTCCGCGTCGAGATCGCGGGCCGGGAGATGGAGGGGCTGGTGGACGACCATCCCGTGCTCGCCGGTGAGCTGATCAGGATCCGCACCACAGGCGGCGGCGGATGGGGCTCCCCGTATGACAGGGACCCGCGGGCGGTGGCGGCCGACGTGCGCGACGGGAAGGTGTCGATCGCGGGCGCGCTCGGCGACTACGGCGTGGTGCTCGACGGCGACCGCATCGACGAGCAGGCCACGGCCGAGCTGCGGGCCCGCCTGCGTCCTCCGGCCGACCGCTTCTTCGACCGCGGGCCCGGCTACGCCAAGCTTTCCGGCGGCCGCAGCCACGCCGAGGTGGACGACCTCTGACGCCGCGCCCCGGCCGATCGCGCTGGCCGGGGCTCAGGAACCGGCGAAGTAGGTGGCGGCCATGTCCTCGTCGCCGTGGCCCTGCGCCTCGGCGCGGCGGAAGCGCTCACCAGAGGCGGCCACGACGTCGAGCCGCACCCCGGCGGACTCGCCCGCCTCGACGATGAGGCGGGTGTCCTTCTCGGCGTTGCGCACCGAGAACGACGGCGTGAAGTCGCCCTCCAGGATGGCCTTCGACTTGGCCTGGAAGTACGGGCTGTCCATCGGCCCGCCGGAGATCACCTGTCTGACCAGGTCGGGGTCCAGCCCGAGCCCCTTGGCCAGGGCGAGCGCCTCGGCCACGACGGCGGTCATGGAGATGCCGACGCTGACCGTGGCCATCTTGAGCCTGGTGCCCGCGCCGTCCGCGCCGTCGCCGGAGAGCCAGAGCGTACGCTGCCCGACCGCGCCGAACACCGGCTCCAGGACCTGCCTGGCCGGCTCGGGACCGGCCGCGAGGATGACCAGCTTGCCCTGCTCGGCGGGCTGCCTGGTGCCCTGCACCGGCGCGTCGACGAACGTCAGACCGTGCCGCCCGGCCAGCGCCGCCAGCCGCCCGACGGCCGCGACGCCGACCGTGCTCATCTGCGCCCACACCTGACCGGCCCGCAGCCCGGGCGCGGCGGCGGTGACGGCCTCGTGCACCGCGTCGCCGTCGCTCAGCATGGTCACGATCACGTCGGCGCCCTCGACCGCCTCCGCCGGCGTCTCCGCCACCGTGGCGCCGTCCGCCTCCAGCGGCCTGGCCTTGTCGGGCGTGCGGTTCCACACCGTGACCCGCAGGCCGGCCCTGACGAGGTTGCGGGCCATGGGCAGCCCCATGAGCCCCGTTCCGAGAACTGCGACAGAAACCATGAGATCACCATACGATCACCCCCGGAGCCGGCTCGTGTGAGGATGGCGGTATGCGACCGTCCGTCATCATGGCCGTGCGGCACGGCGAGAGCGAGGCCAATCTCGCCCATCGGCTCGCGGGCGACCGGCCGCTGGTCTACGAGCGCGGCGACGACGAGGTGACGGTGACCGAGCTGGGGCGGGCCCAGGCGGCGGCGTTCGGGCGGCTGCTGGCGGCGCTGCCTCAGGGCGAGGCGCCCGAGCTGGTGTGCTGCTCGCCCTACCGGCGGGCACGCGACACGTGGCGGATCGCCCAGGAGACGTGGGGCGCGGAGCCGCTGCCCGTGGTCGTGGACGACCGGCTGAGGGACCAGGAGCAGGGCGCGTTCGCCGGGCGCAACCTGGCCGCGCTGCGCGAGCGGTTCCCTGACGAGCCGGCGCGACGGGAGGCCGCCGGAGCCTACGCCTTCCGCCCGCCCGGCGGGGAGTCACTCGCCGACGTGACGGTCAGGCTCCGCGCGTTCCTGGCCGATGACCTGGGCGGGCGCGCCGACGGGCGGCGGGTGCTGATCGTCGCGCACGACTCCGTGGTGCTGGGGCTGCGTCACGTGCTCGGCGGGCGGCCCGACACGGAGCTGTCGGCGGTGCTGGCGTTCGCGCCGGTGCTGAACGGGTCGGTGTCGGTGTGGCGGGCGGGCGAGCTGGTCCGCTTCAACGACGTCGCCCATCTCACGTCCTGACGACGAGGTCGGCGCGTTCCTTCGTACGGTCGGCCGCGAACCAGGCGCGTTCGGCCGCGAACCATTCGCGCCAGCGCGGCTCCAGCTCAGGCCCGTCGCGCTCCAGCACCCGCCGCAGCCGCTCGGCCTCGTCGGCCTCCATCCACACCGTGTACGCCAGCATCCCGGCCGCCGACGCCCGCGCCGTGCCGACCCCTTCGATCACCAGCACCGGCGCGGGCGGCACGGACACCTGCTCGGCATAGACCCCGCGCACCCAGTCGTACCTGCGGAAACCGCCCGGCAGGCCGCGCTGGAGCGGCCGCAGCACCTGCGACTCCAGCAGGTGGAACCAGCCGCCGGGTCCTTCCTCCCACGGCACGGGGAAGTCGTCGCTGCCGATCACCTGGCAGCCCAGCTCGCCCCCGAGCCGCCCCGCGTACGTCGTCTTGCCCGACCCGGCGGGCCCATCGACGGCGACCAGCCGCACGGGACCGCAGGACGGCGGCAGGGCGGCGATGCGGGCAGGCAGACCGATCATCGCACCCAGGGTAGAGGAAGGGGGGTGGACGCCTGCGAGAATGTTCATTCGCCCCATAACGCGCAATGGGAGGTTGGGATCGTGCTCGGACCCCTCGGTGGGCCTCTCGGTGGCATCGTCGTGCTCGATCTGTCCAGAGCGCTGGCGGGGCCGCACGCCGCGCAGCTGCTCGGCGACCTGGGCGCCCGGGTGATCAAGGTCGAGCATCCGGACGGCGGCGACGAGTCACGCGGGTGGGGCCCGCCCTTCGTCGGGCCGGATCACGACATATCCACGTACTTCCTGGCGGCCAACCGCAACAAGCAGTCCATCGCGGTCGACCTGAAGTCCGACGAGGGCAAAAAGCTCATCGAGCGGCTCGTCCGTCACAGCGACGTCCTGGTCGAGAACTTCCGCACCGGCGTACTCGACCGCCTCGGCTTCCCCGTCGAGCGGCTGCACGAGCTCAACCCCCGCCTGGTCGTCCTGTCGATCACCGGCTTCGGCCACGACGGCCCCGAGGGCGGCCGCCCTGGCTACGACCAGATCGCCCAGGGCGAGGCCGGCCTGATGTCGCTGACCGGCCCGTCGGCCGACGAGCCCTACCGCGTGGGCGCGTCCATCGCGGACCTGCTGGCCGGCATCCACGGCGCGTACGGTGTGGCCGCCGCGCTCTACGAGCGCGAGCGGACCGGCGCGGGCAGGGTCGTGCGCACCTCGCTGCTCGCCGCCGTCACCGGCGTGCACTCCTACCACGGCACCGCCTGGACGGTCGGCGGGAAGGTGGCCGCCCCCACGGGCAACCACCACTCCTCGATCACCCCGTACGGCGCCTTCCGCTGCGCCGACGGCATGCTGCAGATCGCCGCCGGCAACGAGGCCCACTGGCGCAAGGTCGCCGCGCTCCTCGGCATCGACGCCGAGCAGCCACGCTACGCCACCAACCGCGACCGGTTCCTGAACCGCGACGAGCTGATCGCCGACATGGAGAAGGCGCTGGCCGCCCACGACCGCGCCCACTGGCTGGCCGAGCTGAGCGCGGCCGGCGTGCCCGCGGGCGCGATCAGGACGCTCGACGAGGTCTACACGTGGGAGCAGACCCGTTCGCAGGGCCTGGTCGTCCAGGTCGATCACCCGGTGCTCGGCCCCATCGAGCTGCCGGGACCGCCGCTGCGCTTCGACGGCGAGCCCCCGATGACGCACACCGCACCGCCCGCGCTCGGCCAGGACGGCCCCGCCGTGCTGGCCTGGCTCGAGGAGCGCGAACGATGAGCGGCGTTCTGTGGCACCGGCTGTGGCACCGGCTGTGGCACCGGCTGTGGCACCGGCTGTGGCACCGGCGGGGGCGCTCGTGCGTCACCATTGCATCGTTGGCAGACATCTAGGGAGCGATAGTGAGCCGACCGGACGCGCGCACGCTGATTGACACGGTCCTCGACCGGGGGTCGTGGAAGTCATGGGATGCGCCGCCCGCCGATCCGGCCGAGCCCGGCTCCTCCTACGCCGACGAGCTGGCCGCGGCCCGGGTCAAGTCCGGCTACGACGAGGCCGTGATCACCGGCGAAGGACTGCTCGACGGCCGCAGGGTGGCGGTCGCGGCGTGCGAGTTCTCGTTCATGGCGGGCTCGATCGGGGTGGCCGCCGCCGAGCGTTTCGTGGCCGCCATCGAGCGGGCCACCCGCGAGCGGCTGCCGCTGCTGGCGGCGCCCGCCTCCGGCGGCACGCGCATGCAGGAGGGCGCGCTGGCGTTCGTCCAGATGGTGAAGATCACCGTGGCGATCCAGGCTCACCGCGCGGTCGGCCTGCCGTACGTCGTCTACCTGCGGCATCCGACGACCGGCGGGGTGTTCGCCTCGTGGGGGTCGCTCGGGCACGTCACGGCGGCCGAGCCGGGGGCGCTGATCGGGTTCCTCGGGCCGCGGGTGTTCGAGTCGCTGCACGGCTACCCCTTCCCCGAAGGGGTGCAGGTCGCCGAGAACCTCCACCGCAAGGGCCTGCTCGACGCCGTCGTCTCGGCGGAGGAGGCGCGGGAGGTGGCGATCAGGGCGCTGTCGGTGCTGGCCGACGACCGTACCGGCGTGGTGGCGGGCGAGCCGCCCGAGGAGGACCTGCGGCCGGTCGAGGCGTGGGAGGCCATCACCAGGTCACGGCGTGACGATCGTCCAGGCGTACGCGCGCTGCTCAAGCTCGCCGCCACCGACGTCACCCCGCTCAGCGGCACCGGCGAGGGCGAGAACGAGCCGGGGCTGCTGCTCGCGCTGGCCAGGTTCGGCACCGCGCCGGCCGTGGTGCTCGGCCAGGACCGCCGCTTCCAGCGCACCACCTCGCCGCTCGGCCCGGCCGGGCTGCGGGCGGCCAGGCGCGGCATGCGGCTGGCCGCCGAGCTGGGCCTGCCGCTCATCACCGTGATCGACACCGCGGGCGCCGACCTGTCGAAGACGGCCGAGGAGGGCGGGCTGGCCGCCGAGATCGCGCGCTGCCTGGCCGAGCTGGTCATGCTCGACGCGCCCACGGTCTGCCTGCTGCTCGGCGAGGGCGCCGGCGGGGCCGCGCTGGCGCTGCTGCCCGCCGACCGGGTGCTGTGCGCGCAGCACGCGTGGTTGTCGCCGCTGCCGCCCGAGGGCGCCTCCGCCATCCTCTACCGCTCGGTCGACTTCGCCCCGGAGATCGCCCAGGCGCAGCGCATCCGCGCCACCGACCTGCGCGGCGACGGCATCGTGGACCGGGTCGTGCCCGAGCTGCCCGACGCCGCGTACGAGCCGCGCCAGTTCTGTGAGCGGGTGGGGCGGGCGCTGGAGTATGAGATCGCCGGCCTGCTGCGGCTGAGCCCGGAGGAGCGGCTGGCCGCCCGCCACGCCCGCTACCGCAACCTCCGCTGACCCCGCGCTGACCGCCCGGCGTCAGGGCACCGGGATGCGCTCGACGCGGATGGAGAAGACCTCCTCGCGCGGCACCACGACCTCGTAGGCGCCGTGATCGACCATCCAGTAGCCCAGCGCCTCGGCCTTCATCCCGCTGTGGCCGGTGTAGGCGATGTGCAGGCCGTCGTCGTCCTCGTCGAGCACGATGCACGGCTCGCCGCCGAACGCGCCGACGGTGCGAATCAGCACCAGCCACTCCACCTTCGAGCGCGGCACCACCCGCCGCCAGTAGCCGGACGCGGGCTCGAAGCCCTCCAGCTCGGCCTCGCTGAACAGCACCACCTGGTCGCCGTCGGGGCCGAGCGCGGCGGGCAGCGTGTGCTCGCCGTAGCGGGCCACGAAGCCCGAGGCGATGGGCGTGATCTCGTCGCTCATGCGGCGCGCCGCCAGGTCAGCCCGTCGTAGTCGGCGAAGGGCCGCTCGCCCTCGACGGTCACGTGGACGATCTGCGCCCCGGCCGGGATCGGCATCGGGACGGTGTGGAACTGGGGCACGACGTGCTCGGACGACGTGGTGAACCCGTTGCCCGCGAACGGTGGCGCATCGCTCCAGTCGCCGCCCATGTGGGGCCCGTAGGGCACCGCGTAGGTGTCGACGTCGCGCGCGTGCCAGCGCATGACATAGAGCTCCGGCACCTCGGCGAACAGCTCCGAGCCGTCGAAGGACAGGTCGAGCCCGTAGAAGAGCGCCTCGGGAGTGGTCAGCCGGACGCAGTCCTGCACCCGGTAGACGTAGCCCGATATGACCGTGCGCTTGCCCGACAGATATGGCACGAGCAGACGCGGCGGGACGACCTTCTGCATCTGCGTTCCGCTCACGGGTCTACTTTACGATCGCTTGACCCCCGGATGGACCACTCCCCGATTACAGGACGCGATGTTCGAGGCAAGGGAGGGTGGCGCGGGCGGTCGCGGTCCACTCGTGGTCGATCTCGACCAGGCGGGTGGCAGGGCCGGTGCCGAGGTCGGCGCGCACCACGCCGAGCGGGTCGACCAGCATGCTGCGGCCCACGCCGTAGCCGTCGGACGACTCGGCCGGGTTGGGCGCCTGGCCGACGGCGGCGGTCCACATCGTGTTCTCCAGCGCGCGGGCCCTGACCAGGGTGATCCAGTGGTCTTCCTTGAGCGGCCCGGAACCCCAGGCGGCGATCACCGCGAACATCTCGGCGCCCTTGTCGACCAGCGCCCTGGCCAGCTCGGGGAAGCGCACGTCGTAGCAGGTGACGAGCCCCACCTTGAGCCCGGCCAGCTCGGTCACGACCGGCTCGGCACCCGGCTCGACCAGATCGGACTCCTTCGCGCCGAACGAGTCGAACAGATGGATCTTCCGGTACGCCGCCGTGATCGCCCCCTGCGCGTCGATGGCCACGGCCGTGTTGCGGACGCGGTCGCCGCCGGTCTCGAACGTGCCGGCGATCACCGCCAGCCCGTGGGCGCGCGCCGACTCGGCGAGACCCGTCACGAAGGGGCCGTCGAGCGGCTCGGCAAGACTCGTGATGCGCCGGCCGTAGCGGGTGAGCGTGGCCTCGGGGAAGATCGCCAGGTCGGCGCCTTCGGCGGCGGCCAGCGCCTCCCTGGCCCTCTTGAGATTGGTGGACGGGTCAGGGGAGACCGGGATCTGGCAGAGGGCGATGGTGGTCACGATTCGACTCTAGCCGGTTGGGCACGGGACGGAAGAAGGTCAGGCACCGCCAGACCCACTCCAGCGGGCCGTACCGGTATCGGCCCAGCCACCACCGGCTGACCAGCACCTGCACGACCAGCGTCACCGCCGTCAGCGCGAGCACCGACCAGCGGGTCGGGTCGGCGTTCAGCAGCGGCAGGGCCAGCACGATCACGGCGGTGCCGGTGACGTAGTTGGTCAGCGCCATCTTCCCGAGCGGCTCCAGCACCGCCGACAGGCGCGGGCGCAGCACGAGCAGCAGTCCCAGCGAGTACGCCGCCGCCCCCGTCACCGCCGCCAGGTTGTAGACCAGGCCGTCGCCGGTCATCCGCCCGGCCGCCGTCAGCAGCGCCGTCGCCAGTGCCGCGACCGCGAACCCCGGCAGCAGCAGCTCGCGCGGCGGCCGCAACCGCCACAGCGCCATGCCGAGCAGGAACAACCCGGGGATCAGCAGCACCCCGCCGCCCACCATCAGCCCCCAGACCGTGACGACCAGGCCGAGCAGCAGCACCGGCAGCCCGCCCGGCAGGAACGAGGCGGGCAGCAGCACCAGCGCCCCGAAGAAGGCGTAGTCGGTCAGCACCTCGCCCTCGTAGAAGGCGTGCTGCACCTTGCCGAGGCAGAACAGCCAGAACAACCGGCTGAGCAGCGCCCACCGGCTGTTGCCGCGCAGGAACAGCAGGAAGCTGATGCCGAACAGCATCGAGAAGATCGGGTAGAAGCGGCTCTGGAACAGCGTCTCGATCGTCCAGTCGAGTGGGACGCGCACCTGTTTGTCGGTGTGCTGCCACGTGTTGACCAGCATGATGCCGCCCACCGCGAAGCCGCGTAGGGCGTCGAGCTCACGGATGCGTGTCACAGGAACCAGGTGAACCACCATACGAGGAATACGCCTGAGATGGCGGCCGCGGTCGTCTGCGGCCACCTGCGGTTGTGCAAAAGTGCCGCCACGGTGAGCGCGGTGGAGACGACCGCGAGCGACGCGTACCACTCGGTGATCGCCGGCACGCCGACGGTCAGCGCGCCGCCGTGCTCCTTGGCGAGCTCGTAGACGGACTGGCCGGTCAGCCCCGCGAACGCCACCCCTGCCAGGCCGCCGTACGCCGGCAGCGCCCGGCCCTTGAGCGCGGCCGTGACGAGCTGGATCAGGCAGGCCAGCGCGAAGAGCCCGAACGGCGCGGCCAGCCAGGGAGTGTGCGCGATCGCGTACGGGGCCGCCGTCACGTGCAGCTCGACCGGCCGCGCTCCGGGGCAGGGACCGGCCGGCCTGAGGTCCGCCACGAACGCGGCGGCCGCGCGCCGGGCGCAGGCGTCCCCGGGGAAGGCGGCGGGCAGGACGTGGACGGGCGCCTCGGGCGCGGTGCTCGCCAGGGTGACGGGCTCCGGGGCCCTGGGCAGGTTCCAGGCGTCGCACACCGCCTGGTCGCCGCTGACCGTGAAGAGCGGCGACCCGGCCGGGGGAGGCGCGTCCTGGCAGCGTACGGCGTGGTACGGCCCCGACGCTCGCCCCGCCAGCTCCTCGCCCAGCCGCTCCACGAGCGGGCGCAGCAGCTCCTCGCGCCCCTCGGCCAGGGCGTCCACCAGCGAGGGCGTGCCCGCGTCCCGTGGCGCCGCGCCCAGCAGCGCGGTCAGGTCGTGGCCGCTCACCCGGGCCGCGAACTCCCTGCCGAGCAGCGGGTCGAGCGCCGTCACCCGGGCGGGCCGCGCGTTCAGCCGGGCGACCGCCCTCTCGTACGCGTCCCCCAGCCGGGCCGGCTCGGCCCCGGGGTCCTCGGGCGGCTCCTCCAGCACCACGGAGCGCGTCCCCGCCGGGTCGGCCGCGGCCACCGCCGCCATCACGCGCGCGGCGTGGCCGGCGCCGACGAGGTTCCATGCGTCGTACCCGAGCAGGCCGCGCAGCGCCACCACGTCGGCCACCATCTCGCCCGTCCGGTAGCCCCGCAGGTCCACGCCTTGGGCGGCGAGCCGGTCGCGGCAGCGTACGGCGGCGGCGCCCACGTCGGACGGCGGCACGCGCAACCGCCCGAGCAGCGCCTGCGCCGTCTCGGGGCAGGCCACGCCGGGCTGCGACGCCCCGCCGCCGCGCTGGTCGACCGCCACCACGTCACGCTCGGGGAACATCCCGGCCAGCTCTTTCATGAGCGGGATCGCCGGCGTGCCGCCCATGAACACCACCGGGTCGGGCCGCCGGCCGGGGGCGAGGGAGTGGCGCACCGCGTACGCGACCTGGATCGTGCGGCCGGGGGAGTCCCTGCGCTCGGGCACCTCCAGGAAGCCGCAGACCGTGCCGGCGGGCACGGGGACCCGGCAGGACCCGGGATCGGCCTGGTCCGGTGTCACGACGGGCGGCGCGGACAGGGCGAGGGCGAGCACGACCCGAATGAACACGGCACGAGACTAATAGTGTGGAGCCGTGACCGAACCACTTGTTGCCAGGATGCGCGCCTTCGGCACGACGATTTTCGCGGAGATGAGCGCGCTCGCCGTCCAGACCGGATCGATCAACCTCGGGCAGGGCTTCCCCGACACCGACGGCCCAGCGGCGATGCTCGACAGGGCGGTGCAGGCCATCGGGGCCGGCGCCAACCAATACCCGCCGGGGCCCGGCGTGCTGGAGCTGCGGCAGGCGGTCAGCGAGCACCGGGCGGCCCACTACGGGCTCGCGTACGACCCGGTCAGCGAGGTCCTGGTCACGGTGGGCGCCACGGAGGCGGTGGCGGCGAGCGTGCTCGCGCTCTGCGAGCCCGGCGACGAGGTGATCGCCTTCGAGCCCTACTACGACTCCTACGCCGCCTCGATCGCCCTGGCCCAGGCCAAGCTGGTGGCCGTCACCCTGCGCCCGGCCGAGGGCCGCTTCACCTTCGACCCCGACGAGCTGCGCGCCGCCGTCACGCCGCGCACCCGCGCGATCCTGGTCAACTCCCCGCACAACCCCACCGGCACCGTCTTCACCCGCGCCGAGCTCACCGCCATCGCCGAGCTGTGCCAGGAGCACGACCTCATCGCCGTCACCGACGAGGTCTACGAGCACCTCACGTTCGACGGGGTCGAGCACATCCCCATGGCGACGCTGCCCGGCATGCGCGAGCGCACGGTGATGATCTCCTCGGCGGGCAAGACGTTCTCGGTCACCGGCTGGAAGACCGGCTGGGTCTGCGCGCCGCCCGCCCTGGTCACGGCGGTCTCGACGGTCAAGCAGTTCCTCACGTTCACGGCGAGCGCGCCGTGGCAGCTCGCGGTCGCCTACGGGCTGCGGCACGAGATGGACTGGGTCTCTGCGCTCGCCTCCGGCCTCCAGGACAAGCGCGACCGGCTCATGGAGGGGCTGTCGGCGGCCGGGTTCTCCGTGCTGCGGCCGGCCGGCACCTACTTCGTCCAGACCGACATCAGGCCGCTGGGCTTCACCGACGGGCTCGAGCTGACCCGGCGCCTGCCCGAGCTGGCCGGCGTGGTCGCCATCCCCACCCAGGTCTTCTACGACCACCCCGAGCGCGGCCGCCACTTCGTGCGCTTCGCCTTCTGCAAGAAGGAAGAGGTGATCGACGAGGCGGTGGCCAGGCTCAAGCGGCTGTCCGCCTGAGCGGGTCACCACTCCCGGTAGAGCACCAGGTGCTCGTGGTAGAGCACGCCGTCGCGCACGTCGCCCGTCGCGGTGAAGCCCAGGTCGTCGAAATAGTCGATGTGGTCGCCCGTGACGGTGTACCTGCCGGTGTAGGCCTTGGGGCGGCCGTCGCGCTCCTCCTCGTACCGGCCGTCGGCCCGCAGCTCCTGGCGGATCCGCCCGTCGGCGGTCACCCACATGCCGACGTGCGGGTGCGGCGCCGTCGCGGTCGACTTACCGCGCGTCCCCGCGTCGGCGCAGGCCGCCATCGCGGTCATGACGCCCAGCGTGAGCAGCACTCTGCCGATCATGTACGCACTCCCTCGATCAGCGGAGACGGACCTCCCGCCCCCTGACCAGGGAGTCTGCCGGGGCGCGGCGGGCCGCACGAGAGGCGGGATCTTCCTGGGAGCGCCACACCCAGGCTCCGCTAGCGGCGGTGCGACGGCTCGCCGTCCAGCGGGGTCAGCGCCGCCGTGGCCTCCTCGTGCTCCATGCCCGTGGCCTGCAGCAGGTCCACCACCACCGAGCGCAGCTGGGCGATGATGACGTGCGCGGAGAAGCCCAGGCCGCGCGGGCGCTCCCTGGCGGCCACCGCGAGCAGCGCCTGGCGGGCCAGCGTCGGATCCCGTCCCGCGCCCAGCTCCAGCTGGAGCAGCAGCGCCGCCTCCGACACCTCGCGCATCGCCTCGGCCAGCGCCGCAGGGGGCGGGCTCGCCTCGCCGAGCGACGCCAGCGTGCGCCTGACCAGCACCCGGACGTTGCGCAGTGCGAGGTCGACCGGCACGGCCGCGGTCTCGTAGCGGGCCAGGCGGGCGCGGCGGTGCCAGTGCAGCGGGGAGATCATGGTGATCTCCTTGCTGGTCTCCAGCGCGGCCCCGAACTCCTCCACCGCGGCCTGCGTCTCACGCGCCTCCTCCAGCGCCTCGGCCGCCAGCTCCACGTCACGCTTCTCGATGGCCTCCGCGGCCCGCTCCATCACCGTGGACAGCGCGTCGAGCACCCCCGACAGGTGTTTCGCCGCGATCGAGAACGGGCTCGCGGGCAGCAACGCCACCGCCACGATGCCCACGATGCCGCCGGTGAGCGCGTCGGCCATCCGGTCGAGGCCGCCCACGTCCTCGCCCGGCACCAGCGTGGCCACCAGCACCGCCGACGAGCCCGCCTGGGCAACGAACAGCGCCCCGCTGTTCAGCAGCACCGCCACGGTCATCGCCAGCGCCACGACGAGCGCGAGCTGCCAGGCGCCGGAGCCGATCCAGGACACCAGCAGGTCGCCCACGCCGACGCCGAGGCTGACCCCGACGACCAGCTCGACCAGCCGGCGCAGGCGCTGGCCGAGGCCGACGCCGACGCAGATCAGCACGGAGATGGGGGCGAAGAAGGGGCGGGGGTGGCCGAGCAGCTCGATGGCGATGACCCAGGCGAGGGCCGAGCCGACCGCGCACTGCGCGATGGAGGGGGCTGTGAGGCCGAACGTGCCCAGCCGTTCCTTGACGAGATCGCTGAGCCGGGTGCGCACCCATCCTAGGATGGCGGATCTTTATGACAGTAAGGTCACGTTTGCCCCATGAAGCCCGCTTTTACCGAGGGTCTTCGTCGAGGAACGCGTCCACTATTCGCAGGAACTCCTGGCGCGCCGTCACGTGGATCAGGTGCCCCGCCTCGACCGTCACCAGCCGCGCTCCCGGGATGCGTCGCGCGATGTCCGCCGCGTCGAGCGGGCTGGCCGTCCCGCCCGACAGCACCAGCGCCGGCGTCCCGATCGCCGCGAGCCCCGCCGCCCAGGCCGGGTCGGGGTCGATGAGCTGGGCTTCCGTCTGGTGCATCATCCGCCAGTCGAAGCTCGCGGGGCCGTCCTCCACGATCGGCGGCCGCCCGGTGATCGCGTAGGCCTGCGGCGGGTCCTCCAGCACCAGCCGCGACACCAGGTCCGGCCGCGCGAGCGTCACCCGCGTCGCCACCAGCGCGCCCAGCGAGTGCCCTATCAGCTCCACGGGCCCGGTCCTCAGGTGGTCGAGCAGCGCGGCGACGTCGTCGGCCATCTCGTGCAGGGCGTACGCGCCCGGATGCTCGCTCTCGCCGTGCCCCCGCAGATCCGGCACGAGGACGTGGCGGCCCCTCCTGACGAAGTGCTGGGTGATGCCGTTCCAGTCGTTGTGGTCGGCGGTGCGGCCGTGCAGCAGCACGAGCGGCCGGTCGTCAGGGCCGCCCTCCTCCCGATAGCGGAGCCTGATGCCGTTGACGTGCGCGTCCCGAATCACATCCGGGACCCTACCGCCGCCACACGTTGACATCACCGCCGGTCTACGTGGGCAGACATTGACCATGAACCCCGCTGGCCGGCTCGGTAGCGTCAGCGGAAACCGGGCAGAGGAGGGCAACGCATGCCGGACCCGATCGAAGTGCGCAAGGTGCCGATCGAGAGCGTCACCGACGCCTCCGGCCTGTCACGTCTCATCGCCGACGGGGTGATCGAGGCCGAACGGGTGCTGGCCGTCATCGGCAAGACCGAGGGCAACGGCGGCGTCAACGACTACACCCGCATCCTCGCCGACCGCGCCTTCCGCCAGGTGCTCGCCGAGAACGGGCACCCGTCGCCGGAGAGCGTGCCGCTCGTGTGGTCCGGCGGCACCGACGGCATCCTCAGCCCCCACGCCACCATCTTCGCCACCACGGCCGACGCGCCGCCGTCCGACGAGCCGCGGCTGTCGGTCGGCGTCGCGATGAGCGAGGTCATCCTGCCCGAGGACATCGGGCGGCCGGCCATGGTGGAGAAGGTCGCGGCCGGCGTACGCGAGGCCATGAAGATCGCCGGCATCGACGACCCGCGCGACGTGCACTACGTCCAGACCAAGACGCCCCTGCTCACGCTCGCGACCATCACCGACGCCAAGAGCCGCGGCCAGGACACCGCCATCGAGGAGACCGGGCCCTCGATGGACCTGTCCAACTCCACCACCGCGCTCGGCATCGCGGTCGCGCTCGGCGAGATCGAGATGCCGAGCGCCGACCAGATCCACAAGGACCTGTCCCTGTACTCGTCGGTGGCCTCCTGCTCGTCCGGCGTCGAGCTGGACCGGGCCCAGATCGTGCTGGTCGGCAACGTACGCGGGATCGGCGGGCGCTACCGCATCGGCCACAGCGTCATGAAGGACGCGCTCGACGCCGACGGCATCTGGGAGGCCATCAAGGACGCCGGCATCCCGCTCCCCGACCGCCCCCACCCGTCGGACCTCGGGGGACGATTGGTCAACGTCTTCATGAAATGCGAGGCCGATCCCTCGGGCCGCGTCCGCGGCCGCCGCAACATCATGCTGGACGACTCCGACGTCCACTGGCACCGCCAGATCAAGGCCGCGGTGGGCGGCGTAGCCGCCTCGGTGACGGGCGACCCGGCCGTCTTCGTCTCGGTGGCCGCCGTCCACCAGGGCCCGTCGGGCGGCGGCCCCGTCGCCGCCATCGCCGACCTCGGTTAGCGCCTCAGACCGGTTTCCGGCCCCGTCACGTGCTTCGGCGCGGCCGGATCCCCGGATGGCCCGGTGCGTTCGGACGGGCCCGGTGCAGTCGTCGGACGGGACGGAGTGGGTGGCGGATAGGCTCGGGCGTTGTGCCGAACATCCCGCAGCCACTCGACCCGCAAGACGACGGCTCCGCCGCACCGGCCGTGGCCGCGGCCCTGGCCGCCTACGAGGCGGGCACGGCAGGCCCCGCCGAGGTGCTCAACGTGCTCGGCGCGGCACGCCTGCTGGTGCCCGTGGTCGCCCTGCTGACCGAGACCGAGGTCGGCGCCCACGGGCTGCGGCAGGAGAAGGAGAGCGAGATGGCGCTGCCCAAGCTCGTCGGCCAGGACGGCAGGCAGGCGGTGCTCGCGTTCACCGGCACGGAGTCGCTGGCGCGGTGGCGCCCCGACGCCCGCCCCATCCAGGCCACCACGCTCCAGGTGTGCAGGGCAGCCGTCCAGGAGCAGGCGGCGGCGGTCGTGGTGGACGTGGCGGGCCCGGTGCAGTTCGTGATCGAGGGCGACGTGCTGGCCGCCCTGGCCGCCGTCGAATCCGGCACAGTGGACCGACTGACCGGCGTAACGGTCGCCAAGGTGACCCCCGCGCAGCCCAAGCCCAAACGCCGCTGGTTCTCCAGAAAGCCCAGCTGACCACCCAACCAGCCCGGACCGTGCCTGTGCGTCGGTCCCCTCTCGCGCCCGCGCGGCGGCGTCATACCGGTTGTGCGTATCGGCACTCCTCGCGCGGAGGAGCGGGTTAGGTTCTGCGGCATGTTCGGGATCATGGCGGTGGCAGGGCTGGTCTGCGGGGCTCGGATCAGAGCGCTCGCGGGGTCCTACGACGACGGACCGACGTGGGCGCCGGCCCCGGGGGCGGTCGAGCTGACCTGTGCCGCCGTGGTGGCCGTGATCGCGTGGCGGGCGGGGCCGGCGTACGCGTGTTTCGCCGTCATCGGCACCGCGCTGGCGGTGATCGACTGGCGGACCAGCACGTTGCCCGACGCCATCACGCTGCCCGCGTACCCGATCATGGCGCTCGCGCTCCTGCCGACCGGCGAGCTGGCGGGCGCGCTGGCAGGAGGGGCGGCGCTCATCGCGGTCTACGGCGTGTTGTGGCTGGTCAGGCCGGATGCGATGGGGTTCGGGGACGTGAAGCTGGCCGGGCTCATCGGCATGGCGTGCGGCACATTGGGCTGGGAGGCGGTCGCCGCCGCCGCGCTCGCCGGGCAGGCGCTCGGCGCCCTGTACGCCCTCGTCCTGCTGCTGACCGGTCGCGGCACCAGGCACACCCAGTTCCCGTTCGGCCCCTTCATGCTGCTCGGCGCGTTCACGACACTCTGTCTCGCTGGGTGAGCGGAGGGACATCCCACTCGGCGGCACGTGGAAGACTTGTACGCATGTTGCGCTGGTTGACCGCCGGAGAGTCCCACGGGCCCGAACTCGTCGCCGTCCTCGAGGGCCTGCCGGCCGGGGTCGAGGTGACCACGGCCGCCATCGACGAGGCCCTGCGCCGCCGCAGGCTCGGTTATGGCCGCGGCGCGCGGATGAAGTTCGAGCAGGACCAGGTCACGATCGTCGGCGGCGTACGCCACGGGCGCACCATGGGCAGCCCGGTCGCCATCCGCGTCGGCAACACCGAGTGGCCGAAGTGGGAAAAGGTCATGGCGGCCGACCCGGTCGACCCGGCCGAGCTCGAGGGCCTGGCGCGCAACGCGCCGAGGTCCCGCCCGCGCCCCGGCCACGCCGACCTGGCCGGCATGCAGAAATACGGCTTCGACGACGCCCGCAACGTCCTCGACAGGGCCAGCGCCCGCGAGACCGCGGCCCGCGTCGCGCTGGGCGAGGTCGCGCGGCGCTTTCTCAAGCAGGCGCTCGGCGTCGACATCGTCAGCCACGTCACCGAGATCGGCGGCGCCCGCACCCCGGCCGAGACGCTGCCCGGCCCGGGCGACCTCGGCAGGATCGACGACGACCCGGTCAGGTGCGCCGACTCCGAGGGCAGCGCCGCGATGGTCGCCGTCATCGACAAGGCACACAAAGAGGGCGACACCCTCGGCGGCGTCGTCGAGGTCCTCGCCTACGGCCTGCCGCCCGGCCTCGGCAGCTACACCCACTGGGACCGCAGGCTCGACTCCCGGCTGGCGGGCGCGCTCATGGGCATCCAAGCGATCAAGGGCGTCGCGGTCGGCGACGGCTTCGAGACCGCCCGCAGGCCGGGCTCCCGCGCCCACGACGAGATCGAATACACCACAGCAGACGGCGTGCGCCGCATCACCAACCGGGCGGGCGGCGTCGAGGGCGGCATGACCAACGGCGAGATCCTGCGGGTCAGCGCCGCCATGAAACCCATCTCCACGGTGCCGCGGGCGCTGGCCACGATCGACGTCAAGACCGGCGAGGCGGCCAAGGCCCACCACGAGCGCTCCGACGTGTGCGCCGTGCCCGCGGCCGGCATCGTGGCCGAGGCGATGGTCGCGCTGGTGCTGGCCGACGCGGCGATCGAGAAGTTCGGCGGCGACTCCGTGGAGGAAGTCGCCCGCAACCTGTCCGGCTACCTCTCTTCCATGGTGATCAAATGACAGCCAAGGCCGTGCTCATCGGGCCGCCCGGATCCGGCAAGACCACGCTCGGGCGGCTGCTCGCCGAGCGGCTCGGCGTCGGGTTCCGCGACACCGACTCCGACGTCGAGGCGGTGGCGGGCAAGCCCGTCTCCGACATCTTCGTCGAGGACGGCGAGGAGCGCTTCCGCGAGCTCGAACACGAGGCCGTGCGCCGCGCCCTCGCCGAGCACGACGGCGTCCTGTCGCTCGGCGGCGGCGCCGTGCTGCACGAGGAGACGCAGGCCCTGCTCGACGGCCAGCCCGTCGTCTACCTCCAGGTCGGGCTGACCGACGCGGTCCAGCGGGTCGGCCTGGCCAGCGCCCGCCCGCTGCTGGTGCTCAACCCGCGCAGCCGCCTCAAGGCGCTGATGGAGGAGCGGCGGCCCATCTACGAGCGGCTGGCCATGATGACCGTGGTGACCGACAAGCGCGAGCCGGAAGAGCTGGCCGACGAGATCGTGAAGGGGCTGCCCGGGTGAGCGCCACCAGGATCCACGTACGCGGCGACAGCCCCTATGACGTCGTGGTCGGCACCGGTGTCCTGGCCGAGCTGGTCACGCTGCTCAAGCCCGGCGTGCGCACGGTCGCGGTCATCGCTCCCGAGACGCTGCCCGAGATCACCAGGCCCGTCCGCGAGGCGCTGGCCGCGGCCGGCTACGAGGTGGCCGAGCTGACCGTGCCCGACGGCGAGCAGTGCAAGGCCGTCGAGGTGGCCGCGCGGCTCTGGTCCGAGCTGGGCCGCCACGGCGTGACCCGCTCCGACGCCGTGGTGGGCGTCGGCGGCGGCGCGACCACCGACCTCGCCGGGTTCGTGGCGGCCACGTGGCTGCGCGGCGTCCAGGTCGTGCTCGTGCCCACCACGCTGCTCGCCATGGTCGACGCCGCCGTCGGCGGCAAGAACGGCATCGACACCGCCGAGGGGAAGAACCTCGTCGGCACCTTCCTGCCGCCCGCCGGCGTGCTGTGCGAGCTGTCCACGCTGGCCGGGCTGCCCAAGGCCGACTACGTCGCGGGCCTGGCCGAGATCATCAAGGGCGGCTTCATCGCCGACCCCGAGATCCTGCGGCTGGTCGAGTCCGACCCCGAGGCCGCCACCCGTCCCGACGGCCCCCACACCTGTGAGCTGATCGAGCGCAAGATCCGGGTCAAGGCCGACGTCGTGGGCGCCGACCTGCGCGAGGCCGGCCTGCGCGAGATCCTCAACTACGGCCACACGCTCGCCCACGCCATCGAGCGCGACGAGCGCTACACGATCCGCCACGGCGAGGCGGTCGCCGTCGGCATGGTCTACGCCGCCGAGCTGTCCAGGCTGTCCGGCCGCGCCGACCTCGTCGCCCGCACCCGCGCCATCCTCACCGCCGTGGGCCTGCCGATCACCCACCGCGCCGACGCCTGGCCGCGGCTGCGCGACCACATGCGGCTCGACAAGAAGAACCGCGGCGCCAAGCAGCGGTTCGTCGTGCTCGACGACCTCGCCAGGCCGGGCCGCCTCGAAGATCCGGCGGAAGAGCTGCTCGAAGCCGCCTACAAGGAGATCTCCGCATGATCCTCGTCCTCAACGGCCCCAACCTGGGCCGGCTCGGCGTGCGCGAGCCCGACGTCTACGGCGCCGACACCCTGGACGACCTCGCCGCCCTCTGCCGCGACACCGGCCGCAAGCTCGGCCACCACGTCGAGGTGCGCCAGACCGACGACGAGGCCGAGATGATCGGCTGGATCCACGAGGCGTGCGACGGACGCATCCCCGTCGTGCTCAACCCCGCCGCCTTCACCCACTACTCCTACGCGCTCAAGGACGCCATCGCCCAGCGCACCGCCCCGCTCGTCGAGGTCCACATCTCCAATCCCGCGGCGAGGGAAGAGTTTCGCCATACCTCCGTCGTGGCCGGGGTGGCGACGGGCACGATCGCCGGCTTCGGACTACAGTCATACGTCCTTGCGCTGCACGCTATCGCGGAGATGATCACCACCTCATGAGGCACTACAAGTCCTTCGTCGCGCTCGGCGACAGCTTCACAGAAGGACTGAACGATCCCGGTCCGGACGGGCACTACCGTGGCTGGGCCGACCGGGTGGCCGAGCGGCTCGCCGCCGACGACCCCTCCTTCCGCTACGCCAACCTGGCCGTGCGCGGCAAGCTGCTCGACCAGGTCGTGGCCGAGCAGGTGCCGCTGGCCGTCGAGATGGCGCCCGACCTGGTCAGCTTCTGCGCGGGGGGCAACGACCTGCTCAGGCCGGGCAGCGATCCCGACGTCATGGCCAAGACCCTCGCGCGGGCCGTACGCGACCTGCGCTCCGGCGGGGCCGACGTGCTGCTGTTCACCGGGGTCGACCCGCGTGACACGCCCATCATGCGGCGGATGCGCGGCAAGTTCGCCATCTACTACCTGCACCTGCGCTCCATCGCCGACCTCTACGGCTGCCGGCTCGTCGACCAGTGGTCGATGCAGGGGCTGCGCGACTGGCGGGCCTGGAGCGCCGACCGGCTGCACATGAACGAGGACGGTCACCGGCTGGTGGCCGCCCGGGTGCTCGACGTGCTGGGCGTGCCGTTCGATGACTGGCGCAAGGAGTGGCCCGCCCGCACCGTCGATCCCCGCTCCCGGCGTCGCGAGGACGCCCAGTGGATGCGGGAGCACCTGGTGCCGTGGGTCTCCCGCCGCCTGCGCGGCGTCTCTTCGGGCGACGGCCTCACCGCGAAACGCCCCGACCTCGCCCCCTGGGCCTGACCCGGCCTCAGGCTCCCTGGGCCTCAGGCTCCCCGGGTCTGACCCGATGCCAGGCTCCTGGGCCTCATGCGCCCGGCCGGGCTGGCGGCTTCCTGGGCCTGACCCCGGTCAGGTGGTGGTGAGGCGCTTCAGGGCGGCGCGGGGGACGGCCGGGTCGGTGGTGCGCCAGAACGGCGGCAGTGAGCCCAGCAGGAAGCCGCTGTAGCGGGCCGTCACCAGGCGGGGGTCGAGGACCGCGATGACGCCCTTGTCGTCCTGCGAGCGCAGCAGCCGGCCGACGCCCTGGGCCAGCAGCAGGGCGGCGTGGTTGGCGGCGACGGCCATGAAGCCGTTGCCGCCCTTGGCCGCCACGTGGCGCTGGCGGGCGGAGGTCAGCGGGTCGTCGGGCCGGGGGAACGGGACGCGGTCGATGATGACCAGCCGCAGCGACGGCCCCGGCACGTCGACCCCCTGCCACAGCGACAGGGTGCCGAACAGGCAGGTCGGCTCGTCCTCGGCGAACTGCTTGACCAGCAGCATCGTCGAGTCGTCGCCCTGGCACAGCAGCGGCACGTCGAGCCGGTCGCGCAGCGCCTCGGTCGCCGCCTTGGCCGCCCGCATCGAGGAGAACAACCCCAGCGTGCGCCCACCG
Organism: Nonomuraea sp. NPDC049504; assembly: GCF_040676845.1. Lineage (NCBI taxonomy): Bacteria > Bacillati > Actinomycetota > Actinomycetes > Streptosporangiales > Streptosporangiaceae > Nonomuraea > Nonomuraea sp. NPDC049504. The sequence continues at coordinate 487,748 of NZ_JBFAPT010000001.1, forward strand.
GCCGCCTCGATCAGCTCGGCGATCTCGTCGAGGTATTGCTGCGGCAGCCCGTCGCGGCCGGGCTGGGGGAGGTGCTTGGCGACGTAGAGGATGCCGGAGCGGGGGTGGTCGAAGGGGGAGCCGACGTCGATGCCCTGCCAGTCTTTGCCCGCCTCGCCGAGCCCCCACTGCGCGGCCAGCGCGTCGAACGTGCCGCCGAGCGCGAGCGTGGCCGAGGTGAGCACGACCGTGCGCTCGCCGAACAGCTTGTCGCGCAGCATGCCGCTGACGTTGAGCGGCGCCACCCGCAGCGCGGGCGGGCGGCGGTCGGTGCCGCCGTCGAGCCAGACGACCTCGGCCCTGTCGGTCTCGGAGGCGTGGCCGTAGGCGTCGAGCATGCGCACGGCGGTGTCGTGCACCTCGTCGAGCGCCGTGAACGCGGCCTTGCGCTGGCCCGCCTTGTCGGGGTCGTCCTTGTCGGCGTTGCGCGGCCCCAGGGCGGTGACGCAGCGCCAGGCGGAGTCGCGGATGAGCTGCAGGGTCAGCCCGAGCACCTGGGGCAGCTCGTCGATGCGGCCGGGCGGGGCGGCGGCCAGCAGCGCCTTGAGGTCTTCGCCCGCCTCCATGAGCTGGTCGGCGATGGGCTGGTCGATGAGGCGGCCGACCCGGCGTACGGCGAGCATGACGGCCGCCTCCGACAGCTCGGACGTCACCACGGACGTCACCCTGTCGACCAGCTCGTGCGCCTCGTCGACCACGACGACCTGGTGCTCGGGCAGCACCGGCAGCTCGCCCATGGCGTCGATGGCGAGCAGCGCGTGGTTGGTCACCACGACGTCGACCTCGCCGGCGCGGGCCCTGGCCAGCTCGGCGAAGCACTCGGCGCCGCTCGGGCAGCGGCTCGCGCCCAGGCATTCCTGCGCGCTGACCGAGAACTGCCGCCACGCCTGCTCGCTGACGCCCGGCACCAGCTCGTCGCGGTCGCCGGTCTCGGTCTCCTCGGCCCACTCCTGGATGCGCTGCACCATGCGCCCCGTCGCGCTCACCTCGCGCGGGTCGAACAGCTGGTCCTGCTCGTCGTCCTCGGGCCAGCCCGCGCTCGCCTTGTAGCGGCACAGGTAGTTGCGGCGGCCTTTGAGGATCGCGTACGTGGGCTCGTGGGGCAGCTCCTTGCCCAGCGCCTCGGACAGGCGGGGCAGGTCACGGTCGACGAGCTGGCGCTGCAGCGCGATGGTGGCCGTGGAGATCACGACGGGCGCGTCGCTGTCCATCGCGTGGCGGATCGACGGCACGAGATAGGCCAGCGACTTCCCCGTGCCCGTGCCCGCCTGGACGGCCAGGTGCTCTTCCGCGTCGATGGCGTTCTGCACGGCCCGCACCATGGTGATCTGGCCCTGGCGTTCGCTCCCTCCGAGAGCGTTGACCGCGATGCTGAGCAGTTCGTCCACTGGCGGGAGATGGGAGTCGGGCACGGCAGTAAACGCTACCCGCATTCCGGGGCCGCCGCGCCGAACGCGGTGTGATCGGCCAGACGCATCCCGGCGTTCCAGGAAACTCCCGGCGGGTTGCGTGGCACACTGGGCGATCGGAACGCCGACTGGCAGGTGGGGGAGTTCACCGGATGTGACCAGAGGGGTTCCGGGAGTAGATGGGAAGGCCGGTTCAGTAGGGTTTTCCGGGGTTGAGTGGACGAATAAAGGCTGGTTAAAGCAGTATGTCTGCCATGTCGGAAGTTGTCCCGTTGCCGTCGTTCGGCGAAGTCTTCTTCGATGCGCGAGGTCAGGAGCGGTGCCTGCGTGTCACGTGGCATGAGGGCACGCTCGTCCTCAGTCTGTGGCGCGGGGAGATGTGCACAGCGAGCTTCCGCATGCCGATGGAGGATGTCGGCCGGCTGCTCGACACCCTCGATGAGGGATTCGCAGAGGCGACCGGCGAGCAGCCCGCCGTGCCGGCGCACGAGCCGGGCACCGAGGTCATCCCCGGCACCGGCCAGTACCACCGGCCGCCCCAGCCTCAGCAGCCCCAAGCGCAGCAGCCTCAGGGCCAGCCGTCGCCCCTGGACGACCGTCCCACGGCGGCGCTGTCGCCCAACGACGTGCTCGTGGCCCGGGGCAACCCGCCCCACCAGGACAAGCTCGTCGCCTCGTACGGTGACGCGGGCGCCCAGCGCGAGGCGTACGGCGAGACCACCGCGCCCCGCGAGCAGTACGGCGACCAGCGCAACCCCTTCACGGGCCCGCAGTACGTCGAGTCGACGGGCCCTCAGCCGAAGTACACCGGCGACCCCTACAGCGGCCCGCAGTACACCGGCGACCCGCTCAGCGACCCGCACTACGCCCAGCAGCAGGGCAGGCAGCCCGAGCCCTTCACCGGCCCGCAGTACGTCGACCAGGACCCCGTCTACCAGCTCCCCGGCGAGCAGCGCCGCCCGTCGCCGCTGAGCACCGACCCGCTGGGCTTCCCCTCGCAGGCCGCCGACCCGTACCAGCAGGCGCAGCCCCGCCACGACCAGTACGCCGCCGACGCCTACCCCTCCGACCCCTACGCGGGCCGGCGCGCCGACGGCTACCAGCAGCAGCCCCAGCCCCAGCCCCAGCCCCAGCAGCCTCAGCCTCAGCAGCGGCCGCGGTCCGAGCCGCAGCCCAGCACCGCGGGCCTGGGCACGCCCATGCACGGCATCCCGGGAGCGGGCCGCCGCAGGCAGCCGCCGCAGCCCACCCCCGACGACTACGGCCCCTACCAGAACCCGCCGGCCGGTCAGGCCAACCCGGTCGATCCGCTGCTCGCGCTCGGCCGCCAGGAGCAGCAGCAGTACCCGCAGTCCGAGGCCGAGCTGACCCGCCCTTACGTCGGGGACCCCATGTTCTCCACGGGCGAGCGCCTGCGCCCTGACCAGCCCGATTACCACGAGAGAAGCGACCGCAGGGAGTGGTGACCGCCTGGTGACCGCCGCCCTCGCGCCGCCGGGTACTCTTCACCGCGAGACGATCGGCTGACACGGCCGTGACCTGGTGGAGGGGGCGCTGGTGGGGTTCGGCATGGGCCCGCAACTGCTGTTGCTGGCCGGTGGCGCGGTCGCCGTGGCGGCGTTCGCGCGGCGCAAGGGCTGGCCGGCCCCGCTGCTGCTGGTGGCGGCCGGCCTGCTGGTCTCGCCGATGGTGCCCGCGGTGCCGCTCGACCCCGAGCTCGTGCTCTACGTCTTCCTGCCGCCACTGCTCTACTCCGCCGCCCTCGACAGCTCCTACCTGCGCCTGCGTGACGTCAGGAAGTCGGTCGGGCTGCTGTCGGTGGGGCTGGTGCTGTTCACCACGGTCGTGGTCGGGCTGCTCGTCCACCTCCTGCTGCCCACCCTGCCGCTCGCGCTGGCGTTCGCGCTCGGCGCGATCGTCGCGCCGCCCGACGCGGTGGCGGCCGTCGCGGTCGGCCGCCGTCTCGGGCTGCCGCGCCGGCCGCTGACCATCCTCGTCGGCGAGAGCCTGTTCAACGACGCCACCGCGCTCACGCTCTACCGCGTCGCCATCGGCGCGGCCACCGGCGGCGCCATCAGCCTCTGGCACGGGCTGGGCGAGTTCCTGCTCGCCGCCGTGGGCGGGGCGGCGATCGGGCTGGCGCTGGCGTTCGGATGCGCGTGGGTGCTCGAACGCACCCGCGACTCGCTCGTCGACAACACGGTCATGCTGCTCGTCCCGTTCGCGGCCTACCTCGGGGCCGAGTCGGTGCACGCCTCCGGCGTGATCTCCGTGGTGATCGTGGGCCTCTATCTCGGCAACCGCATGCACCTGCGCGGGTTCGGCACCCGGCTGGTGTCCGACGCCGTGTGGCGGGTCACCGTCTTCTTCCTCGAGACGGTGGTGTTCGCGCTGATCGGGCTGCAGCTCGTGCCCGTGATCGAGGGCATCGCCGGCTATCGGCCGTGGCAGGTCGCGGGGTACGCGGCGGCGGTGCTGGGGGTGACGATCGCCGTCCGGTTCGTCTGGATGTTCGCGTACTCGTACCTGATCAAAATGATCCGCGGGGGAGAGGCGCGGCCGACCGGGCAGCAGACGGCGATCCTCAGCTGGGCGGGCATGCGCGGCGTCGTCTCGCTGGCGGCGGCGTTCGCCATCCCCGAGACCGTGCCCGAGCGCGATCGGGCGATGCTGCTGTTCCTGACGTTCACCACCGTGATCGGCACGCTGCTCATCCAGGGCACCACGTTCCCCGCGCTGATCAGGAGGCTGCGGGTGTCGAGCGAGCAGGAGCGCTACGAGGACCGGCTGGCCGAGGCGGCCGCCCAGCAGGCGGCGCTGGAGGCGGGCCTGGCCGAGCTCGACCGGCTCATCGCCGAGCAGGGCCACGAGCCGGACGAGATCCAGAAACAGGTCATCGACCAGCTCAGGGAGAAGTCGTGGCGGCGCTCGCTGACCGCCTGGGAACGCCTCGGCGGCGGCACGGGGCCCGGCGGCGCCGAGACGCCGAGCACGCTCTACCGGCGGTTGCGGCGGCGGATGTTGCAGGCCGAGCGGGAGGTCTTCGTCCGCATGCGCGACGAGCGGCGGCTCGACGACGAGGTGCTGCGCGAGGTGATGGCGCAGCTCGACTTCGAAGAGGCCATCCTCGACCGCTGACCGAGGCCGAGCGCCCGGTCGTCAGGGCCGCGCGCCCGGGGCTCGGGTCCGGTGCCGGGGTGGGTCAGCCCATCTGACTGTCGACGAAGCACCAGCGCCAGTTCTCGCCCCGCTCGTACGACTGCATGACGGCGTGGCCGGTCTCCTGGAAGTGCGCGGTGGCGTGCTTGGCCGGCGACGAGTCGCAGCACCCGATGTGGCCGCACTCCAGGCAGCGCCGCAGGTGCACCCACCGCCCCCCGTGGGCCAGGCACTCCTCGCAGCCCTCCGGCGTCTTCGCGGCGGGGTCGCCCGTTTGTGACAGATGTTCGCACGTTGCCATGTACGCGATCCTATGCTCCGCCCGGCGGTCTCCCCCGGACCGGGGCCGGTGGCGGGGCGCGTAGGATGCCTGCGCACGTCGAGGAGGCTGACATGGAAGTCACAGAGGGCACGAACGCCGGGGCGCGGCGGGTGCTGGTCCGCCGGGCGCTGCCGACCGAGCCCGCCGTACGCGCGTCGAAGTCCCTGTTCCTGGCCGAGGCCGAGCGCCAGGGGCTGGAGGCGGGCCGCCGCATGCTGTACGTCGGCGAGGAGCCCGCCCCCGACCACGTCGCCGCCTGCCTGCGCGTGCCACCGGGCACCGGCGTCATCGCGCGGCGCAAGCTGCTGACCGCCTCCGGCGTCCCCGTACGCGTCGCCACCAGCTTCTTCCGCGCCGACCTCTTCGCCGGCACCCGCATCGCCGAGCCGGGGTTCGTCCGGCCGTCGCTGCAGTCGGCGCTGGTGGCGCTGGGCCACGAGTTCGGGCGCGCCGAGGAGACGCTGGTCGCCCGCCCGCCGACCGCGTTCGAGCGCGAGACGCTGGAGCTGGCGGAGGGGGAGTGGGTCGTCCAGGTGCTGCGCACCGGCTACTCCACGGACGACGTGCCCGTCCACGCCCTGGAGACGATCTGCGCCGCCACCCGCCACGTCTTCACCGTCACCCAGGTCACCGGGCACGACGAGTTCTGACCCCGCCTCCCCGTCCTCACGGTTCGGTGGTGGGGACGGGGGTGGGGGAGAGCGAGGTCGTGGGCGTGGGGGTGGCGCCCGTCGCTTCCTCGTCCTCGTCCTTCTCCGGCTTCTTCGGCGGGCAGCCCGTCGTGCAGCCCTCGAAGCGGCTGGTGAGGATCGGGGTGAACGGCGTGGGACGGACCTTGCGCAGCGCCTGGATCATGGTCTCCCGCCAGATCGGCCCGGGGACGCTCGCCCCCTGCACCGACCCGTAATAGCGCCCGCCGATCGTCACCCCGGTCAGCTTGTACTGCTGCGACCCCCGCGGATCGCCCAGGCTGACGGCTCCGGCCAGGTCGGGGGTGAAGCCGGCGAACCAGGCCGAGGCGTACCCGTCGGTGGTGCCGGTCTTCCCGGCGGCGGGCCGGCCGATGCCGCCCGAGCCCCGCATGGTCCCCTCGGTGAACACGCCCGACAGCACCTCGGCGGTGGCGTCGGCGATGGCGGGTTCGAGCGCCTCGCGGCACTTGGGGCGGTAGCGGGTGGTCGAGCCGTCCCTGTCGGTGATGTGGGTGATGGCCATCGGCGCGCAGTAGGTGCCCCGGGCGGCGATCGCCGCGTAGGCGGCGGCCACCGTCACCGGGTCGGTCTCGTTGATGCCGAGGGTGAACGTCTCGAACTCGCGCAGCTTCTTGCCGTCCGCACGCCGGATGCCGAGCGACTTCGCGGTCTTGACGGTGTCGCAGAGCCCGACCCGCTGCTCCAGTTCCATGAAGTAGGTGTTGACGGAGTTCCACGTGCCGGTGCGCAGCGTCTTCCAGCCGGGCGAGCCCTCGTCGTTGGTGACGGTGTGGGTGGGGTCGCCGATGTTCTGACCTGCGCAGTTCTTGAACGTCGAGTACGCCGGCGCCCGATAGCCCGCCCCCGCGGTCAGCCCGTCGTCCAGCTTCATGCCCTCCTTGAGCGCCGTGATCAGCGTGAACGTCTTCATCGTCGAGCCCGGCTGCAATCCGACACCGCCCCCGTGCGCGGTGTCGGCGACCACGTTGTACGAGATCTCGTTCTTGCGGGCGTCGGGCCCGTACCGCCGGCTGGCCGCCATCGCCCTGATGGCCCCGCTGCCCGGCTGGACCAGCGCCTCGGCGGCCACGGGCCGGTCGGAGGCGTGCACGTACCGCTTGATGGCGCGTTCGGCGGCGGCCTGCGCGACCGGGTCGAGCGTGGTCCTGATGGTGAGCCCGCCCCGGTTGAGCATGGCCAGCCGGGCCTTGGCGGTACGGCCGAAGTCGGGGTTGCTCAGAATCTCGTGCCGGACATAAAGGCAGAAGTACGGATATTTGCTGGCCTCGCAGCCGCCGGGCAGGCGCGTGCCCTTGTAGCCCAGCTTCGTGGCCTTGGCCGCGGCCGCCTCCGCAGCGGTGATCTTGCCCAGCTCCGCCATCCGGTTCAGCACCACGTTGCGGCGGTGCAGCAGCCGCTCCCGGTGCTCAGGGCCGAGGTTGGGGTCGGTGGCGTTCGGGTCCTGCACGGCGCCGGCCAGCGTGGCGGCCTGCGCCAGTGTCAGGTCGGCCGCGTGCACGCCGAAGAACCGCTTGGCGGCGGCCTCGACGCCGTACGCGCTCGCCCCGAAGTACGCGATGTTCAGATATTTCTCGAGGATCTGGTCCTTGGTGTACTTCTGCTCGATCCCCATCGCGTACCGCAGCTCGTTGAGCTTGCGCGCGTAGCTGGCCTCGATGGCCGCGTTCCGCTCCGCCTCGGTGCCTGCCGAGTTGAGCAGCACCTGCTTGACGTACTGCTGCGTGATGGAGGAGCCGCCCTGGCTGGTGCGGCCCGTCTGCAGGTTCGTGGCGAGGGCGCGCAGCGTGCCCTCGACGTCGATCGCCCCGTGCTCGTAGAAGCGGAAGTCCTCGATCGCCACGATCGCGGTCCGCATCTGCTCGGCGATCTCGTCGAGGCCGACGATCTCGCGGTACTCCTCGTAGAAGCGGGCGATCTCGCCGCCCTTGGCGTCCCGCACGATCGTCACCTCGGCGGGCGGCGGCTCGGCGAGATCGACCGGCTTGAGGTTCACCTCGTCCGCCGCCGCCACGAACCCGGCCCCCATGCCCCCGACGGCCGGGATCGCGATCGCGGCCACGAGCACGCCCGACCCGGCGGCGGCCGCGGCGAGGCGCAGGAGCTTCGTCCCCCGACGTCGCATCAGAGCCTGCCGAGTCCGCGGGCCAGGACGGTGGCGGTCTGAGCGATCACCTTGTCGTCGGCGGGCTGTCCTACGGCCGTGCGGTTGGTGTAGACGGCCAGGATGATCGGCGCGCCCGAGCGGCCGGACGGCCAGGCGATCGCGACGTCGTTGCCCGCGCCGATCTCCTGGTTGGTGCCGGTCTTGTCGCCGATGGTCCACTTCTTCGGCAGACCGGCGCGGATGCGGGCGTCACCGGTCTCGTTCGCGATGAGCCAGCGGTTGAGCTGCGCGCGGTCCTTGGGGTGCAGCGCCTTGCCCGTGGTGAGCAGGCGCAGGTCGCGGGCGAGTGCCGAGGGGGTGGTGGTGTCGCGCTTTTCCTTGGGCGTCCAGTCGTTCAGCTCGGTCTCCCAGCGGTCCAGCCGCGAGACCGGGTCCTTGAGGCTGCGGAAGTACCTGGTCAGCCCGGCGGGCCCGCCGAGCTGCTTGAGCACCATGTTGGCCGCGGTGTTGTCGCTCAGCGTGATGGCGGCCTTGCAGAGCTGCGCGACCGTCAGCCCGTCCTTGACGTGCTTCTCCGTGGCGGGCGAGTTCGGCTTCACCTCGGCCTCCGTCCACTTCACCCGCTTGTTCATCAGGCCGGGCTCGGACGTGCGCGCCTTGTGCAGCGCCGCCCCGCACGCCACCGCCTTGAACGTGGACAGCAGCGGGAACCGCTCAGCCGATCGGTAGGCCACCGTCCTCCCCGTCGCCGTGTCGATCGCGTACGCCCCGATGCGCCCCTTGAAGGACGACTCAAGCGCCCGCAGCTCCTTGCTGACCAGCGCCTGGCCGGAGAGCTCGGCGGTGATCACCGAGGCGGTGGCCGCCGAGGCGGTGGCCGCCGAGGCGGTGGCGGGGCTCGCGGTCGCGGCCCCGCCGGCCAGCAGCGTGAGGGTCAACGTAGTCGCCCGCACCGCGGCCGAGAGCCGCCGGGCACGAAGGTGTCGCATGCCAAGTCCTTGCCGTCGTTCGATCAGATCAGAGGGCAGGAGCAAAGCAGATGCGAAAGCGCGATGTCTAATAGCGATATCGCGAAAGCATTCATATCGCTTTCCATATCCTTGCAGTTCAGTGCCCGTTTTGCCGGAACGGCAACGTGGTTACCCGCCGCCCTCGCGAGCGGCCCATAGTGCTGGGAAAAGGAGGAATGACATGAAGGACATCACGCATCGGCTGATCGAGGGGCCCGCGGGGCGCATCCACGTGGCGGAGCAGGGCGACGGGCCCCTGGTGTTGCTGGTGCACGGCTTCCCCGAGTCGTGGTACTCGTGGCGCCACCAGCTGCCCGCGCTGGCCGCCGCCGGATACCGGGCGGTGGCGATGGACGTGCGCGGCTACGGGCGCTCGGTCAAGCCGGCCAGGGTGGCGGCGTACCGGATGCTGGAGCTCGTCGCCGACTGCGTGGCCGTGGTGCGGGAGCTGGGCGGAGGGCCGGCGGTGATCGCCGGGCACGACTGGGGGTCGGGCGTCGCCGCGCACAGCGCGCTGCTGCGGCCCGACCTGTTCCGCGCGGTCGCGCTGTTCAGCGTCCCGTACGCGCCGCGCGGCCCGCACCGGCCCGCCGACGCGTTCGCCGCGATGGGCGGCGAGGAGGAGTTCTACGTCAGCTACTTCCAGGAGCCAGGGCGGGCCGAGGCGGAGATCGAGTCCGACGTGCGGGGCTGGCTCGCGGGCTGCTACGCCGCGCTGTCGGCGGACGGGCCGGGCGAGAGCGCCTTCTTCCTGCCCGCCGGCGGCCGGTTGCGCGACCGCTGGCCGAAGGACGCGCTGCCGTCCTGGCTCGGCGAGGAGGACTTCGAGGTCTACGCGGACGAGTTCGAGCGCACCGGCCTGACCGGCGGGCTCAACCGCTACCGCAACGTGGACCGCGACTGGGAGGACCTCGCGGCCTGGGACGGCGCCCCCATCCTGCAGCCGTCGCTGTTCGTCGCGGGCGCGCAGGACGCCGGCGTACGGTGGCTGGCGGGCGCCATCGAGGCGTTCCCGCAGACCATGCCCGGCCTGTCGGGCAGTCACCTGATCGACGGCTGCGGCCACTGGGTGCAGCAGGAGCGCCCGCAGGAGGTCAACCGGCTGCTGACCGATTGGCTGGCCACGCTGCCCTGAGCGTTCGGTCACGCCACGTGGCCGACTGCTTGGGTAGGGTCAAGGTATGCGTTCACTCAAAAGCCGGTTCGTGCCCCTGGCCCTCTTCGCCTCGTGCGTGCTCGCGGCCGGTTGCAGTGAGGTCAACAACACCATCGACAAGGCCCAGGCCTGCATCGAGGCACCCAAGATCATCACCGAGCTGGGCGCCCAGGTCACCAAGCTGACCGACGACCCCCAGGCCATGGACAAGGCGATCGACGACGCCGCGGCCAAGCTCAACGACGTGGCCGACTCGGCGGCCAACACCACGCTCAAGGAGGCCAGCGACAGCCTGGCCGCCACGCTGACCGGCATCACGGTCAACGACGTCAACGACGCGGTCGACGCCGCCCAGAAGGTCGCCACCGAGAGCGCCGACTACGTCAACCAGGTCGCGCAGGCCTGCAGCTGACCCCAGGGACAATCCCGGCATCTCTAGGGGAAATGGGGACGAATTACCGTTTTTCCATGGAACCCGACCCGCGTTTCACCTTGGCCAACGAACGCACCTTCCTCACCTGGCTGAGCACGGCGCTGGCGCTCAGCGCGGGTGGGGTGGCCATCGCGGCGGTGCCGTCCGACGTGTTCGTGCCGTGGCTGCGTACGTGCCTGGCCATCGCGCTCGTCACCCTGTCCGCGCTGGCGGCCGGCATGGCCTACCCCCGCTGGCGCAACATCCAGCGCGCGCTGCGCAAGCAGGCGCCGCTCCCGCCGCCCGCGCTCGCGGCCGTCTTCGGTTACGGCGTCGCCGCCGTCGCCGTGGCCGCCCTCGTCCTGATCATCCTGTCGGCGCGGGGCTGACGGCGAGGACGCCGTGGGCATCACTCCGGAAGAGGAGATTTGGGACGAGGGCCTGCAGAGCGAGCGCACCCGGCTCGCCTGGGTGCGCACCGCCGTGGCGCTGTCCACCGGCGGGCTCGGCGCCGCCGGCATCGCGCTGCGCAGCGGCCTGCCGGCGCCCGCCATCGCCGCGTTCGCGCTGGCCGCGCTCTGCGGCGCCGTGCTGCTGATCAGGACCAGGCAGCGCTTCCGCCGCGTGCAGGCCGCCCTGCACGGCGGCCGCCCCCTCGACGCCGGGCTCGACGCGATCGTCGCCTGGCTCGGCACGCTGAGCGTGGTCGCGGGCGCCGTGACCTTTGTGCTCACCGTTCGGTAGGGCCGGGTTGCGGCACGCCGGGAGGGAGGCGGACACTCGGAAGCAGGGGGTGACCTCATGGAAGAAGAACTGCGGATCGTGCCTTTCGAGTGTCAGCGCTGCTGGCACGTGTGGGAGGAGGAATACGTCGTCAGGCACCAGGAGGACCGTCACGGCAACGGGGGTGAGATCTGGCTGCGCGCCGGGCTGCCCGTCTCGCCGCCCTCGTCGGGCGCCATCTGCCCGCGATGCGGCTGCCAGCGGGCCACGACCTTCCCGGACGGCTACCTGTCCCGCCATCCGGAGCTGAGGAGAGCGGCGGAGCCCGCCGTCCCCGACGAGACGCCGCTGATCAGCCCGGTACGCCCGCCGCTGTACTGAACTCCCCGACCCTCACTGCAGAGCCGGCTCCGGCACCCCTGGGGGAGCGCCGGAGCCGGAACCCTCTAGCTGAGGCTCTCCAGCCACGCCTGGTGCAGCCCGGCGAAGCGGCCGGACGCGGCGATGAGCTGGGCCGGCGGCCCGTCCTCCACGATGCGGCCGTGCTCCATCACCAGCACCCGGTCCGCGATCTCCACCGTGGACAGCCGGTGCGCGATGATCAGCGCGGTGCGCTCGGCCAGGATCGTCCGCAGCGCCCGCTGCACCAGCCGCTCGCTCGGCACGTCGAGGCTGGAGGTGGCCTCGTCGAGGATGAGCACGGCAGGGTCGGCGAGGAATGCCCGCGCGAACGCGACGAGCTGGCGCTGACCGGCCGACATGCGCCCGCCGCGCTTGCCCACCTCGGTGTCGTAGCCGTCGGGCAGCGACGAGATGAACTCGTGGGCGCCGATGGCCTTGGCCGCCTCGCGTACCTGGTGGTCGGTGGCGTCGGGGCGGCCGAACCTGATGTTGTCGGCCACTGTGCCGTCGAACAGGAAGTTCTCCTGCGTCACCATGACCACCGCCTGGCGCAGCGCCGGTTCGTCGAGCGTGCGCAGGTCCACGCCGTCGAGCAGCACGCGGCCCTCGGTCGGGTCGTAGAAGCGGGAGATCAGCTTGGCCAGCGTGGTCTTGCCCGCGCCGGTCGCGCCGACCAGCGCCACGCTCTGCCCGGCCGGGATGGTCAGATCGAGGCGCGGCAGGATCGGCATCTCCTTGACATAGGAGAACTCGACGCCGTCGAAGCGCACCTTGCCCTGCGCCCGGCCGCCCGGCAGCGCCGCGGGCTCGCGCGGCTCCGGCACGCCGGGCTCCTCCTCCAGCACGCCGGACAGCTTCTCCAGCGCCGCGCCGGCCGACTGCAGCGTGTTGTAGAACTGGCTGATCTCCTGCATCGGCTCGTAGAACTGGCGCAGGTAGAGCATGAACCCGGCCAGCACGCCGACCTCCACCTCGCCGTGCAGGGCGAGGTAGCCGCCGTAGAGCAGCACCGCGCCGATCGTCATGTTGCCGATCAGCTTGATGCCGGTCATGAACGTCGCGCCGAGGATCATGCTGCGCGCGTTCGCGTCGCGGTAGTCGTCGTTGAGCTGCTCGAAGATCTCCTGGTTACGCGGCTCCCTGCGGAACGCCTGCACCGCGCGGATGCCGATCATCGACTCCACGAAGTGCACGATCACCAGGGCGACCGTCTCCCTCGTCCGCCGGTAGACGACCGCCGACTGCCGCTGGAACCACTTGGTGAACAGCAGCAGCAGCGGCAGCGGGACCAGCGCCACGAGGCCGAGGTGCACGTCCAGCACCAGCAGCAGCACCGCCGTGCCGACCAGCGTCAGCACCGCCTTGACCAGCGCGTCGAAGCCCGACTGCACCAGCTCGGCGATGGCCTCGATGTCGGAGGTCAGCCGGGAGATCACCCGGCCCGAGGTGTACTTCTCGTGGAAGCTCAGCGACAGCCGCTGGAAGTGGTCGAAAACCCTCCTGCGCAGCGTCAGCAGGATGCTCTGGCCGACCGTCCCCATCAGCCGCAGGAACGCCTGGCGGGCCAGCGCCTGGGTGACCGCGGCGGCCAGGATCACCCCGACCACGGTCAGCAGCACCGTCGGGGCCTGGCCGCCGGTGATCGGCGGGATGCCCTGGTCGATGCCGACCGAGACCAGGAACGGGATCGACAGCCCGGCCGCGTTGGAGACCACGATGATCAGGACGAGCAGCGCGATCTTCTTCCGGTACGGCCGCAGGAGATCGCCGAGCAGCCGCCGCGAGCGGGCCCGCAGCAGCACCGACACCTTCTCCGACAGCTCGTCCTGGTCCTCGGAGCCGACGCCGCGCCAGGCGGCGTTCTTCTCAGGAGCCGTCGTGGTCGCCGTCGTGGTCGCCGTCGTGGTCGCCGTCGTGGTCATCGCAGCGCTCCTTCCGCCGCGTCGTCGAAGTCGGCGTCCTGCGCCAGGAGCTCGCGGTACTCCGGCACCTGTGCCAGCAGCTCGCGGTGCTGGCCGACGTGCGTGATCGTGCCGTCGCGCAGCAGCGCGACCTTGTCGGCCAGCAGCACCGTGGAGGCGCGGTGGGCGACCACGATGCCGGTCGCGTCGCGCAGCACGTGCCGCAGCGCCTCCTCGACCAGGGCCTCGGTCTCGGCGTCGAGCGCGGACAGCGTGTCGTCGAGCACGAGGATGCGCGGCTTGCTGAGCACCGCCCTGGCCAGGGCGAGCCGCTGCCGCTGCCCGCCGGACAGCGACAGGCCCTGCTCGCCGATGCGGGTGTCGAGACCCCACGGCAGGTCGTGGACGAACATCGCCTGCGCGGTCTGGATGGCCTGCTCCAGCTCCTCCTCGGTGGCGTCGAGCCGGCCCAGCATGAGGTTCTCGCGCACGCTCATCGAGAACAGCGTGGGCTCCTCGAACGCGGTGGCGACCACCTGGCGCAGCTGCTTGAGATCGAGGTCGCGGACGTCGTGACCGTCGATCGTGACCCGGCCCGAGGTGGGGTCGAGCAGGCGGGGCACCAGCGCGGTCAGGGTGGTCTTGCCCGACCCGGTGGCCCCGACGATGGCGACCGTCTCGCCCGGCCGCACGTCCAGCCAGACGTCCTGGAGCACGGGCTGCTCGGAGTCGGCGAAGCGGAAGCCGACGCCCTCGAAGCGCAGGTGGCCGTGCGGCTCCTCGATGACGTCCGAGCCGCTCTCGATGGCGGGAACGGTGTCCATGACCTCCATCAGCCGGTCGGCGGAGGTCATCGCCTCCTGCGCCATGACCAGCAGGTAGCCGAGGCTCGCCACCGGCCAGACGAGCTGCAGCATCAGCGTGGTGAAGGCGACCAGCGCGCCCAGCGTCAGCGCGCCGGAGCCGACCGCCAGCGCGCCGAGCAGCAGCACCAGCGCCAGCGTGATGTTGGGCACGATCTCCAGGAAGGAGAAGAACTTCGCCGACAGCCGCACCTTGCTCATCGAGGAGCCGTAGACCTTGAGCGCGGCCTCGTCGTAGCGGTCGAAGACGTGGTGGCGGCGGCCGAACGCCTTGATCGTGCGGATGCCGATCGCCGACTCCTCGACGAACGTGGCGAGGTCGCCCTGCTCGTCCTGGACCTGGCGGGAGATCTTGATGTAGCGCCGCTCGAAGCGCTGGGAGGTCATCACGATCGGCACGACCGAGGCCAGCACCAGCAGGCCGAGCGGCCAGTACTTGTTGAGCAGCAGCACGGTGACGGTGACGACCTGGAGCACGTTCATGACCAGGAACAGCGCGCCGAAGCCGAGGAAGCGCCGCAGGGTCGACAGGTCCGTCGTCGCCCGTGACAGCAGCTGGCCCGACTGCCAGTCGCCGTGGAAGGCCATGGGCAGCCGCTGCAGGTGGGCGTAGAGGTCGTCGCGGATGGCGGTCTCCAGGCCGAGCACCGGCTTGACCTGGATGAAGCGCCGGAAGAAGATCAGTAGCGCTTCGAGCGCGCCCACGCCGACCGCCAGCAGGCCGAGTGGCAGCAGAGCACCGGGGTCCTTGTCGGCCACGGGCCCGTCGATGACTTGCTCGATGATGAGGGGGAAGACGATCACCAGGCCGACGCCGACGAGTGCGGTCAGCCAGATGACGACCAGCCGTAAGACGTAGGGGCGGAGGTAGGACCGCATCCGCCACAGGGAGTTGGCGGAGAGCCTGGATCTGGAAGACGGCAGGGCAGGGCGAGGTTGGTGCGTATCGGGAGGCATCCCTCCTAGGCTAATACGTCGGATCAACCGATTTTCTGTGGCCTCAGGGTGGGTTTTCTGTACATGACGTGGGAAAACGTGAATAGTCATGCACTTTCGGCGGTCCGTAAGCCGTAGTTGACGACAGGAAGGAGGGCGGCCGATGATCGGCGAATCCGAGCTCGCACACCTGCGGCGCTGCGTCGACCTGGCCCGCAGGGCGCTCGAGGCGGGCGACGAGCCGTTCGGCTCCGTGCTGGTCTCCGGCGACGGCGCCGTGCTCGGCGAGGACCACAACCACGTCGCGTCCGGCGACCGCACCCGGCATCCTGAGTTCGCGCTGGCCCGCTGGTCGGCCGAGCACCTCACGCCGGAGGAGCGCTCCGCCGCCACCGTCTACACCTCGGGCGAGCACTGCCCGATGTGCGCCGCCGCGCACGCCTGGGTCGGGCTCGGCCGCATCGTGTACGCCACGTCCTCGGCGCAGCTCACCACCTGGCTCGGCGAGCTGGGCGTGCCGCCGCCGCCCGTGCGTCCGCTGCCGATCAACGAGATCGCGCCGGGCGTGACCGTCGAAGGCCCCGCGCCCGAGCTGGCCGACGAGGTGCGCGAGCTGCACAGGAGTTACCACAGCGGACGGCCGACATCCGTTTGACCTGCGGTTTGCAGCCCGCGTGGCACAGTCGGACACATGGTGCACGGCCGCTCCATCAGGGCTCGGATGACGCTCGCGACGGTGGCGTCGTTCGGCGTCCTCCTGCTGGGCGGAGCGGCCCTGCTCTCGGCGACGTGGCCGTCCAGGGCCCGCGCCGACCTGGTCGCGCAGGCCGCCACCGCCAGCAGGCACCTCACCACGATCATCGACACCCAGCGCTTCGAGGACCCCATCCCGCCGACGGGCGGCATCGGGCTGCTGCAGATCGTCGACTACAAGGGCCGCGTGGTCGCCGCCAGCGCGGGCCTGCTCGGCGAGCCACCGATCACCCGGGCTCGGCCCACCGGCGGTGACTCGCAGGTCGAGACCCGGGAGTGCCGGCCCGAGGGCTGCCTCGCCGTCGTCGGCACCAGCAACCGCGCCACCGTCTACGGCCCCGTCGTCGCCTACGCGGCCGTCCGCGAGCCGTTCCTGCTGCACTCGCCGTACCTGCGGGTCATGCTCTTCGGCTCCTCCGCGCTGCTGCTGGCGCTGATGGCCTGGGGCACCTGGTACGGCGTCGGCCGCGTGCTCGCCCCCGTCGAGCAGATCAGGCAGGGCCTGCAGAGGATCAGCGCCGAGGACCTCAGCTCCCGCGTCGCGGTGCCCGATTCGCGCGACGAGGTGGCCGAGCTGGCCGCCACCGTCAACGAGACGCTCGACCGGCTGGAGGACGCCGTGGAGCGGCACCGGCGCTTCGTCTCCGACGCCTCCCACGAGCTGCGCACCCCCATCACTGGGCTGATGGTGCGGCTGGAGGACGGGCTGTACGAGCGTGGCGAGGACGACTGGCGGGCCGCGCTGGCCGACGCGCAGCGGCTCGCCGACATCGTGCAGGACCTGCTGCTCATGGCCCGCCTGGACGCCAGGGCACCGGTCAAGAAGAAACGCCTCGACCTCGGCCGCCTGGTCGAGGACGAGGTCGCGCGGCGACCCTCCCGGCTGCCCGTCACCGTACGCGCCGAGCCCGGCGTGCACGTGCGCGGCAACCGGCTGCGGCTGGCCCGCGTCCTGACCAACCTGCTGTCCAACGCCGACCGCTACGGCGACTCCAAGGTGGAGGTGCACGTGCGGGGCAGCGGGGACGAGGCGGTGCTCGAAGTGGTGGACGACGGGCCCGGCATCCCCGAGGAGAAGCGGGAGCAGGTGTTCGAACGCTTCACCCGCCTCGACGGGACCCGCTCGCGCGACCTCGGCGGCAGCGGCCTAGGGCTGCCGATCGCCCGGGACATCGCGAGGGAGCACGGCGGAGAGCTGACCATCGAAGGGCCGCAGACGCGGCTCGTCCTCCGCTTGCCCCGCGATTAGGCCCGCCTGCACCTTGACGCGCTCGTCGACGTCGGGGCGCGCGCTCAGCACCTCGTGGATCCGCTGCAGCCGGTCCGGCCCCGACCAGCGGCGGGCGGCCGTCCGCATGAGGGTGAGCACGTCGCGGCCGGGCAGCACGCGGGCGTCCTCCGCCAGCCTGCGCAGCACCTGGTCCACGTACTTCCAGGTCGGGCCCTCCGCCAGCGCGACGGCGTACCGTCCGGTGTCCGGCGTCTCGCTCAGCAGGAGGTCGAGCAGCAGCGCCACGGGGGAGCGCGGGTACGACTCCAGCGTCGGATCGACGTCCGCCGCGTAGGGGAGGAGGGCGGCGTACAGGTGACCGAGCAGCGTGTCGTCGCGGAAGGCGATCTCGCGCATGGGGATCGAGCCGCTCGACCGCATCCTGCGGGCCGGCTGCGGCCCCTCGCCCGGCCAGGTGAAGAAGACCAGGTCCGCCACGTCGATCTCGGCGTCCCGCTCGAACGTCACCTCCAGCGTCCTGACCCCGTCGCGCAGCTCGTGGCGGACCTTGACCGTGCGGATCAGCGCGTCCCACTCGGCCCTGGTGAGCTGGGAGTGCCACAGGCGGGTCATCCTGCGCCACAGCTCGTTCGCCTGCTCCGGCTGGGCGCTCCCGAACAGCTCGGCCCCCGCCACCGGGCCGTCGGCCGTAAGGACCGCGAGCAGCATCAGGTTCACGGCGTGGGCGGCGCAGCGGGCGGTCACGTCCGCTCGGGTGGGCTGGTAGGCGTCGTACGCCGAACCCGGCCTGGCCTGCAGCGCCCGCGCGAACAGCTCGCACAGGTGCCTCTTGAGGATCTCGCGCCGGTCCTCCGTGAGGTCGCTCGTCAGGCGGTGGGCCAGGAAGTCCACCGTGGGGGCGCGGCCCGCCAGCGCGGCGAAGGACAGCAGGGCGTGCAGGAAGCCGTCGTCGGGGGTGGCCGGGCGGCGGCGCGACTCGGCGAAGGCCAGCTGCTCCGCCATGTCCGCCAGCTCCCTGGCCACCAGGCGGGCCACCAGGTATTCGCCGAAGGTGGCGTGCAGGAACTCGTACGTCCTGAGGCGTTCGTGGTCGCGCAGCGCCTGGGTGGTGTGAATGAAGAAGAACCCGCCGATCACGCCTTCCGCCTGCGTCAACCGGCGGCGGAAACCGGATCCTCCGCTCTTCTCTGGTGAGTCCGGCAGCAGTACGTGCAGGTCCGCGTCCAGGTCGGCGTCCGCGATCCACTGCCGGCCGCGGTTGAACATCGCGAACGCCGTCACCGACAGCCGCAGCAGCTCGTCCTCCACCGCCCGTTCGAGCTCGTCGTCCGGCAGCCCTGGGCGGGTCTTGGCGACCTCCCGGGCGGCGAAACCGTGCAGGAGGCGCTCGTAGAGCTCGGCCTCGGGCAGGTCCTCGCGCATGAGGCGCAGCGCGTTGGCGTCGGCGTCGTAGAGGGCCAGCAAGGACAGCAGGAGCGGCTGACCGGCCAGCTTCGGCACGGCGAGCACTCTTTCGAGGGGCAGGGGTTGCAGGTCGCGGTCGCGAAAATATGCCTGGTTGGCCTTGTTCCAGACGGTGACCCACTGCTCTATCTGGTCCTCGTCGAACGGCTCCAGGCGGATGACGTAGGAGTTCTCCGGCACCCGGGCCCGATCCGCGACCGCCGTCCTTGAGGTGACGATGACGGCGAGCGCCCGGCCCTTCTCGGCTTGGGTGCGCTGGAACTCGGCGACCCGCTCCAGGTAGTCGCTCTGGTTGACACCGGTCGCCTGGAGCAGCTCGTCGAAGCCGTCCAGCATCACTACGGGGAGCGCGCCGCCGCCCGCGTGCACGAAGTCGGGCCATGACATGTCCTCGTCCAGCGCGGTCCTGATGCCGTGCTCGATCTGTGCCAGGACGCCGGAGTCAGCGGGCACCCCGCGCAGCTCGACCCTGAGCGGCAGGAACTCGCTCGCCGGCAGGCGGGCGGCGAGCACGCGGGTCAGCACGGACTTGCCCGCGCCTGGCTGACCCAGCACGAGCAGCGGGGCATCGGCGGCCAGGGGGAGCGTCAGGTAGGCGGCCAGGAAGGAGGTCAGGTCGTCGCGGCGGTCGAGCTCCGCCCACATTCTCTCCTCGGCCGCCGGCATGCCCGTCCGGAGGCAGCGGTATGCCGGGTCCACATAGCCCTGCTCAAGGGTGGGGAGGGTCATCCCGGCAGGCGTGCGTGTGGAGGACATCATCGGGTGCCGGAGCGCGGCCCGGTTCGCCATGGTCAGTGCGGTCAGCCGGTCCGACGGGCAGCGGACCTGCGAGATCGAGGCCAGCCGCCGCTCGATCCCGGCCAGGCCGTGCGCCAGCTCCCTGATCTCGGCCCTGGTGGCCTGATGATCGGCACGGTCGATCCAGCAGGCGACCTCGGGGAACTCGGCGGCCATCCGGCGGAACAGCTCCTCGTAGCGGCGCAGCGCGAGGGCCGGTATGCCGGCGCGCAGCCGGGCCCGCGTGGTCGCGTCCCAGCGGTCCCAGCAGGCGAGCCCGGACAGGATGTCGAACAGCTCCTCCGTGAAGTTGCGGTAGTCGTTGCGGAGGAGCCCGATCATGCGCTCATGGGGAAATCTGGGACCGGGAGGCGTCACCGGGGCGTCGGCCAGAGCGTGCAGCCGGTCATCCGTGCCGAGGATGCGGCGCTGGTCCTCAAGAGTCAGATCGCGGAGCACTTCCATCTCGGCGAGCGCCTCTAAATAGGCGACCATCACGATGACCGTGTGGGCTGCGGTCAGCCGTTGCGTGGTGTCGTACCGGCTCAGGCCCTTGATCTTGTCGCGCGTGCGGCGCAGGAAGGTGTCACCGAGCCGCACCGCTTCGCCGCGGGCGTCGAAGAGGTCGATCTCGCCGAGGCCGAACAGGGCCAACGAGGAGGCTTTGTCGAGGAGGCCGGAGATCGCCGTGGGGCCGCCCAGCAGGGCGACGGCGTCGCGATAGGTCAGCAGGTGCCGCACTCGTCACAGTCTGCCGGAGTGTGGGGTGATCGCGTTCCTAGAATGAGTCATGCCCACTGAGCCTCTTTCCCGAGCGCGTATCGTCGCCGCCGCCGTCGAGCTGATCGAGCGGGAGGGCGCCGATGCGATCTCCATGCGGCGGGTCGCGGCCGGGCTGGGGGTCGGCGTGATGTCGCTCTACAACCATGTGCCCAACAAGGACGCCTTGCTCGACGGGGTCGCCGAGGCGGTGCTGAGCGAGATCGAGTTCACGGACGACCCCGAGTCGCCGTGGAGCGAGCGCGTACGCGGGCAGGCGCGGGCGTTCCGACAGATCGCCCACCACTACCCGCGCTGCACGATGCTGGTGGTCAGCAGGCAGCTGCACTCCACGGCCGGGCTGCTGCCGGTCGAGCGGGCGCTGGCGACGCTGCGTGAGGCGGGGTTCGACGGGGCCGACGCGGTGCGGGTGCTGCGCATGTTCATCGCCTACATCGTGGGCTCGCTGCTGCGGGAGGTGGGGGTGACGCCGACGTTCGCGCCGGCGCAGACCAGGACGATCAGCGCGGACGGGGTCGATCCCGTGCTGTTCCCCGAGGTGACGTCACTGGCGGGGCCGCTGGGGGAGTGCGATCACGAGGCGGAGTTCGAGTTCGGGCTGGACATGTTGATCAGGGCCGTCGAGGAGCGGGCTGGGCGCAGGGAGGGCACCCGGTAGTGGTACGGCACCGGATGCCCTCCTGGCCTCCTAGTACCAGTTGTGCGATCTGAAGTGTCCCCAGGCGCCGCAAGGCCTGCCGTACCTCCCCTTGATGTAGGCCAGGCCCCACCGGATCTGTGTCTCCGGGTTGTGCTTCCAGTCGCGGCCCGCGCCGCGCATCTTGCCGGCCGGGAGGGCCTGCGGGATGCCGTACGCGCCGGATGAGCTGTTACGTGCCCGGTGGTTCCAGCCGCTCTCCCTGGTCCACAGGTTGTCGAGGCAGCGGAACTCGCGCAGGTTCCACGAGCGCTGGACGACGTGCCCCAGGGCGATCTTCTTGTTCCTGTTCTCCGGCCGGACGGCCGTGATCTTCGGCTGGGCCGACGTGGTCCAGGTCCTGGTCTTGATCGGCATCGGCATGGTCTCGGCCCTGGCCGGAGTGGCGCCGATGACGGTGAATGCGCTGACGGTGATGAGTGTGCCCGTGAGCACGCGTGTGCTGTCCAATTCGATCCTTGCCATCGGGCCGCGTGCGGACGGGCGCGCTCGGCGCGCGCCCTGCCTGCCCGCGCCCGTGGCTCGGGCGCGGAGGGTCCGCGTGGCCCTCCGGGATCCTGTTACCGCCCGATCGTGCTGGGCGGCCCGGAGGGCACCGCGACGTGTCCTTTAGCACGATTCCTATTACGCACAGTCACCATCGGTCACTTACAGTGACACGCGAAGGACGGGTGTTTGTGTGTTCGTTGCGGATAAAAGGCCCGCTCGCTGGAGCGGGATTGCCCGGCCCGTCTCCCGGCTGGGCGGGGCTTGCCGAAAAAAGCGCGCGAGCCTGGGGTTTGGCTCAGTACCAATGGTGGGACTGGAAGTGGCCCCAGGCCCGGCACGGCGACTTGTAGCGCTGCTTGATGTAGCCGAGCCCCCAGTGGATCTGCGTGCGCGGGTTGGTGCGCCAGTCGCGCCCAGAGGAGGCCATCTTGTGGCCGGGCAGCGCCTGCGGGATGCCGTAGGCGCCTGAGCTGCGGTTGCCTGCGCGGTGGTTCCAGCCGCTCTCGCGGGTCCAGAGTTTCACCAGGCACCTGTACTGGCCGATGTCCCAGCCTCGCTTGGCCACCATGGTCCGAGCGATGGACTTGTTCCTGCCGCTGGTCTGGGAGCTCTGCGCCTGTGCGGCCGAGGCGCCGCCGGCCGCCACGAGCGTGGCGGTCAGCACCAGGACGCCGGTACGGCGGAGCATGGGCATGCGGGTTCCCTTTCGAGGGGGTTCATGGACCGCGCCACAGTGCCCGAGCGTTTCCCTTGACAGCGAATTGACCAAGAAAACGAAGATCGTCAGTAAAGATCACGATATATACCTTCTTCAGGGGGTTTGTCCGAAAAATGAGGACTGTGTCACAAATCTGGCCCTGACTCGTTCTGTAGGGTCGGATCATGAGCCTCAGTGACATCCCGCTCCGCACCCTCGACGACGCCCCCGCCACGCTCGGCGCCCTCGCCTCCGGCGGCCCCGCCCTGATCGTGAACGTGGCCTCCCGCTGCGGCCTGACCCCTCAGTACGTCGCCCTCGTCGAGCTCCAGCGCCAGTACGGCCCCCGCGGCTTCACCGTCGTCGGCATGCCCTGCAACCAGTTCGCCGGCCAGGAGCCCGGCACCGCCGAGGAGATCCAGCAGTTCTGCTCCGCTACGTACGGCGTGGACTTCCCGCTCCTGGAGAAGGCCGACGTCAACGGCCCGGGCCGGCACCCGCTCTACGCCGAGCTGACCCAGGCGGCCGACGAGCAGGGCGAGGCCGGCGACGTGCAGTGGAACTTCGAGAAGTTCCTCGTGGACGGCGAGGGCCGGGTCGTGGCCCGCTTCCGCCCCCGCACCACGCCCGACGACCCGGCGGTCGTCGCGGCGATCGAGAAGCTGCTCTGACGCGGCGGTCGCCAAGCGTTACGAAGTCATGACGCTACGCGCGCCGGCCGGTGGGTAGTCATCCCCATTGTCGCTGGTCCGGCCCGCAGGGGAGCGTGATGACGATCAATCCGTACGCCGGCAACCCGTACGCGGGATCGCCCTTCACCTACGCCGCCGAGCCCTCCGTGTCGCCGTACGCGATCGTCGAGCTGATGCCCGGCGCGCGCAACCTGTGCGAATACGCCCGGGTCGCTCCGGGCGACCGGGTGCTGCTGATGATGGAGCACACGGTGGACCCGGTGGTCGTGCAGGCCATCGCCGCCGCGGCCGCGATGCGCGACGCGGACGTGCGCATCCTGTCGGTGCCGCCGTTCAGCGCGGGCGGGTGGGACCGCGAGGCGCCGCTGCAGATCGAGACGGCCGCCTTCCACGAGGCGGACGTGGTGATCGGCGGCACCTGGTGGGGCGAGGTGCACAGCGAGCCGCTGTTCTTCGACCAGATCAGGGCGCGCTCGGCCCGGTTCGTGTCGCTGCACATGACCGCCACGGCGGGCGCGCTGCTGACCGGGGCCAGGCTGCCGGTCGAGGTCTTCTACGCGCTCGTGGCCAGGGCGCTGCGGCAGCTCGCCACGGCCTCCTCGATCAGGGTGACCTCGGCGCGGGGCACCGACCTGACGTTCGCCGGGTTCACCTTCGAGGACCCGGGGCCGGGCGGGCTGCGGCCGGGCGACTGGCGGCCGTTCCCGTACGGGGGCGTCAACTTCTGGCCCACCGAGACCGAGGGCATGCTCGTCGTCGAGGACTCCACCGTCACCGGCGTCCCCGAGGAGCCGCTGCGCATCACGCTCGAAGGCAACCTGGTCCGCAAGATCGAGGGCGGCGCCGCCGCCGCGCAGCTGCGCAGGTACGCGCCCGAGGGCTTCTACATGCGGCACGCGCTGTTCGGGCTCAACCCGAAGGTGCGGCTGGCCGGCGGCACCCAGTTCGAGCGGGAGAAGCACGCGGGCGCCTTCTACTGCGGGCTCGACGGGCTGACCGGCGGCCTGCCGGTGACCAGCGGGCCCGGCTTCGCCCACTGCGACTGCCAGGTGGACCGGCCGACCGTGGTGGTGGACGGCGAGCTGTTCGTCGAGCACGGGCGGCTGCTGCTGCTCGACGAGCCGGAGATCAGGCGGGCGGCGGCCAGGTTCGGCCCGCCCGAGGTGATCCTGGACGACAACCCGGTGCTGGTCCTGCCCCGCCGCTACACGGGCGGCGCCGGGTAAGAAGGCCATGGCGCGCCGCGAGCTGAAAGGGCCTCAGTGGCGGAGGCCGCAGCTGAAAGGGGCCGCGAGATGAGAGGGGCTCAGTGGCGGAGGCCGCAGCTGAAAGGGGCCGCGCGGCGAAAGGGGCTCAGTGGCGGGGGCCGCAGCTGCCGCGCACGATCAGCTGCGTGGGCAGCACCACCGAGCGCGGACGCCGGCCGCCCGACCGCAGCACCAGCTCGGCCGCCCGATAGCCCATGTCGCGCCCCGGCTGGGCGACGACGGTCAGCGGTGGTGAGCACAGCTCGGCCCAGGGGACGTCGTCGTACATGATGAGCGAGACGTCGCGCGGCACCCGCAGGTCGAGCTCCCTGGCCGCGAGCACGGCCGCCTCGCCGAGCACGTTGCCGCCCGCGACCACGGCCGACAGGTCGGGACGGCTCTGGAACAGGCCGGAGGCGGCGGCGTAGGCGGAGTCGCGGCTGCCGGTGCCGAACACGATCAGCTCCTCGTCCACCGGCTCGCCCACCGCCTCCCTGAACGCCGCGGCCCGCCGGTCATGGCCGGGCCCGCCGATGAACGCGATGCGCCGGTGGCCGAGGCCGCGCAGGTAGCGCACCGCCGTACGGATGCCTGACCGGTCGTCGGCCGTCACGGACGGCACGTCCAGCGACCGGGGCCGCGCGGGGGCGGGGGCGGCGCCGTCGAGCAGCATGAGGTCGTTGACCGCCCGCACCGCCGGGTCGTCGTCATCGGCGGACGGCACGGCGGGCAGCCGGTCGGCGAAGACCACCGTCATGCCCGCGCGGAGCGCCGGCGCCCAGCTCTCCTCGTCGCCCGACGGGACCGCGATGAGCCGGTCGACGCTCTGCTCCAGCAGCATGCCGATCAGCTCGGACTCCTGCTCGGGGTCGCCCGCCGTGGAGCCGAGCACGACCGGCTCGCCGGCCGAGCGGGCGCAGGCGAGCACGCCCTCGGCGAGCTGGGCGTGGAAGGTGTCGGTCAGGTCGGGCACGAGCAGGCCCATGCCGCCGGTGCGGCGCTGGCGCAGGTTGCGCCCGAGCGCGCTGGGGCGGTAGTCGAGCTGCGCCGCGACGGCCAGGACGCGCTCGCGGGTCTGCGGGCTGGCCGAGCCGCCGGACAGCACCCGGGAGACGGTGGCGACGCCCACGCCGGCCGCCTCGGCCACATCCTTGATGGTCGCCCGCTTCTCCATGGAAACGATTCCATCATGGTTTCCGGTAAAGAGGAAGATGTGCGAAGAACAAGGGCTGGTCACGCCGTAACCCTTGACACTCATGTCCGTTTCGGGTGAGATGCTTGAAAACGTATCCACGTGAGTGGGAAACGGGACCAACATCCGGGCTACAGCCCTGGAGCGCGAAGGAATGTCATGGCATCCATCGTTCTGACGAACGTCGACAAGGTCTACGCCGGTGGCGTCAAGGCCGTGAACGGACTCAACCTTGAAATCAAGGACGGCGAGTTCATGGTGCTCGTCGGCCCGTCCGGTTGCGGTAAGTCGACCGCGCTCCGGATGATCGCGGGCCTGGAGGACATCAGCGGCGGCGAGATCGCCATCGGCGACAAGGTGGTCAACCACCTTCCGCCGAAGGACCGCGACATCGCGATGGTCTTCCAGAACTACGCGCTCTACCCGCACATGACGGTCGAGGAGAACCTCGCCTTCGGCCTCAAGCTTCGCAAGATGCCGAAGCCGGAGATCCAGAAGCGGGTCAACGAGGCCGCCAAGATGCTCGGCCTGGAGACCTACCTCAAGCGCAAGCCGGCCGCTCTCTCCGGTGGTCAGCGTCAGCGTGTCGCCATGGGCCGCGCCATCGTGCGTGAGCCGCAGGCGTTCCTCATGGACGAGCCGCTGTCCAACCTGGACGCCAAGCTCCGTGTCTCCATGCGCGCCTCGCTCAACCAGATGCACGAGCGCCTCGGCGTCACCACCGTCTACGTCACGCACGACCAGGTCGAGGCCATGACCCTCGGCGACCGCGTCTGCGTGCTGCGCGACGGCATCCTGCAGCAGGTCGACACCCCGCAGAACCTGTTCGACAAGCCCGTCAACCTGTTCGTGGCCGGCTTCATGGGCTCGCCCGCGATGAACTTCGTCACCGCCGAGCTGGTGCGCGGCGACGGCGGCGCCGCGGTGACCTTCGCCGACATCAAGCTGTCGATCCCCGAGTCGACCTTCTCCGAGAAGCCGGGCCTCGACCAGTACGTCGGCAAGAAGATCATCCTCGGCATCCGCCCCTCCGACTTCGAGGACGCCGCCTCCGCCGGCAACCACGCCAACGGCTGGGCCACGCTGCCCGTCAAGGCGGAGGTCACCGAGGAGCTGGGCTCCGAGATCAACGTCCTGTTCCTGATCGACGCCCCGCCGGTCGAGCACAAGGACACCGTGGCCGCCGCCGACGCCGGTGACGACGAGGACAGCACGCTGCCGCTGGCGGGCGACAAGTCCCTGTGGACCGCCCGCGTCAACGCCCGCAGCCACGTGCGCCCCGGCCAGCAGATCGACCTGGTCGTCGACACGCACAACCTGCACTTCTTCGACTCGTCCTCGGGTCTGGCCATCGGCCACGAGGCCAACCGCTGAGGCGCTGACCTCCCATTCCCGGCCGCGGGCGACGCCCGCGACCGTCCGGGCCCCCACCGCGACCCCCTCCCGCGGCGGGGGCCCGCCTTTTTGCCAGCGTCCGATCTTCGGCTTTGTCAGCGGCCGATCGTCAGCTTTGTCAGCGTCCGATCGTCAGCGGCCGATCCGCTGCGACACCATCGCCTGCACGCTGCGCGGGATGAGCCGCCCGATCGCCACGACGGCCTTGTAGCGCAGGTCGGGGATCGAGACCCGCTTGCCGAGCGCGAGGTCGCGCATCGCGTCGCGCACCACGTCGTCGGCCTTGAGCCACATGAAGCCGGGGATGGTCGAGGAGTCCATCGAGGCCCGCTGGTGGAACTCCGTCCTGACGAAACCCGGGCACAACGCCATGATCTTGATACGCGGGTCGCGCAGCTCGGCGGCGGCCGACTCGCTGAAGTTCACCACCCACGCCTTCGAGGCGCTGTAGGTGCCCCGCGTGAAGAACGCCGCCACCGACGCCACGTTCACGATCGCACCGCGCTCGCGCTCGCGCATGCCGGGCAGCGCCGCCAGCGTCAGCCTCAGCACCGCCTCGCAGTGCACCTTGAGCATGCGCGCCTCGCGCTCGACCGGCACGTCGGGGAAATGGCCGGGGTTGCCGAACCCGGCGTTGTTGATCAGCAGATCGACGCCGTCGCGCAGCCGCGACTCGACCCTGGCCAGGCCCTCGTCCGTCGCCAGGTCGGCGGGCAGCACCTCGACCGGCACGCCGTACCTCAGCTTGAGCTGGTCGGCGGTGCGGATCAGGCGGAGCTCGTCGCGGGCCACGAGGACGAGCGAATAGGCGTCGGCGGCCAGGCGCCGGGCGAAAGCGGCGCCGATTCCTGAGGTGGCGCCGGTGATCAGTGCGGTAGGCATGTCTGAACCCTAACGTTCGTGGCAGGATGAGGGCCGTGCGCCTCGTCGTGGCCGTGTTCTCGTTCGCGCTCCTGCCCGCTGCCCTGCTGGCCTGCACGCCGGCCGCCCCGGCCCCTGTGACGCCGTCGGCGGCTCAGAGCTCCGCGAGCTCCGAGGCCGCCACCCCCTCGCCGTCGTCCTCGCCGTCGTCCTCGCCGTTGTCCAGCGGGGAGCTGCGGTTCACCGAGATCGCCACGCTGGAGCAGCCGGTGGCGATGGCCGTGCGCAAGGACGACGACCGCCTCTACGTCGCCGAGCAGACCGGCCGGCTGCGCACCTCCGAGGGCGCGACGGTGGTCGACCTGTCCCGCGAGGTCAGCACCGGCAACGAGCAGGGCCTGCTCGGCGTGGCCTTCCACCCCTCGGGCCGCTGGCTCTACCTCGACTGGACCGACGCCCAGGGCGACACCCACGTCACCGAGTGGGCCTACGACGGGTCCAAGGCCACCGCCAGGCGCGACGTCCTCAAGGTCGACCAGCCCTACGCCAACCACAACGGCGGCCAGCTCGCCTTCGGCCCCGACGGCCACCTCTACATCGCGCTCGGCGACGGCGGCAGCGGCGGCGACCCCGAGGGCAACGGCCAGGACCTGGGCACGCTGCTGGGCAAGATCCTGCGCATCGACCCGCGCGGCGACGAGCCGTACGCGGTGCCGCGCGACAACCCGTTCGTCGGCAGGTCCGGCGCGCGGCCGGAGATCTGGGCGTATGGGCTGCGCAACCCCTGGCGCTTCACCTTCGACCGCGAGAGCGGCGACCTGTGGATCGGCGACGTCGGCCAGAACGCCTGGGAGGAGGTCGACCGCGAGCCGGCCGGCTCGAAGGGCGGCGCCAACTACGGCTGGAACCTGCGCGAGGGCAGGAGCCCGTTCCGCGACGGCGAGGCCGCCGATCTGGTCGAGCCGGTGATCGTCTATTCGCTGCAGGAGGGCAGCAACTGCTCCGTCATCGCCGGTCACGTCTACCGCGGCACGAAGATCCCGTGGCTGCGCGGCCACTTCCTGTACGGCGACTTCTGCGCCGGATGGGTGAAGGCCGCGCCCGTGGACGATCTCGACGCCGCGGCCGGGGTGGGCGAGGTGGAGCAGTTGTCGTCGTTCGGCGAGGGCCCCGACGGCGAGCTCTACGTGCTCAGCCTGAGGGGTCCGCTCTATCGCGTCGATCCCGCCTGACCCGCTCGATCAACGACTCCACCTGGTCGTTCAGCTTCGCGCCACGGGCCCATCCGGCGTAGTGGGTGAGGAAGACCACGACTTCGCGCAGCTCCGACTCGTTCAGCTCGCCGGCGCGCAGGGCCACGTCGAGCTGGATCTCGGTAGCCTCGTGCAGGCCCTGACCGACCAGCAGGCCGAGCAGGAGCAACCGGCGCTCCCTGACCGACAGCACCGGGCGCGACCAGACCTCGGCGAACAGCCGCTCGGCCGTCATGCCGAAGGAGTCGACGGTCTCCATGGCGGGCTCTGTCATTGTTCACTCCGCGGGTGTCGGAAGGGATCCTCATATCTTTCGCTACTTCCCGAGATGAACCAATGGGAGGTTGCATGAACGTTGGAGCCCCGAGCAACCGGCTTCGAGGGCGGCCCCGGCCGATCTGTCACAAGTGAAGCCAATCTACGGCCAAGATTTGGTCAAGATTTACTCCTGTACATCGGGCCTCATTTCACCAGAAAGCGGGCACAACCACTCCGTCGGTCCGCTAAGCGGAGGTAAGCCCTGGTGAAAAAGACACGGGGGTTGATCGCGCTGTTGGCCGCGATCCTGACGCTGTCCGCGTGCGGGCAGCCGGAGTTCACCTACGTAAGGGACAAGAGCGGCACCACCTACTTCAAGGTGCCGGCCTCCTTCAAGCAGCTCGACGCGTACCCCATCGAGCTGTACCTGTCGGGCGACCACCCCCACTCGCAGGCGGCGCTGCTGCGGGCCCAGCGGGTCTGGTCGACGGCCTTCGACCAGTCGGCTCAACCCTCGGTCGCCCACCTGCTCGGCTCGGGCGACCCGTTCGTCTACGCCACCGTGCACCGGCTCACCGCCGAGCAGCGCGACGCGATCTCCCTCAACCTGCTGCGGGACTTCATCCTGCCGGTGACCGAGCAGACGCGCGCGCTCTACGCGCGGCAGGCCATGGCGACCGGCCAGGCGCCCCTGTTCAACCGCTTCGAACCCATCGGCGACGACGTCCTCAGCCTGGACGGCGGCGCCAGAGGCGTGCACGTCCGCTTCAACTACCAGATCGGCGCGTACGTCCAGACGTTCGACCACACCGCCATCCTCGACGAGAAGGGCGCCACGGTCTCCGTCATGCTCATCGGCTGCCGCTCGACCTGCTACCGCGAGCGCGCCGCCGAGTTCGACAAGATCGCGAGTTCTTTCAAGCTGCTCCGGCTGCCTGGATGAGGGAGCCTGTCCATGACGACCACCCACCACGAAGGGCTGCGCGCGCCCGGCAGCGGCCCGACCGACCCGGACTCCGTGACCAGGAAGAAGATGCAGTTCTGGGACCGGAGCAAGTTCCTCATCGTCCTCGTGCTGGCCTACCTCGTCCTCACCTGGAAGGTGATGGCGGACTTCGAGGGCATCATCAGCTTCCCCGAGGCGGCGCGGAGCGTCGCGCGGCCGTACCAGTGGATCTTCTGGCTGCTCGGCGCGGAGATCGTCAGGCAGGCCCACTTCCTCATCAGTGAGCGCTCACCCGGCTACCACCGCTTCTGGAGCAGGACGGTCTTCGGCGGGTTCGAACGCTGGACGCACCTCCGCCTCGACGACTGGACGCGCTTCCGGCTCGCCAGGGCGCTGAAGATCGCGTTCTTCGTCACGCTGGTCGCGCTCGTGCTCGGCGCGGTGCTCGACGTCAGCCCGTTCGCCGCGCTGCTACAGGCGCCGGCGCTGGTGTGGCAGGCCCTGCCGTTCTTCTTCCAGATCCTCTTCCTGTTCTTCTTCATCATCATCCAGTTCGTCGGGCTGTTCTGGTTCCTGTCCAGGGGCGGCGTCGAGACGTACTTCCCCGACGACATCAAGACCCGCTTCCACGACGTGTGGGGGCAGGACCACGTCGTCGAGCGGGTCCGCGAGAACATCGTCTTCCTCGAACGGCCCGACGAGATCGAACGGCGCGGCGGGTACGTGCCGAGCGGCCTGCTGCTGTGGGGGCCGCCCGGCACCGGCAAGACCCTCATGGCCGAGGCCGTGGCCGGGGAGACCGGCAAGCCGTACGTGTTCGTGGACCCGGGCGCGTTCACGAACATGTTCATGGGCATCGGCATCCTCAAGGTCAAGGGCCTGTTCAGGAAGCTGCGCAAGCTCGCGCTGCGCTACGGCGGCGTCATCGTCTTCTTCGACGAGGCCGAATCGCTCGGCAAGCGCGGCCGCCTCGCCCAGCAGGGGCCGCCCGGGCAGGGCGGCGGCTTCTCCGCCTGTCACGGCATGACCTATCTGTCCGAGCCCACCCGGCAAGTGCTCGCGTTCCGCCCCGGCCGCCATGCCGACCCGGAGCCTGAGCGGAGCAGCCGGTTCTTCCTGGGCGGCGGCATGATGAACAGCGGCGACCCCGGCACCCTGCAGGCCCTGCTCACCGAGCTGTCCGGGCTGAAGAAACCGCGCGGCTTCTTCAACCGCCTGGTACGCCGGCTGCTCGGCATGCGCCCCAAGCCGCCGCCCAAATACCGCATCCTCGTCATGATGGCCACGAACCGGCCCGACGCGCTCGACGAGGCGCTGCTGCGGCCCGGCCGCATCGACCGCATCTACAAGGTCGGCTACCCGTCCAAGGCCGGACGGGTGCGCACGTACCAGGGCTACTTCGACAAGGTGTCGCACGAGCTGACCGCCGAGCAGATCGACAAGCTCGCCACCATCACTCCGTATGCCACCGGCGCCACCATCAAGGACCTGGTCAACGAGTCGCTCATCACCGCCATCAGGGACGGCAGGGAGATCATCACCTGGTCCGACGTGCTGCGCGCCAAGCGGCTCAAGCAGCTCGGGCCGCCCGAGGACGTCGAGTACATCGAGCGCGAGCGGCACGCCGTGGCCGTGCACGAGGCGTGCCACGCCGTCGTCGCGTACGTGACCCGCTTCCACCTCGAGATCGACATCGCCACCATCGAGAAGGGCGCCGACTACCTCGGGATGGTCGCCTCGATCAAGCCCGAGGACCAGTTCACCCGGTGGAAGTCCGAGCACGAGGCCGACATCATGGTCTCCCTGGCCTCCCTGGCCGGCGAGCGGATGTTCTTCGGCGAGGACAACTCCTCCGGGGTCTCCGGCGACCTCTACTCCGCCACGTACCTGACGGCCATGATGGAGTCGTACTGGGGGATGGGCTCCGGCGTCACCTCCCTGCCCGCGCTCCAGGAGCTGGAGATCATGGGCGGCAAGGCGGTGCGGAAGACGGGCGGCGGCGCCATCGGCATCACCGACCGCGAGCCGGCCGGGCGTCCACCCGACCTGACGCCCGACGTGCTGGGGGAGCGCATCGAGTTCACCCTCGTGCGGCTGCTCGATCAGGCCGAGGAACTGCTGCGGCGGCACCGGCGCGAGGTGCTGTGCCTCGCGCACGCGCTGGAGACGCACAAGACGCTCAACGGTGACGACGTCGTGGCGGTCGTCCGCGGCGAGCGCGGCCCGCTGATCGACGGCACGGTGTACGCCTCGGACGCGTTCTACGAGGAGCTGGAGGAGTATCACAGGGACGCCGCCCAGGCCCACAAGGACCACAGCCCGATCGCCCGCACCCTTCCCACCCCGGTGGGCGCCCTGGACGCGGCCCCACCGGCCCCCATCACCCCGCCCACCGCGTACGGTCCGGCCACCACCCCGCCCACCGCGTACGGTCCGGCCACCACCCCGCCCACCGCGTACGGCCCGGCCACCACCTCGCCCACCGCGTACGGCCCCGCCGCCACCTCGCCCACCGCGTACGGCACGGCCATCGCACCGCCGGCCGCTCACGGCCCGGCCGGTCCTGCCATCGCCCCGCCCTATCTGGACGGCTCGGAAGGGCCGGTCGTGGCGCCCGCCGCATATGGCCCGGCCATCGCGCCGCCCGCCGGGTCCGGCGGGGAGCCGTCGGAGCGGCCCCAGTTCGTGCCGTGGGCCGCCGCGGGGCCGCCGCTCGCCCAGCCCGTCGCCCAAGTGCCCGTCGCTCAGCCGCCCGTCGCGGTGAGCGGGGGGCCGGGACGTGGGCGGAGGGTGTGGCTCGTCGTCGGGAGCCTGCTGGCGCTCGTGGCGCTGTCCCTGCTCACCGCGCTGGTCGTCACGGGCGTGCTGTCGGGCGCCACCGGCAGGACCGGCGCCGTGGCGGGCCGCACGGGCACCACCCCGGCCGTCAGCGGGGCCGGCGGCGGGGGCGGCGCGGTGACCGCGCCCGGCATCGCCTCACCGGGCCTGCTGCTCCTGCTGTTCGTGGTGATCGTCGGGGTGATCGTGGGCGCCGGGCTGGCGTACGCGGCCGTCAAGGGCATCCGTACGGCCCAGGCCAAGGCGGAGCGGGAACGCGACCAGGCGCACGCCCGCGCCCAGTTCCTGGCCGCCGCGATGGACCCGGACACCGCCATGCGCCTGCTCGGCTACGACGGGACCGACCCCGGCCGCCGTACCTGACGGCCCGACGTGCCCAGGCCACCCGGCCCCGGCGCGTCAGCGTGCGGAACACCCGGCCACGGCGCGTCAGCGTCCGGCGACCACGATCATCCGCCGGCTGTCGATCGTCAGCGGCCCGCCCTCCGCGCCGAAGGCATGAACGCTCGTGAACCCGGCGGCGAGCATCAGGTCCCGCACTTCGGGAAAGGTGAACAGCCGCACGAAGGAGGGAACCGTCCTGACGTGTCCGTCGCGGACGATCGTCCGCTCGACCACGTTCCTGCCGGTCTCCAGATCGAGGCGGTGCCGCTCGACGACCAGGTCGCCGCCGCGCTCGACCACGGTGGACGCCTGGTAGCCGCGGACGACGGCCGCGTAGTTGTTGAGGTCGATCGCGATCCGCCTCCTGGTCAGGCCGCAGGTCGAGCAGCCGCCAGATCAGGGCGGCGTCGGCGTCGGCGCGGGCGTCGAGCTGCTCGGCGAAGAAGTGGAGGTAGTCGTCGTCGAAGAGACCTTCGGCGTCGAACGCCGGCTCGGTCATGGCACTCCGTCACCGGGTCATCGCGACGGCGGCGAGCTCGGGGGCGGGACGGCCGTCCAGGATGGCGCGGGCCATGGCGTCCCCCACGTACGGGCCCATCGTCAGTCCCGCCGCCCCGAAGCCCGTCACGACGTGCACCCCGGGAGCCCCCGGCAGCGCGCCCGCGATCGGGAGGTCCTCCGACGGGAGCGGGCGCAGCCCCACCCGGGTCTCGATGAGCGTGGCGCCGGCGAGCCCGGGGGCGAGGCGGAGGGCGTCCGAGAGGACCTGCCACTGGCCCTGCGCGGTCACCCGCGCGTCGAACCCGCTGCCGGTCTCCCTGGTCGCCCCCACCGCCACCCGCGAGTCGTCGAAGCCCACCAGGTAGTGGTGGGACATCGGGTGCACCGACGGCCAGCCACCGGTGTCGACGCCGTCGAGGCGCAGGTGGGTGATCTGGCCGCGCTGCGGCTCGACGGGCACGCGCACGCCGTACGGTTCGAGCAGCCGGTTCGTCCACGCGCCCGCGGCCACCAGCACGTCGTCGGCCGCCAGCCGTTCTGAGCCCACTCCTGAGCCCACTCCTGAGCCCACTTCTGAGCGCACCTCGACCTCCGGCGCCCCCTGCGGGCGGGGCAGCAGCCTGGCCTCGCCGCTCACCCGGCGGGCGCCGTAGTGGGCCGCGCCCTGGAGCAGGGCGTCCCGCAGGGTGCGGCCGTCCACCCGGCCGCCGCCGGTGACGAGCACGCCTTCGAGGCCGGGCGCGAGCACGGGGACCAGCGCGCGTACCTCGTCGCTGTCGAGACTTCGCACGTCGCCGACGATCGCGCCGGCCGTGCGGGCGCGCGCCTCCACGCGGGCCCGCGCCTCGGCCAGCCGCGCCGGGTCCTCGTGGACGAGCAGCGAACCGGTCCGCCGGTGGTCGGTACGCCGCACCCCCGCCTCCGCCAGCAGCTCGATGAGTTCCGGGTAGTAGGCGGCGCCGGCGGCGTACAGGTCGTAGAACGGGCCCTCGACCGTGGAGATCCACGGCGAGATGATGCCCGCGCCCGCCGCGGTGGCCTGCCCGGCCAGGCCCGAGTCGACGACCGTGACGGCCGCTCCCCGCCGGGCCAGCGCGAAGGCGGCGCTCGCGCCGGCGATGCCGCCGCCGATGACGATGACGTGGTGTGACACCCGAAACGTCCTCTCCGTGGGCTTTATCCGCGAGGCTATCGAGTTCGGAGCCCGCCGTTCCGGGTACCACCTGCGACGACCAGTACGCGCAAGGCCGGCGCAAGCCCTCACGATGCCCGGCACCCGTGGGGGAGCCCGATGGACGTATCCGCAGCGGTGTGGTGGCTGACGATCCTGGGCATCGTCGCGCTGCTGGCGTTCGACTTCTTCTTCCACGTCCGCCACGCGCACGTGCCCACCCTGCGCGAGGCGGCCGTCTGGTCCGCCCTGTACGTCGGCATCGCGCTGCTGTTCGGCGTCGGCGTGTGGTGGTTCGGCGGCTCGGACGCGGGCGCCGAGTATTTCGCCGGTTACGTCACCGAGAAGGCGCTCTCGGTGGACAACCTGTTCGTCTTCCTCGTCATCATGGGCAGCTTCAAGGTGCCGCGCGCCGACCAGCAGAAGGCGCTGCTGTTCGGCATCGTGTTCTCGCTGCTCGCGCGGACGGGGTTCATCCTGGTCGGGGCCGCGCTGATCAACCTGTTCGCCTGGGTGTTCTACGTCTTCGGCCTCATCCTGCTGCTCACGGCGGGCAACCTGCTCAGGCCGGAGGGGGAGGAGAGCCACTCGCCCGACAACCTCATGGTGCGGGTGGCCCGCAGGCTGCTGCGGACGAGCGACGAGTACGACGGCGACAAGTTGTTCACCGTACGGGACGGGCGCCGGGTGATGACCCCGATGCTGCTCGTCATGATCGCCATCGGCGGCACCGACATCCTGTTCGCGCTCGACTCGATCCCCGCCATCTTCGGCCTCACCCAGAACGTCTACATCGTCTTCACCGCGACCGCGTTCTCCCTGCTGGGCCTGCGCCAGCTCTACTTCCTCATCGACGGCCTGCTCGACCGGCTCATCTACCTCAGCTACGGCCTGGCCGCCATTCTCGGTTTCATCGGCGTCAAGCTGATCCTGCACGCGCTGCACGAGAACAACGTGCCGTTCATCAACGACGGGCAGCCGGTGAAGGTGGTCGAGATCAGCACCGGGCTGTCCCTGACGGTGATCATCGGCGTGCTGCTGGTCACCGTGGTCGCCTCGCTGGCCAGCCCCAGGGGCCGGGCCCGCAACGTGGTGTCGGTGGTGCGCCGGCACGCCCAGCAGTACCTGGACGTCGAGCACGACCCCGAGGTGCGCGAGGAGATCTACCGGCGGCTGCTCGCCGAGGAGGCCAGGCTGGCCGACCTGCCGCCCAAGCACCGCGACCTCGCCGCGGACGAGCGGCTGGTCGCGCTGCTGCGCCGTGCGCACGCGGAGCACGACCGCGCCTGAGCGGCGCTCAGATGCGGATGCCGAGCCGGGCGATCGGCTCGACCAGCTCCTCCTCCTCGTACGCGAAATGCGACGACAGCACCCGCACCAGCCGGTCCACCTCGGCCCTGACCTGCTCGATCGCGGCCTGGTCCGCCAGCAGCGCCACGCACGCGGCGTCGAGCCGGTCGAGCAGCTCGGCGATCACCTCGTGCTCCTGCTCCAGCTTCTTGACCACCGGCGCCAGCGTCGAGTCGCGCTCCAGGACGGCGGGGAACATCGACTCGTCCTCGATCGTGTGGTGCACGGTCAGCAGCCGGTTGAACGTGGCGCAGAACGTGCCGAGCGTCCAATGGTTCTGCCGCACGCTCAGCCGGTTGATCGCCGAGCGCAGCGCGCCGGTGTCGGCGTGGCCCGCGGCCACCTGCTCCACCGCGTCCTGGACCTGCCGCAGCTCCTGCCGGTAGCCGTCGTGCACCTGCACGAGGTGACGGCCCAGACGCAGCTGCTCGGGCGTCAGCGCCGCCGGGTCCTGCTTGGGCGCGTGCGGCCGGCCCGTCTCGTCGAGGTCGTCGAGCGGGGTGAGCGTGACGGGCCGCTCGGCGACGGGCTCGGGTTCGCCGCGCTCCTTGGCCACGGCCTCGCGTACGGCGGGCGCCACCTCTTCGGCGAACGTGCGCAGGTCACGCTCGGCGTCCTCACCGGGCGCCAGCACGAACCCGGTCATCCCCACCTCGAACACCAGCTCCGTCAGCTGCTCGGCCCACAGCGCGGCGGGCCCGTCGAGGAACCCGCGCCCCGGCAGCGGCGAGAACGTTCCGCCCACGTTGTAGATCCGGCGGATGCAGGCCGGGTCGCGCCCCGCGTCCTCGGCGGCGGCGTCCAGCACCTTCGCCTGGCGGGCCACCGCGCCGGGCGGGCTGTAGAAGGAGGACGGCAGCCAGCCGTCGCCCATCCGCCCGGTCAGCTCCAGCATCCTGCGCTTGATCGCGCCGATCCAGATGCCGATCGGATGCGCGGGGAACGGCCCGGGCGCTGCTCCGGCGAGCCGGTGATGGTTGCCCTCGAACACGACGGGGTCGCCCGGCGTCCAGAGCGCCCGCAGCACCGTGACGGCCTCGGCCAGCGCCTCGATCGACTCGCCAGGCGACAGGCGGCGCCCGCCCATCGCGGCGATCGCGTCCCAGAACGCCCCCGCGCCCAGCCCCAGCTCCACCCGGCCGCCGCTGAGCAGGTCGAGCGAGGCGGCGGCGCGCGCCAGCACGGCCGGGGGCCGCAGCGGCAGGTTGACCACGTCGGGGACCAGCCGGATCCGCTCGGTGCGGGCCGCGATCACCGACAGCAGCGTCCAGGTGTCCAGGAACCCCGCCTGGTACGGATGGTCCTGGACCCCGACCAGGTCCAGGCCGAGCCGGTCGGCCAGCGTCACGTGGCGCAGCAGCCGCTCGCGCCCCTCGGCCTCCGGCGACAGGAACGCGCCGAACCACAGATCATGCATGTCCATCCCCCCGAGTCGATGTTCGCACGGCCCCGTGAACCGCCGCCCGCTGCCCTCCGTCTTACGGATGTGCACCGGTTCCGCGCGCCCCTGGCCGCCCTCCTCCTCGCCTGCGCCGCCTGCTCGACCACGGTGGAGTGCACGGCGATCGGCACCCCCGTCGGCGTGAGCCTCGCCGTACGCGCGCCGCTCGCGGCCCGCGCCCAGGAGGCCGACCTGGAGGTCTGCTGGGACGGCTCTTGCCGCCGGGCCCGCGCCGAGCTGTTCCCCACCACGCGGGCGGGCGAGCAGACCTGCTCCGGCGACACCTGCTCGGTGACGGCCGTGCCGACCGGCGACAAGCACGGCTTCGGCGGCGTCGCCGGGCTGCCCGCGCGGCCGGTGGAGGTCAGGCTGACGCTGCGGGACGCGCAGGCGAAGCCGCTGCTCGAACGTACGGTGCGGGCCACCCCGAAGGAGCGCTTCCCCAACGGGCCCCAGTGCGGTGCCGGCGGGCCCAACACCACTGTTACGGTCATGCCTGATGGGAGCGTACGGACGGAAACGTGATTAACACGGCGTTCACATTCGGGCAAAAAGCGGGAAACGGCTGTCCGTAAGACTCGGCGTGGCTGAGAAGAACCCCGAAAGGACCGCCGTGAGCTACAAGGCTGAGTACATCTGGATCGACGGCACCGAGCCCACCGCCATGATGCGCTCGAAGACGAAGATCCTGACCGACGGAGCCGAGCCGCCGGTCTGGGGTTTCGACGGCTCCAGCACCAACCAGGCCGAGGGCCACTCCTCCGACCGCGTGCTGCGCCCCGTGTTCGTCTGCCCCGACCCCATCCGCGGCGGCGACAACAAGCTCGTGCTGTGCGAGGTCGAGGAGATCGACGGCGCGCCGCACTCCAGCAACACCCGCGCCCTGCTGCGCCCGGTCGCCGAGCAGTACGCCGACCAGGAGTCCTGGTTCGGCATCGAGCAGGAGTACACCTTCTTCAAGGGCAGCCGCCCGCTCGGCTTCCCCGAGGGCGGCTTCCCCGCCCCGCAGGGCCACTACTACTGCGGTGTCGGCGCCGAGGCCGTGTTCGGCCGCGACATCGTCGAGCTCCACCTCGACCGCTGCCTCGCCGCCGGCCTGAAGGTCTCCGGCATCAACGCCGAGGTCATGCCCGGCCAGTGGGAGTTCCAGATCGGCCCGGCCGGTCCCGTCGAGGCCGCCGACCACATGTGGGTCGCCCGCTACCTGCTCTACAGGACGGCCGAGGAGTTCGGCGTCGAGGCCACCCTCGACCCCAAGCCCGCCCGCGGCGACTGGAACGGCGCCGGCGCCCACACCAACTTCTCCACCCGCGCCATGCGCGAGGGCTACGACGCCATCATCACCGCCTGCGAGGCGCTCGGTGAGGGCGACAAGCCGATGGAGCACGTCTCCCAGTACGGCGCCGACATCGAGCTGCGCCTGACCGGCCACCACGAGACCGCCCCGTGGAACAAGTACACCTACGGCGTGTCCAACCGTGGCGCGTCCGTGCGCATCCCGTGGCAGGTCGAGGTGGACAAGAAGGGCTACATCGAGGACCGCCGCCCCAACGCCAACGTCGACCCGTACGTGGTCACCCGGCTGCTGGTGAGCACCTGCTGCGCCGCCCTGGAGAAGGCCGGCCAGGTCTGATCCTGCTCACGAAAAGGGCCCCTCGCATCAGCGAGGGGCCCTTTCGCGTGTGTCAGGCCAGGCGGAAGTCCAGGTCGGGGACGATCTCCGCGACGTCCATCTGCGCCTTCTGCAGCCGGCCGGAGTGATCCCAGTTCATCGCCTGCCAGCGGGTGAACTGGTCGAGCACCCACATGCCCGACTGGCGGCTGCCGTTGCCCGACTTGCCGTTGCCGCCGAACGGCAGGTGCGCCTCGGCGCCCGAGGTGGAGTTGTTGACGCTGACCATGCCCGCCAAGACGCCCTCGCGGAAGCGGAAGGCGTGCCTGGCGTCGGTCGTGTAGATCGAGCTGGACAGGCCGTAACCGGGCAGGTTGGCCAGCTCGATCGCCTCGTCCATGGTCGCGAACGAGGCCACCCCGACGATCGGCCCGAACGTCTCCTCCATGAACAGCCGGTCACCGGGACGCACCCCGTCGACCACCACCGGGTGGTAGTAGAGCCCCTCACCGCCGTCGAAGCCGCCGCGCGGGTTGTCCTTCGTGATGCGGCCCGTAGCGCCCGTCACCACGCGGTGGTGCGGCTCGATCCAGGTCAGGTACTCCTCGTAGCGGTCGGCGAACTTGTGGTCGAGCAGCGGCCCGGCCAGCACCTCCGCGCGCGGGTCGCCGATCTTGGCCGACTCCACCGCCCGCGCGAACCGCTCGACGAACGCGTCGTGGACGCTCTCGTGCACGATCACCGTGCCGAGGCTCGTACAGCGCTGACCCGCCGTGCCGAACCCCGAGAACAGCGCACCCTCCACGGCCAGGTCGAGGTCCGCGTCCGGCATGATCACCATCGGGTTCTTGCCGCCCAGCTCCAGGCAGGCCGACTGCAGGTGACGGCCGGCCAGCTCGCCGACCTTCCTGCCCACCTCGCTGGAGCCGGTGAAGCCCACCTTCTGCACGCTGCCCGCGCCCAGCGCCAGCTCCAGGCCCCTGAAGGTCTCGGCGCCGTCGGCGAAGACGATGTTCAGCACGCCGTCGGGCAGGCCGGCCGCCACGAACAGCTGGTACATCGCGTGCGCCGACGCGGCGGCGTACTCGGCGGGCTTCCACACCACCGCGTTGCCGCACAGCAGCGCCGGCACGAGATACCACGACGGGACCGCCACCGGGAAGTTCCCCGCCGTGATCACCGCCGCGACCCCGACCGGGGTGCGGAAGGTGAACAGGTTCTTGTCCGGCATCTCCGACGGGACCGTCTGCCCGTACAGCCTGCGGCCCTCGCCCAGGAAGAAGTCGCAGGTGTCGACGATCTCCCTGACCTCGCCCAGCGCCTCACCGTACGGCTTGCCGATCTCCTCGGTCACCAGGGCCGCGAGACGCTCGGCGTTGGCCTCCACCAGCCTGCCGATGGAGGCGATCACCCGGCCGCGCACCGGCGCCGGCACCTTGGCCCACTCGCGCTGGGCCTCCTTGGCCGTACGGCAGGCGGCGGCGAACGTGTCGGCGTCGGCCAGCCCGACTCTCGCCACGACCTCGCCGGTGCGGGCGGGGTTGACGGAGTCGTACGTGGACGCGGCCTCCGCGTCCTTGCCCCCCACGATGGAAACGATCTGACGGCTCACCGCTGCCCTCCTCATAGTTCCTCCGGCTAGACAATCATCCCGCCGCAAAAAACCCAAGGTGACCCGACCACGAAGGGGCCGCGCGGCCCGGCCACCACGCAGCCTGCGGCCCGGCCTGCACCGGCCCCCGTTACGCGTCGGTCGTCACCGGGCTCCGTGGCTCAGGATGAGCTCGGCGACCCGGCCGGGCACGCCCTCGGACAGCAGGGAATGTCCCATCCCCTCGACCGTCTCCAGCCGTGCCCCCGGGATCAGGGCGGCCAGCGCCTCGCCATGGGGGAGCGGGAGCAGCGGATCCTCGGTGCCGTGCACCACCAGCGTGGACGCCCTGATCTCCGAGAGCGGGGCGAGCCGGTCGGGGGTCAACGTCCGTCCGGCCAGGTCGTGGTTGCCGGCCGTGGCCGGATCGCCGGCCTCGTCGTGGGCGTACTCGGCCAGCCGCCGCGCCCCGTCCTCGTCGAACGGCAGCACGTCCCCGCTCAGCACCCGCCACGTCTCGACGGCGGCGGCCAGGATCTCCTCGCGGGTGGTGCGCAGGACCGGCGACATGAGGTGGGCGAGCAGCCGGGGACGGGGCGGCGGCAGCGCACCCGGATCAGGCTCCTGCCCGGCCAGCGCCCGTGCCCAGGCCGGCCCTTGGTCCACACCCATGGGCGCGCTCATGATCAGGGTGAGGGCCGCGACCCGCTCCCGCCGGTGCACACCCAGGAGCTGCGCCACCACCCCACCGAGCGAGGCCCCGACCACATGGGCGGTGGCGATGTCGTACGCGTCGAGCACGGCGACGGCGTCATCGGCCAGGTCGGTAGCGGTGTACGGATGGACGGAGAAATCGACCCAGTCGGACCGCCCGGTGTCGCGATGATCGAACCGGATCACCTGCCGCCCACCGGCCACCAGAACCCGCACCAGCTCATCGGGCCACCCCAGGCCCGGGGTGGAGGTTCCCATGACGAGCAGCACCGCCGGATCCCCAGAATCCCCGAACCGCTCGGTCCACAAGTTCAGTTGCCCGGATTTGACGAATTTTCCGCCTTCAGCAGCCATGCCCGCGAATATAGGCCCTCAATTCGCATTAATCGAATAAGATGCGGAATATCAATATTCGTGATATAATAGAATTACAAAGAACGAGTGATATGCGCCGATTCCGGAGCCGAAGGCCGGCCGCGTCATGACCACCGACGCTGACCATCTCTCAACCGTCACCAGGCCCTTGGAAGCCATATCCCAGAGGGACACGTAGCGCTGAAAGGCAGGCCGAGCCCACCGCCGGCGGCGGGCTTCGCGACGTACGTCGATGGCGTCGGGTGTCAGGCGGAGAAGTCGGCGAAGTCGAAGCCGGGGGAGACCACGCAGCTCACCAGCACCGCCTCGTCCCCGGCCGGGCGCGCCGACTGCCAGACCCCGCCCGGCACGACCGCCTGCGGCACCTGGCCGTTCTCGACGTCCTGCCCCAGGGTGACGGCGGAGTCGCCGATGGTCAGCGCCAGCGGCCCGCCCCGATGCCACAGCCACAGCTCCGTCGAGCGCACCACGTGCGGCACGGACTCCTCGCCCGGGTGGAGCAGGAAGTAGATGGCGGTGGCGCTGGCACGCTCCCCCGGATAGCCGTCCGGCGTGAACGTCACCGGCGACCGCCACGTCTCCCTGAACCAGCCGCCCTCGGGATGCGGCAGCAGGTCGAGAGCGGCGGCGACGGGCGGACGCTCGACGAACGCGACGGGGGCGCCGGTGACGTCTCTGCGCAGGAAGCGTCCGTCGAGAACGAGCTGGCCGTCGAGCGAGCTGGCCAGCGCCGCCGCCTCGTCGGCCACTTCGATGGACGGGCCGTCAGGGTAGATCCGCAACTCCACAGAGCGAGTCTAGGCGTCCCCGCGACACACGGATCAGGCCGGTCCGGGCGGAGGGCGTGGCGCTGGTCACGGGTGGGAAACGGGGGCGGGAATTGTCGGTGCGGCTGGCTAGTCTGCGGCAGGTGATCGAACGGTGGAGCCGTGATCAGGTCCTCGCCCTCGCCCCTGACGCCTCGTCCCGCAAGGCGGCGCAGGGCGTGGCCACGCCCGCGAAATGGCCGGTGCGCGGCCACACGGGCATGGTCGTCTACGGCGAGTGCAAGGGCAGCGGGTCCACGCCCTACCTGGCGTGCGTCGACCTGAGCGAGCCCGCCTACCGGTGCAGCTGCCCGAGCCGCAAGTTCCCGTGCAAGCACGCGCTGGGGCTCCTGCTCCTGTGGTCCGACGAGGCGATCCCGGCCGAGGCGGGCGCGCCGCAGTGGGTGACGGAGTGGCTCGACAGCCGCGCCGAACGCGCCGCCAAGTCCGCCGCCCGCGCCGCAACCACCGCCGACACAACAGCCGCCGAACAGACCGCCGCCGGGAAGGCCGCCGCCGAGCAGGTCGCCGCCGAGCAGGTCGCCGCTGAGGCAACCCTCGCGGGCCCTGATGGCGGCAGCTCGGTCTGGGGCGATTCGGTCGGGGGCGATGAGGCATCGAGCGACGCCCGTGGGGCGGGGAGCGGTGCCCAGCGGGTGAGTGCGGGTGGGCGGGGTGGCTCGCGTGCGGCCGGGGCGGAGTCCGTACGGCATGGGCGGGTCGCCGCTGGGCTGGCCGAGCTGGAGCGGTGGTTGGCCGACCAGGTGCGGCAGGGGCTGGCGGTGGCGGCCGGGCATGACTGGGAGGGGCTGGCCAAGCGGCTCATCGACGCGCAGGCGCCGGGCGTCGCGGGCATGGTGTCGCGGTTGTCGCGCGTGCGGGCCGAGGAGGGGTGGCCGGGGCGGTTGCTGGAGGAGTACGCCCTGCTCAATCTGCTCGCCGTCGCCTACCGAAGGCGGGCTGAGCTGCCGCCGGACCTCGCGCGTACGGTGCTCATCCGGGTCGGGTTCCCCGTGACCAAGGAGGAGGTGCTGACGGGTCCGGCGGTCCGGGACGTGTGGCATGTCCTGGGGCGGCGTGACGAGACGCAGGACCGGTTGACCGCGCGCCGGGTGTGGCTGCGCGGCCGCCGTACGCGACGGGCCGCCCTCATCCTGTCCTTCGCGCCGCAGGGGCAGCCGCTCGACGCCTCCCTGGTGACGGGCACCGCCATCGACGCCGACCTGGCCTACTACCCGGGCGCCGCCCCGCTCCGCGCCCTGGTGGCGACCCGCCACACCCCGGCCATGTCCACCGAGGTGTCCACCGAGGGGCCTGAGCCCGTGCCTGCCGGGATGACGCCCGCCGAAGCCCTCGACGAGGTGGCCCGCGCGCTCGCCGAGGACCCGTGGACGGAGTCCTGGCCGCTCGTCCTCACGGGCGTGATCCCCGGCCGGCGCACCATCGGCGGCCTGCCGCTGCATCCGCGCTCCCACGACCCCTGGCGCCTCATCGCCGTCTCCGGCGGCCACCCGCTCACCGTGGCCGCCGAATGGACGCCGGCCGGCCTGCGCCCCCTGACCACTTGGGACGACGAAGGAACGACGGTGATCCTGTGACCGGCTGGGACGACCTCGCTTCGACCGCGCTCGTGGGCACCGAC
The DNA here is from genome assembly GCF_040676845.1 of Nonomuraea sp. NPDC049504. NCBI lineage: Bacteria > Bacillati > Actinomycetota > Actinomycetes > Streptosporangiales > Streptosporangiaceae > Nonomuraea > Nonomuraea sp. NPDC049504. The sequence goes on from NZ_JBFAPT010000001.1 coordinate 532,054, forward strand.
CGCCGCCCGTACCCCGGCGACCTGCTGGAAGCAGCCGCCGTGGAGTCCGTACGCCGGCGAGCGGGCACCAAAACCCCTGACGAGCCGCCACAAGCCGCAGCGCCCGGCGAGAGCCGTGCGTCCGGTGATGGGGGTGCCGCCGGTGCGGGGCGGGCGGCTTCGGAGGAGCGGGGGGTCGTGGGGAGGCGGGCGGCGGAGCGGTTGCGGCGGATTCTCGGGGGTGAGCATGAGCGGCTGCTGCCCGAGTGGCTGGCCGCCGCGGCCGCGACCAGCCGGATCGTGCCGCCGTACGTGCTGCCCGACCTGCTGGAGCGCGGGCGGCGGGACCGGTCGATGCGGGTGCATCTGGGCGTGCTGGCCGGGCAGCGGGGGCGCTGGCTGGCCGGGCTCAACCCCGGCTGGGACTACCTGCTGGAGGAGCCGACCGGTGAGACGTGGGAGCTGGGCGGCGCGGCCGACCGGCGGGCCCATCTGACCGCGCTCAGAGCAGCCCGCCCGGCTCAGGCCAGGGAGTTGCTGGAGAGCACGTGGGAGCAGGAGTCGCCGGACGATCGGGCCGGGTTCGTGGAGGTGCTGGCCGAGGGGCTGAGCATGGACGACGAGCCGTTCCTGGAGGAGGCGCTCGACGACCGCCGCAGGGAGGTGCGCCAGGCCGCCGCCAACCTGCTGACCCGCCTGCCGGAGTCCCGCATGTCGCGGCGCATGGCGGGAAGGCTGCGCGCCTGCGTGACGATCGCCGGCGGCGTCATCGCCGTCCAGGCCCCCACAGCCTGCGACAGGGAGATGGAACGCGACGGCGTACGCCAGAAGCCGCCCCGTGGCACCGGCGAGCGCGCCTGGTGGCTGCAGCAGATCATCGCCCGCGCCCCGCTCTGCGTCTGGGACCACCCGCCCGCCCGGCTGCTCGCCATGAAGATCCCCGACTGGGACGCCGAGGTGAAGGGCGCCTGGGTGCGCGCGGCGGTGCTGCAGCGCGACCCGGAGTGGGCGCGGGCCATGTTCGGCTGGGACCCGATCGCCGACCTGCTCGTGGCTCTGCCGCCCGCGGAGCAGCAGGAGCTGGCGGCCAGGTTCGTCGCGGAGCACGACCTCGACAGCCAGCTCATCATGGTGCTCGGCGGGGTGTCGTCCCATTGGGGTGAGGGCCTGGCGACGGCCGTCCTCCGCAAGATCGTGAAAGTGAACACCACGCAGCCGTGGAACCTCGCCGAGCTGGTCAAGCTGGCCGGTGAGCACATCGACCCCGACCTGCACGAGCTGGCCGAAGACTTCTCCCCGGCCGAACCCGTCCAGAGGGTCGCCGCCCTGCTGCGTTTCCGCGCTGACATGTACAAGGAGCTCCACCGATGACCGTTCTGCGCCCGCACGCGGAAGACCAGTACGCCGAGGAGCTCGCCTTCCTCGCCAAGGACGACGACCGGCCGAGGCCGCCGGGCTGGAAGCTGTCGCCGTGGGCCGTCACCACGTACATCCTGGGCGACGGTGACCGCATCACCCCCAAATACGTGGGCGCGCGCCGCATCGTCGAGGTCGCGGTCGCCACCCTCGCCACCGACCGCGCGCTGCTGCTGCTCGGCGTGCCCGGCACCGCGAAGACCTGGTTGTCCGAGCACCTCGCCGCCGCCATCAGCGGCGACTCGACGCTGCTCGTGCAGGGCACGGCCGGTACGGCGGAGGAGGCCATCCGTTACGGCTGGAACTACGCGCGGCTGCTGGCCGAGGGCCCGTCGCTCGAGGCGCTCACCCCGTCGCCGGTCATGCGCGCCATGGCCGAGGGCCGGGTGGCCCGCGTCGAAGAGCTCACCCGCATGCCGTCCGACGTCCAGGACGCGCTGATCACCGTGCTGTCGGAGAAGACGCTGCCCATTCCCGAGCTCAACAGGGAGGTCCAGGCCGAGCGCGGCTTCAACGTCATCGCCACCGCCAACGACCGCGACCGGGGCGTCAACGAGCTGTCCAGCGCGCTGCGCCGCCGGTTCAACACCGTCGTGCTGCCGGTGCCCGCCACCGCCGACGAGGAGGTCGACATCGTCGCCCGCCGCGTCGCCCAGCTCGGCCGTTCGCTGGAGCTGCCCGAGACGACGACGGGGCCGGCGGAGATCCGGCGGGTGGTGACCGTGTTCAGGGAGCTGCGCACGGGGGTGACCGAGGACGGCCGCACCAAGCTCAAGTCGCCCAGCGGCACCCTGTCGACCGCCGAGGCCATCTCGGTGCTGACCAGCGGCATCGCCCTGGCCGCCCACTTCGGCGACGGGGTGCTGCGGGCGTCCGACGTGGCGGCCGGGATCGTCGGGGCGGTGGTGCAGGAGCCGGTGTCGGATCGGGTGGTGTGGCGCGAATACCTGGAGACGGTCGTGCGCGAGCGTACGGACTGGCACGACTTCTACCGCGCCTGCCGCGAGGTGTCATGACCACTCCAAAGGTCTCCGTGCTCGGGGTGCGGCATCACGGGCCGGGGTCGGCGCGGGCCGTGCGGCGGGAGCTGGAGCGGTTGCGGCCCGACGCGATCCTCATCGAGGGGCCGCCCGAGGCCGACGCGCTCGTCGCGCACGCCTCCGGGCTCGAACCGCCGGTCGCGCTGCTGGCGCACGTGCCCGGGGCGCCGGCGCGGGCGGCGTTCTGGCCGTTCGCCGCGTTCTCGCCGGAGTGGCAGGCGATCAGGTACGGCACGTCGGCCGGCGTCCCGGTCCGGTTCTGCGACCTGCCCGCCGCCCACTCGCTCGCCGAGACCCGGGAGCCCGCCGCCCCCGGTGAGGCGCCCGTCGATCCCATCGGTGCGCTGGCCTCGGCGGCCGGTTACGACGATCCCGAGCGCTGGTGGGAGGACGTGGTCGAGCACCGTGGCGGTGACACGCCGTTCGCGGTGATCGCCGAGGCCATGTCCGCCGTACGCGAGGGGCACCGGCCGGACGAGCGGGAGGCCGCGCGCGAGGCGTACATGCGCAAGACCGTCCGCGCGGCCGTCAAGCAGGGCCACGGCCGGATCGCGGTGATCTGCGGCGCCTGGCACGTGCCCGCGCTGACGGCCCCCTTCCCGCCCGCCACCGCCGACAACGCGCTGCTGCGCGGCCTGCCGAGGGCGAAGGTCGAGCTGACGTGGGTGCCGTGGACGTACGGGCGGCTGGCGTCGTGGAGCGGCTACGGCGCGGGCATCACCTCGCCGGGCTGGTACCACCACCTGTTCGAGGCCGGGGACCGGCCGATCGAGCGGTGGCTGGCGCAGGCGGCGGCGGTGCTGCGCGACGAGGGGCTGGCGGTGTCGTCGGCGCACGTCATCGAGTCCGTACGGCTGGCCGAGAGCCTCGCCGCCCTGCGCGGCCGCCCGCTGGCGGGGCTCGGAGAGGTCACCGAGGCGGCCAGGGCGGTGCTGTGCGAGGGCGACGACCTGGCGGTCGAGCTGATCCAGCGGCGCATGGTGGTCGGCGACCGGCTCGGTCACGTCCCCGACGGCATCCCGATGGTGCCGCTCCAGCGCGACCTGCGCGACCGGCAGCGCAGCCTCAAGCTCAAGCCCGAGGCGCTCGACCGGGAGATCGACCTCGATCTGCGCAAACCGCTCGACCTCGACCGCAGCCACCTGCTGCACCGGCTGCGGCTGCTGGAGGTCGGCTGGGGCACGCCGGGGCAGGCGCGCGGGAAGGGCACGTTCAGGGAGACGTGGACGCTGCGCTGGCGGCCCGAGCACGACCTCGCGCTCATCGAGCACGCCGCCCTCGGCACCACCGTGGTCGCCGCCGCCGGGCGGCGCGCCCGCGACCTGGCGGCATCCGGGAAGGCGGCGCTGGCGGACCTGACGGGGCTGGTGGAGCAGTGCCTGCTGGCCGACCTGCCGGACGCGTTGCCGCACGTGCTGGCCGCCCTGTCGGCCAAGGCGGCGCTCGACACCGACGTCACCCGGCTGATGGCGGCGCTGCCCGCGATGGTGCGGGCACACCGCTACGGCGACGTGCGCGGCACCTCGGCGGAGGGGCTGGCGGTGATCGTCCGGTCGATGCTCGAACGGATCCGCGTCGGGCTCCCGGTCGCCGTGACGGGGCTGGACGACGGCGCGGCGGCCGACCTGCTCACACACGTGGACGCCGTGCACTCCGCGGTCGCCCTCCTCGACGCGGAAAGACCCGCCGTCGAAGGGGCGCCGAGGGGCCGGTGGATGGCGACGCTGCGCGCGATCAGCGAACGCCAGGACCTGCACGGCCTGATCGAAGGCCGGCTCACGAGGATCCTCCTGGACGCCGGCGAGCTGCACGACGCCGGTGACCGGATGTCGAGGGCGATGTCCCGGGGCCAGGCGCCGGCACGGGCGGCGGCGTGGGTGGAGGGGTTCCTGGCGGGCGGCGGGTTGCTGCTGGTGCACGACCCCCGCCTGCTGGGGCTGGTCGACGAGTGGCTGACCGGGCTGTCCTGCGAGCAGTTCACCGACGTGCTGCCGCTGCTGCGCCGCACGTTCGGCGCGTTCGCGCCCCCGGAGCGCCGGGCCGTGGGGGAGCGCCTGCGCTCGGCGGGCCGCGACGACGGGCCTGGCCGGCACGACGTGGACGACCACCGCGCCGCCCCAGCGGTGGCGACCGTCCTGTCGATCCTGGGAAGTACGGCGACCGGAGGAGGAGGTCGGGCCGGTGGGTGAGCGAGATGAGCGGATGCGGCGGTGGCGGCTGGTGCTCGGCGGCGGGGCCGCCGACGGCACCGGGTGCGCGCTCGACGGTGCGGACGCGCAGATGGACGGCGCGCTGGCGGCGCTCTACGACCAGAGCGGCCGGGACGGCGGGGCCAGGGGCGGCGAGGGCGGACGGGCAGACCGGCGGGAAGGAGGGCTGGGCGCGTCGGCGCCGCGGGTGGCGCGGTGGCTGGGAGACATCAGGACGTACTTCCCGTCCACCGTCGTCCAGGTCATGCAGAAGGACGCGATCGAGCGGCTCAACCTGACCAGGCTGCTGCTCGAACCCGAGATGCTCGAGGCCGTGGAGCCCGACGTGCACCTGGTGGGCACCCTGCTCGCACTCAACAAGGTGATGCCGGAGCAGGCGAGGGAGTCGGCCAGGGCGGTGGTGCGCACGGTGGTGGCGGAGCTGGAGCGCCGGCTGACCCAGAAGACGCGGGCCGCCGTGTCGGGGGCGCTCGACAGGTCGGCCAGGACGCACCGGCCGAAGCGCACGGCCGACATCGACTGGGACCGTACGATCCGGGCGAACCTGAAGAACTACCTGCCGGAGAAGAACACCGTCGTCCCCTCCCGCCTGGTGGGCTACGCGCGCCGGCAGCGGTCGGTGCAGCGGGAGGTGGTGCTGTGCATCGACCAGAGCGGGTCGATGGCGGCCTCGGTGGTGTACGCGAGCGTGTTCGGCGCCGTGCTGGCGTCGATGCGGTCGCTGAAGACGTCGCTGGTGGTGTTCGACACGGCGGTGGCCGACCTGACCGACCGGCTGCACGACCCGGTGGAGCTGCTGTTCGGCACCCAGCTCGGCGGCGGCACCGACATCAACAGGGCCATCGCCTACGCGCAGGGCCTCGTCACCCGCCCGGCCGACTCGATCTTCGTGCTGATCAGCGACCTGTACGAGGGCGGGGTCAGGGAGGAGATGCTGCGCAGGGTGGCGGCGATGACGCAGGCCGGCGTCCAGGTGATCGTGCTGCTCGCGCTGTCCGACGAGGGCGCGCCCTTCTACGACCACGAGAACGCGGCGGCGCTGGCCGCGATGGGTGTGCCCGCGTTCGCGTGCACACCCGACGCCTTTCCCGATCTCATGGCCGCGGCCATCGAGCGGCGCGACATCGCCCGCTGGGCCGAGCACCACACCGCCGCGCCCTGACCCGCCTCACGCGGCCTGCTGCTCAGGACGGGCGTGCCGGGGCAGCAGGTACGACAGCGCGAACGTCAGCGCCAGCAGCCCCACCTCGACCCACACGGTGACCTGCATGGCGGCGCCGAAGCTCCACTGCCCGGCCAGCATGTTGAAGAACAGCGTGCCGAGCAGCGCGGTGCCGAACGCGCCGCCGAGCTGCTGGACGCCGGTCAGCGTGCCGGAGGCGGAGCCCGACTCGTGCGGCTCGACGCCGGCGAGCACGATGTCGAAGAACGGCGCCATGGTGAGACCCATGCCGATGCCGGCCAGCGCGAGCCCGGGGGCGAGCTGCAGCGTGCCGACGTCGGTGCCGGCCAGGTGAATGGTGAGGGCGAGCGTGGCCGCGCCGGCGGCCATGACGACGGTGCCGATCTGCAGCAGGCCGCGCCCCAGCTTCTCCTGCAGCCCCGACATGGCGATGCCGAAGCCGACGACGCCGCCGAGTGCCTGGGGCAGCGCGGCCAGGCCGGCTTCGAGCGGGCTGAACCCGAGGCCGAGCTGGGTGTAGAGGCTGAAGACGAGGCTGAAGCCGATCATGCCGGAGAAGAACGCGAGCCCGGCGACGAGCCCGCCGGTGAAAGCCCGCTTGCGGAACAGGCTGGGCGTGACGAGCGGGTCGCGGCCCGAGGCGGCGCGGCGGGCCTCGTACCGGCCGAAGAGGGCGAACACCGCGATCGACGCGGCCATCGACACGAACGTCCAGGCCGGCCAGCCCAGCTCGCGGCCCTGGATGAGCGGGAAGACGAGCAGGAAGGCGGCGACCGAGACGAGCCCGACGCCGGGCAGGTCGAGGCGGGTGGCGCCGGTGGAGCGGTATTCCGGCAGGTAGCGCAGCGCGGCGAGGACGGCGGCCAGGCCGAGCGGCAGGTTGATCAGGAAGATCATGCGCCAGCCGGTGCCGAAGAAGTCGGCGTCCACCAGCCAGCCGGCCAGTACGGGACCGCCCACGGACGAGATCGTCATGACGGGCCCGAACATGCCGAACGCCTTGCCCATCTCGTGCGGCGGGAACATCTCCTTGATCAGCCCCAGCCCCTGCGGGATCATCACCGCGCCGAACAGGCCCTGCAACACGCGGCTGGCGATCAGCATCTCGGGGCTGACCGCCACGCCGCACAGCAGCGAGGCCGCGGTGAAGCCGCACGCGCCGATCACGAACATGCGCTTCTTGCCGTAGAGGTCGCCGAGGCGGCCGCCGGTGATCAGGCCGACGGCCATGGCCAGCGTGTAGCCGGCGCCGAGCCACTGCACGAGGCTGTCGGAGCCGCCCAGCTCCTTCTGCACGGTGGGGGCGGCGATCGTGGTGACGAGCGCGTCCAGGAGGTCCATGACCTCGGCCGCGAGGATCACGAACAGGGCGACCCAGCGCCATCGGTAGGGCTGCAGCTCGGTCTGCGCCGAGGGTGTGGTCACGGTCATGGGACAAACTCCTTGGATAACGGTGTTCGTAGCGACGAACGGCGTTCGTCAACGAACACCGTTGTAATAGCGAACACTGTTCGTGTCAAGTACACTGTTCGCCATGGTGGATCGCAAAGGAGCGGACGGCGTCCCGGCGCCGCCGTGGCGCAAGACGCGCAAGCCGGTGCAGCCGAGACGGCAGCTCAGCCAGGACCTCATCGTCGAGACCGGGATGCGCATCCTCGACGCCGAGGGGCTCGACGCGCTCAGCATGAGACGGGTGGCGCAGGAGCTCGACACCGGCCCCGCCTCGCTCTACGCCCACGTCGCCAACAAGGACGAGCTGCTGGAGCTGCTCTACGACCGGGTGCTCGGCGAGATCGTGCTCCCCGAACGCGATCCGGGCCGCTGGAAGGAGCAGCTGCGGGCGTACGCGCTGGAGGCGCACCGCGTGCTCGGCGCGCACGGCGACGTCGCCAGGGCGGCGCTGGCCACCATCCCCACGGGCGCGAACTCCGTACGCGCGGGCGAGTTCATGTACGGGCTGCTCGTCGACGCCGGCATGCCGCCCAGGGAGGCGGCCATCGCCCTCGACCGGCTCTCGCTCTACATCGTCGGCGACGCGTACGAGGGGTCGCTGCACTACGCCAGGATGCGCGCGGCCGGCTACGACAACAGGAAGGACTACTTCAACGCGTTCGTCGAGCAGATCACGACCTACTACCGGGCGCTCCCGGCCGAGCAGTTCCCCCACGTCACCAAGCACATCGACGACCTCGTGGACGCCGAGGGCGAGGAACGCTTCCGCTACGGGCTCGACCTCATGCTCGACGGCATCGAGGCCCGCATGCCCGAAGGTTGAGCCTGCCTTAGGCCCAATTGCCTAGGGCCGATGCCCGATGTGCCGGACAGGGGCCGCGCCATACGTTTTCCCACATGACGACGATTGTGGAGAAGACCGCGGCGGCCCCTCCGGGTGCGCTGGCCGCCCCCTACCGGGCCTTGAGCATCGGACTGGTCGCGCTCGTGACGCTGGTGGCGTTCGAGGCGATGGCGGTGGCCACCGCCATGCCCGTGGTGGCGCGCGACCTCGACGGCATGCCCCTGTACAACCTGGCGTTCAGCGCCACCCTGGCGGCCAGCGTGATCGCGACCGTGCTGGGCGGGCGATGGAGTGACGTACGCGGGCCGCTGCCGCCCATCGCGGCCGGCGTGGCCACCTTCGTGGCGGGCCTGCTGCTCGCGGGGTTCGCGCCGAACATGGAGGTGTTCGTGGCCGGCCGGTTCGTGCAGGGGCTCGGCGCCGGGCTGATCCAGGTGGCCCTGTACGTGCTGGTCGCCCGCGCCTACCCGCCCGCGATGCATCCCCGCGTGTTCGCCCTGTTCTCGGCGGCCTGGGTGGTGCCCTCGATGGTGGGCCCGGCGATCGCCGGTTTCGTGGTGGAGAACACCGACTGGCGGTGGATCTTCCTCGGGGTGTCGCTGATCGTGATCCCGGCGGCGCTGCTGCTGTGGCGCGGCGCCGCGGGGCGTACCGGTGCGGACGACCCCGTCGCAGGACCCGCGCCCGGCCTCGGACGCAAGCTCGTCTGGGCCACGCTCACCGCCGTCGCCGCCGCACTCCTGCAGTACGGCGGCGCGCTCAAGACGGCCGGCCTGCCCCTGCTCGCGGCGGGCATCGTGCTGCTCGCCGTGTCCCTGCCCAAGCTGCTGCTGCCCGGCTCGATGCGGGCCGCCCGCGGCCTGCCCACCGCGCCCGTCCTGCGCGGCCTGGCCTTCGGCGCGCTGACCGCCACCGAGGTGTTCATTCCGCTCATGCTGATGAACGAGCGCGGCCTGACCGCCACCGGCGCCGGCGTCGTGCTCACGATCGGCGCGCTCGGCTGGTCCACCGGGTCTTGGATCAAGGGCCGCGGCATGGTCGGCAACATGGCCGCCATCAGGGGCGGCGCCGCGATGATCGCCATCGGCATCGGGCTGGTGACGCTCGTCCTGCTCGACTCCATGCCGATCGCGGTCGCGTACGTCGCCATGGCCATCGCCGGTCTCGGCATCGGGGCGCTGCACCCGACGGTGTCCGTGCTGGTGCTGGAGATGTCCAAGGAGGGCGAGGAAGGCGGCAACAGCGCGGCCGTCGGCGTCGGCGAATCGGTGTTCACCGTGGTGGCGGTCGCGATCAGCGGCGCCCTGTTCACCGCCGCCGGCGAGAGCTACCTCATCGGCCTCGCCTTCACCGCTCTGCTGGCCGTCGGAGCCTTCGTGCTGGCCCCGCGTTTTGTGCACGCTTCGGCACCGGGCACTATGGAAGGAGCCGCGCCATAAAAGGGGGATGCATGCCGCGAGTCCGGGAGCTTGAGGTTTTCCGCCTTCTCCTGCCCTTCGGCAGGAGGTCGGAGAGCCTGCTCGTCAAGCTCACCGACCACGGGGGCATGACGGGGTGGGGCGAGACGACCGCGCCCCCGGCCAAGACCTGGTCGAGGCTGGAGGAGACGCTGGCGGCGCTGCTCATCGGCGTCGACTGGGAACACCCCGACACCGTGCCGAGCGGCGACAGCGCCGTCGACATGGCCTGCTGGGACCTGTGGACGAAGATGCGCGGGGTGCCGCTCGCCGAGGCGATCGGCGGCACCCGCACCTCCCTCATGGCGACCGTCCGGCTGTCGCCCGACTCGTCGGTCGAGGGCCTGGTCACCCGGGTCAACCAGCAGATCTGCGCCGGTTACGGACATGTCACCCTCGACGTACGGCCCGGCTGGGACGTCGAGCCCGTACGCGCGGTGCGGCAGGCGTACCCGGCGCTGACCCTGGCCGTCGACTGCGGCAACGCCTACACCGACCTCGACCAGCTCGTCGCGCTCGACTCCTACGGCCTCGAGGTCATCGAACGCCCCTTCGCCACCACCGACGTCCACTCCCACGCCTCGCTCCAGGACCAGGTGGCCGCGTCCGTGGCGGTCGAGGTCGCCTCGCCCGCCGAGCTCGACGACTACCTCACCCTGCGCGCGGCCCGCGTGCTGCTGCTGCGGCCGGCCGCGTTCCCTTCGCTGTCGGAGGCCCGCCGCGCCCACGACCGCGCCGCCGCCGCCGGATGGGACATCCAGTGCACCGGAGGCCAGGGCGCCGGCCTGGCCAGGGCCGCCACCGTCGCGGTGGCCAGCCTGCCGGGGTGCACGCTGCCGTGTGACGTGACGCAGCCGCCCCGCCAGAACCAGATCGTCACGCCCGTGGTGGGCGCGAACGGCGGGGTCATCGCCGTGCCGCTGACGCAGTCGGGGCTCGGCCACGAGATCGACGAGGACCGCCTCCGCCGCATGACCAAGGAGTCCTTCCACGCCTGACCTCCGGGCGCCGGGCGAGCGGCCGGTCAGGGCGCCGTCGTCGCGTTGCCGCGCTCGTCCCACCACTGCTCGCTCACCAGCTCGCCGCCGCTCCTGAGCCGGGATCAGGAATGCAGCGAGCGGGCCAGGTGCACGCCGGTGATGATGTCGGCGATGCCGGAGAAGCGGGACCCGGCCTCGATGAGCGCGTCACGGACGCCGTGCGTACGGTCCACGAGCCCGCTCGTGGGCGTGCCGGCGGCGACGATCAGCGCGAGCGCTGACAGGGCGAGCAGGCGGCGGTGCATGACGGACCTCCCGAGGTACGGCGACACCGCCCAGGAGATCATGAGGGCCGCCGCGCCCGGCGGGTACGCCACAGCGCCGAGGCGGGTTCTTTACCGATCAGCTCCTGCCCGATCAGCTCCTGGTCGAGGGGCCGCAGCCCTGGGTGAGGCCCTGCACGGGGTCGTCGCCGTCCTGCTTGGCCGACTTCTTCTTCGGCGCGGGCGTCTTCGAGGATGAAGCCGGCGGTGAGGCCGACAGTGAGGCCGGCGGTGAGGCGGACGGTGAGGCCGAGGCCGGTGCAGCCGAGGGGGAGGCGGAGGCCGCGACGGGCCGCTCGGGACGGGACGACTCGCGGATCGCCTTCTGGGCCAGGGAGCGGATCTCGTCCCAGTCGGGGTAGCCGGTGTTGATCAGCGGCGGCACGAACTGCAGGCTGGTCACCTCGGCGTTCTTCACCTTGAGCGCCAGCGGCACGAGGTGCTGCAGCATCGGCTGCGGGATGTCGGTCCTGATCAGGTTCTTGGTGGCCCGCGCGACCTGGTTGAACCTGGTCAGGATCGTCGCCGGGTCGGCCTGGTCGAGCAGCGCGCCGATCACGCAGCGCTGGCGGCGCATGCGGGTGTAGTCGTCGCTGAAGGTGCGCGAGCGGGCGTACCACATGGCGTCGGCGCCCTTGAGGCGGCGCGTGCCGGCCTTGACCAGGCCCTCGTTGTACTTGCCGAAGACGACGTCCTGCTCGACGGTGATCGTGATGCCGCCGATGGCGTCGATGAGGCGGGCGAAGCCCCACATGTTGACCAGGGCGTACCAGTCGACGTCGAGGCCGAGGGTGTAGCCGATGGTGTCCATCAGCACCTTCGGACCCTGGTGCTGCCTGCCGTCGAACAGCTCGGGGTGGGCGTCGGCGTACTCCCACACGCTGTTGAGCAGGTCGCTGCTGCCGCCGCCGGCGTCCTTCGGCAGGTCGAAGCCGCCGGGGAAGCGGCGGGCCATCGGCGTGCCGGGACGGAAGCGCACGTCCTCGAGGTTGCGCGGCAGGCTGAACAGCACGGTGTTGCCGCTCCGCACGTCGATGCTGGCCAGGTGCATGCTGTCGGTACGCACACCGGTCCTGTTGTCGTCGGCGTCGCCGCCCAGCAGCAGGATGTTGACCCGCTCGCGCCCCGCCCACGGGTCCTCAGGCTCTGGTTCGGGGGCCGGCGGCTGATCGGCGAGCTCGGGTGGCTGGAAGATGTGGTCGAGCGCCTGCCGGTAGGTGTTCGCGGAGTGGGCGGCGTACCCGAACGGCACCACGACCACGACGGCGAGCAGCCCGGCCAGCGTGCCGGTGAGCGCCTGCCCCGCCGGGCCGAGCCGGCCGGGCCGCAGCACCACGAACGAGTGCACGATCAGCACGAACCAGGCCGCGCCCAGCACTCCCGTGCCGATCATGACGGCGATGATCCACGAGTTCTGGGTGGCCGAGCCGAGCAGCGTGCCGAGGTCGCTGGTCAGCGCGACCGCGAGCACGGCGAGCAGCGTGGCGGCGTAACAGGAGAGGAGGACGAGGCCGGTCCTGCGCCGGCCGGCGCGCAGATGAGCGGCCCCGGGTGCGAGTGCCGCCAGCACGAGCCACCCGAGGACCGCCGCGGCGCTCCCTGGTTCCTTCGCCTGCTCCACGCCTTCCCCGTTTCCCCGCGTGTTCCACCATAGGCGCGAAGCCCTCAAACCCGGTGGTCAACCGCGCGGCGCGGTCGTCCCCAGGTTCATCGAGGCGGCAGCCTATGCTCCGTATACGAAATATGACGTTATCTGGGGATGAATTTCAGCGACCGAATAAGATTCTGGGCATGGGCTTCTCAGAGATCGAGTACGGGGTGACCGATCGCATCGCCACCGTGACATTGAAGCGTCCCGACCGGCTGAACGCCTTCACCTTTACGATGCGCGGAGAGTTGATCGAGGCTTTCGACCTGGCCGACGCCGATGACGACGTCCGCGCGGTGGTGGTCACCGGGGCGGGCCGGGCGTTCTGCGCCGGGGCCGACCTGGGCGGCGGCGGAGGCACGTTCAAGGGCAAGGAGTGGGGCGAGACCGTGGACGGCGTGCCGCGCGACGGCGGCGGCACGGTCGCGCTGCGCATCGCCCGCTCGCTCAAGCCCGTCATCGGCGCGATCAACGGCCCGGCCGTCGGCGTCGGCGTCACGATGACGCTGCCCATGGACGTCCGGCTCGCCTCGGAGGACGCCACATTCGGGTTCGTGTTCGCGCGGCGCGGCATCGTCACCGAGGCGGCGTCGAGCTGGTTCCTGCCCAGGATCGTCGGCATCGCCCAGGCCATGGAGTGGGCCGCCACCGGCCGCGTCTTCCCCGCCTCCGAGGCGCTCGAAGGACGGCTGGTCTCGCGCGTCCATCCAGCGGACGAGCTGCTGCCCGCCGCGTACGCGCTGGCCAGGGAGATCGCCGACAACACCTCGGCCGTCTCCGTCGCCGCCATCCGCCGCCTCATGTGGTCGGGCCTGTCGGCCGCCTCGCCCTGGGAGGCGCACGCCGCCGACTCCCGCCTCATGACCGAGCTCGGCGGCGCGCCCGACACGGTCGAGGGCGTCACCGCCTTCCTCGACAAGCGGCAGCCCGACTTCCCGATGCGGGTCAGCACCGACCTGCCCTCCGGCGTGCCCTCCTGGCCCGACGATCCCTATCGTGTCTAGCATGTACGAGATCACCGTGCTGCCCATGCCCGACGACTTCGAGGGCGAGGTCGTCGCGACGCTGGTGTCCAGGAAGGCCGAGCCCGCCTCCCGCAGGGCGGTGCTCTACCTCCACGGCTTCACCGACTACTTCTTCCAGGACCACCTGGCCGACCACTACGTCCAGCGCGGCATCGACTTCTACGCGCTCGACCTGCGCAAATACGGCCGATCCCTGCTGCCGCACCAGACCAGGGGCCTGGTCAGGAGCGTCACCGAATACTTCCCCGAGATCGACGAGGCCGTCCGCGTCATCAGGCGCGACCACGACGAGCTGACCGTCAACGCCCACTCCACCGGCGGGCTCGTCGCGCCCCTGTGGGCCGACCGGGTGCGCGGGCGGGGCCTGGTGCAGGGGCTCGTGCTCAACAGCCCGTTCTTCGACCTCAACGTGCCCACCCACCTGCGGCTGGCCGCCGACCTGCTCAAGACGCCGCTGTCGTACACGCGGTGGGTGCTGCCGCTGCGCTCAAGCAACGTCTACGGCCGCACCCTGCACCGCAGCGAGCACGGCGAATGGGACTACGACCTGGAGCTCAAGCCGCTCGGCGGCTTCTCCGTGCACGCCATGTGGCTGGCCGCCATCCGGCGCGCCCAGCGGCGGCTGCACGGCGGGCTCTCCGTGGACGTACCGGTGCTCGTGCTCGCCTCCAGCAACGGCCTGCGCGTACGCGACTTCGTCCCCGAGGCCCGCTCGGCCGACATCGTGCTCGACCCCCGCCACATCGCCCGCTGGTCCACCTCGGTCGGGCCGCACGTGACCTGCGTGCGCATCCAGGACGGCGTGCACGACCTCGTGCTGTCCGCCGAGCCCGCACGCAAGCAGGTCTTCGCCGAGATCGACCGCTGGATGGCCGCCTTCATTCACCACGACGTTCAACAGGACGTTCAGCAGGGCGTTCAGCAGGGCGTTCAGCAGGGCGTTCACCAGGGGAAGGAGAACAGCCCATAGTAGGCGGCGGCCACGAGCAGCAGCCCTGTGCCGCCCAGCACGCCGGCCACGGACACGTACTGCCAGCGGGTCGGCTGCAGCCCCTCGCGCAGCGCCGACACGTACGCCGCCACCGCCGTGACCTCCTGGATCAGCATGAGCACGGCCAGCAGCCGCACCACCAGCCAGCCCGCCAGCACGGCCGGCCAGGCGCCCGCCTGGTTGACCGAGAACAGCACCAGCAGCGTGATGAACGCGACCACCGAGGCCAGCAGCGTGAGCCCGGTCCACGCCATCCGGGTCAGGCGCCGCCTGATCGGCGGCCACAGGCGGGCGCTGGTCTCGACGGGGGTCTGGTGGCGGTGCCGCAGGCGGACCACCATGGCCGCCACCGGGCCCGCCACGTAGCCGACGGCGGCCAGGCAGATCGTCAGGCCGAGCATCGTGCCGCCCGCGTACCAGGGGGCGGCCGGCACGTCGCTCGCCTCGAACCGCTGCACCGGCGTCGCGCCCGCCATGTGCACCGCCGGCTTCGCCGTGCGCGGCAGGCCCTTGATCCAGTTGGCCAGGGTCTCCAGGTAGCCGCTGGTGAAGTCGCCGCCGTTGACCCGCATGGCGTGATCGCCCTTGGCCATGAACCGGATCGTGTAGTCGTCGTTGCCCGCCTTGCCGAGCGCAGTGATGAGCGCCTTGGTGGACTCGACGAAGGGGATCGAGGGGTCTGTGGTGCCGTAGAACGCCAGGACCGGCTGCTTGACCTGGCTTAATGCGGGCATCGCGTCGTAGCGCAGGAAGTCGAAGCCGACGCCGCCCATCGCCCTGGTCAGCAGGTCGCGTACGCCGGCGGGGGCCCGCAGCCGCAGCAGCTGCTCGTTCAGCGCCCAGGCGACCTGGCGCAGCGGGGAGACGTTGGGGGACGACACCAGCACGACGAACCCGACCGACGTGCTCTTGGCCGCCGCGATCGGCACCACCCAGCCGCCCTCGGACACGCCCCACACGCCCACCCGCGCGGGATCGACCTCGGGCCGCGTCCGGAGGTACTCGACCATGCGCAGCACGTCGTCCGCCAGCAGGCCGAAGTCGCGGCGGCGGAAGTCGTAGCCGATCGTGCGCTTGTCGAACGCGATCGTCACCACGCCCGTCTTCGCCAGGAACTCCGCCTGCGGCGTGAACTCCTCACGCGAGCCGTTGCCCGACCCCGACACGAACACCATCGCCGGGTGCCGCCCAGGCGTGAGCGGCACCCGCAGCGTGCCATGGAGCCGCTGGGCCTCCGCCGGGATGGAGATCTTCTCCTCGCGGATCGCGCCGGCGGCGATCACCGGCCTCAGCTCCTCGACGGGCTGAGGCGGGATCGCCTGAAAAGCTGGATCGACCTTGAGCGGCGGCGGGTCGAATGCGGGCGGCAACACGTACCCGACCGTCGCGAGAGCCACCAGCACCAGACCGGCGGCGACGCTCAAGGTGCCACGGCCAGTGCGCATCGGCCTCCCCATGTGCGTTGGTTTGCCCGCTGATCTTTCAGCCTACTCCCGGCGCGTGGGACTGGAGAGGCCGCATTTGTCGGTGAGAGCTGTTAGCTTCCTGCGACATGCGGATCCTGCACACCTCCGACTGGCACCTCGGGCGCTCCTTCCACCGCGAGAGCCTGCTCGCGGCGCAGGCCGCGTTCGTCGATCACCTGGTCGAGACCGTGCGGGCCGAGCGGGTCGACGTCGTGGCGGTGGCCGGCGACGTCTACGACCGCGCGCTGCCGCCTGTCGACGCCGTCGCCCTGCTCGACGAGGCGCTCGCCCGGCTGCGCGCCGCCGGGGCCCGGGTGGTGCTGATCAGCGGCAACCACGACTCGGCGCTGCGGCTGCGGTTCGGCTCGGCGCTGTTCGAGGCGGCGGGGGTCCACGTGCGCACCTCGCCCGACCAGTCGTGGGAGCCCGTCGTGGTCGACGACGTCGCCTTCTACGGCATCCCTTATCTTGAGCCCGAGCTGGTCCGCGCCCAGTGGGAGCTGCCCGACCGCAGCCACACCGCCGCCATCACCCACGCCATGACCCGCATCAGGGCCGACGCCGCCCGCCACCGCGCCTCGGTGGTGCTGTCCCACTGCTTCGTGACCGGCGGGCAGGCCAGCGACAGCGAGCGCGACATCAGCGTCGGCGGGGTCGCCCACGTGCCGCTGACGGCGTTCGACGGTGCCGACTACGTCGCGCTCGGCCACCTGCACGGGCGGCAGCGCATGTCCGAGACCGTGCGCTACTCCGGCTCGCCGCTGGCCTACTCCTTCTCCGAGGTCGGCCACGTCAAGGGCTCCTGGCTGGTGACACTGGGGGAGGAGGTGGAGTTCGTGCCCGCTCCCGTGCCCCGTCCCGTCGGGCGGCTGCGCGGCGAGATCGACGACCTGCTCACCCACCCCCGCCACGCCCCCTACGAGGACCACTGGCTGCAGATCATCCTCACCGACCCGGTGCGCCCCAAGTCCGCGATGGACCGGCTGCGCGCCCGCTTCCCCCACACCCTCGCGCTGTCCTTCGAGCCCGTGGGCGCCGTCCCCGCCGCGCAGCCCGTACGCCTCAGCGGGCGGCCCGAGGCGGAGGTCGCACTCGACTTCGTCAAGGAGGTCCGCGGCGAGCCTGCCGCACCCGAGGAGGAAGACCTGCTAAGACAGGCCATCGAGGCGTCCAGGGTGAAGGAGACGATGGCGTAGATGCGGCCGCACCGGCTCACGCTGACGGCGTTCGGCTCCTTCCCCGGCACCGAGACCGTCGACTTCGACGCATTGTCCGAGGCTGGGCTCTTCCTCGTCCACGGGCCCACCGGGGCGGGCAAGACCACCATCCTCGACGCGCTCTGCTTCGCCCTCTATGGTCAGGTGCCCGGCCAGCGCAACAGCGCCCGCAGCCTGCGCTGCGACCACGCCCCGCCCGGCACCGGCCCTTCGGTGACCCTTGAGGTGACCCTCCGGGGCCGTTTACTGCGCATCCAGCGCTCACCCGCCTGGCAGCGGCCCAAGCTGCGCGGCACGGGCGTCACCGAGGAGAAGTCCAAGGTCGTGCTGTCGGAGTGGCAGGGCGCCGGCTGGCATGGCCTCACCACCCGCCTCGACGAGGCCGGCGACCTCGTCGGGCAGCTGCTCGGCATGAACGCCGACCAGTTCTGCCAGGTGGCCATGCTGCCGCAGGGCGACTTCGCCCGTTTCCTGCGCGCCGCCGGCGACGAACGCGCCAAACTCCTCGAGCGCCTCTTCACCGTCAAGATCTTCACCTCGGCCGAGTCGTGGCTGGCCGAGCATCGCAAACAGGCCTGGCGCGAAGCCCAGGACCTCCGCCAGGAGGTCGACTTCGCCGTCAAACGCCTGGAAGAAGCCGCCGGCCCGACCCTCCTGCACTCGCTCACCCCGGACCCTGAGCGCACCGAGCCCACCGAGCCCACCGAGCCCGTGGCCTCAGCCGCTGGGGAGGTCCCGTCGCCGGAGGAAGAGCCGTTGCCGTGGGCGGGGGCGCTGCTCGCCGCCGCGGGGGCCGTCGTGACGCGAGCCGAGGAAGAGCACGCCGCGGCAGGCGTCGCCGTACGCGCCGCGCGCACCCGGTTCGAGCAGGCCGCCGCCCTGGCCGAACGGCAGCGCCGGTACGCCGAGGCGCTCACCCTGCGCCGCACCCTCGACGAACGTGCCGACGAGCGCGCCGACCTGCTGGCCATCCTCGACGACGCGGCAAGAGCCGACCGCGTCGTCCCCCTGATCACAGCAGCCAGGCAACGCGCCGAAGCCGCAGCCAAGGCCCGCGCCCTGGCCGCCGACGCCATCGCCCGCGCCCGCCCTCTTCTGTCCTCCTCCGACCCCTCCGGCCCCGCCGACCCCGCCGACCCCTCCGCCCCGGACGGATCCCCAGACGGGCGGTACGGCGATCAGCGGCGGATCGAGGAGGACGGGCCCAGCGTCGGGGAGCTGGCGGCGCTGGAGCGGGCGCGGCAGGACGAGATCGCGCGGCTGCAGGAGCTGCTGACCGAGGAGGCCAGGCTCTCCGTGGTCAGGCGCGACCTGCTGCGGGTCGAGGACGAGCTGGCCGAGCTGCTGCGCGCCGACGAACGCGTGACCGCCCGGCTGGCCGAGCTGCCCGCCCTGATCGAGCAGGCCGAGGCGGGCCTGGCGATGGCCCGTACCGACGCTGCGAGGATCCCGGCCGCCAAGGCCGCACGTGACGCCGCCGCGCACCTCATCGAGATCGACGGCGAGCTGGCCGCGCTGGCGGCCGAGCTCGACGGGCTGGCGCAGCGCGAGGCCGAGGTGGCCGCCGCGGAGGCCGAGCTGCCCGCCCGGCTCGCCGAGGCGGAGGCCGCGCTGGCCGACGTGCGCGCCCAGGCCGCGGCCATCCCCGTCCAGACGGCGGCGCTGGAGTCGGCCGGGGCCGCGCTGGAGGCGACGCACCGCCGCGAGACGCTCGCGGGCGAGCTCGAAGCGGCGAGGGCCGCGCACCAGGTGCTGGTCGACCAGGCCCAGGCCGCCCGCGAACGCTGGCTCGACCTGCGGCAGGCCCGCATCGACGGCATGGCGGCCGAGCTGGCGCGCGACCTCGCCGACGGGCGGCCGTGCGCGGTCTGCGGCTCCGAGCACCACCCCCACCCCGCCGCGCCCGCCCCGAGCGCTCCGTCCGCCGACGACGAACGCGAGGCCGAGGCCGCCCACGACGCCGCCCTGAGCGAACGCGAGGCCGCCGAACGTACTCTGGCCTCACTGGAGTCCCGCCACGCCGACGCCGCCGCGGCCACCGACGGCCTCGACGTCGCCACCGCTGAGGAGCACGTGGAGCGGGCCGAGCAAGAGCTGGCCCGCCTCCAGGCGGTCGCCGACCGCGAGCCCGCCCTGGCGCAGGCGCTCGAGAGGGTGGAGGCCGACCGCGAACGCGTCCGCGACGAGGCCCGCGAGATCGCCGAGGCCCTCGCCGCCACCCGAGCCCACCGGGCCCAGCGGCAGGCCGAGCGGGCCCGCGTACGCGCTCAGCTCGACCTGGTTCCCGGGGCTGAGCGAGCCCAGGGAGAGGGCGTAACGGCGTGGCTCGATCCCGACGACGCCATGGCCGACCGGGAGCAGGAGGTGCGGCTCGGCCCGGAGCTTGAGGCCGAGGTGGCGCTGGCGGCGGCTGAGCGCGAGTTGCGCAGGCTTCAGGAGTCGGCGGCCGGGGAGCCTCGGCTGGCGGAGGAGGCAGCGCGGCTCGGACGCGAGCGTGGCGAGCTGGAGGAGCAGGGGCGCCGGGTGGCGGCGCGCCTCGCGGCCGCGCGTACCCGGCATGAGGAGCTGAGCGGCGACGCGGGACGGCTCAGCGCGCGGCTCGACGCGGCGCGCGGGGGCGACGCCACACTGACCGCCCGCCTGTCCCGGCTGAACGACGAGGCCGAGCTGCTGCGTGAGGCGCTGGAGGCGACGCAGGCGGCGGTGTCCGCCAGGGACGAGCTGGCCAGGGCGAAGCGGGCGGCCGAGGAGGCGGCGGCGGAGGCCGGGTTCGGCGACGTGCGCGATGCGGAGGCCGCGTACCGGAGCCCGGCCGAGCGGGAGCGCCGGGCCGAGCTGCTGCGCCGGCTCGACGACCAGCACGCGGCCGTCAGCGGCGTGCTCGCCGACCCCGAGCTGGTGGCCGCCGCGGCCGAGCCCGCGCCCGACCTGGCCGCGGCCGGGGCCGAGCGTGACGCGCTGGAGGAGGAGCACACGCGGCTGGCGAGCGTACGCGACCGGGCGGCGGCCAGGGCGCGGCGGCTGGCCGAGCTGCGCGACGAGCTCGCCGGGCACCTCGAACGCTGGCGTCCCGCCGCCGACCGGCACCGCCTCGCCGAACGCATGGCGTCCCTGGCCAGCGGCACGTCCAGCGACAACCAGTGGAGCATGAGCCTGTCGTCGTTCGTGCTGGGGGAGCGGCTGCGGCAGGTCGTGGCCGCCGCCAACGAGCGGCTGGACCACATGTCGGGCGGCCGCTACCTGCTCAGGCACGACCTCGGGAAGACGGCCGGGGCGCGCGGGCGGGCCGGCGGCGGGCTGGGCCTGAAGGTGGCCGACGGCTGGACCGGCGTCGACCGCGACCCGGCCACGCTGTCCGGCGGGGAGAGCTTCATCACCTCGCTCGCCCTGGCGCTCGGGCTGGCCGACGTCGTCACCGCCGAGGCGGGCGGCGCGGAGCTGGGGACGCTGTTCGTGGACGAGGGGTTCGGCACGCTCGACGAGGACACCCTGGACGGCGTCCTCGACATCCTCGACGGCCTGCGCGACGGGGGCCGTGCCGTGGGCATCGTCAGCCACGTCCCCGAACTCCGCTCCCGCATCACCGCCCAGCTCAAGGTCACCAAGACCCGCACCGGCTCCACCCTGAGCGCCGTCGGCGTCACCTGACCTCCCACCGCCCGCCGATCAGCTCGGCGAACGGCGGAACGCCACCCCGCAAGGCGCGCTCAATCCGGAACGGCGCCGCCCCTGGGGACGTGGCGCTCGTCCTGGAACGGTGCCTCGTTTCGGGAGGGCCGTGGCGCTCGTCCTGGAACGGTGCCTCGTTTCGGGAGGGGACGTGGCGCTCGTGCGGCCGGACGTCCTCAGCCCGCCTGCTTCTGGAGCCCTCGTGTCGCTTGCGGGCCACCGAAGGAGGTTGTGGCGTTGTCCACGGGGGAGTCGCTGGTCACGGCCGGTCTGTTCCCCCATGCCGGAAGGTCATGTGGGTGGGTGGTTCTGCGGGGGTGGGCTGGTGGTGAGGAGGATGGGGCGGGAGGTATAGGTTGTGGGCGAGATCGAGGGTTTCAGCCTCTGAGGAGCGGCTCATGCGCGTCGTCGTCACCGGAGCACACGGGAAGGTGGGCAGGGCCGCCGTCAAGGCCCTGGCCGAGGCGGGGCACGAGGTGACCGCCACCGACCTGGCCCGTCCCGTCTTCGAGCGGCACGATCCCGGCGAGCCGCGCTATCTGCAGGCCGATCTGACCGACGCGGGGCAGGCGTACGCCATCACGCACGGGGCCGACGCCGTGGTGCACGCGGCGGCCATCCCCGACCCCACCTCCAACGCGCCGCACGTGGTGTTCCACAACAACCTGATGGCGACGTTCAACCTGATCGAGGCGGCGGTGCGGCTGGGGGTGACCCGGTTCGTCAACATCTCCAGCGAGACCGTCCCCGGCTTCTTCTTCGCCGAGCGGCCCTTCCTGCCGGACTACGCGCCGGTGGACGAGGAGCATCCGGCCCGGCCGCAGGACCCGTACGCGCTGTCCAAGCACTTCGGCGAGCAGCTCATGGACGCGGCGGTGCGCCGCTCCGACATCAGGTGCATCTCGCTGCGGCCGAGCTGGGTGCAGCACGAGGGCAACTACGAGCGCAACCTCGGCCCCCAGGTGCGGGACGCCGGCGAGATCGGGGCCGGGCTCTGGAGCTACACCGACGTGTACGACCTCGCCGACGCCATCGTGCTGGCCGTCGAGTCCGACCTGCCGGGGCACGAGGTGCTCTACATCGCCGCGCCCGACAACGCGGGCGGGCACGACTTCGCCGCCATGCTGCGCCGGATCCACGGCGACAAGATCGAGCTGCGCCCGCTGTCCCGGGTCGACTCGTCGGGCGTCTCCTGTGAGAAGGCGTACCGGATGCTGGGCTGGACCCCCAAGCGGACGTGGCGCGACTACCTGGACGAGAACGGCCGTTCCCGCCAGAGGTGACGCCCGTCTCTAGAGGGCGGTGATCAGGGCGGGCAGTTCGGCGGGGTGGTGGAAGAGCGTCGCGCCCAGGCCCTCCAGCCGGGAGACCGGCGTGATGCCGCCGGCGAAGGCCAGGCAGCGCATGCCCGCGCTGACCGCCGCCGTCACCCCGACGGGGCTGTCCTCCACCACCACGCACGCCTCAGGCTCGGCCCCCATGGTGGCGGCGGCGTGCAGGAACAGGTCGGGCGCGGGCTTGCCCTCGGCGACGTCCTCGGCGCTGAACACGCGCCCGTCGAAGTGATGGGCCAGCCCGGTGAGCCGCAGATTGTGGCGGATCGTACGGTGGCGCCCGTTGGAGGCCACGCAGAACGGGATCGTGAGCCGTTCGAGCACGTCGGTGATGCCTTCGACGACGCGCAGCTCGGCGTCGACCGCGGCGCGGTACTCCGCGGTGAACCGGTCGCGCCACCCGGGCGGGGTCGCGCCGACGTACTGCTCCCAGTAGTCGCCGGTACGCCCGACGAACAGCTCGATGTACTCGTCCTCGGTCATGTCCCGGCCGAGCCGCCGCAGGGCCGCCAGCCCCACGCGTACGGAGATCGGCTCGCTGTCCACCAGCACCCCGTCACAGTCGAAGATCACCAGCTCGACCGCCAAATCCACTCCTTCTTCGCGAACGTTCCGTAGTGAAACTTAACATCACCCCAGGTGATAGCGTCCTCGTATCGATTCACAAGACGATCGTCCGCATAGTGAGACAGCATGACAGTTTCCCCCCAGACCGACGCCCCCAGCCGGTCCCGGATCGCGGCGGCCAGCCTCATCGGCACCGCGATCGAGTTCTACGACTTCTACATCTACGGCACCGCCGCCGCCCTGGTGCTCAACACCGCCTTCTTCCCCGAGATGGACCCGGTGGCGGGCAGCCTGGCCGCGTTCTCGACGTTCGCCGTGGCGTTCATCTCGCGCCCGCTCGGCTCGGCCGTGTTCGGGCACTGGGGTGACCGCATCGGCCGCAAGTCCATGCTGGTCGTGTCCCTGCTGGTGATGGGGCTGTCCACGGTCGCCATCGGCCTGCTGCCCGGCTACGCCGCCATCGGCGTGATCGCGCCCGTCCTGCTCGTGCTGCTGCGCTTCACCCAGGGCATCGGCCTCGGCGGCGAATGGGGTGGCGCGGCGCTGCTCGCCACCGAGCACGCACCGCCCGGCAAGCGCGGCCTGTACGCCATGTTCCCGCAGCTCGGCCCGTCGGCCGGGTTCATCGTGGCCAACGGGCTGTTCCTGGTGCTCGGCGAGACGCTGAGCGACGGGCAGTTCGAGAGCTGGGGATGGCGGCTGCCGTTCGTGGGGAGCCTGCTGCTGGTGATCGTGGGCCTGTACGTCCGGCTCAAGATCTCCGAGACGCCCGTCTTCCAGGCCGCCATGGACCAGCGCCGCATCGCCAGGGTGCCGTTCGCCGGCCTGATGCGGCACCAGTGGCGGCGCGTCCTGCTCGGCGCCGGCGCCATGACCATCGCGTACACGCTCTTCTACACCGCCACCACCTACTGCCTGGCCTACGGCACCGACGTCCTCGAGATCTCCAAGACCACGATGCTGGCGCTGTCGATGATCGGTGTGGTGTTCATGGCGGCCGGCACGGTGGTCTCGGCCATGGTGTCCGACCGGCTGGGCCGCCGCCGTACGCTGATCACCGGCGTGATCGGCGCCATCGTGTGGGGGGTGGTGATGTTCCCGCTGATGGAGACCCGGGTGATCTTCTTCGTCGGTCTCGCGCTGGCGGGCGCGCTCGGGCTGATGGGCCTGGTCTTCGGGCCGATGGGGGCCTACCTGCCCGAGCTGTTCAACACCGAGTACCGCTACAGCGGCTCGTCCGTCGCCTACAGCCTCGGCGGCGTGCTCGGCGGCGCGGTGCCGCCCCTGGTCGCCACCAGCATGCAGGCGAGCGGGCTCGGCGCGCTGGCCGTCGGCGGGTACGTCTCCGCGATGGCCGTCCTCAGCCTGCTCTGCCTGCTCGCCCTGCCGGAGACCGGCGACCGCACCCTGTGACGGCCGTGCTTCAATCAACGTTGACGGTCGTCAACGTGAAGGGCCTTCGGGGTGGAGTGGATCGACGCGGCCGCGGCGTCGGAGCGGCTCGGGGTCAAACCCGCCACGCTGTACGCGTACGTGAGCCGCGGCGTCGTGCAGCGGCGGCACAGCGAGGACGGGCGGCGCAGCCTGTTCTCCGCCGAGGAGATCGAACGCCTCGCCCGCCGCGGCCGGCCCCGTGCCCAGCCGCCTGAGCTGGTCATCGAGTCGGCCGTCACGTCGCTCGGCGTGGACCGGCCCTACTACCGGGGCGCGGACGCGCTGGCCCTCGCCGGTACGGCGCCGTTCGAGACGGTCGCGGAGTGGCTGTGGACCGGCGACCCCGCCATCTGGCACCGCCCGGCCCGGCCCCGCCGCCCCAAGCAGCAACGTCCGGCCGGGCTGGGGCGGTCGCTTTCGGACGGGCCGCGGCGGTCGGAGAGCCTGGGCGGGCCGGAAGGGCCGCAGGGGCCCGGGATCGGTCAGGACGGGTGGCGGTTTGAGCCGGGCGACGGGTTGCGGGCCGCCTGCGCCGCCCAGCGCGGCCTGCCCGGCGACCTCCTGCCGCTCGACCGCCTCCAGGTCATCGTCACGGTCCTCGGCGCGTCCGACTCCCTCCGCTACCAGCTCGACCCCGCCTCGGTCACCGCCACGGCCCGCCGCCTGATCGCGGGCATGGTGGACGCGATGCCGCCCCTCCGCGACGACGACACCCAGGGCGGCACGATCGCCGAACGCCTCTGGACCCGCCTGTCCCCGCACCCCGCCGGCCCCGGCCTGCTCGACGCGCTCAGGGCCGCCCTGGTGCTGCTCGCCGACCACGAATTGGCCGCCTCCACACTCGCCGCCAGGGTCGCCGCCTCCGCCAAGGCCGACCCGTACGCGGTGGTCCTGACCGGCCTCGGCGTGCTGAGCGGCCCGCTGCACGGCGGCGCCTCGTACGCCGCGGAGCGCCTCCTGGCCGAGATCACCCACCCGGGCGAGGCACCACGCGTCATCGGCGAGCGGCTACGGCGCGGCGAACGCATCCCCGGCTTCGGCCACAGCGTCTACAAGAGCGGCGACGCCCGCGCCACCCTCCTCCTCGACCTGCTCAAGAAGGCCGTCATGCCCTCCGACGGTCCGGCGGGCGAGCGGATCGCGGCCCTGGACGCCGTACTGGCCGAGATGCGCCGTCGCCGCCTCCCGCACCCCAACGTGGACCTCGCCCTCGCCACCCTCGTCACCGTCAGCGGCATGACCCGCGGCGCCGGCGAGGCGATCTTCGCGGTGGCCAGGGCGGCGGGCTGGCTGGCGCACGCGATGGAGGAGTATCGCCGCGGCTCCCTCCTCCGCCTGCGCGCCTCCTACACCGGCCCGCCACCCAGGTGAAGGCTCACCGCTCGACGTACGCCGCCAGCGCCCGCACCCGCTCCGCGTGCTGGTCGTGCCCCACGATGACCGGCGGCTCGTTGTACGGCATGGCGTCCGACGACCGCCGCAGCTTGATGTACTGGCCGCAGGCGTCGATCGCGTACGGCTCCATGTCGTCCTGCAGCGCCCCGATCACCGTGATCCCGTACGTCTCGCCGATCCGCCGGAACAGCGCGACGGCCTCCCGCCGGTGCTCCTTGCCCAGGTTGCGCCCGAGCTCGTCGAGCACCAGGCACAGGTGGCCGCCCCCGGACGAGGCGATGGCCGCCGCGCACACCAGCTTGACGGCCTTCTCGTCCATGAGCGCGGTGTTGGCCCGCCGGTTGTACGGCACGAACCCCTGGCCCTCGCCCCGCCGCCACTTCGGCGTGACCCGCCACTGCCAGCGCTGCTCGGGGTCGGCCGGCGCGGGCGGCACCGGGAACTCCAGGGTGGCACCGTAACCGCCGTACGAGGTGTCGAGCTTGTCGAACTCCTCGGCCACCCGCGTGAGACGGGCCTTGATCGCGGCCGTCAGCGCGGCTCGGTGCACCGCCGTGGACTGGGCGGCCTCCTCAGCGCCCCTAGCCGCCGCGGCCAGGTCGCGCTGCCGGGTGACGAGCTGGGCCTCGATCTGGCGGCGCTGGTGGCGTTCGTACTCCTCCTGGCCCCGCAGGTAGGACGAAAGGGACCCGCACACCGCCGAGAACGTCGCCTGCTCCCGCGCCGTGCTGCCCTCCCGCTCGCTCAGCAGGAAGCGCAGCTCCTCGGGCAGCTCCGCGTCGTCGTCCGGGAACGTGTCACGCAGCGCCTGGTCGAGGAGGCGTTCGGCGGCCCGCCACCACTCGTCGGCGGTGCGCGGCCGCTCGTCGTCGGACAGCGCTTCGAGCCACTCGCGGGCGGTCTCGACCGTGCCGCCCCAGTCGGCGGCCAGCGCGTCGAGCTTGAGCGCCTCGCGTTCGGCGGTGACCTTGGACTCCTGCTCGCGGGCCTGCGCCCGCTCGCTCTCGTGCCGGTGCCTGCGGCCCTCCATCCGCTCGATCTCCATGTCACGCGTACGGGCGCGGAAGTCGAGCGCACCCGCCTGACGCTCGGCCTCGGCGACCTTGGGGGCCAGCTCCTCGATGGCGGCGTTGAGCTCGGCCAGCTTGGCCCGCCGCTCGCCCAGCTTGACCTCCAGCTCGGCCAGCCGCACCCCGGCCCTGGCCCCTTCGAGCCGCCGCTGCGCCTCGGCGACCGCCTCCTCGGCCTCGCGTACGGCCTGGGCGGCGCTCTCCTGGACGTCTTTGGCCCGGTTGAGCCGCTGCTCGGCGGCCTTGATGCGGGCCTCGCGCCCGGTCGCCACC
Organism: Nonomuraea sp. NPDC049504; assembly: GCF_040676845.1. Lineage (NCBI taxonomy): Bacteria > Bacillati > Actinomycetota > Actinomycetes > Streptosporangiales > Streptosporangiaceae > Nonomuraea > Nonomuraea sp. NPDC049504. Next base: position 559,027 of record NZ_JBFAPT010000001.1, read on the forward strand.
CCGTCGAACGCCCCGACGACGCTCACCCCCGCCGCGCTCACCAGCACCGACCCGGGCAGGCCGGCCAGGGCAGCGGCGGCGGCGTCGAGCTGCCCCGCGTCCACGATCACGGCGTGCTCGTGCGGCCACCCCCGCAGGTCACCGACCACGGCCGGCTTCCCGTAACGAGCCTTGAGCGCCGCCCCCAGCGCCGCTCCTTCAACAACACCGGCCGCCCGCGCGGCATCGGCCGCCTGCACAGCGCTGGCCGCTTGCATGGCGTCGGCCGCCCGCGCGGCATCGGCCGCTTGCACAGCGCTGGCTGCTTGCACGGCGCTGGCTGCTTGCACGGCGTCGGCCGCTTGCACGGCGTCGGCCGCCTGCCCGGCACCGGCAGCCCGCGCGGTACTTCCCGCGTCGGCCTCCTGCGCGTCACCGGCGTCGGCCGTCCCCTTTGCGGCGGGCCTGCGCCCGTCGCCGGAGCCCGGGCCCCGTCCGGCCCTCCGGGGACTGCCGCCGGACGGGCTGGCGTCGCGGGCCTGCTCGGCCACGTCGAGCGCGTCGAGCAGCCCGGTCGCGCCGATGCCCGCCGCCGCCAGCGCGTCGAGCTGGGCCGCCGCCGGCCCGCCCTCGGCGTCGTCGAGCGCGGCCTGCGCGGAGGCCACCTCCTGGTCGGCCACCCCGAGCGCCTTCAGCGCCTCGTTGAGCCGCAGCCGCACCTCGCCCAGCTCACGCTCGGCCGCCGGCACGTCGCGCCCGTCGGCGAACCGGCGCGTCTCCTCCAGCGCGGGGACGAGCCCGCGCAGCTCGTCGGCGGAGTTCTCGGCGACGGCCCGGTCGGCGTCGAGCTTGCCCGCCCGCGCCTGCAGCGCCGCCAGCTCCTTGCGCGCCTCGGAGACCTGCCGGTCGAGGGTGTCCTCGCGCAGGGTGGAGATCTCCGCCTTGACCAGGGCGACCGCCTCGGCCGCCGCCTCACCGGCCGCCTGGTGCCGCTCGAGGTCGGCGGCCAGCGCCTCGTCCTTCGCGGCGGCGTCGGCCAGCTTGCGCGCCTGCCGCCCGCGCCAGCACCGCAGCGCGTCGGCCAATCTGACGCGCGCCTGGTCACGCCGGTCGAACGTGCTCAGCAGCGCCTTCGACTCCGACTCGAACTCGGCCAGCCGGTCGGCCGCCTGCGCCGCCCGCACGCGCTTGGCGTGCTCGTCGCGGCGCGCCTCGCGCTCCTGCTCGAGCTCGGCGTCGAGGCCGGTCAGCGCGGCGATGGCCTCGAAGACCCGCTCGGGCGAGATCTCGTTGAGCGGCTGGGAGAGCAGGTTGGTGGCGACCTTGCTGCGTACGGACGTGGACAGGAACGACACGCACCTGACCCGGTCGCCGTAGAGGACCTTGGTGAGGTCGCGGGCCACGACGTCGCGCCGCCCCGCCGAGCGCGGCAGCGACGCCCAGATCTCGTCGGCCCGCGCCACCCGCTCCGCCTCCGACGGCGACGCCGCCAGGTGCACCCCCTCGCGCCAGCGGATCTCCAGGTGCGGCGCCTCCTGGTTGACCCGCAGCCACACGGTCATCGCGCCGCCCGAGGTGTCGGGCACCTCGAACAGCTCGCCGTCGGCCGCGGGCTCCTGCGGCTCAGGGGCAGGCGGGGCGAACCCATCCATGCCGGGCGGCCCGAAGACGCCCACGATGTAGCCGTGGTCGGCGCTCGCCCACTGCCTGGACCCGGCGCCGCTGGCCAGCTCCGCGTTGAACAGCAGCTCCGAGACCGCCTTGGCGCCCGACGCGAACCGCCACTGCTCGTCGCCGAGCAGCGCCGTGATCGAGGCGATGAACGACGACTTGCCCGCCCCGTTGGAGTCCTTCGGCCCCGCGCCCGCCACCACGATCAGCGTGCCGGGGACGGTGGGCACCGGATGGGTCGACAACCGCGAGATGTTGACCGCCTGCACGGCGATCAGCACCCGGTCTCCGACGACGTTCTCCACCTGCGACACCTGAACCCCCGTGACCCTTCCATCCCTCATCAACGCTGACATGTGATCTCATCTGGCCGATCTTCTGGCGAGCACGGCCGCCGCGAGCGGCGTGCTGGGACCGGCCGCGAGGATCAGCTCCTCCTGCAGCCGCCGCCGCGCCGCCGGGGTGAGCCGGTGGAACTGCGGCCCCGGCACGTAGCCGCCCGCTTCCTCGCCCGCCTTGACCTGGCTGATCAGCCCCGCGTGCCGCAGCACCCGCAGCGCCGACTCCAGCTCGCCGATCGGCAGCTGGGTGTGGCGGCGCAGCTCGTCGGCCGGCGTGGGGTGCGGCGACAGCCAGGAGTCCTCCGGCAGCAGGCCCTCGGCGCGCGGGATGGCCACCGAGTGCACGAGCACGAGCGTCAGCACCGCACGCTCGCTCACCCCCAGCCGGGCCGGCCCCTCGGCGCCGAGGCGGGCGGCGACGGCGTCGTCGTAGCCGGAGGTCCAGCGGTCGCGGTGCTGGATCAGTGTGCGGCCGCGCCTGGCCAGCATCTCGCCCAGCGTGTGGCGCAGCGCCGGGTCGCGCAGCGCGGCGAAGCGCACCTCCTGGACGGGCTCGGCCGCGTGCTCGACCACCATGTACGCCGCCACCAGCTCGGCCCGCCGCCGCTCGTCGTAGCCGCTCAGCAGATCGTCGAACTCGGCCACCGCCGCCTCCGCCCGGCCGCCCGCCTCGCCGGCCTCGGCGCTCTGACCGGCGGCCACGAGGTCGTCGTCGGGCACCACGGTCAGCTCGGGCCGCGCGGGGTCGGGCAGCCTGCGTACGAGCTCCTGCAGCTGCGCGTGCGACTCGACCGGCCACAGGGCGCAGCGCGGGCCCAGCGTGACCACGCCGTCGCCCATCACCACCCACGCGGAGTCGTGCAGCCGCCGCAGCGCACCCACCGCCCAGTTGCGCATGAGGTCGTCGGTGCGGCCGATCAGCTCGCGGTAGGTGTCGAGCACCAGGTCGACGGGCGCGGGCCGGCCCGGCCACGGGTCGGCGGACAGGTCGTGCCAGCAGCACTTGAGCACCGCCGCCAGCACCCGCCGCGTCTCGCCGGAGCGCTCCACCGCCACGGGCGGCACCTGGTGCTCGTCGAGCAGCGCGGGCGTCACCCCGTCCGGCCACACCGGCAGCGCTTCGCCGGTGGAGTCGGCCCTGGTCAGCCGCATCATGCCGGGCGGCGCAGGCTCGGCCGCGCCCAGCCTGACGGGGCCGCCCGCGCGGGCGCGCGCGTGAGCGACGGCGGCGGGCCCGGGATGCTCAGCCATGGACACGCTCCAGGTGACCGTCGGACAGCCAGGCCGGCTCGCGATCGGGGTCGATGCTGAGCCCGTCGGCCCAGACCAGCCGGTAGGGCAGTTCGGGCCGCAGGTCGACGGTGGTCAGGTCGGCCAGCACCCGCCGCGCGGCCACCCAGTCGGAGCTCAGCGCGTCGCGCAGCGCCACCCGCTCCGACCCGCCGAGCAGCGACTCGGCCGTCTCGCGCAATCGCTCGAGCACGGCGTCCTGCGAGGCGCCGAGCTCGGAGTCAGGACCAGGATCGGGCAGGTTGGAGCGCGGGGGAGTGGGCTGCGCGGGAGCTGGGCGCGGGGCCTCGTCGACCGCGCGGGCGATCGCGGCCGGGTCGTGCCAGGGTGCGGGCGCGTCGAACACGAACCCGTCGAGCACCGCCGCCAGCCGCTCCTTCGGCGCCGTCTGCGTGAACGTGCGCCATGTCTCGGTCGGCAGCAGCGTGAGGTTGCGGGTGGTGCCCGCCGAGTCGGCCAGCCGGCCGGCCGCCCGGCGCGAGGCGTCGCTGTAGGCGTAGATGGACGCGCGCAGGTCGGTGCAGACCCGGTCGAGCTCGGGCCAGCGGGTCAGGATCGTGCCGTGCAGGCCCTGCGCCCGCCGCGCGATCTCCTCCGTGCCCCACAGCTTGGGTGCCTGCTCGCGCAGCTCCTCGATGGTGCCGGTGGTGAGTGTGATCAGCTCGAGCGCCCACAGCCGGAACGCCCGCGCCAGGTTGAGCGCGCTCTGCCTGGCCTCCTCCATCGTGGTGCGCGGGTCGGCGACGTTGAGGTCTTCGAGCGCCAGCAGCCTGTGCATCTCCGACTGGCCGCCGTCGTCCATCATCCGCCTGATGAACATCAGCCCCACCACGCTCGTGAACGACGCGCGGTAGCGGAGCTGGTTGGGCTTGGGGAACACCTCGCGGATCGCGCCCAGCCCCTTGAGCACCCGCAGCCGGTTGTCGAACTGGTCGGTCGGGTAGGCCCGGCAGGCGAAGCGCATCTGCTCGTGCGTCAGCCACTCCTCGCCCGCCTCGGCGAACGCCGCGAACAACGTCTCGGCGATGTCGACCAGGGCGGGATCGTCGACCACCGCCCCGCTGTCGCGGGCCAGCGCGGCGAACATGCGACGGTAGGTCGACAGGACCGCCTCGTCGGTGAGCACGGAGTCGAGGGTCAGGGGCTGTTCGGACACGGGCACTAAGGTACGGCTTCGGACCGACACTCCACGCACGCCCGCACCCCGAATCCCAGCGCTACCAGCCGGTACGCGCGCGCGAGTGATTCCCGAGCGCTAGGGTGATCCCCGGTAATACGGGGGCGAACGGTGTGCAGTCGGAAATATCGGGGTGTGTAGCGGTGTGCCGGCTGTCCTCGCCGTCGCCTCCCCTGAGGGCCGCTCTCCGAGTGCGCCGGCTGAGAAGGGGACTCAGTTGACCCAGTACCACTACCAGGACCACGCCGCCCGCTACCAGGACCTCGGCGAGCCCGCCGCGCCGGCGTACCAGCAGCAGGCCGCACACCCCCAGCACACCGGACCGCACGACCCCTCCGCCCACCTCCAGCAGCACAACGCGCAGCTCGCCGGCCAGTTCGCCCAGCGCTTCCACCTGCTCGCCGGCAACATCGAACGCATCATCAGAGGCAAGCACGAGGCCATCGAGCTGGCCCTGATCTGCCTGTTCGCCGAAGGACACCTGCTCGTCGAGGACGTCCCCGGCACCGGCAAGACCACGCTCGCCCGCTCGCTCGCCGCCAGCGTGGACGCCGAGTGGCGGCGCATCCAGTTCACGCCCGACCTGCTGCCCAGCGACATCACCGGCGTGTCCATCTTCAACCAGGCGCAGCAGACGTTCGAGTTCCACCACGGGCCCGTCTTCGCCAACATCGTGCTCGCCGACGAGATCAACCGCGCCTCACCGAAGACGCAGGCCGCGCTCCTGGAGGTCATGGAGGAACGCCGGGTCACCGTCGACGCCGAGCCGCACCCGGTGCCCCGCCCGTTCCTCGTCGTGGCCACGCAGAACCCCGTCGACATGGACGGCACGTACCCGCTGCCCGAAGCCCAGCTCGACCGGTTCCTGATGAAGATCTCCGTCGGCTACCCCGACCACGCCTCCGAGGTCGAGGTGCTCAAGGGCATGCCCACCGGGCCGCAGGTCGAACGGCTGCCCGTGGTGGCGCGCTCGTCGGACGTGGCCGGCATGATCGACTTCGCCTCGCGCATCCACGTGGCCGACCCCGTCTACGACTACATCGTCGCGCTGTGCGCCGCGACCCGTACGAGCCCGCACCTCAGTCTCGGCGCCAGCCCGCGCGGCAGCCTCGCCCTGCTGCGGGCCGCCCGCGTCAAGGCCGCCGCCGCGGGACGGCACTACGTGGTGCCCGAGGACGTCAAGGCCCTGGCCGTACCCGTCCTCGCCCACCGCCTCATCCTCACCCCGGAAGCCGAACTCCGCGACTTCACGGCGGCCACCGCCCTGACGGAACTGCTGACCACCATGCCCGTCCCCCAGGCCGCCTGAGAGCGACGCCCGGCATGCCGAGAAGCGCCGAGGCCCAGCTGCTGCACCGCCCGCCTGGCACCTCACCCCGCCGTCGCCGAAGCCACCCGCCACGGACCCGTTCGTCCGCCTGATCCCCGCCTTCGACGAGTACCTCCTGGCCTGGCCCACCCGCACCCCGATCCTCGCCGAGGAACACACCCACCACATCTACCCGGGCGGCGGCATCCTCCGGCCCGCAGTCCTGATGAACAGCCTGATCCGCGGCACCTGGAAACGCACCGGCACAAAAGCCGAGCTAGATTCCTCCGACACCCTCCCACCCTCGCTCACCACCCCCGAGCTAACCGACATCCACCGCTTCCTCACCTGACCGCTCGTCCAACAGAACCGGCCTAAGCTGCCGAAAAAACTCCACCGCATCCGCCACCGAATCCCGCCCGGCAGCACCTTCCGTTATCTTCACGCTGAGCAGGCGCTGGTGATCGGATGTCCACCCATAAACGAAAGCGATGTTCTTCCCCCCGGGGCCTGCCCGTCGTGCCGCGAATCCCGGGCTCAATCCGGCTGGAAGATCCTGCCCATGCACGCCCTGTCTGGTCCTCTCCAAATCCTCGGCGTCGTGAGGGGAAGGGTCGAAGACTTCGATCACGAGCCCCAGATCGCCGGCATCTTCGCTCACTGAGCACGACCCGAACCGCCCCTGGCCCAACTTGGTGCCCAACGCGACATAATCGCGGAAGCCGGTGGCGATCCTGATCGCATCGGTGGAGATCAGGTCGCACTCGCGCGGCGCGGCCATCACGTCGCCCAAGGGGCGATGGTCGCGCGGCGGAGGGGAAACACCGGAACAGGCCGACGCCAGAGCCAGCATGACGATGATCGCCGCACTCCGTGCATTCATGGCCCGTGTCCTGAGTAGTTGCTCTCCGACTCCTTGAAGCCCACCGCGATGGCTTCACTCGGCCGGCTGTAGACCCGGCCGACCGCGTTGACGGCCAGCCATTCCTCATACGCCTCGCGCTGGGCTCGGTTCATGTCCGCCCAGGCCCTGATCCTGCCGTCGACCAGGAAGTGCCCGTCCGCGCCCGGGGAGAAGTCCTTGTGGTGGTAAGGGTGCGTCCGAGCGGGCGGCGCGGCGTCTCCGAAAAGGCCGTGACGCATCATCGCGGCGGCCGTCAGGTCGCCGAACATGTGCTTGGTCACGCCCAGCGCCGTGTCGGCTTCCTTACGCGCCGTCTCCTCCCGGCTCGTATTGTCGCCCCTGAAGACGGAGTTTTCGGCAGCCGCCGAAATGAGTCCCACGACCTGCTCGGAGGGACCTGCGACGAACTCGACCACGGTCTCGGCCATCTTCTTGAAAGCGGCGAGCCGTGCATCATGCTCTTTGGCCTCTTCGATTCGGGAGATGTGAGCGGAATCGGCGATCACCCAGGTCGTCACGGCGAGGGAGCGCGCCGCGTGCGCGAATTCGCCGCCACCGCTCCGGCTCATGTGCTCTTCCAGGAGCTCCTGCCGCATGGCGTCGAACTCCTTCCGCGTGGCACCAGGGTGGGATCTGAGCCATGCCGCACACGCGTTGTCGACTTCCTGAGCGATCCTTCTTGCCACGTCGTCCAGCATCCTGCTGGAGTACTCTCCATGCGCTGCGACAACGGTCTCGAAAGCGCTGTCGTCGTCGAAAGTCCACCTCATCAGGTTTCTCAGCTCTTCCGAGTTGAGTTTGGCTCCGTACGGCTCGGCGCCCGGCAGGTTCTTGTCCGGATCGGAGCTCATCACCACGCCCGGCGATTTGTCGCTGAAGGACTTCGTATCCCGATGAATGTCGCCGATGTACGCCGCGAGAATTCTGCCGACATGGAGGCGGGATTCAGGCAGGTTCTTCTGGACCTTCGGGTCGCTCCAGAAGTGCAGGGCCCAGGAGGCGATCAGGGCGGATTTGTAGCCGCGGCTTTCGGCGGGTGGGAGGTCGTGGTCGCAGAATTCCGTGGTGGCGGATTCGATGGCCCAGGCGAGGTCTGTTCCGGCGGTGCCGTGCCAGGGGTGGGTGCGCATCAGATATGCCAGGGGGCGGCGGGCCGGGTCGGTGAAGAAGTCCTGGGCTACGGCGGGGTGGTGGGCGAGGGCGGCCAGGGCGGTGCCCATCGGGCTGAGGTCGCCGGGGGTGGTGTCGCGGGGGCCGGGGGTCGTCCACGTGTCGCGGGGGAGTGAGAGGTCCGGCGGGTGGGCCACGTCCAGGTCGTAGAGCTTGCGGATCAACGTGAGGAGGAAGGTGTGGTCGAAGGTGCCGTCCTGGAGGAGACGCTTGAGGGCGAAGGCGTTCTCTGGGAGGTGGAGGTCGGCGGTCAGGAGGTCGGTGTAGTCCGGTGGGAGGGTGAGGCGGCCGGCGCCTCGGGAGGCCGTGGCCAGCAGGGTGCTGAGGATGGTGGTGAGGCGGTCCTGGGTTGCCACGTCGTACTGGAGGGGGCGTTCTGAGGGTGGGAGGCCCGCCCCGTAGGCGCGGGCGATCAGGGATCTGAGCTCGGCGGGGCCGATCACCTGGGTGAAGGCCAGGGCGAAGTACGGGTCGTTTTTGTGGCGTTCCAGGGCGGCGACTGTTTCCGGGGTGAGAGCGTGGGCGGTGAGCTCGGTGCGGAGGCGGGTGGCGAGAAGCTGGGCGTTGGTGGTGCCTTCGGCGGGGGACTTGGAGAGCCAGGCGGATTCGTCGGCCCAGAGGAGGCCGTCCTTGCCGAGGGTGCGGTCGGGGGTGGCGAGGATGAGGTCCAGGCGGCCCTGCAGGGCGGGGAGCTGGTCGGCCAGGCGGCGGGCCACTGTGTGGAGGTGGGAAGGGCCCCATACGTGGAGGCCCAGGGCGGACAGGTTGCGTTCGATGTGGACGGCCACTTCCGGGAGGGTTCGGGCGGTTCGTCGCATGCCGTTGATGAGCTGGGTCATCAGGGCCGGGTCGATGCCTACCTGCGGGGTCACCGGGCGTCCGGGGTGAGGGTGTCCAGGAGGGACAGGGCGCGGGTGAAGAGGTCTTTGACGGCGTGGTCCCAGGAGCGGAGGTCGGCGGCCAGCCGGTCGCCTGCGGGGCCCTTGAGCGCGCCGGCCTCGACCAGGCGGGCGAGTGCGAGCACGTCGTCCTGGTGGTGGTCGCGCAAATGCTCCAGCTGCCGCCGGGCGGTGTTGATGTGTTCCTGCGTCGCCATCGTCGCCGATCTGTAGTGGCGGGGTCGAAGGCATCATAAAAGCAGGTCAGGGCGGAAATCATCAAGCCCGGAAAAGGGCGATGGAATGGATGATGATATGTCGGGAAAAATCGCCTGGGAATGGCTCGCCCGTCAGAGCCAGTCCCTCCGCTTGAAGACGGTGTAGAGGATCAGGCAGACCGCTCCCATCAGGACGATGGCGAACGGATAACCGAAGACCCAGTGCGTTTCCGGCATGAAGTCGAAATTCATCCCGTAAATGGTCCCCACCAACGTGGGCGCGAAGAGAATGGCCGCCCACGCCGAGATCTTCTTGACCTCCTCGCCCTGCCGGATGCTGGCCTCCGTCATCCGCGCCATCTCCGCGTTCTGCGCCTGGGTGACCAGCGTGGAGTTGACGACGAGGATGTTCTGCAGCATCTGGCGGAAGGACGAGATGCGCTCGGTCACCGTGATGGCGTGGTCGGCGACGTCGCGCAGGTAGCTCTGCAGCTCGTCGGTGACCCCGTATTTGCGCGCCCCGGCGATGAAGCCGTGGATCATGCCGACCAGTGGCGCGGTGGCCCGCTGGAACTCGATCACCTCGCCCGACAGCTCGTAGACGCGCCGCGACACCGACGGGTCGCCGCTGAAGACCTGGACCTCGATCTCCTCGATGTCCTTCTGCAGCCCGGCCACGACCGGGGCGTAACCGTCGACGACGGCGTCGAGGATGGCGTACAGGACGGCCTGCGGGCCCTGGCGCAGCAGGTCGGGGTCGGACTCCATGCGCCTGCGCACGCCTTGCAGGTCGGGGGCCTCGGCGTGGCGTACGGTGATCACGAAGTTGGGGCCGACGAAGACGTGCAGCTCGCCGAACGCGACCTCCTCCACGTCGTCGAGGTAGCGGGCGGCGCGCAGCACGACGAAGAGGGTGTCGCCGTAGCGGTCGGCCTTGGGGCGCTGGGAGCCGACGATGGCGTCCTCCAGCGCCAGCTCGTGCAGCTCGAACTCCTCGCCGAGCTTGACCAGCTCCCATTCCTTCGGCCGGTAGAGCCCGATCCAGGCCATGGCGTCGGGGGTCTGCTTGAGGCGTTCGAAGGCGTCGGCGAGCGAGCCGGGGTTGTCGACCCGCTCGCCGTCGCAGTAGAGGGCGTTGTCGATGACGGTCGGGCGGTAGGGAGGCTCCTCCACGGCGCGCGGGTCCATCGAGTGTTCGGGCGCTTGCTCGCGTACGTCACCGCCGCGCCTGAGCCCCTTCACCTTGGCCATGGGCACCTCCCCAACAGGAAGAACTAGGACGAGCCGAGCTCGTCGAGCTGCTGTGTCGCGCGGTCTCTGATGGTCTTGCGCCACATGGGCGTCCAGCCGAACAGCAGCCCGTGCGGCCGGCCCAGAGCCATCTTCGACCAGCGTCTGAAGTCGAAGTCGTCGTGGTGGCGGACGATCAGGCCGTCCTCGAACCTGAACAGCGCGTCGATCTCGTTGACGACCTGGCGGCCCGTGCTGGAGAAGGCGTAGGTGGCCGTCCAGTGGGCGGTGCCGGTGAAGTCGTCGGCCGTCACATCGCGGTATTCCGACTTCAGCCCGTCGCGTACGCCGAGCTGCAGCCGCCACATCCTCATCACCCTGTCGCGCCCCTCGACCTCCTGGAAGATGGGGTCGCCGAAACTGACCGCGGGGTGGTAACAGCGCTCCATGGCCGCGAAGTCCGCGCGGCCCAGAGCGTCGTAGAAAGCGCTGATGAGCGCCACGTGCCGATCGTTCACCCCTCTATCAGATCATGGCCGCACCGTTGTCCCAGCACACGGCCCGCAACCAGGAGTCCCCCAGCCCGAGGCGGGCCAGCGCGTCGAGCTGGTGCGCGTAGGGGTACGGGATGGTGGGGAAGTCCGTGCCCAGCACCACCTTCCCCGCCAGACCGAGATCAAGCAGCGCGGGCCGCAGCCGTTCGGGGAACGGCATCCGCTCCTGGCTGAAGTCGGTGAAGGCCATGGTGGTGTCCAGGGCGACGCGTTCGTAGCGGGCGGCCAGGTCGAAGAACGGGTCGTACTCGGGCATGCCGAGGTGCGCGATGACGGCCCGCAGCGCCGGATGGCGGCGCAGCACCTCCGCGATGGGCGCCACCCCGACGTGCCCGCCCGGTACGGGCACCGAGCTCGCGTGCACCACGACCGGCACCCCCGACTCGGCCAGCAGCCCCCACACGTCGTCCAGCTCGGGCACCCGCGGGTCGAACCCGCCCACCTGCAGATGCACCTTGAAGATCCGGGTGCCGTCGTCGAGCGCCCGCCGCACGTACGCCTCCACGCCCGGCTCGGGGTAGAAGGTCGCGGAGGGCAGACAGCCGGGGGTGCGCCGGGCGAAGCCGAGGGTCCACGCGTTCAGGTCGGCTGCCATGTCCGGCTTGTGGGCGTACGCCAGCGCGGGGAACGTCCGTACGCCCAGCTCGCGCAGCCGTTCGACCCGCTTGTCGACCGGCCACTCGTATGCGATGCGCCATCCTCCGCCCATCAGTGGCCCGCCGTGGTTGAAGTGGTGCCACACCCGGCGTTCCATGCGTTCGGGCAGGAAGTGTACGTGCAGGTCGATCAGCCCCGGCAGCCCCAGCCGCCGCAACCATCCGGGCACATCGACGTCGGAAACCACGCCCGTCACCAGCCCGAGACCTCCGGGATCACCTCTCCGCCCAGCAGGTCGATCGCCTTGCGCTGGTCGCCGTCGCGGACGGTCACGTAGACGGCGGTGAAGCCGAGCTCGTGCATGCCGCGCAGCTGCTCCAGCACGCGTCCCGCGTCGTCGTCCGGCCCGATGGCCAGCACGGTCGTCTTCTCGATCGCGTCGTAGTCGCGGCCCTCGCGCTCGCAGTGCTCGCGCAGCACGTCGAGCTTGCGGGTGACCTCGGGGCCGCCGAAGAGGTTGCAGGCGTCGGCGTACTTGGCGACCAGGGGCAGCGTCTTCTTCTCGCCCGACCCGCCGATCATGATCTTCGGGTGCGGCCTGCCGATGCTCTGGGGCGCGTTGAGTGTGCGTTCGAGCCGGTAGTGCCGTCCTTCGTACGGCTCGTCCCGGCCGCTCCACATCTGCAGGCAGATCTGTAGCGTCTCCTCCAGCCGCTCGAAGCGTTCGGCGAGCGGCGGGAACGGCAGGCCGAGCCCGCGCGCCTCCGCCTCGTACCAGGCGGCGCCGATGCCGAGCCAGGCGCGCCCGCCGGAGAGCACGTCGAGCGTGGTCACGGTCTTGGCGAGCAGGCCTGGCTCCCGGTAGACGGTGCCGGTGACCAGCGTGTGCAGCTGGACCCGCCGCGTCGCGGCGGCCAGGAAACCGAGCGTCGTGTACGGCTCGGGCATGTCCTGCTCGGCGGGCCCCACCGAGTCGATCTGCCAGACGTGGTCCATGACGGTCAGCCGGGCGACGCCCGCGTCCTCCGCCGTACGCGCGATCCCGGCCAGCTCGGGCCCGATCCGCTCGGCGCCGCCGGGCCAGGTGAAGTGCTGAATGTGCAGTCCGAGTTCCATGGGCTGATCCCGTCGTGAATCGGAGGTATCTCCGGTTCATTATCGCGCCGCCCGCATCTCCTGGATCGCCGCCCCCGTACGGGCGCCGCGGACAGGCCGGAGCGATTAGGGTTTGTCCTCGATGGACAAGTTCTGGGCCCACCTGATCGCGGTTCAGCCTGCCCCCGACCCCTGGGTCGTGGGGGTCTCGGCGCTCGCCGCGCTCGTGATCGTCGGTTTCCGCATGCCCTGGCAGGTCTCCCGGGGGCTCATCACGATCGCCCACGAAGGCGGTCACGCCGTCATGGCGCTGCTCACCCGGCGCAAGCTCGAAGGCATCCGGCTGCACTCCGACACTTCTGGCGTGACGCTGACCAGGGGCAGGCCGACCGGGCCCGGCATGGTGCTGACCGCGATGGCCGGTTATGTCGCGCCGCCGCTGCTCGGGCTCGGCGCCGCGTGGCTGACCGAGCAGGGCCACATCACGCTGCTGATCTGGGGCGTGCTGCTGCTCCTGGTCTGCATGCTGCTGCTGATCCGCAACGTGTACGGCGCCCTCATCCTCCTCGTCACCGGCGGCGCCGTCTTCGCCCTGATCATGTACGCCCCCGCCGAGGTCCAGCAGGTCGTGGCCCTGGTCGCCGCCTGGTTCCTGCTCTTCGGCGGCATCCGGCCGATCATCGAGCTGCAGCACAAGCGGCGACGCAGGCAGGCCAGAGACTCCGACGCCGACCAGCTCGCCCGGCTGACGATCCTGCCCGGCGGCTTCTACGTGTTCTTCTTCCTGCTGGTGGCGCTGGTCTCCATGGTGTTCGGTGCGTACCTGATGAACCCGCTCTGATCCCCTTATTTCCCACTAAACTCCACAGCAACAGGGGGAGAGTGGAGTGCTGCCAGTCGAGGACGCACCCGGCTACCGGGTACTCGATCAGGTGGGCCAGGGCGGATTCGCCGTCGTGTACCGCGCCCACCAGGAGCGCCTCGACCGGGTCGTGGCGCTGAAGGTGCTGTCCGTCGACCGGGTCGACCAGCGGACGATGCGCAGGTTCCAGCGCGAGCTGCAGCTCACCGGCCGCCTCACCGGCCATCCCAACGTCGTCACCGTCTTCGACACCGGCATGACAGGGTCGGGCAAGCCGTACATCGCGATGGACTTCTTCGAGCACGGCTCGCTGCGCGACCGCGTACGCAACGAGGGGCCGCTGCCGGTCCCCGACGTGCTGCGCGCCGGGGTGAAGCTGGCCGGGGCGCTGGCCGCCGTCCACGAGGCCGGGGTGCTGCACGGCGACATCAAGCCGCAGAACATCCTCATCTCCCGCTACGGCGAGCCGGCCATCGCCGACTTCGGCGTGGCCAGGGTCGTCGACGCGGCGGAGATCTCGGCCACCTCGCAGGCGTTCACCCCGCTGCACGCCGCCCCCGAGGTGCTCACCGGCCGGCCCCACTCGGCCGCCACCGACGTCTACTCGCTCGGCTCCACTCTCTACCACCTGCTCGCCGGTCAGCCCGCCTTCCACAACCCGGCCGACCCGTCGATCGCGCCGCTGATGTACCGGGTGCTGAGCGCCGAGCCGCCGCCGATCAACCGCGCCGACCTGCCGCCCGCGGTGCTCGCGCCGGTGCTGCGAGCGATGGCCAAGCAGCCGGAGGCCAGGTACGGGTCGGCGCGCGAGCTCGCCCGGCACCTGCAGGCCGTACAGGCGGAGCTGGGCCTGCCGGTCACCGACCTCATCGGCTCCGACGCCACCCCGCCCCGGCCGGCTCACCCCACCACGACCGGCCCCGCCTCCCCCGCGACGGGCCACCACGCACCACCCACGACGGGCCACCATTCGATGGGCGGCAGCGTCTCGGGCCCGGCCGGCGGTAACGCGTTCCCCGCCACGGGCCGGCACCTCCCCCCGGCCCAGCCCGCCATGAGCGGCCCGCCGAGCTTACCGACGCGGCCCTCGGGCAACACCCGCGCCCGCAACGTCCTCCTCATCGCGGGCGCCGTGGCGGTCGTGGCGGCGGGCGGCACCGCCCTGGCCGTCTTCCTGCCGCAACTGGAGACACCGGCCACCACAAGCCCGACGGCAACGGCCACCGAGCGCCGGGACCCAGGCGGGCGGGACCCAGGCGGGCGGGACGCATCCGCGTACGCCCCCCGCCAGGTCAAGCTGACCGCCGACCAGGGCGCGCTGATCGAGCTGAAGTGGACGCTCCCCGCCGCGGCCCGCGGCTACCCGGTGGTCATCCAGCGCTCCCCGGTCGAGCAGGGCAAGCAGCCCATCACCGCGCTCGGCCAGGGCGTCACCTCGGCGAAGATCAGCGGCCTGGACCCGAAGAGCGGCTACTGCTTCCTGGTCGGGGTGCCGCTGCAGATCTCTGAGAAGTCGACGGTCGCCTGGTCGAAGCCGTACTGCATCAGGGGAGCGGTGGCCCGCTCAGCCGAGTAGCTTGCGCGCGGCCTGCTCGATCTCCTCCTCCGACAGCAGCACGTGATCGGCCGCCCGCCCGAGCGGGATGAAGCTGTCGGACGACGTCACCCGCGCGACCTTCCCGGTGTAGCCGGCGTCGAGCAGCTCGGCCACGATGCCCTCGGAGACGCCGCCGGAGTGGCGGGTCTCGTCGGCGATCAGCACGTTGCCGGTCAGCTCGGCCGCCCGCAGCAGGTCGTCGAGCGGCAGCGGCGCGAGCCAGCGCAGGTCGAGCACGCGGCAGCCGTACCCCTCCTGGGTGAGGCGCACCGCGGCGCGCAGGCTCATCCGCACCCCGTTGCCGAACGTGACGATCGTCAGGTCGCGCCCGTCGCCGTAGGAGCGGGCCCGCCCGATCGGGACGTGCGTCTCGGCCCAGCGCGCGGGCGGCGCGTAGGGGGCCAGCCAGCCGCCGTCGCCGTCCTCGAACAGGTCGCGGGTGTGATACAGCGCGATCGGCTCCAGGAACACGCACACCGACCCGGCCGTACGGGCCGCCGCCAGGCACGTGCGCAGCATCGCGGAGGCGTCGTCGGGCCGCGCCGGCGAGGCGATGACCAGCCCGGGGATGTCGCGCAGCGCGGCCACCGCGTTGTCGTTGTGGAAGTGCCCGCCGAACCCCTTCTGGTAGGCGTAACCGGCCACCCGCACCACCATCGGGTTGGTGTAGGCGCCGCGCGAGAAGAACGACAGCGTCGCCGCCTCGCCACGAATCTGGTCGAGCGCGTTGTGCAGGTAGGCGAGATATTGGATCTCGGGTACGGGCAGGAGCCGCGACACGCCCTGCCCGAGCGCGAGACCCAGGATGGCCTGCTCGTCGAGCATCGTGTCGAAGACCCGGCCGGCCCCGAACCGCTTCTGCAGCCCCCTGGTCACGCCGTAGACGCCGCCCTTCTTGCCGACGTCCTCGCCGAACACGGTCAGCTCCGGATAGACGGCCAGCGCGTCGGCGAGCGTGCGGTTGATGGACTGCGAGAGCGTCATCGCCTTGTCGTTCTCCGGCAGCGACCCGGCGAACGCCTTCTCCCGCACCGCGGGCGAGGCCGCCATGGGGCTGATCTTGGCGATCAGCTCGGGCTTGCGCGGCGCGATGGGCTCCATGACCTCCTTGGCCGAGCTGAGCCGCGGGCTGCGCGCCGTCTCCTGGGCGATCAGCAGCACGTGTTCGCGGGCCAGCTCGTACGACTTGAGCAGCCCGTCCGGCGTCTCAAGCCCCGCCTCGACCAGCAGCGCCGCCGTGCGCAGCAGCGGGTCGTGCTCGAGGTCGGCCCTGATCTCGCGCTGCGTGCGGTAGGCCGACTCGACGTCGGACCCGGCGTGGCCCATCAGCCGCACCGTGCGCAGGTGCAGGAACGCGGGGGAGCGGTGCTCGCGTACGTGCTCGGCGGCCCTGACGGCCACGTCGTACGCCTCGGCCAGGTCGCACCCGTCGGCGGCGAAGTACTCGATGCCGGGCCGCCGCGCCGCGGTCTCCACCCAGCCCTTGGGGGTGCGCACGCTGATGCCGATGCCGTTGTCCTCGCAGACGAACAGGATCGGCATGCCCAGCCCCTGGTAGGCGGCGTAGGCGGCGGTGTTGAAGCCGGACAGGGCGCTGGCGTGGTTGATCGAGGCGTCGCCGAAGCTGCACACCGCGATGGCGTCGTCGGGCCAGGCGGACGGCACGCCCAGCGCCCGCGCCCGCTCGATCGCGAACGCCACCCCCGCGGCCCGCGGCAGATGGCTGGCGATCGTGGAGGTCTGGGGGATGACGGCCAGGTCGGGATGGCCGAACACCTTGTGCCGCCCGCCCGCGATGGGCTCGTCCGCCGCGGCCGTCAGCCCCATGAGCACGTCGCGGATGCCCTGCTCGGGCAGTCTGCCCGCCTGCTCGGACCGGGTCAGGTAGAACGCGCCCGAGCGGTAGTGGAGCAGCGCGGGGTCGTCGGGACGCAGGGCGGCGGCCACCGCCGCGTTGCCCTCGTGACCGGCCGAGCCGATCGTGTAGTGGCCCTCGTCCCGCTCGCGCAGCCACCTGGCCGCGATGTCGAGCAGCCGGCTGTCGAGCTGCCGCCGGTAGAGCGTCCTGCACTGGGCGCCGGTCAGGGACGTGCCGTCGCGGATCGGGAGCCCCGGATCTCGCGGGGGACCCGCCTCCAGCGTCGCAACGGCCTGGATCAAATGAGTCTCAACTGTGTCGCGCGCCACACCCCCGATTATGTCTTTGATCGGCGCTGACGTCTGCCGGACGCGGGGGAGATGTTGTGGACCGGTCCGATTGACCCACTGAGATAACTGTTTGTCAGAATTCCCAACCTTCACGGCGAGAGCCACGTCTACTAGGAGGACACGCGTGGCACCCTCAATGCCGCGTTGAAACACCAATGGGGTCTCCAGAAAGGAACCCGCATGTTACAACGCATCCGTGTAGCCGCCCTCGCCCTCGTGCTCGGGGCAGGGGCACTCGCCGCCGCGCCTGGCACGGCGACGGCGGCAGCCGTACCCACCATCAGCGACGTGGGCATCAGCCCCGCGCCCGCGATCGTGGTCTTCGACAAGGACGTCACCGTGACGTTCACGTTCACGACGAGGCGTGCGAACAGCGCCGAACTCAAGCTCAACAACGACGTCGTGAACCTCGCCAAGTCGCCCGTACCGGGCGGTTTCAAGTGGACCGGCACCAAGGCGTTCGGCGCCGGGGCCGTCGGCAAGTGGACATACAACGCCGTCGCCAAGGGTGACGGCGATGCCACGAAGACCGGCACCTTCGACGTCGTCAAGGCGCTCACCACCAGGATCGGCGACTTCGACGCCGACCCCGACCGGGTGAGCAGGGGCGACACGATCAAGGTGTCCGGCCGCCTGGTCGCCGACGGCAAGGGGTACGACGGGCAGACCGTCGCCATCGCCTTCCGTGGGCGCGGCTCCGACGACTACCGCCAGGTGGCCAAGGTGACGACGGGGCGCGGCGGCTGGTTCTCCGCCCGCGTACGCGCCATGTCCACCGGCTGGTGGCGGGCCGAGTTCGCGGCCACCGCCACGGCCAGGGGCACCGTCAGCGACGGCGACCGCGTGGACGTCAGGCGCGCCAACCTCGCCAGCCGCATCTCCGGCTTCGACGCCAGGCCCGAGCCCGTGGACGAGGGCGACAAGCTCCGCTTCACCGGCACCCTGCGCGCCGAGCGCCGCGGCGGCCTGACCGGCCAGCGCGTGTCCGTCTTCTTCCGTGCGGACGGTTCCCGCCGCTGGGAGTACGTCACCTCCGACGTGACCGGTCGCGGCGGCCGCTTCTTCGCCACCGCCACCGCCGAGAAGTCGGGCTGGTGGCGTGCCGAGTACCGCGGCACCCGCGGCGTCAACGGCACGGTCAGCGGCCCCGACTGGGTCCGCGTCAACGAGCCCGCCCCGCCGCCCACCGCGGACAAGGCCGACACCCGGCTGATCAGGTTCAACGCCTACCCCGAGCCGCCGAGGCGCGGCGGCTACCTCAAGTTCAGGGGCGTGCTGCAGGTGGACGACGACGGCTCGTGGGAGGGCTACGCCGGCAAGGTGGCGCTCTACTTCAAGCCGCTCGGCTCCAGGAAGTGGCAGTACGTCAAGACCACCTCCTCGGGTGACAGCGGCCGCCTCTACACCAAGGCCAGGGCCTGGCGCTCCGGCCACTGGAAGTTCGTGTTCCGCGGCGACGCGGACACCAACGGCGACGACAGCGCCAAGGACTACGTCCGCGTCCGTCGCTGACCTATCGATCCGGGCGAGGTCCGGGGCACCACCCCGGGCCTCGCCCTTCCTCAGCGGCTAGTTGACCTGCGAATCCGGCAACTTGGCATCGATCCGCATGAGCAGGGTCCGGAGGCCGTCGAGCTGCGTGTCAACCTGTTCGAACCGCCTGTCGACCTGTTCGAACCGGCTGTCGATCCGCTCGAAGCGCTTGTCGATCTGCTCGAACCGGCTGTCGATCTGCTCGAAGCGCTTGTCGACCTGTTCGAACCGGCTGTCGATCTGCTCGAAGCGCTTGTCGACCTGTTCGAACCGGCCGTCGATCCGCTCGAAGCGCTTGTCGACCTGCTCGAACCGCTCGTTGACGGTCGCGAAGCCGGCCTTCATCTCGGCCCTGATGGACTGGGCCTCTTTCGTGATTCTCGCGTTGACGTTGTTCTGGACCTGTGTGACGCGATCATGCAGGGTGTCGATGCGGTCGGCGACGCTGAGGTTGGGCACGCCACTCAGCTTAGCCGCTTCGAGTTTTTGCACCCGGCGCTCCAGGTCAAAGTACTTCGCTTCGAGATCCACCATCGGGTGAGCTCCTTACGCTCCGGGGGGACTGCTGGAAGGGGCCGCGCGGCGCATCAGGAAAGTTACCCTCCGTACATGCGAGTGCGCAGCCTGATGTGAGAGAAACTCCTAGTCGGCTTTTCTGACTGCAGGACCGCCACTCCGAGGAGCAGGAGGCCGAGGGCGGTGACGATGCCGAGCTCCGCCGGCACGGGGACCTGCTGGGTGAACCAGCGGACGCCGGGGTTGAGGACGGCGGCGGCCGGGGCGGGGACGTCGAGGTGGGCGAAGACGGCCTGGCGCATGGGATCGACGGCGTACGTCATGGGGTTGACCACGGTGAGCACGTGCAGCCACGACGGCAGGCCGGCCAGCGGGAACATGGCGCCCGACAGGAACATCATCGGCATGATCGCCGTCTGCATGAGCCCGAAGAAGGTCTGCGTGTTCCGTGGCCGGTGGCCAGCGCGACGCCGAAGGCGGTGATGGTGAACGCCGCGAGGAACGTCTCGGCCAGCAGCGTGAGGAGGAGCCCGGGCGAGCGTACGGCAAAAAAAGTTAATAAGCCTTAACAGCCGCCTCGATGGCTGCCCTGGCCATCGCGTGCAGCAGCGGCCGCATCTCGTGCCCTGGCAGCTCGCCCGCGCTGTGCGGAGTCGAGTTGAGCAGCCCGAAGACCGCGTGCGTGGCGGCCCGCAGCCGTGCGGCGGGGCAGGACGGGTGCAGCTCGGCCAGCACGGTCACCCACTCCTCGACGTAGAGCCGCTGCAGCCGCCTGATCTGCCTGCGCTGCGGCTCAGGGACGTTGCCCAGCTCCCTGTCGTGCACGGTGATGAGCGCGGGCTGCTCGATCGCGAAGGTGATCTGCACGTTGAGCAGCGCGTCGAGGGTCTCCTTGGGGCCGGGGGATGAGGTGGCGACCGCGACGGCCGACTCGCGCAGCCGCGAGCTGACGTCGAGCAGCATCTCCGACAGCAGCGCGTCCTTGCCGTCGAAGTGCCGGTAGAGGGCCGGGCCTGAGACGCCGACGGCGGCGCCGATGTCCTCGATCGAGACGCCGTGGAAGCCGCGCGCCGCGAACAGCCGGGCGGCCGCCTCCAGGATCTCCGCGCGCCTGTTGCGCCTGCTGCGGGTAGAGGGGGCGGAGGCGGTGGTCACGTCTCACATGCTAGACGATGACGTTAATGATGGCTAACATCCGAGCCATGGGAGGGGACTCATGAGCAGCGACTGGCCGGTGCTGAGATCGGCGATCGAGCCCGGGAGCGAGGCGTACAAAAGCAACGCCGAGCTCAACGAGCGGCTGGCCGCCGAGCTGCTCGACCGCCTGGCCACCGCCGCGCTCGGCGGGCCGGAGCGGTCGCGGCGGCGGCACGTCGAGCGCGGCAAGCTGCTGCCGCGCGACCGCGTGGACGGCCTGCTCGACCCCGGCTCGCGCTTCCTGGAGCTGTCGCCGCTGGCCGCCGGCGGCCTGTACGACGACCAGGCCCCCGCCGCCGGCATCATCACCGGCGTCGGCCGCGTCTCCGGCCGCGAATGCGTGATCGTCGCCAACGACGCCACCGTCAAGGGCGGCACCTACTACCCCATGACGGTCAAGAAGCACCTGCGCGCCCAAGAGGTGGCCCTGCACAACCGCCTGCCCTGCGTCTACCTGGTCGACTCGGGCGGCGCGTTCCTGCCCAGGCAGGACGAGGTGTTCCCCGACCGCGAGCACTTCGGCCGGATCTTCTACAACCAGGCCACGATGTCCGCGCGCGGCATCCCGCAGATCGCCGCCGTGCTCGGCTCGTGCACGGCGGGCGGCGCGTACGTGCCCGCCATGAGCGACGAGGCGGTCATCGTCCGCGGCCAGGGCACGATCTTCCTGGGCGGCCCGCCCCTGGTGAAGGCGGCCACCGGCGAGGAGGTCACGGCCGAGGAGCTGGGCGGCGGCGACCTGCACGCGCGGGTCAGCGGCGTCACCGACCACCTCGCCGAGGACGACGCCCACGCGCTGGCCATCGTCCGCGACATCGTCTCCACGCTGGCGCCGCGCGCCCCGCGCCCGTGGGAGACGATCACGCCGGAGCCGCCCCGCCACGACCCCCGCGACCTCTACGGCATCGTCCCCGCCGACACGCGCCAGCCGTACGACGTGCGCGAGGTGATCGGGAGGATCGTCGACGGCTCGCGCTTCCTGGAGTTCAAGGCCGAGTACGGCCCGACCCTCGTCACCGGCTTCGCCCACGTGCACGGTCACCCGGTCGGCATCCTCGCCAACAACGGCATCCTGTTCGGCGAATCGGCCATGAAGGGCGCCCACTTCATCGAGCTGTGCGACCAGCGCGGCATCCCGCTGCTCTTCCTGCAGAACATCAGCGGCTTCATGGTCGGCAAGGCGTACGAGGCGGGCGGCATCGCCAAGCACGGCGCCAAGATGGTGACGGCGGTGGCGTGCGCGCGGGTGCCCAAGTTCACGGTGGTGATCGGGGGCTCGTTCGGGGCGGGGAACTATGCGATGGCGGGGCGGGCGTACTCGCCCAGGTTCCTGTGGATGTGGCCGAACGCCCGCATCTCGGTCATGGGCGGTGAGCAGGCCGCGAACGTGCTCACCACCGTCGGCGACGCCGATCCCGCCGCGATCAGGGCACAGTACGAGCACCAGGGCAATCCGTACTACTCCACTGCCAGGCTCTGGGACGACGGCGTGATCGACCCGCTCGACACCCGTACCGTCCTGGGCCTGGCGCTGTCCGCGGCGGCCAACGCGCCGCTCGAACCCGCCGGTTTCGGCATCTTCCGGATGTGACGCATGTTGTTCGACCGTGTTCTGATCGCCAACAGGGGCGAGATCGCCGTACGGATCGCCCGCACGCTGCGCGCGCTCGGCATCGAGGCGATTGCGGTGCACACGCCGTCCGACGCCGGGGCGCGGCACGTCGGTGAGGCCGACGCCGCCCTCCAGGTGCCGTCCTACCTGGACGTCGAGGCGATCGTCGGAGCCGCCCGCGCGTCCGGCGCGCAGGCCGTGCATCCCGGTTACGGGTTCCTCGCGGAGAACGCCACGTTCGCCCGCCGGTGCGCCGAGTCCGGGCTGGTCTTCGTCGGGCCGCCCGCCGCGGCCATCGAGGCCATGGGCGACAAGATCCGCGCCAAGGAGACCGTGTCGGCGGCCGGCGTGCCGGTGGTGCCGGGCGCGACAGGGCCGGGCCTTGAGGACTGGCGCGACTTCCCCGCCCTGATCAAGCCGTCCGCAGGGGGCGGCGGCAAGGGCATGATCCTCGTACGCGCGGCCGCCGAGCTGCCCGAGGCCCTGGCGTCGGCCAGGCGTACGGCGCGGGCCGCGTTCGGCGACGACACCCTGCTCATCGAGCGCTACGTCGAGAGCCCCCGCCACATCGAGATCCAGGTGCTGGCCGACGCCCACGGCGGCGTCGTGCACCTCGGCGAGCGCGAGTGCAGCCTGCAGCGCCGCCACCAGAAGATCATCGAGGAGGCGCCGTCCCCGTTCCTCACCCCCGAGACGCGCGCGGCCATGGGAGCGGCGGCGGTCGAGGCCGCCCGAGCCGTCGGCTACACCGGAGCGGGCACGGTCGAGTTCATCGTCGACGGCGCCACCGGCGCGTACCACTTCATGGAGATGAACACCCGGCTCCAGGTCGAGCACCCCGTCACCGAGCTGGTCACCGGGCTCGACCTGGTGGAGCTGCAGCTCAGGGTGGCGGCGGGGGAGCGGCTGCCGCTCGCCCAGGAGGACGTGCGGCTCGACGGGCACGCGGTCGAGGCGCGGGTGTACGCCGAGGACCCGGCGCGCGGCTTCCTCCCGACCGGCGGGCGCGTGCTCGCGCTCCGCGAACCCCGGGATCCGGCGGGCCAGGCGGTCGTGCGGGTGGACTCGGGCCTTTCCGAAGGGGCCGTGGTCGGCAGCGAGTTCGACCCCATGATGGCGAAGGTGATCGCCTGGGCGCCCGACCGCGCGACGGCGTACCGGACGCTCGACCGCGCGCTCGCCGCCACGGCTGTGCTCGGCGTCGTCACCAACGTCCCGTTCCTGCGCGCCCTGACCGCCCACCCGGCCGTCGCGGCCGGCGAGCTGGACACCGGCCTGGTCGAACGCGTCCTGCCCGGCCTGCTGCCCGCCATGGAGACGCCTGACGCGGTGACGGCGGCGGCGGCGCTGGTCTTCCACGACCTGCCGCACGGCGACGACCCCTGGGAGGTCGCCGACGGCTGGCGGCTCGGCGAGCCGGCCTGGACGACCTGGCGGCTGGAGTCCCGCGACGGCGTGCACGCGATTGAGGTGCGCGGGCTGCCCCAGGAACAGGCGGAGGTCCTTGTGGGCGAGCAGGCGGTGCCCGCGCGCATCAGACGCGACGGCGCCGACCTGACCGTCACGCTCGGCGGGCGCGGTGAGCGGTACCTGTGCGTACGCGACGGCGACACGCTCTGGCTCGGCCGCGACGGCGCGTCCTGGTCGTTCACCCGCCACCACATCGGCGACCCGGGCGACCGGCCCGGCGCGGCGGCGGCCGGCGACGGCGTCGTCAGGAGCCCCATGCCGGGCACCGTGCTGCTGGTCAAGGCCCAGCAGGGCGAACGGGTCAGCGCCGGCCAGCCGCTGGTCGTCGTCGAGGCCATGAAGATGGAGCACACGGTCACCGCGCCGCGCGACGGCGTGGTCACCGAGCTGCCCGTGCAAGCGGGCCGGCCGGTGGACATGGACGCCGTCCTGGCCGTGGTCACCGCCGAGGAGGCGTGATGCCGTACCCGATGGAAGGCCTTCCGCAGCAGGTCACGATCTACGAGGTCGGGCCGCGCGACGGACTGCAGAACGAGTCCGCCACCATCCCCGTCGAGGTCAAGGCCGAGTTCATCGACCGGCTCGCCGACGCGGGGCACAAGGTGATCGAGGCCACCAGCTTCGTGCACCCCAAGTGGGTGCCCCAGCTCGCGGACGCCGACGAGCTGCTGCGCCGCCTGCACCGCCGTACCGGCGTGCGCTACCCCGTGCTCGTGCCGAACGCGCGCGGCCTCGACCGGGCGATCGATCTCGGCGTGGCCGAGATCGCCATCTTCGCCAGCGCCACCGAGACGTTCGCCGCCAAGAACCTCAACCGCAGCCTGGAGAGCCAGTTCGAGATGTTCGAGCCGGTCGTGGCCAGGGCGCTGGACAACGGGATCCGCGTGCGGGCGTACGTCTCCATGTGCTTCGGCGACCCCTGGGAGGGGCCCACGCCGATCGCGCAGGTCGTCTCCGTCGGCGAGCGGCTGCTCGGGCTCGGCTGCTACCAGCTCTCCCTGGGCGACACCATCGGCGTCGGCACCCCCGGCCACGTCACCGAGCTGATCCGTGGCTTCCGCCGCCCGGACCGGCTCGCCGTGCACTTCCACGACACCTACGGGCAGGCGCTGGCCAACACCCTGGCCGCGCTGCACTGCGGCGTCACCACCATCGACGCCTCAACCGGCGGGATCGGCGGCTGCCCCTACGCGGAGTCCGCCACCGGCAACCTCGCCACAGAAGACCTCGTCTGGATGCTCCGGGGACTCGGCATCGAGACGGGGCTCGACCTGGGCAAGCTCGTCGCCACCAGCACCTGGCTGGCGGAGCTGCTCGGGCGGCCGAGCCCGTCCCGCGTCGTACAGGCGCTAGCGAAAGGCTGAGAGATGCTCACCGACGAGTACGAAGAGCTGCGCAAGACCGTCGAGGCGTTCGCCCGCGAGGTGGTCGCGCCCGTGATCGGGGACTTCTACGAGCGCGAGGAGTTCCCCTACGACATCGTGCGGCAGATGGGCGCGATGGGGCTGTTCGGCCTGCCCATCCCCGAGGAGTACGGCGGTATGGGCGGCGACTACTTCGCCCTCTGCCTGGCCCTGGAGGAGCTGGCCAGGGTCGACTCCAGCGTCGCCATCACCCTGGAGGCGGCGGTCTCGCTCGGCGCGATGCCCGTCTACCGGTTCGGCTCGCCCGAGCAGCGCCGTACGTGGCTGCCCAAGCTCGCATCCGGCGAGATGCTGGGCGCGTTCGGGCTGACCGAGCCGGGCGGCGGGTCCGACGTGCCCGGCGGGATGCGCACCACGGCCGTGCTCGACGGCGACGAATGGGTGATCAACGGGACGAAGTCGTTCATCACCAACTCCGGCACCGACATCACCGGCGTCGTCGGCGTGGCCGCGCTCACCGGGCTCACCGGCGAGCGCGAGATCTCCACCATCCTCGTGCCGAGCGGCACGCCGGGGTTCACGGTGTCGAAGAAGTACTCCAAGGTCGGCTGGAACGCCTCCGACACCCGCGAACTGTCCTTCACCGACTGCCGCGTGCCCGCCGCGAACCTGCTCGGCGAGCGCGGCCGCGGCTACGCCCAGTTCCTGCGCACCCTCGACGAGGGCCGCGTCGCCATCGCCGCGCTCGGCGTCGGCCTGGCGCAGGGCTGCGTGGACGAATGCCTCAAGTACGTCAGGGACCGCAAGGCGTTCGGCCACCCCATCGGCCACTACCAGGCCATCCAGTTCAAGATCGCCGACATGGAGGCCCGCGCCCACACCGCCCGCCTCGCCTACTACCACGCCGCACAGAAGATGCTCGCGGGCGAGCCGTTCAAGAAGGAGGCGGCGATCGCCAAGCTCGTCTCCTCCAACGCCGCCATGGACAACTCCCGCGACGCGACCCAGGTGTTCGGCGGCTACGGCTTCATGAACGAGTTCCCCGTCGGCCGCTTCTACCGCGACGCCAAGGTGCTGGAGATCGGCGAGGGCACCAGCGAGGTGCAGCGCATGCTCATCGCCCGCCAGCTCGGACTCGGTGACCTGTGACCCGCCGCGCCCGTTTCATCCCGGCACGAAAAGCGGGGAAACGTCAAGCATGGGTTTGCGCAGGCGACGACCGACGATCTAGGGTCGATGCTCATGACGGCTGACGATCTTCTCATCAGGAGAGCGGAGAAAGCGGACGCCGACGAGGTGTTCGCGCTGGCCCGCGAGTTCGGCCTGACCTTCAGGCCCGAGCGCGAGGCCTTCGACGCCGCGCTGCCCGCGCTGCTGGCCAACGACGACGCCCTGCTGCTCGCGGCCGTCGTCAACGGGCGCGTGCGCGGCTACCTGCTCGGCTTCGTCCACCTCACCCTCTTCGCCAACGGGCCGGTCGCCTGGGTGGAGGAGGCCATGGTGCAGTCCGGCTCCCGGCGGCAGGGCGTCGGGCGGTCGCTGCTGGAGGAGTTCGAGCGGTGGGCACGCTCCCGCGAGGCCGGCTACGTCGCGATGGCCACGCGGCGGGCGCCGGAGTTCTACCACGCGCTGGGCTACGAGGCGTCGGCCACGTTCTTCCGCAAGGTGCTGCGATAGGGGCCACCTGGCGGGCGATTCTGTCGGCGCCGGGTGGCATGCTGAGGGCGTGAGGATCCACGCCGTGAGCCCGCTGCTCGTCGGGCGCTCCCGCGAGCTCGCCGCCCTCGGCGACGCCCTGTCCAGGGCGCGCGCCGGCATACCGGCCACCGTGCTCGTCGGCGGCGAGGCCGGGGCCGGCAAGACCCGCCTGATCAACGAGTTCACCGGGCGGCACACGAGCGACGCCATGGTGCTCGTCGGCGCCTGCCTGGAGCTGGGCACAGAGGGCCTGCCTTTCGCGCCGTTCACCGCCGTGCTGCGCCAGCTCGTCCGCGAGCTGGGTCACGACGCGGTCGCCGCGCTGGTGCCGGGCGGCAACGCGCGCGGGCTCGCCAGGCTGCTGCCCGAGTTCGGCGAGCCGGGCAAAGACGGGGCCGAGGCCAGGGCGCGGCTGTTCGAGCAGGTGCTCGGGCTGCTGGAGCGCCTGGCAGACGAGCGGCCCGTGGTGCTCGTCGTCGAAGACGCCCACTGGGCCGACCGCTCCACCCGCGACCTGCTCACGTTCCTCGTCCGCTACCAGCGCACCGCCGCCCGGGTGCTGCTCGTGGTCACCTACCGCACCGACGAGCTCCACCGCACCCACCCGCTGCGGCCGTTGCTCGCCGAGCTGGGGCGCATCGAGTCGGTCGGCAGGGTCGAGCTGCGCAGGCTCACCCGCAAGGAGGCCGTCGCGCTGGCCGTCGGCATGCTGGAGCGCGAGCCGTCCGTGGCCGACATGGACCTCATCTACGCCCGCAGCGAGGGCAACCCGCTGTTCGTCGAGGCGCTGCTCACCGAGTCGGGGGCGGGCGAGCCGCTGCCCGAGTCGCTGCGCGACCTGCTGCTCGCCGCCGTCGAGCGGCTGCCCGAAGAGACCCAGGAGCTGCTGCGGGTGGCCAGCGCCGGCGGGCAGCGCATCGAGCACGCTCTGCTCAGCGCCGTCGCCGGGCTCGACGACGCCGCCCTGTCGCGCGCGCTGCGCCCGGCCGTGGCGGGCAACGTCCTGGTCGTCGACGGCGAGGGCTACGCCTTCCGCCACGCCCTCATCCGCGAGGCGCTCCACGACGACCTGCTGCCCGGCGAGCACACCCGACTGCACACCCGCTACGCCGAGGCCCTCGAGCACGACCTGTCGATCCTGCCCGCCCCGCGCGGCGCGATCGAGCTGGCCCACCACTGGCACTCCGCCCACGACTCCACCTGGGCGCTGGTCAGCGCCTGGCACGCGGCCGCCGCCGCCCGCAAGTCCACCGCCTACGACGAGCAGCTGCGCATGCTCTCCCGCATGCTCGAGCTGTGGGACCAGGTGCCCGACGCGGCCGAGCGCATCGGCGCCGACCGGCTCGACGTGCTCAGGGTGACCGCCGTCGTCGCCCACCTGGCCGGCGAGTTCGAGCGCGGCATCGCCGTGTCCAGCGCCGCGCTCGACGAGCTGGCCCGCGACCCCGGGCTCGAGGCCGACCCGGTCAGGGCCGTCATGCTGCTGCGCCAGCGTAGCCACACCCGCTACGACCTCGGCCGCCCCGGCTTCATCGACGACCTGCGCAGGGCCGCCGAGCTCGTGCCCGACGACCAGCCGCTGCTGCGCGGCAGGGTGCTGGAGTCGCTGGCCCGCATGCTCCACGGCCCGGCCACCCGGGCCGAGCGCGCGGCCACGGCCAGGGCCGCCATGGAGATCGGCCACACCCTGGGCCACGCCGGCCTCGAGGCCCACGCCATCATCGACCTCGCCTGGGGGCTGACCGACTACTCCGACATGGAGCCGCAGCTCCAGGCGTTCGCCGAGGCCCGGCAGATCGCCGCGCGCGGTGAGGTCTTCAGCGCGCTCATGCGCTGCGCGATCTCCGAGTCCGACGCGCTCGAAGGCGCGGGCCGGCATGAGCAGGCCGCCGAAGTGGCCAGGAAGGGCATCGAGGAGTCCCTGCACTACGGGCTGGCCCGCACGTCCGGCGCGTTCCTGTCGATCAACCTGGCGGAGCCGCTGGTCTCGCTCGGGCGATGGGACGAGGCGCTCCAGGTGATCGACCACGCCCTCGACCTCGCGCCGCCCGCCCCCTACGCCGCCAGCCTGCGCGGGTTCGCCACCGACATCGCGCTCGCGCGGGGCGACCACGACCGGGCCGCCCGCCTGCTCGACTCCAGCCGCCGCGTCCTGGCCCGCGGCGCCCACCGCGACCAGCACGTCCTGCCGCATCTCCGCAGGGAGGTGCTGGCGCTCATGTGCCGCGGGCAGCTCGGGGAGGCGGTGGCGGCGGCGCTGCGCGGCATGGAGGGCGACGACCTCATCAACGGCCCCCGCTACGCCTGGCCTGTCGTGACCACCTTCGGGCGACTCGTCCGCATGGCGGTGCCCGCCTCACGCCTGCTCGATGCGATCAGGGATGATGCGCTGAGTGGGTCCGACGCGGGTGGCGCGCCGGGTTCCGGGGTGGCCCAAGGTGAGGCGCTCGTGGAGCAGGCGCTGCTGTTGCTGCGGCGGCTGCGGGCGCTCGGGCGTGAGCTCAGGTGCGAGGGCCCGCTGCAGGAGGCGCATCGGCTCACCTTCATCGCGCTGACCGGCCCAGAGAAGCCCTGGGACGAGGGGGTCGAGCCGGCCGCCTGGCAGTTCGCGGCCTGGGAGCAGGCGGTGGCGGCGTGGGCCGCGTTGCGGCAGCCGTACGCGGAGGCGCAGTGCCTGCTCGCGGCCGGGCAGGCGGCGCTCGCGTGCGGCGCCCGCCAGGAGGCCGCCACGCGGCTCGCCCGGGCCCGCACGCTGGCCCGCGACCTGGGCGTCACACCGCTGCTCGAACAACTCGACGTACTCGGCCGCCGCGCCAGGATCGGCGGCTCCGACGAGGCCACCGACGCCCAGCCGCTGGGCCTGACCGCACGCGAGCTGGAGGTCCTGCGCGAGGTGACGAACGGCCGCAGCAACCGCGAGATCGCGGAGGAGCTGGTCATCTCGATCAAGACGGTGAGCGTGCACGTCTCCAACATCCTGGCCAAACTCGGCGTCGCCACCCGAGGCGAAGCCGCCGCCACCGCCCACCGCCTCCACCTCTTCGACTAGCTCCGCCGGCGGTTTGGCCCCGGTGCCGGGGCGGTGTCGGCCGGGTGTCCTTTTCCGCGCCGCTGCCCCGCCCCGCCAACCACCTCCACCCTTTCGGCTGGACCCGCTCAAGAGAGGCTGCCGATTCGGCCTTTATCGTCCTTGTTCGATGCGTCGGCCGGGTGCCTTGGGTGGGTGTGTGGGGCGCGGCTTTGCGTTCTGCGGGTTGCCTTTGCCTTCCGGGTGGTGGTCAGCCGGTCAGTTGGGCTTCCAGGCGGTAGCCGTCCACTGTGACGTAGACCTGGTCGCCGGGGCGGGCGTTCAGGCGCATCAGTACCGGCTGGAGGGAGTCGAAGACGGGCTGGTGACCCTGCCAGACCAGGACGATGGCGTTGTCACCGGGGCCCGTGACCGACAGGAGGGTGCCGGGGCGCATGCCGAGCTGGGCGGCGTAGCCCTCCGGGACCGGCACCGGGCCGCCCCTGAGGTGTTCCGGGGTGACCTCGATGCGTTGCCAGCGGCGCGGGTCGGACGACGGGCTGGGCAGCGGCGGGGGAGGCGTGGGCGGCGTGCCTGCCAAGGTGCCGGAGAGCATGGGCGAGCGGCCGCCCGACAGCGCCGACAGGGTGGCCAGCGCGGCCGACGGGTCGATCGAGCTGCTCGCGGCGGGCGGGATGGGCTGGCCGCCGCGGTGGTGGTGGCCGTTCGCGCCGGGGGTGCGGCGGGGCAGCGGCTGGGCCGGGCTGGGAGCAGCGGCCGCGGCGTCGCGGCTGGTCTCCGGGGGCAGGGCGTCGAGCCACGCCTTGGCGGAGTGCGCGCGGATGCCCAGCTCGCTCATGAGCTCGACGACGTCCGCGTCGGGCGGGGCCGAGGCGAGGAGCTGCCGCGTACGCGCCTGGAGGCCGTACATGTCGCCGACGACCAGCCAGCCGTCCTGGAGGCGGCGGTCCGGCATGAGCGTCACGAGGACCCGCCACAGCGGCGTACGCAGCGATGGAACCGTCACCGGGTGGGCCGGGTCGGCGCCGATCAGCTGATCCTCGGTGGCCGCCGCGCCCAGCCACTCCGTCAGCCGGAACATGTGCCCGGTGACCGGCGCGGACTCCGAGGAGCGCAGCCACTGCAGGACGCGTTCCTCGGCGGTGCGCTGGGCCAGCGAGAGCGCCTCGCGTTCGACGAGCATCTTGTGGGCGAGCGTACGCAGGCTCACCGGGTCCTCGGCGAACAGCCGGTGCTGGGCCACGGCCAGCTCCAGCTTGTCGAGGTTGCGGAAGAGGTTGTCCACGACCCTGACCATGGCGTGGTCCGGGTCGGTGGGGATGGGGCCGGAGCCCGCGTAGGCGGGCGTGCCCTTCCCCGGGACGGACGTGTTCGTGCCCGGCACGGCGGTGCTCGCGCCAGAGCCGGGGGCGCTCGCACCCGAGCCCGGGCCGTTCGTGCCGGAGCCGGGGGCGCTCGCACCCGAGCCCGGCGCGTTGGTGCCGGAGCCGGGGGCGTTCGTGCCTGGGATCGCCGGGAGGGAGCCCGTTCCCGGGCCGCCCGCTCCCATTCCGGGTCCGCCGCCCGCGCCAGGTCCGCCGCCTGCACCAGGACCGCCTGTGCTCGCTCCGCCTGCGCTGCCGGCGCCTGCGCGGGTCGCCGGGCTGCCGGGGCCGCCGGGCAGCTCGTTGCCGGGGGCTCCGGGCATGCCGTTGCCTGCGCCGGCTGCGGCAGCGCCGGTGTCCTGGCGGCCGGGCTGAGCGGTGGGGCGTTGCGGGAGGCGGTCCTGCTGACCTGGGCGCTGGGGCAGGCCCTCGCCCGCGAAGCCCTGGCGGGCCGCGCCGCCCTGCTGATCGCCGGGGTACGCGCCGCCCTGACCGGGGAGCGCGCCGTTCTGGCCGGGGCCCGCGGGGCCCGGCCCGGCGGGCGAGCCGCCCTGCTGCGCCCCCGGAGCGCCGTTGGAGGCGGCGGGGAAGCTCCCCGTCTGGCGGGAGCCGGGCGCGCCGTCCGAGGCGGCCGGGAAACTGCCCGTCTGGCGGGAGCCGGGCGCGCCGTCGGGGGCGGCCGGGAAGTTGCCGGTCTGGCGGGAGCCGGGCGCGCCGTCAGGGTTTGCGGCGAAGCTGCCGGTTTGAGGGGAGCCGGAGGCGTCGGGGACCGCTGGGAAGGAGCCCGTCTGACGGGGGCCGGGGGCGCCCTCGGGGAAGGTTCCGGGGCGGCGCTGCTGGCCGCCGTCGGCGGGCGCGCCGGGGAAGGCCCCCGGCTGGGACGCCGCCGGGAAAGAACCGGTCGAACGCGACCCGGGCGGAACGGGGAAAGAGCCGCTGGTGCGCGAGTCGGCCCCCTGGGCGGGGGAGGAGCCGGTGCCGGGCCGGCCGTCGGACGCACCGGGGTCGTTACCGGCCTGTCGAGAGCCGGGTGCGCTGTCGGTAGCGGCCGGGAAACTGCCGGTTTGGCGGGATCCGGGGGCGCCGTCGGAGGCTGCGGGGAAGCTGCCGGTCTGGCGGGGGCCGGGTGCGCTGTCAGGGGCGGCCGGGAAGTTGCCCGTTTGTCGGGAGCCGGGATTGGCGTCGGCGAAAGTGCCGGTCTGGCGGGGGCCATCCGACACAGCCGGGAAAGAGCCCGTCTGGCGCGGGCCGGGGGTGCCCTCGGGGAAGGTGCCGGGGCGTTGCGGGTCGCCGTCGCCGGGCGCGCCGGGGTAGGAGCCGCCCGGACGCTGGGGCAGGGGGCCGTTCTGGGTGCCGGAGCCCGCGAAGGGGCCGCCCGCCGGGGACTGGCCTTCCTGCGCGGCGAACGGGCCGCTCTGGGCACCCGCTGGGGGCTGGCCGCTCTGGGCGGCGAAGGGGCCGCCTGACGGGGAGCCCTCGGCGCTGCCGGACGGCGATTGGCCGCCCTGCGCGGCGAACGGGCCGCTCTGGCCGTCCGCTGGGGGCTGGCCGCCCTGGGCGGCGAAGGGGCCGCTTGTCTGGGGGCGGCCGGTGGTGGTGTCGATGGGTGCGGGGAGCGGGCCGGAGGGGGTGGCCTGGGCGAAGGGGCCGCCGGCGCCGGCCTGGGCTGCCAGCGGTTGTGCGGCCGGGTCGCCCTGTGCGGGGAAGGGGCCGGACTCCGGCACCGGGAACGCGCCCGACGGTACGCCCTGGCCGCGTTGGAGCGGCCGGGTGACCTCGGGGTGGCCGCCCGCGACCCCCGGGACGCTGGCGGCGCCAGGAGCGGCGCCGGACGCGTCGGGCTGGGCCGGGATGCGGCCGAGGATCTCGCGGAAGACCGAGCCGATGACGACCTCGGGCGTGGCCGACGGCGTGCCGAGGTCACTGGGGGACAGCCGGCGCAGCCGCTGCCAGCCGCCGAGGCCGGTGATCGCCGTACGGGTGGCGTCGGGCCAGCCCGGCAGCGCGGGGTCGATGTGGTGGACCGTCAGCGCGGGCAGCAGGTCGGACAGGGGGAGGTGGTCCCAGCGGGAGGAGGCGAGCCGCGCGAGGCGCTCGCAGATCCAGTCGAGCCCCGTCATGCCGAGGGCCTTGGGCAGCGGCAGGGAGTGCCACCATCCGGCGGGCAGGCGTGGGTCGCCCAACGCCTCGGCCACCTGCTGGGGCCGGCTCCATCGCAGCGCAGGGACCAGGTCGCTCAGGCAGATCGATGACTCGACTTCCATCGGCGGACCTTATCCTCCCCAGTGAGCCGCGTGTGCTGCCCGTAACGCATGTGGCTAATGGTGCAGCCTACGCGGCAAGCTATCAATCAGTGTGAATAGGGTAAAGACGGTTCAGATCCAAACCGTACCGTGGACGGCCGCCCACCTGGGCCACACATGCGGCACCGGCACGGCAACCCACCTCCAGAGCCGCCCGCGTCCCGGCGCCGCGCAGCGTCGCGGCGATGAACCCGGCGGCGAAGGCGTCACCTGCGCCCGTCGAGTCCACGACCTCAGCGGATCGGCCCTCGGCCGTCGCCACCACCTCACCGTCTCGCGCGGCCAGCGCCCCCTCCGCGCCGAGTTTCACGACCGCTGTGCCATATCTCTCACTCAAGAGTACGGCCGCACGCTCGGCCGATGTCACCCCGGTGAGCAGAAGCGCCTCGTCGAGGTTGGGCAGGATCAGCTCGGCGGCGGCCGTCGCCTGCATGAAACGTTCGACGCCGAAGTCGCGCAGCGGCCCCGTGGAGGCCGGGTCCACGCTCACCGTGATGCCCGCCGCCACGGCGTCGGCCATGGCGCGGGCGGCCAGGCGCAGGCCGGGCTCGGCGAACAGGACGTACCCCGACAGATGCAGCCGGCCGACGCCGTCGAGCAGCGCCGGGTCCCAGTCGTCCTCGGAGATCAGGTCACCGGCGCCGCGGTTGGTGAGCATCGAGCGCTCGCCGCTCTTGTCCACCATGGCGATCACCACGGCGGTGGGGTGGTCGGGATCCACGGAGAAGTGGGGCTGGACGCCCGTGTTGATCAGTTCGGTGGCGTGCCACTCGCTGCTGTCGTAGCCGAGCTTGGCCAGCAGGTGGACCTCGGCTCCCAGGCAGGCGGCCCAGGCGGCGGTGTTGGCGCCGGAGCCGCCGGGACGCAGCACGATCTCGGCGGCGGTGTCCTCGCCCGCCAGGACGGGCGAGCCGTGCAGCGCCACGACGTCGGTGACGACGTCGCCGATGATCAGGAGGGCGTCACCGTTCACGATCGGGACCAGGCCAGGGCGATGCGGGCGGCGAGCGCGGCGTTGCCGCGCACGGCGGCCAGGTTGGCCTCCAGGGACGCGCCCTTGGTGCCGTCGACCAGGTAGCCGAGCAGGAACGGGGTGATCGCCTGGCCCTTGACGCCGTCGCGCTCGGCGGCGGCCAGCGCCTCGGCGAGCACCCGGTCGTGCAGCTCGGGATCGAGCTGCTGCTCCTTGGGCACCGGGTTGGCGACGATCAGGGCCGTCTCGGTGCCGCTGAGCGCGTCCTGGCCGCGCATGACGGCGGCCGCCTCGTCGGCCGTCTCGATCCGCCACTCGATCGGCTGGCCGGAGGAGTGCAGGTAGAAGCCGGGGAACGTGTCGGTGCGGAACCCGGCCACGCTCACCCCGCGCGTCTCCAGCCGCTGCAGCGTGGCCGGCACGTCGAGGATCGACTTGACGCCCGCGCACACGACCGTGATGCGGGTGCGGGCGAGCGTGTCGAGGTCGGCGGACTCGTCCTGGTCCTCGGTCCAGTGGCGGTGCACGCCGCCCAGGCCGCCGGTGGCGAAGACGCGGATGCCGGCGCGGGCGGCCAGGAACGACGTGGCCGACACGGTGGTCGCGCCGCTCGCCTTCAGCGCCGCCGCCAGCGGCAGGTCGCGCTGGCCCAGCTTGCGCAGGCCCGGCTCGGTGGCGATGCGCTCCAGCTCGACCTCGTTCAGCCCGATGCGGGGCACCCCGTCGAGCACCGCGATCGTGGCGGGGACGGCGCCCTCGTCTCGTACGATGCCCTCCAGCTCGCGCGCCACCTCCAGGTTGCGCGGCTGCGGCAGCCCGTGGGAGATGATCGTGGACTCCAGGGCCACGACCGGCGCTCCGGTCGCCAGGGCCTCGGCGACCTCGTCGGACGGCTGCGGAACGGCGTCGGTGGTGCTGCGCATGGTGAGGCTCGTGCTCCTTGAGTGGTGGTGGCCCTGCGTGTGAGGAACGGCGGCTCTGATGAGATTTGTTCCGAACAGAGCAGCGTACGGGCCCCTTGCCCGGCCGTCCACTTGAGGACCGCGCGGCCCGTGGCGTCCTGACCGGTATCGGCCTTAAGGTGCGAGGATGAGTGCGTATGACGTGATCGTGGCCGGAGGCGGGCACAACGGGCTGGTGGCGGCGGCGTACCTGGCACAGGCCGGGCGGCGGGTGCTGGTGCTGGAGCGGCACGAGCACGTCGGCGGCCTGGCGATCTCGGCGCAGGCTTTCCCCGGCGTGGACGTGCGCCTGTCGCGGTACTCCTATCTCGTCAGCCTGCTGCCCTCGAAGATCGCCCGCGATCTCGGGCTCGACCTGGAGCTGCGCCGGCGGCGCTACGCCTCGTACACGCCCAAAGGCGACACGGGGCTGCTCGTGGACAACGAGGACGACCTGCGGACGGCGGCCTCGTTCCGGCACGTGACGGGCGGCGAGTCCGACCACGAGGCGTG
The DNA here is from genome assembly GCF_040676845.1 of Nonomuraea sp. NPDC049504. NCBI lineage: Bacteria > Bacillati > Actinomycetota > Actinomycetes > Streptosporangiales > Streptosporangiaceae > Nonomuraea > Nonomuraea sp. NPDC049504. The sequence goes on from NZ_JBFAPT010000001.1 coordinate 594,619, forward strand.
GCGGCGCTTCTACGGCATGGTCGCCGAGGTCGCGCGGGTGCTGGCGCCCACCCTGCTGGAGCCGCTGCGCCCGCAGGCCGAGATCGAGCGGATGGTCGGCCCCGAGGCGTGGCGCGACCTGTTCGGGCGGCCGATCGGGGAGAGTGTGGCCGAGCGGTTCGCCGACGACACCGTACGCGGGGTCGTGCTCACCGACGCGCTCATCGGCACCTTCGCCGACCCCGACACCGACCTGCTGGCCAACCGCTGTTTCCTCTACCACGTGATCGGCGACGGCACCGGCGAGTGGAACGTCCCCGTCGGCGGCATGGGCGCGGTCTCCGGCGCGCTGGAGGCGGCGGCCAGGCGGGCGGGCGCCGAGATCAGGACGGGCGCGGAGATCGTCGGCATCGACCCGTCGGGCGAGGTGACGTTCAGGGACGGCGCGGGCGAGCACGCCGTGCGGGGTGGGCACGTGCTGGTCAACCTGCCGCCCGCGGTGCTCGATCGGCTCATGGGACGGCCCGCGACGGTGCCAGAGGGCGCGCAGCTCAAGGTCAACATGGTGCTGACCCGGCTGCCCCGCCTGAAGGACGCGACGGTGGATCCGGGGGCGGCCTTCAGCGGTACGTTCCACATCAACGAGGGACGTGACCAGCTCGCGCGGGCGTACGAGCAGGCGGCGCGCGGTGAGATCCCGGAGCTGCCGCCCGCCGAGGTCTACTGCCACTCGCTGACCGACCCGTCGATCCTGGGGCCCGGCCTGCGGGGGCGGGCGGAGACGATGACGCTGTTCGGCCTGCACATGCCCGCCCGCCTTTTCCGGAAAAATCCGGAGAAAGCGCGGAAGATGGCGTTGGATGCCACCTTCGCCTCCATCAACGCCGTCCTCGCAGAGCCGATCGAGGACTGCCTGCTCACCGCCCCCGACGGCACCCTGTGCGTCGAGGTCAAGACCCCCGTGGACCTGGAGACCGACGCGGGCCTGCCCGGCGGCCACATCTTCCACACCGACCTGAGCTGGCCGTACGCGGAGAGCGGCGGCTGGGGCGTGGACACCGAGCACGAGCGCATCCTGCTCTGCGGTGCCGCCGCCCGCAGGGGCGGCGGCGTGAGCGGCATCGGCGGCCACAACGCCGCCATGGCCCTGCTCACCGCCTGACACCGCACTCGCCGCACTCGGCGCAGTCAGGCCGGGATGGCCGGGATGGCCGGGCCAGGATGATCGGCCGGCTGGTGGCAGGGCCGGCCGGGCCCGGAGGGCTGGGCTTGGGGGCGGGGCTTGGGGGCGGGGCTTGCGGGGCCGGTGGGGCTCGCCGCCGGTTACTCGTCCGGTTGCTCGCCGGTGACGAGCTTGGTGGCGACGCGGAGCGCCACCTCGTTCAAGTCCGTCTCCGGGTCCGACTCCGACCCGAACAGGAGCGGCAGGTTGCCGAGGATCACCGCGAGCACCGCCAGCCTGGACTCGAACTGCTTCTCCGCGCTCTCGCCTGGCACGCACAGCAGCGACACCAGCGAGATCACGCACCCGCGCAGGCGTTCGCCCTTCGGGTGGTGCTCCAACGCGCCCTGGTTGACCTGGGCGAACCTGAACAGCGGCCGCCACTGGTCGGAAAGCAGCCCGGAGATCCGCCGCAGGATCTCCAGCCGCGCCTCCGTGGTGGCCGGCTGCTGCCTGCCCCAGGCCACCAGTTCCTCGATCGACTCGACCAGCCGCTCGATCACGCCGGTGAGGATCTCCTCCTTCGTACGGAAGTGGTAGTAGAGAGCCGGTCTGGTGATCTGGAGCCGCTCCGCCACCTCCTGCAGCGACGTCTTGTCGTATCCGCGCTCGGCGAACAGCTCCAGCGCGACCTGCTGGATCCGCTCTCGTGTGTCCGTCCGCCGCCCTGCCATCTCGCTCCTTCTGTTGACGGCCGTGCCTCGCATTGTTTACTTTCGCGTAAGTAAGCAATGCGGAGTCCGGCTATTACGGAGCAGACTATGGCGGAAAGCTTCCCTGTCCATCGCACGTGCCCGTTCGCCCCGCCTCCCGAGTACGAGGGCTGGCGCGACCAGGCCCCCCTCGTCAGAGGCGAGACCTCCCGCGGCGAGGTGTGGCTCGTCACCCGGCACGCCGAGGCCCAGCAGATCCTCGCCGGAACCGGCTTCAGCACCGACCCCCGCACCCCCGGCCACCCCAGCGCCCCCGACACCGCGACGATGACGCCCGAGGAGATCGCCGCAGCCCATCAGCTGTCCGTCGGGTTCTTCATCGACCACGACCCGCCCGAGCACACCCGCTTCCGGCGGCTGCTCATCAGCGAGTTCACCGTCCGGCGGGTCAGGGAGATGCGGCCCGGCATCCAGCGGCTGGCCGACGAGCTGCTCGACGACATGACCGCCAAGGGCGACGAAGGGGAGCTGGTGGAGGCGTACGGGCTGGCGCTCCCGTCGCTGGTCATCTGCCGGCTGCTCGGCGTCCCGTACGCCGACCACGACTTCTTCCAGTCCCGCACCAGGATGATGGTGGACGCCGGGGCCGACGAGCGGGCCAGGCGGTCGGCGACGTACGAGATCAGGTCCTACCTCGCCGACCTCGTCACCGACGTCGTCGCCGCGCCCAAGGACGACCTGCTGGGCCGGCTGGCCACCGGCGGCAAGCTGACCGCCGAGGAGCTGACCGGGGTGGCCTTCCTGCTGCTCGTCGCCGGTCACGAGACCACGGCGAACATGATCCCGCTGTCGGCGTACACGCTGCTGCGCAACCCGGACCAGCTCGCCGCGCTGCGCGAGAACCCCGGCGGCTGGCCGGCCGCGGTCGAGGAGCTGCTGCGTTACCACTCGATCGTCGACTGGGTGGCCTTCGACCGGGTGGCCGTCGAGGACCAGGAGATCGGCGGGCAGCTCGTCAGGAAGGGCGAGGGCGTGTACGTGCTCGGCGCGTCGGCCAACAGGGACGAGCGGGCGTTCGAGCGGCCCGACGACTTCGACGTCCAGCGCGGCGCCCGCCACCACGTGGCCTTCGGGTACGGGGTGCACCAGTGCCTCGGCCAGAACCTGGCGCGGGCCGAGCTGGAGATCGCGCTGCGCACGTTGTTCGAGCGGCTGCCCGGGCTGCGCGTCACGGCGACGGAGGAGGAGCTCGGCCTGAAGTACGGCAAGGCCATCTTCGGGCTCACCAGGATGCCCGTGGCCTGGTGATCGTCAGGAAACGAAGGTGAGATCGTTCATCCGGTTCTCATGATGACGCCTTACCTTTGGTAAGTATGAGTGAGCCTGCACGTCTGCTGGTGGTCGACGACGAGCCCGCGTTGCGCGAGGCGCTGCAGTCGAGCCTGGAGTTCGAGGGCTACAAGGTCGCCACCGCCGACGACGGGCAGCAGGCCCTCGACGCGCTGGGCGCGGAGACGTACGACGCGGTGCTGCTCGACGTGATGATGCCACGGCTCGACGGGCTCACCGCGTGCCGCAGGCTGCGGTCGTCGGGCAACCACGTGCCCGTCCTCATGCTCACCGCCCGCGACGCCGTCGGCGACCGGGTGTCGGGGCTCGACGCGGGGGCCGACGACTACCTGGTCAAGCCGTTCGAGCTGGACGAGCTGCTGGCCCGGGTGCGCGCGCTGCTGCGGCGGGCCTCGATCAGCACGGGCACGCCGGAGGGCGACACGCTCACCTACGGCGACCTGCGCATGGACCAGGCCACCAGAGAGGTCACCCGCGGCGAGCGCAGGCTCGACCTGACCCGCACCGAATACCTGCTGATGGAGCTGTTCCTCGCGCACCCGCGCCAGGTACTGACCCGCGACCAGATACTCAGCGAGGTGTGGGGCTTCGACTTCGAGCCGACCTCCAACTCGCTCGACGTCTACGTCATGTATCTGCGGCGCAAGACCGAGGCCGGCGGCGAGCCGCGAGTGATCCACACCGTGCGCGGGGTGGGGTACGTCCTGCGGAACTCCCCATGAGCAGGCGCACGAGCACGATGCGGTCCCGTCTGGCCGCGCTCTCCAGACGGGGCAGCCTGCGCACGCGGCTGACGCTGCTCGTCACGGTCGCCGTGGCGGTGGCCATCGCGACGTGCGCCGGCCTGTCCTACTACATCGTGCAGCAGCGGCTGCGCAGCAACCTCGACATGAGCATCGTGGAGTCGCTGAAGGACAGCGACCGCGACTACCTCCAGCATCACTGCACCGAGCAGGGCACGCAGGGCATGTTCGACGGCATGGCGACGCTGCTGCGCTCCGACGGCACCACCTGCTCGATCGGGCCGCCCATCGTCCCCGTGTACGACAAGGACTCCGAGGCGTTCGAGCCGTGCGAGCCGGTCTACCGCGACGGCCACACCAGCGACGGCACGCCGGTCCGGGTGGTGGCGCTCAACTTCGACAAGGGCGTGGCCGTGATGGAGGCCAGGCCGATGTGGTGGGTCAGCAACACGCTGCGGCGCTCAGCGCTCATGCTGAGCGGCATCACCGCGCTCGGCGTCATCGGCGCGGCCTGGGCCGGGCTCGTGATCTCGCGGGCCGCGCTGCGCCCGGTCGGCGAGCTGACCAAGGCGGTCGAGCACATCGCCCAGACCGAGGACCTCGGCACCCGCATCCCCGTCACCGGCAACGACGAGATCGCCCGCCTGTCGTCGTCGTTCAACGCCATGACGGCCGCGCTGGCCGGGTCGAGAGAGCGGCAGAAGCAGCTCGTCGCCGACGCGGGCCACGAGCTGCGCACACCGCTCACCACCCTGCGCACCAACATCGATCTGCTGCTGCGCAGCGAGCAGACCGGCCGCAGCCTCGACCCGGCCGCCAAGGAACGCCTGCTGGTCAACGTCAAGGCGCAGTTCGCCGAGCTGTCCACGCTGGTCACCGACCTGCTCCAGCTCGCCAGGGGCGACAACGACCACGAGCCGCACGTCGAGCTGGCCCTGCACGAGGTGGTCACCGCGGCGGTCGAGCGGGCCAGGCTGCGCGGCGCCGAGGTCAGCACCGACCTGCGGCCCTGGTATCTCGTGGGCAACGCCGCCTCTCTGGAACGTGCCGTGCTCAACCTCATGGACAACGCGGCCAAGTTCAGCCCTGGCGGCCAGATCGAGGTGCGGCTGCTCGACGGCCGGCTGACCGTCCGCGACCACGGGCCGGGCTTGCCGGAGGAGGAGCTGCCGCACGTCTTCGAACGCTTCTGGCGCTCGCCCTCCGCCCGCGGCCTGCCCGGCTCGGGGCTGGGCCTCGCGATCGTCAAGCAGGCCGTCGAGGAGGCGGGCGGCACGGTACGCCTGGGCAACGCGCCCGGTGGCGGCGCGATCGCGATCATGGAGCTGCCCGGGAGTAACGTACGCCAGTCCGCGTCCTGAAGGCGGCCCCCGGGGTTCTGAAGGCGGCCCCTCGGGGTTGACAACGATCAGCGAGGTCGTGGTGCTGATCGGCGACAACGGCGCGGGCAAGTCCACGCCGGCGAAGATCCTGTCCGGGGTCGAGCGGCCGGACGGCGGGACGATCGCGATCGACGGCGAGCCCGTCGCGAGACGCGGGAGGCGTGCGAGCGGCTCGGGGTGCGGCTGGCCTCGCAGAGCGCGCCCGTGTCCGCGTTGTCCGGCGGGCAGCGGCAGGGGGTCGCCGTCGGAGCGCGGGACGGGGGGCCCGCGCGGGCCGGCCTAACGCGGTGGTGAAGTGCGGCGCTCAGGCACGGTGATCAGGCGGGGCGATCAGGCGGGGTGGTCAGGCGGGGAGGGCGGCGAGGAGGAAGGCGAGGCGGGCGGCGGCCGACTCGACGTCGTCGGTGGTGCCCAGGCGGTAGCCCCAGGAGGTGATGAACGCGCCCTCGTCGGAGCAGGTGACGGTCTCGGCGAGGGTGGCGGAGAACCGGTTGCGAACCGACACGTACGCCGGGTCGCAGGCCAGCGCGATGCTCTGCACGGACAGGTCAGCGTGACGACCCGCGTGCCAGGCGAAGCGCTCAAGGCTGAGCGCGGTATCAAGCATCATGCGTCACCTCCGCAACGTCTCGCGACAGAATTGCACGATCTTGGCGGAGGAGGCAAGCAATTGCTGCGGTTAATGTGGAGTTTGTTTCCGGTATTCGTGAAGAACGGAGATGATGACCTCCCGTCCGGTCTCATCGAACTCCGCCACCTTCACGTAATCGTCGAAGGCCCGTACGTAAAAGGCGATGTCGTCGGGGTCGCGCAGGATGAGGTCCTTCGTCATGGTGGCGACCGCGACCATGGCCTCGTTGAAGATCCAGAAGCCGTTGATCGGGCTGGACGGCAGCTCGGTGCCGAACGGGATGACGCCGAACTCCACGTTCGGCAGGGTGCTGACCGCGAGCAGGCGGTCGAGCTGGCCGCGCATCACCTCGGGCGGGGCCACCGCGGAGCGCAGCGCGGCCTCCGTGACGACGAACCTGAACGTGCGCGTGCGGTCGTACAGGATCTCCTGGCGCTGCATGCGCACCCGGACCGCCGCGTCGATCTGGTCGGCGGCGCTGTAGAGGCGCTTGACCTTGCGGAAGACGTGCCTGGCGTACTCGGAGGTCTGCAGCAGGCCCACGATGATGCCGGGCTCGAAGACGCGGAACAGTTTGGTGCGCGCCTCCAGGTCGCGGATGTCCTCCTGGAGTGCGGCCAGGCCGCTGCGGTGGCGCTGTTTCCAGTCGTCGTGCCGTTCGAGCAGCGCGATCGACTGCCGGATGAGCTCGTCGGTCGTGTCGGGCGAGGCGTTGACGGCCTGCGCCCACACGACGACGTCATCCTCGGTCGCGGTCTGCCGGGCGTTCTCGAGGCGGGAGACCTTGGAGGGTTGCCAGCGCAACCGCTCGGCCAGCTCCTTGCCCGACAGATGGGCCGCCTCGCGCAATTGGCGTAACTGGCTGCCGAGATCGATGCGCGCCTGCTGAAAGGACGTCACGCGGCAAGAGGCTAGCTCCGGTCACGCCGATCATGCCAGGGCCCTCCGCAAATGTGATCAAGCGGTTGCCGTGGGTGTCTCTTCGCTGGTCGGGAAAGCGGTTACCGTCCCATTCCGATCATCGGGCAGGACGCGGCGGGCGATGTCGGTGAGGAGTTCGCGGGGCACTTCGACCGCTGTCTCGCCGTCGAGGACGTCGCGGAGGTCCGCCAGCGCCTCCGCGTCGGTGACTTGCAGACCCTGCACGACGATGGTGCCGCGGTCGGTCTCGTACAGGGTGGGGCAGGCGCCCGCCTCCGAGGTGGAGCCGAGAAACCGCATACGCATGACGTTCCTTCCCCGATGATTGATGCAATTGCGCGCAATTGTACGGGCCGGGGGTAAGCATGTGATCGTTTTTCCGGAAATCGTGATATAAGGCTGGCGCCGACATATGCCTTTTGTGGCGATTTATGGTGGCTATGTGTAGCTTTTGGGGCGTTCGACCGATCAGGAGAGCGCGCCGCCCATGAACTCCCGCGCCCGCTCGAACAGGCTCAGCGTCGTCGCGTGCAGCAGGTCGCCGATGTCCTTGGGCGCTTTGCCGGCGCACGCCCGCGCGTGGGTGCCTTCGAGCACGATGCCCAGCTTGAAGCAGGCCATGACCGCGTACCACTCGACGGCCGACATGTCCCGCTCCGACAGCTCCCCGTAGTAGGCGACGATCTCCTGCGGCGCCGGCAGGCCGGGCACGTGCCCCGCGCTCGACGGCCAGGTGGCCAGCAGCCAGCCCAGGTCGAGCAGCGGGTCGCCGATCGTGCACATCTCCCAGTCGACGATCGCCGCCACGCGCGGCCCGTCGCAGGCGAACATCAGGTTCGCGAAGTGGTAGTCGCCGTGCATGATGCCCGGCGTGAACGCGCGGGGCAGGTGCCGGGTCAGCCACGCGGCGGTCTCGCGCAGGCCGGGGATGTCGGGGCCCGGATAGCCGTCGAGCTCGCCGTACGAGTCGAGCTCCTTCAGCCAGCGCGGCACCTGCCGCTCCAAAAAGCCGTCGGGCCGCCCGAACCCCGGCAGCACGCCGGGATCGACCCGCCCCAGCTCGGCCAGCGCCGCGGCGGCCTCCAGGCCCATGCGGTGCCTGATCGCCGGGTCGGAGGCGTGCGGCTCCGGCAGCCCCGTCGAGGGGTTGAACCCGTCCACCGGCTCCATGAGGTAGAACACCGGCTCACGCAGCGTCTGCGCGGCCACCAGCCGGGGCGCGGGGACCTGCGTGCCGCGCAGCGCCGCCAGCACGCGCGCCTCGCGGCGCAGCACCTCGTTGCTCTTGCTGCGGGCGTGGACGGGCGGGCGGCGCAGGATGTACGGGCGGCCGCCGCGCTCGAAGCGGACCATGACGTTCTGCGTGCCGCCGAGGACCGGCGCGGGGCCGGTGATGGGGCCGCCGGGCAGGCCCTGGGTGTCCATCCACGCGCCGAGCGCGTCGAAGTCGATCGTGCCGACGTCGATGTGGGTGGAGGTCATGGGCCGCCCCTCGACAGAACGATATTCTGGTGCCTGACCCTACGAGAGCGGCTCCCGGCCGGTCAACCGTGGCGTTGTGAAAGGATGCCGCGGGTGACGTACGTGGCCGCGATCGACGTCGGCGGCACCACCATGAAGGGCGGGCTCGTCGCCCGCGACGGGACGATCCTCCACCTCGAACACCGGCCCACGCCGCGCGCCGAAGGGCCGGAGCGCGTGATCGCGGCGATCTCCCGCTTCGCCGCCGACCTCACTCGGCCCTGGGCCGGCTCAAGCGCACCCTCACCGGGCCCCGGGGACCTCGCGGAGGGGGCGCGGCCGGTGGCGGTGGGGCTGGCCGTGCCGGGGCTCGTCAGCCCCACGCATGCCGTCTTCTCCGCCGCCTTCGGCTGGCGTGACGTGCCCGCTGCCGCGTTCGCCGACGTGGACCTGCCCGTCGCGCTCGGCCACGACGTGCGGTCGGCGGGGGAGGCCGAGCTGGCGTACGGGGGCGGCGAAGCACATGTGCTGTACCTGCCGATCGGCACGGGCATCGCGGGAGCCGTGGTGCCGTCGGGCGCGCTCTATGGCGGCGCGGGCGGCTGGGCCGGGCAGATCGGGCACGTCCCGGTGTGGCCCGACGGGCTCGCGTGCGGGTGCGGGCAGGCGGGGTGCCTGGCGGCGTACGCGTCGGGGTCGGCCGTGGCGGCGCGGTGCGGGGTCCCCGGCGCCGAGGACGTCGTCCGGCTGGCCGCCCAGGGCGACGCGCGGGCCACGGCGGTGTGGGCGGAGGCGGTGGAGGCGCTCGCGCTGGCGCTGGCGACGTACACGCTGGTGCTCGATCCCGCGGCCGTCGTCATCGGGGGCGGCGTGTCGCAGGCGGGGGACGCGCTCGTGGTGCCCCTGCGCGAGCGGCTGGCCGCCCGGCTCGCCTTCCGCCCCGCTCCCGACGTACGGACCTCGCGCCTCGGCCCCCTGGCCGGCCTGCTCGGCGCGGCCCTGCTGGGCTGGACCGCTCAGGGGTGAAGGTCGGCCGGGACCTCCACCGGACGGGCTCGTAGCTCCTCGCCCAGCGCCTTGGCCTGCGGGTCCAGGCGGGTGCTCGCCGCCACACCCCGGCCGAGGAGGCCGTGGATCACGAAGTTGACGGCCTTGAGGTTGGGCAGGTCGTGCCGGTCCACGCGGTACGGGCGCAGGGCCGGGAGGAGGTCCTTCAGGGTCTCCACGGTGAGGTACGCGGCCAGCCAGTCGTAGCGGGGCCGGGTGTCGGTCCAGACGCCCAGGTTCGCGTTCCCGCCCTTGTCGCCCGATCGGGCCCCGGCGATGCGGCCCAGCGGGATCGGCACGCCCTTCCCACCGGGAGCCGGCCGTGGCGTGGGGGCTTGCTGGATGATCGGCGCCTCGGTGGGCGGGGGCGGCTGCTCGAAGGGGATCTCGGTGCCGTCCACGAAGACGCGGGGGCGGACCTGGGCGGCCGGGACGAGGACCGGCCAGTGCACGCCGTACGGGGAGGCGTCCCCCGGCGGGGTGAGGGCGTAGAAGCCGGGGTAGCTGGCGAGACCGGTCTCGACGACGGCCGATGAGAAGGCGCGGCCCGCCGTGCGGCGGTCGCCGGACATGACCGTGATCCGCAGAAGTGCCGTCCCGGACTCCGACCGCGGGTCCAGGCCGGTGAGGGTGACGGAGACCTCGTCGAAGCGGTCACGGGGGATGCGGGCCCACAGGGCCTCCTCGGCCAGCCTTGCCTTGGCTGGCAGGTCGAGGCCGGTCAGGACGAGCGTCATCGTGTTGCGGTAGCCGCCCAGATGGTTGACCGACGCCTTGAGCGTGTCAGGTGGCGGCTCCCCGCGGACGCCGGAGACGCGGACCCGGTCGGGGCCGTCGTCGGTGAGCGTGATGGTGTCGAAGCGGGCGACCACGTCGGGCCCGAGGTAGCGGGGGCCGCCGAGCTCGTACACGAGCTGCGCGGTGACGGTGCCGACCGAGACCAGGCCGCCGGTGCCGGGGTGCTTGGTGATGACGGAGGAGCCGTCGGCGTGCAGCTCGGCGAGCGGGAAGCCGCAGTGTCCGAGGTCGGGAACGTCCTGGAAGAACGCGTAGTTGCCGCCGGTCGCCTGGCAGCCGCACTCGATGACGTGCCCGGCCACCACCGACCCGGCCAGCGCGTCGAGGTCGCCAGGCTCCCAGCCGTACCGCCAGATGCCGGGCCCGGTCACGAGCGCCGCGTCGGTCACCCGCCCGGTCACCACGACGTCCGCGCCGGCCGCGAGCGCGGCGGCGATGGGCCGGCCGCCGAGGTAGGCGTTGGCGGTGAGCGGGGTGGCGCCGAGGCGCTCGCCCGTGTCGGCGTTGACGAGGTCGAGGGGCAGACCGGTGAGGTCGTCGCCGGTGACGTACGCGATGGAGGGGCTGAGCCCGAGCCGGTCGCCGAGCTCGTGGACGGCCTCGGCGCACCCGGCGGGGTCGAGACCGCCCGCGTTCGTCACGATCTTGATGCCGCGGTCGAGGCAGGGGCCCAGAACGTCTTCGAGCTGGCGCAGGAACGTCGGCGCGTACCCGGGACGGCCCTTGAGCCGGTTGCCGGCCAGGATGAACATGGTCAGCTCGGCCAGCCAGTCGCCGGTCAGCACGTCGATCGGCCCGCCCGTCACCATCTCGCGGGCGGCGGAGAGCCGGTCGCCGTAGAAGCCGCTGCAGTTGGCGACGCGCAGCACCACGGGGCTCACACCGTCCACGCGGGCGGGCGCTTGGCCTTGAACGCGGCGATGCCCTCCTGGCCCTCCTCGGAGGTGAAGCGCTCGGCCGACAGCTCGGCCATGGCCCGCAGCCCGTCGTGGAACGACATCGCGGGCACCTCCCTGACCAGCCGTTTCGTGATGGCGAGCGCCTCGGGGCCGCCCTTGGCCAGCATCTCGGTGTAGCGGGCGACGGTGGCGTCCAGCTCGTCCTCGGGGACGGCCCGCGACAGCAGTCCGATCTCCACGGCCCGCGCCGCGTCGAACACCTCGCCGGTCAGGAAGTATTCGGCCGCCGCCCTGGCCGACAGCCTCCTGAGGACCGGCACGGCGATCATGGCGGGCGCGACCCCGAGACGTACCTCGGTGAACGCGAACGAGGCCGTCAGCGGCGCGATCGCGAAGTCGCACGCGGCGACCAGGCCGAGCCCGCCCGCCCTCGCGGTGCCGTTGAGGCGGCAGACGACCGGCTTGGGGCTCTCCCAGATCAGCTCCATGATGTCGGGGAACGACGCCGTCACCGGCGCCCCCGGCTCGCCCTGCTCCTTCAGGTCGGCGCCCGAGCAGAACACCGTCCCCGTGGCGGTCAGCACGATCACCCGGGCGGCGGGCTCGTCCAGGGCCTGCTTCAGGTGCTCGGACAGCTCGCCGAGCAGCGCCACGGACAGCGCGTTGCGGTTGTGCGGCGAGTCGAGCGTGATCGTCGCGACGCCCGCGGCGAGCTCCTTGTGCACCAGGCCCGTCATGAGTCCCCCTCCTGGATGATCGCCAGCACCTCGCCCGCGTCGACCTGCCGGCCCTTCTCCACGTGTACGCCGGACACCACTCCGTCGGCCGGCGCGGTGATCCGGTGCTCCATCTTCATCGCTTCGAGGACGAGGACCGTCTGCCCCTTGGTCACCCGGTCGCCGGGCGCCACCTCGACCCGCAGCACGCTACCCGGCATGGGGGCGAGCAGTGAGCCAGGGGCGGTGTGCTCGGCGGGTTCCGGCAGGCGGGGGAGCGGGGTCAGCCGCGCGGCGCCCTCGGCGTGATCGACGTAGAGCGGGCCTTCCGGTTCATACCTGGCCACCTCGTACGTACGCCGCACGCCGTCGCGTTCCAGCACCACCTCGTCGGGCCCGGCCCTGACCACGCGGACGTCAGGGGGCAGCGGGTCGTAGGTGACGGGGCCGGTCTCCTCGAAGGTGACCGTGCGGGGCTGGGAGCGGACGTTGCGCCAGCCGCCCGGCAGCCCGCCGAGTACGCGTGCCCGGCGCCGGTTCCCGGCGGCCATCGCGAGCGCGGCGGCCAGCGGAGCCAGGTCGTCGACGGCCTCCGAGGGGGCCGGGGGGCGGTCGAGCAGCCCGGTGTGCGTGTCACCGGCCACAAAGTCCGGATTTTTCAGAACGTCGATTAATAAATCGCGGTTAGTCGGTACGCCGTGCAGCTTCGCCCGGCGCAACGCCCCCGTCAGCCGCCGCACCGCCCCCGCCCGCGTCGCCCCGTACGCGACCACCTTGGCCAGCATCGCGTCATAGTGCGGCGGCACCACGGACCCCGACTCCACCCCGGCGTCCACCCGCACGTCACCGGGGACCTCGAACCGCCGCAACGTGCCGCTCTGCGGCACGAAGGAGGCGTCCTCGGCGTACAGGCGGGCCTCCACCGCCCACCCTGACGGCTCGGGCGGCGACGGCGGCAGCGCCGCGCCCTCGGCCACCTCCAGTTGCAGCCGGACCAGATCGACGCCGTAGACCAGCTCGGTCACCGGATGCTCGACCTGGAGCCGGGTGTTCATCTCCAGGAACGCCACCCGGTCGCCCTTGACCAGGAACTCCACCGTCCCGGCCCCGACATAGCCGATCTTGCGGACGGCTCTGGCGGCGGCGTCGTACAGCAGCTCCCGCGTCGCCTCCGTGACGCCGGGCGACGGGCACTCCTCGATCACCTTCTGGTGCCGCCGCTGCACGCTGCACTCGCGCTCGCCCAGCGTCCACACGCCGCCGTACCGGTCGGCCAGCACCTGCACCTCGACGTGGCGGGCCCGTTCCAGCAGCGGCTCGGCGAAGACCGTGCCGTCGCCGAACGCCGCGGCCGACTCGCGCCGCGCCGACTCCACCGCCTCGGCCAGCTCGTCCGGCCCGCGCACGATCCGCATCCCGCGCCCGCCGCCGCCCGCCGACGCCTTGACCAGCAGCGGGTACTCCCCGGGCGCGGCCAGGTCGAGCGAGGGCAGCACCGGTACGCCGGCCTCCGCCATCAGCCGCTTCGCCCCGATCTTGACCCCCATGGCGGCGATCGCCTCGGGTGGCGGCCCCACCCACACCAGCCCTGCGTCCAGCACCGCCCGCGCGAAGGCGGCGTTCTCCGACAGGAACCCGTAACCGGGGTGCACCGCGTCCGCCCCGCTCGCCCGGCAGGCCGCGAGGATCCGCTCGGCGTCCAGGTACGTCTCGGCCGCCGACACGCCCGGCAGGCGTACCGCCAGGTCGGCCTCGGCCACGTGCGGCGCGTCCGCGTCGGCGTCGGAGAAGACGGCGACCGTCGAGACGCCGAGCGAGCGGCAGGTACGGAACACGCGCCGGGCGATCTCACCCCGGTTCGCGACCAGCAGGCGGGTGATCACGGGCGGAACACTCCATATCCCGCCGGCTCAGGCACCGGCGCGCTGTTGATCGCCGACAGGCACAGGCCCAGCACCGTCCGCGTGTCACGCGGGTCGATCACGCCGTCGTCGTACAGGCGGCCCGACAGGAAGAACGCCGCCGACTCGGCCTCGATCTGCTGCTCCACCATGGCGCGCATGGCCGCGTCCGCCTCCTCGTCGTACGGCTGCCCCTTCGCCAGCGCCGACGCCCGGCCCACGATGGACAGCACCCCGGCGAGCTGCGCCGGGCCCATCACCGCCGACCTGGCGCTCGGCCAGCTGAACAGGAAGCGGGGCTCGTACGCGCGCCCGCACATGCCGTAGTTGCCCGCCCCGTACGAGGCGCCCATGACCACGGTCAGGTGCGGCACGGTCGAGTTGGACACCGCGTTGATCATCATGGCGCCGTGCTTGATGATGCCGCCCTGCTCGTAGTCCTTGCCGACCATGTAGCCGGTCGTGTTCTGCAGGAACAGCAGCGGGGTGCGGGTCTGGTTCGCGAGCTGGATGAACTGCGTCGCCTTCTGCGACTCCTCGCTGAACAGCACCCCGCGCGCGTTCGCCAGCACGCCCACCCGGTAGCCGTGCACGCTCGCCCACCCCGTCACCAGCGAGGCGCCGTAGAGCGGCTTGAACTCCTCGAACACGCTGCCGTCCACCACCCGGGCGATCACCTCGCGCGGGTCGAACGGCACCTTCAGGTCCTCCGGCACGATGCCGAGCAGCTCGTCCGCCGGGTACGCCGGCTCGCGCACCTCCCCGTCCGGCTCGCGGCCCAGCTTGCGCCAGCCGAGCGAGGCGACGATGCGGCGGCCGATGCGTAAGGCGTCGTACTCGTCCTGCGCCAGATGGTCGGCCAGGCCGCTCACCCTGGCGTGCATCTCCGCGCCGCCCAGCGACTCGTCGTCGGACTCCTCGCCGGTCGCCATCTTCACCAGCGGCGGCCCGCCAAGGAACACCTTCGCGCGCTCCCTGACCATCACCACGTGGTCGCTCATGCCCGGCACGTACGCGCCGCCCGCCGTCGAGTTGCCGAACACCAGCGCCACCGTCGGCACCCCCGCCGCCGACAACCGCGTCAGGTCGCGGAAGACCTGCCCGCCGGGGATGAAGATGTCCTTCTGCGTCGGCAGGTCCGCGCCGCCGCTCTCGACCAGATTCACGTACGGCAGGCGGTTGCGCAGGGCGATGTCGGCGGCGCGCACGGTCTTGCGCAGCGTCCACGGGTTCGAGGCCCCGCCGCGCACCGTCGGGTCGTTCGCCGTGATCACGCACTCGACGCCCTCGATCACGCCGATGCCCGAGACCAGGCTCGCGCCCACGGGGAACTCGGTGCCCCATCCCGCGAGCGGCGACAGCTCAAGGAACGGCGAGTCGGGGTCGACCAGCAGCTCGACGCGCTCCCTGGCGGTCAGCTTGCCGCGGGCGCGGTGCCTGGTGACGTACCGCTCGCCGCCGCCCGCCACCGCCTTCGCCTGCTCGGCGGCCAGCTCGGCCAGCTTGGCGAGCATCGCCTCCCTGCGGGCACGGTGGTCGGCCGAGCCGGTGTCGAGCCTGCTGATGATCACGGGCGCCCTCCTCGTACGGAGCCGACGATCATGCCCACGCTAACGCAGGCCCGCCTCCCGTCACAGCCCGCGGGCTCAGGTGCAGTGGCTCCACTCCGACTTCCAGACGTACGAGTTCCACGCGCCGCCCCAGATCACGCACTTCTTCTTGGCGGGCAGCCGCACCGGGCCCGCGTAGGCGGTGAACGTGCCGGGGTCGTTCGCGCTGGCGCCGCCCTTGACTTGGAGGATGGCGCTCATGTTCACCTTGTTCGGGTGGACGTAGCGGGAGATCGTGACCACGCAGTTCATCCCGGCGCCGGCGTTGTAGAGCAGGTAGACCGTGGCGTGGCCGGCCAGCGCGTGCGAGTTGATGATCGCGTAGCCGGCGCCGCACAGCGACGTGGCGCTGGCCGTGTTCGCCTTCAGCGACTTGCTCGGCTTGACCTCTTTCTTGCGGGTCGTGGTCGGCTTCGGGGTCTTGCTCGGCTTGTTGTCCGGGTTCACGACCGTCGTGCGCGTCGGCCTGGGCGTCGGGCGGATCGACGGCGCCGTCGTCGTCACCGTCGGCACCTGCGCGATCGGCTCCTTCGTCGGCTTCGGCTTCTTCGTCTTCTCCGGCTCGATGTCCAGCGTCGGGACCGGCGCGGGGGAGCCCGTCGGGGCCGGCGTGGGCGAGTCGGACGTCGTGGGCGCCTCACCCTGGCCGGAACCGCCGCCGTCGGCGTCGGTGTCGCTGGAGGACTTGCCCACGGCGACCACCGGGACCTCCTTGCCGGCGTTCGCCTGCACGACCACCGCCCCGGCCACCACCAGCAGCGCCGCGGCGGCCGCACCGGACAGCGCGAGAGTCAGCGTCCGCCGCTGCTTCGCCCGCGCCCCATCCCCGTCCTGCCCTGGTCCACCTGGTCCACCAGGCCCGCTGCGCCCACCGGCACCTGCGCCATGCGCACCGGCACCGGGCCCACCGGCACCGGGCGTACCAGCACCGGGCCCAGCTGGGCCGTGCCGACCGGGTCCGTTAGGGCCGGCCGGGCCGCCCTGGTACGGGCCGCCGGGGGCGCCGTGCTGCTGAGGCATCCCGGGCCCGCCCTGCGTAGGCCCGTGCGGGCCCTGAGCGCCGGCGTGCGGGCCCAGCTGACCGGGAACGCCCGGCCCTTGCGGTCCGAACGGCATCCCGCCCGGCCCTTGGGGCCCGCCGTGCTGCCCCTGCCCAGGTTGCCCCTGCCCGGGTCCGCCCTGCGCTGGCCCACCCTGCGCCGGTCCACCCTGTCCGGGAACGCCCTGCCCTGGGGCGCCCTGACCGGGTGCACCGGCCTGACCGGGCATACCGCCGTGCGCTGGGCCGCCGGGCACGTTGCCGGGGCCGCCGAGCGGCAGGGGGCCGGTGGTCTGCGGCATGCCGGGGTGCGGAGCGCCGTGCGGCGGGTTGCCGGGAACCCCGCCCTGACCGGGCACACCCTGACCGGGCACACCACCCTGCCCGGGACCGCCCGCTACGCCGCCCTGGCCGGGCACGCCGGAGTGGCCGGGAACGCCGGGCTGGGCCTGAGGGCCGGTCTGGCCGGGGAGGCCCGAGCCGAGGTGGGCGGTGGCGGCCAGGTGGCCGTAGTCGCCGGTCTGGGGAGGGGCCGTGCCCTGGGGGCCGCCCGCGAGGTACGGGCCGGTGGGCTGCGTCCAGGGGCCGGGATAGTGGTCCTGGCCGGAGCCGTCTCCGCCGGCCCCGAAAGCCCCGCCGGCACCTTCAGCCGCGTCGGCCCCGAAAGCCCCGGCGGTACTTTGAGCCGCCGCGGCGGCCTGGGCTCCGGCGGCGGCCTGGTCGGCGGCGGTTTGCGGGAGGCCGGTCTGCGTGGAGCCGGGCTGGGCGCCGGTCGGGGTGGAGCCGGTGACCGGCTCGATGGCGGCCTTCGGGGCGGGCTGGCCGGTGAGGTGGACGATCAGCTCGTCGGCGGTGGGCCGCAGCGAAGGGTCCTTGGACAGGCAGGCGGCGACCAGCTCGCCCAGCATGCCGTCCATCGTCCCGAGTTCGGGCTCCTCGTTGAGGATCCGGTTCATCACGACGGGGATGGAGTCGGCGCCGAAGGCGGGCTTGCCGGTGGCGGCGAACACCATGGTGACGCCCCACGCGAACACGTCCGCCGCCTCGGACACGGCGGCCCCGCTGAGCTGCTCGGGCGCGAGGTACGAGGGGGTGCCCATGGCCATGCCGGTCGCGGTGGCGCCGGGCGAGTCGAGGGCGCGGGCGATGCCGAAGTCGATCACGACGGGACCCTCGGGCCCCATCAGCACGTTGGCGGGCTTGAAGTCCCGGTGCAGGATCCCGGCCCGGTGGATGGCCGCCAGGGCGGTGGCGGTGCTGATGGCCAGCCGTTCGAGCGCCGCGCCCCGTCGCGGTCCCTCATTGATGACCAGCTCGCGCAGGGACGGCCCCGGCACGTACTCGCTGACGATGTACGGCCGGCTCCCGTCGAGGTCGGCGTGCAGCACGGGCGCGGTGCAGAACCGCGCCACCCGCTGCGCGACGGCGACCTCGCGCAGGAAGCGGGTCCTGGCGTCGGCGTCGGCCACGAGGGCGTTGTGCAGCAGCTTGACCGCGACCTGTTCCCCGGAGTCGCTCTTGCCGAGATAGACAACGCCCTGGCCGCCCTCGCCGAGCCGGGCGACGATGTCAAACGCCCCCAGCCGCCGCGGATCGTCCGCCGCCAACGGCTGGAACTGATTCACGTCGGACCCCCATAACAACCCAATAGATGAGGCAAAACGCTACCAGCGCTACGCTTGAGGCGTCTGCCGGACGTGTCAGAAGTTTCAGGTTTTGACGAGCAAAGTCAGCGTTCCTGTGCAGGTCGTGTACGCCGCGAACCCCAAGGTCACGGCTTGGTCAACCGAAGATCAGATCGCCTTGCCCGGGTTCAGGATGCCGAGCGGGTCGAAGACGGCCTTGATCCCCCGCTGGAGCTCGGCCGCCACCGGCCCCGACTCCAGCTCGAGCCAGCGCCGTTTGAGCAGCCCCACGCCGTGCTCGCCGGTGAGCGTGCCGCCGAACTCCAGCGCGCGCCTGAACACCTCGTCCGCCGCCGCCCACACCTCGGCGGGCGGTTCGAGCGTCCCGTGCTCGAAGATGAAGACCGGGTGCAGGTTGCCGTCGCCGGCGTGCGCGACGGTCGCGATGCGCACGCCGTGCCGCACGCCCGCCTCCTCGATCGCGGTGATCATGTCGGGCAGGACGGACCTGGGCACGCACACGTCCTCGACCAGGCACGCGCCCAGCCGCTCCTTGGCCCCGTACGCCAGCCGCCGCAGCCCCACCAGCTCATCGGCCTCGGCCGGGCTGGAGGAGACGGCCACGAACGAGGCGCCGTTCTCGGTGCAGATCCGCTCCATGCGCTCGACCACCGCCTGCCCGTCGGGCACGTCGGACTGCCCGATGAGCATGGCCTGCGTGCTCGCCTCCAGGCCGATGTTGCGCCAGTCGTCGATGGCCTGCAGCGTGGCCCGGTCGAGCAGCTCCATCAGGGACGGCTGGCACCCCGCCGCCATGATCGCCGAGACGGCCGCGCCCGCGTCGCGCAGCGAGCCGAACTCGGCGGCGAACGTCGCGGGCGGCGCGGCCGGTGCGCGGCGCAGCCGCACGGTGGCGGCGGTGATCACGCCGAGCGTGCCTTCCGAGCCGACGAACAGGCCGGTCAGGTCGTAGCCGGTGACGCCCTTCATCGTACGCCGGCCGGTGTTCAGCACCCGGCCGTCGGCCAGCACCACTTCGAGGCCGAGCGCGGAGTCCCTGGTCACGCCGTACTTCACGCAGCGCAGCCCGCCGGCGTTGGTGGCCAGGTTCCCGCCGATCGTGGAGATCTCGTACGAGGAGGGGTCGGGCGCGTACATGAGCCCGTGCTCCCTCGCGGCCCTGTCGAGGTCGGCGGTGATGACGCCGGGCTCGACGACCGCGATCTCGTCGGCCGGCGACAGCTCCCTGATCGCGGTCATCCTGGCCAGCGACAGGATGATCGTGCCGTCGCCGGCGACGGACGCGCCCGCGAGGCCGGTGCCCCCGCCGCGCGGCACCACCGGCACCCGGTGCTCGCTCGCCCACTTCAGGGTCGTCACCACGTCGTCGCGCGTGGTGGCCAGCACGACGCCGAGCGGCTTGCCCGGCGCCAGAAACGTACGATCCCGGGCATAGGAGTCGATCACATCGGGGTCGGTCACGACACGCGCTTCGGGCAGGGCGTTCACCAAGGCATCAATCGGTCTCACATCTCGAAGCCTATGGTTTGCGCAGCGCGTTCCTTAAGGCCAGACTGCCCGGATGAACGTCGAGTGCCCGGTGTGCTCCAAGGATGACCAGGTCGTCGCGGTCCCCGGAGCGGTCGCGGCCGGGACCACGTACAAGATCGGCCGGGTGCGGTTACCGGGGGCGCGCGAGGTCGCCGATCTGCCCACGGCAGCGGCGCTCGGCGCGTCCAAACACGTGATGAGCCGGACGCAGCTCGCGGTCTGGCTGTCGTTCCCCAGCCGCCACTACACCGCGTGGACCAGGAACCAGGGCTACGTGCTGCTGCTCGTCGCGGCCCTGATGCACCTGGTCATGTCGCTGATCATCGCCATGGGACAGGACCCGGCGTGGGGCGAGGTGCTGCTCGCCCCGTTCTGCCTGACGGGCCTGTTCTGGGGGTTCGGGCTGCTGAACGTGCTCGGCTCGTACGGCGCGCGCAAGCGCGACCGCGTCGAGGCCCCGGCCAGGGAGAAGGCCCTGGCCGTGTGGGAGAGCCTCTGTTACTGCGCCCGCGACAACGTCGCCTTCGAGCCGGGGGTCGGCGTCCCGTTCCATCCGAGCGAGACGCGCGAGTACATCTTCGGCTTCAGGAACGGCCAGCGCTAGCCGCGCTCCTCCGCCACCAGGCGGACGCACACGGCCAGGCCCTCGATGGCCTGCTCCAGCTCGTCGAGCTCGGGGAAGGTGGGCGCGATCCTGATCGTGCGGTCGTCCGGGTCCTTGCCGTAGGGGTGCGTCGCGCCCGCCGGGGTGAGCGCGATGCCGGCCGCCTTGGCCTTGGCCACGACCTCGGCCGCGTGGGGCACCTCAAGGCTGATGAAGTAGCCGCCCTTGGGGCTGGTCCAGGTGGCCAGGCCGCTCAGCCGCTCGCTCAGCACCTTGTCGACCAGCTCGAACTTGGGCCCGATCAGCTCCGCGTGGCGGCGCATGTGGGCCTCCACGCCGGCCGGGTCGCGCAGGAACTCGACGTGGCGCAGCTGGTTGATCTTGTCGGGGCCGATCGACTGCTTCGAGGTGTTGCCGAGGAACCACTTCACGTTGGCCGGCGAGGAGCCGAAGAACGACACGCCTGAGCCGGCGAGCGTCACCTTCGAGGTGGAGGCGTAGACGAACACGCGGTCGGCGTTGCCGTGCTCGGCGGCCAGCGTGAGGAGGTCGGCCAGCTCGTCGGGGGTGTCGGTGAGGTGGTGGACGGCGTAGGCGTTGTCCCAGAAGATCCGGAAGTCGGGCGCGGCCGCCGGCATGGCGGCCAGCCGGCGCACGGTCTCGTCGCTGTAGGTGACGCCCGACGGGTTGCTGTACTTCGGCACGCACCACATGCCCTTGACGCTCGCGTCGGAGGAGACCAGCTGCTCCACGACGTCCATGTCGGGGCCCTCCGGGGTCATCGGCACCGCGACCATCTCGATGCCGAGCCGCTCGCAGATCGTGAAGTGCCGGTCGTAGCCGGGCACCGGGCACAGGAACGTGACCTTCGGCTCCTCGACCCACCTGCGGGCGGCGCCGGGGACCTTGCTGAGCAGCGCGTGCACGACCGTGTCGTGCATCAGCGCGAGGCTCGCGTTGCCGCCGACCACCAGCTGCCCGGCCGGGACCTGCAGCAGCGGCGCGAACAGCTCGCGCAGCTCGGCCAGGCCCTGGAGGTTGCCGTAGTTGCGGCCGTCGGTGCCGTCGGCCGCACGGTAGGACGTGGGCAGTTTCAGCAGGTCGTTGGAGAGGTCGAGCTGGCGCGGCGACGGCTTGCCCCTGGTCAGGTCGAGCGAGAGCCCTCGCTGGACGAGGTCGGCGTAGTCACGCTGGGCGGTCACGAGCATCTCCTCCGATTCGGTTCGCCTACGCAGGATAGAAGATGCCGCCCGCAGCACCGGCCCGCTTTCCGCCATCTGGACACCTCCGGCGGCCGTTCCCGCAAAGCTTTCGGCGGCGAATCCCAAAGAACGACTTCACGAGCGGCGGTCGTTGGCGTGCAATGGGTAGATCGGGGCAGGCAAAACTCCGCGTCGGAGGGAGCAGCCGTGACGACCGTGCGGGAGACTTCGATCGAGCAGGTCCGGCGCCGTCGCACCGGGACGGTGATCGTCTCGTGGATGTCCACGACCGACCACAAGGTCATCGGTTACCTGTATCTGCTCACCTCCTTCGGCTTCTTCCTGGTCGGCGGCGTCATGGCGATGATCATCCGGGCGGAGCTGGTCGCGCCCGGCATGCAGCTCGTCAACCAGCAGCAGTACAACCAGCTGTTCACCATCCACGGCACGATCATGCTGCTGCTGTTCGCCACCCCGCTGTTCGCGGGCTTCGCGAACGTCATCATGCCGCTCCAGATCGGCGCGCCCGACGTCGCCTTCCCCCGGCTGAACGCGGTGGCGTACTGGCTGTTCCTGTTCGGCGGGCTGATGGTGGTGGCCGGGTTCTTCACGCCGGGGGGCGCGGCCGACTTCGGGTGGTTCGCGTACACGCCGCTGGCGTCCTCGACGTTCTCGCCGCAGATCGGCGGCGACCTGTGGATCATGGGGCTCGCGCTGTCCGGCCTCGGGACGATCCTCGGCGCGGTCAACTTCATCACCACGATCATCGGCATGCGCGCGCCCGGCATGACGATGTTCCGCATGCCGCTGTTCACCTGGAACGTGCTGCTGACCAGCATGCTCGTGCTGATGGCGTTCCCGGTGCTGGCCGCCGCGCTGCTGGTGCTGGAGTCGGACCGCAAGCTCGGCACGCAGGTGTTCGTCGCCGACAACGGCGGGCCGCTGCTGTGGCAGCACCTGTTCTGGTTCTTCGGCCATCCCGAGGTCTACATCATCGCGCTGCCGTTCTTCGGCATCATCACCGAGGTCATCCCGGTCTTCAGCCGCAAGCCGATCTTCGGCTACATGGGGCTGGTCGGCGCCACCATCGCGATCGCCGGGCTGTCGATGACCGTGTGGGCGCACCACATGTTCCCCACGGGGCAGGTGCTGCTGCCCTTCTTCTCGTTCATGACGTTCCTCATCGCCGTGCCGACCGGGGTGAAGTTCTTCAACTGGATCGGCACGATGTGGCGGGGCCACCTGACGTTCGAGTCGCCGATGCTGTTCGCCGTGGGCTTCCTCGTGACGTTCCTGCTCGGCGGCCTGACCGGCGTCATCCTGGCCTCGCCGCCGCTCGACTTCCACATCAGCGACACCTACTTCGTCGTCGCCCACTTCCACTACGTCGTCTTCGGCACCGTCGTGTTCGCCATGTTCTCCGGCTTCTACTTCTGGTGGCCCAAGATGACCGGCAGGATGCTGGACGACCGGCTGGGCAAGGTGCACTTCTGGACGCTGTTCATCGGCTTCCACACCACCTTCCTCGTCCAGCACGTGATCGGGCAGCTCGGCATGCCGAGGCGCTACGCCGACTACGGCGTGGGCGACGGCTTCACCACGCTCAACCAGATCTCCTCCGTCGGGGCGTTCCTGCTCGGCGCCTCGACGCTGCCGTTCCTCTACAACGTCTGGAAGACCGCCAGGCGCGCGCCCAAGGTCACCCTCGACGACCCGTGGGGCTACGGCAACTCCCTGGAGTGGGCGACGAGCTGCCCGCCGCCGCGGCACAACTTCACGTTCATGCCGCCCATCCGCTCCGAGCGGCCCGCCTTCGACCTGCACTACCCGCGTGAGGAGACGGCCGAGAGCCCCGCGCCGGACGAGATCTCCGGCGGGGACGACGCCCCCGAGGTGCCGCCGCGCGCCGACGCACCTGGCTGACCATGACACCTCGCCCATCCAAGGAGATCGGCGATGACCGGCAGCAAGATTCCGTTCGACCCCGAGACGGCCCCCTGCGGGGAGAAGTCGGGCGGTGAACGTCTCGTCGACGACGACGGTTACGGCCTCGTCATCAGGGACCAGCTCTTCGACTGCGGCTGCCGCAGGATCCGCCACGAGTACCACGACGGCAGCATCCATCTGTCGGCCGTCCGCCACGACGGCAAGCGCGTCAAGGACCCCATCGAACCGGACCGGGGGAAGTGAGCGCCATGATCGACGTGCTCATCGTGGGGGGCGGCGGCGCGGGGTTACGCGCGGCCGTGGCGGTCGCCGAGACGGACCCGGCGCTCAAGGTGGCGGTCGTGTCGAAGGTCTATCCGATGCGCAGCCACACCGTCTCCGCCGAGGGCGGGGCCGCCGCCGTGATCGGCCTGGACGACACGCTCGACGAGCACTGCTACGACACGATCTCCGGCGGCGACTGGCTGTGCGACCAGGACGCGGTGGAGGCGTTCGTGGCCGAGGCGCCGGCCGAGCTGATCAGGCTGGAGCACTGGGGCTGCCCGTGGAGCAGGGAGCGCGACGGGCGGGTGGCGGTGCGGCCGTTCGGCGGCATGAAGAAGATGCGCACCTGGTACGCCGCCGACAAGACCGGCTTCCACCTGCTGCACACGCTCTTCCAGACCACCCTGAAATATCAGGACATATTGCGGTATGACGAGTGGTTCGTCACCAAGCTTCTCGTGGACGACGGCCGCGTCCACGGCGTGGTGGCCGTCGAGCTGCGCACCGGCCGCATCGAGACCGTCCACGCCAGGACCGTGATCCTCGCCACCGGCGGCTGCGGCCGGGTCTTCCCCTTCACCACGAACGCCGCCATCAAGACCGGCGACGGCATGGCCCTGGCCTACCGGGAGGGCGCGCCGCTCAAGGACATGGAGTTCGTCCAGTACCACCCCACCGGCCTGCCGTTCACCGGCATCCTCATCACCGAGGCGGCCAGGGCGGAGGGCGGCTGGCTGCTCAACAAGGACGGCTACCGCTACCTCCAGGACTACGACCTCGGCACGCCGACGCCCACGCCCAAGCTGCGCAGCATGGAGCTGGGCCCGCGCGACCGGCTCTCGCAGGCGTTCGTGCACGAGCAGCGCAAGGGCCGCACCGTGGACACCCCGCACGGCCCCGTCGTCCATCTCGACCTGCGCCACCTCGGGGAGGGCAGGATCGAGGCCCGCATCCCGTTCGTCCGCGAGCTGTGCCGCAGCTACCAGAACCTCGACCCGGCCACCGACCTCATCCCGGTGCGCCCGGTCGTGCACTACATGATGGGCGGCGTCCACACCGACCTGAACGGCGCCACCCCGATCGCCGGGCTGTTCGCGGCGGGGGAGACGGCGTGCGTGAGCATCAACGGCGCCAACCGGCTCGGCTCCAACTCGCTGCCCGAGATCCTGGTGTTCGGCCGCCGGGCGGGCATCGCGGCGGCGGAGTTCGCCAGGGAGCACCGTGAGCCGCAGCCGGCCGTCGCAGGCGCCCAGGGGGAGGACGAGCGGCGGCGGCTGCTCCGGGCGCGCGAGCGGCACGAGGGCGGCGAGCGGATCGCCGGCCTGCGCGAGCGCATGCAGCACACGCTGGAGGAGGCGGCCGGCATCTACCGGACCGGCGGCGTCCTGGCCAAGGCCGCCGACACGCTCGCCGACCTGCGCGAACGCGCCGAGTACGCGCGGGTCGAGGACGACAGCGGCCCGTTCAACACCGAGCTGATCAGCCTCCAGGAGCTGCGCGGCATGCTGGAGATCGCCCAGACGATCGTGGCCTGCGCGCTCAACCGGCAGGAGTCGCGCGGCGCGCACCAGCGTACGGACCACACCGCCAGGGACGACGCGACCTACCTGGCGCACTCACTGGTGCACCGCGCGCCCGACGGCACGCCGTCCGTCGGCCTGCTGCCCGTGACGATCACCCGCTGGCCTCCGGGAGAAAGGGTGTACGGCCGTGACTGAGAGCAGGCAGGCGGGTGCCCGCACGATCAGGATGGAGGTCGCCAGGTTCCGGCCCGGCGAGGACGACGCGCCCGTCATGCAAGGCTACGACGTGCCGGTGCTGCCTGACTGGGCGGTACTCGACGGGCTCAACCACATCAAGGACCGGCTCGACGGCAGCCTGTCCTACCGGTGGTCGTGCCGCATGGGGGTGTGCGGCTCGTGCGGCATGACGGTGAACGGCGAGCCACGGCTGACCTGCGGCACGTTCCTCACCGAGTACGGCGAGGGCCCGGTCAGGATCGAGCCGCTGAAGGGCTTCCCGGTGATCAGGGACCTGGTGGTGGACATCGACGGCTTCCTGGCCAAGCTGTCGTCGGTGCGGCCGTGGCTGATCAGGCAGGGCGAGGAGCCGCCGCTGACCGCCGAGTACGCCCAGACGCCCGAGCAGCTGGAGGCGTACAAGCAGTACAGCATGTGCATCAACTGCCTGCTGTGCTACTCGGCCTGCCCGGTCTACGTGCTCGACCCCGACTTCCTCGGCCCTGCCGCGATCGCGCTGGCGCAGCGCTACAACCTCGACTCGCGCGACATGGGCGACCGGTTCGACGTGCTCAGCCAGGACGACGCGGTGTGGGGGTGCACGTTCGTCGGCGAGTGCACGAAGGTCTGCCCGAAGCACGTGGACCCGGCGGAGGCGATCCAGCGTTACAAACTGACGGCGGCGCTGCGCTCGGTGCTGCCCTGGAGCAGGAGATGAAGGCCGGCGAGGAGGTCCCCCCGGCCGTCCACCGGCCCGGGCGCGACCGGCTGTGGTTCACCCGCAGCCGCGGCTACGCGGTGTTCGTGCTGCGCGAGCTGACCAGCGTCTTCGTGGCGTGGGCCGTGGTGTTCCTGCTCATGCTGGCCGCCGCGGTGCTCGGCGGGCGCCTCGCGGAGTTCGCGGCGCTGGCGGCCCGCCCGTGGATGGTCGCGATCAACGTGGTGACCCTGGTGGCGACCGCCTTCCACGCGGTCACGTTCCTCAACCTCGCGCCCAAGGCGACCGTCGTCCGGCTGGACGGCTACCGGCTGCCGGCCTGGCTGATCCAGGGCGGCAACCACTCGCTCTGGCTGGTCGTCTCGGCGGTCGTCGCGTTCTTCGTGCTGAGGGGGTTCGGGTGAGGCGCAGGCTGGAGCCGTACCTGTGGCTGCTGTTCAGCGGCGGGGGAGTGGTGGCGGCGCTGCTGCTGCCGGTGCTCGTGCTGCTGTTCGGGGTGCTCATGCCGCTCGGCGTGCTGGAGTGGCCGGCGCCGGAGCACCTGAGCGGCCTGCTCGGCCACGCGCTGGTACGCGCGGCGTTCGTGGTGGTCGTCGTGCTCTGTCTCTTCCACGCCGCCCACCGTCTCCGCTTCACCAGCGAGGAGCTGCTCGGCATCGGCCGCTTCGACGTGCCCATCGCGATCCTGTGTTACGGGGCCGCGGTCGCGGGCGGCGTGGTGGCTGTGACCTTGATGGTGTGATTGTCGTGTTTTGATCACGTTTCAACAACGCACTTTACGATCGGTTGACGCAGGCTCTAGCGTCCGGCATTGCACACCCCATGGCCATGCGCCCGGCGACCCCGGGCAGAGAGGGTTCCTGGTGCCCAGCACAAAGCGCCTGTTAGCTACAGTCCCGGCGGTCGCGCTCCTGAGCGCCGCCCTGTTCGTGCCCCCGGCGGCTCAGGCGACCTCCGTCGCCACCTACGAGCCCACAGCCGCGGACTTCTACATCAACTACGCCCCGCCGCAGGTCGAGAAGGACGTCAAGGAGCCGTCCCTCACCGGCGCGCAGGCCCGCTCGCTCACCCCCGCGCAGAAGTACGACCGCAAGTTCAGCAGCGGCAACCCGGCGGCGGGCCGCGTGCTCGCCGCCCGTGAGAACGAGGCCATCAGGACCGGGCGCAACCCGGCTGAATGGATCTTCAAGAAGTCGAAGCAGGCCCGCACGGCCAAGCTCCTGACCGTCCTCGTCGAGTTCGACGACCAGGCCAACGACGACTTCTCCGGCTTCAACCGCCTGCGCACGGTGAACAGCGCCCCCGACGACTGCGTGGTCGAGCCGGCCGGCACCCTGCTCAACGGCCCGCTGCACAACAACATCCCGGACCCGGCGACGCTGCCGTACAAGGACAACAACTCCTTCTGGGTCAAGGACTTCAGCACCGACCACTTCAACAAGATGCTCTACACCGACAAGGGCATCACGCAGCGCGTGCGTACGGATTTGAAGGACCCCCGCGACGGCAAGCGCGGCATCGACATCTCCGGCTTCACGATGAAGAAGATGTACGAGGAGATGTCGAAGGGCGCCTACTCCGTCACCGGCTCCGCGGTCGGCTGGATCAAGGTGCCGCACTCCGAGGCCTGGTACGGCGCCGCGGCCTGCGGCGGCGCGCCCCAGGACATGTCCGGCCACCCTGACAACGCGCGCGGCGCCCAGCAGCTGCCCATCGACACCATCGAGGCCCTGGCCAAGGCGCAGCCCGACTTCCCGTGGGCCGACTACGACGTCGAGGACGTCTCCGACGCCGACGGCGACGGCAACTTCGCCGAGCCCGACGGCGTCATCGACCACCTGGTGCTCGTGCACGCCGGCAAGGACAAGTCCTCCGACGGCGGCGCCGAGGGCACGTACGCGATCTGGGCCCACTCCAGCGCGGTCGCCGGCGGCTACAAGATCCCGGGCACCGACAAGAAGATCTCCAACTACATCGTGCAGCCCGAGGACTCCGGCGTCGGCGTCTTCGCCCACGAGTACGGCCACGACCTCGGCCTGCCCGACCTGTACGACACCTCGGGTCAGGCCAGCTCCGCCGTGGACTTCTGGGACCTGATGTCCAGCGGCTCCCACTCCGGCCCCATCTTCCAGTCGATGCCCAGCCACATGGGCCTGTGGGACAAGTGGGTGCTCGGCTGGGCCAACCCGAAGGTGTTCGACCCGGGCGACAGAGCCGGGCTCGTCACCGTCGGGCAGTCCTCGCGCACGCCCAAGCTCACCCAGGACGGCGTCCGGGTCAACCTGAAGTCGACCCCGCTGAAGATGATCGACCCCCACAGCGGCTCGAACGCCTGGTGGAGCGGCCTCGACCAGGACTGGGCCAACCTCACGCTGACCCGCGACCTGCCCGTTCCCGCCGGCAGCGACCTCAAGATGTGGATGTGGAACAACTACGAGATCGAGTCCGACTGGGACTTCGGCTTCGTGGAGGTCTCGACCGACGGCGGCGAGACGTGGACCCAGCAGAAGATGTTCGACGAGGCGGGCAACGAGGTCACCACGCCTGACGATTACCCCGACCCGAACAAGAACCTCGTCACCTTCGGCAACAAGAAGTACGGCATCACCGGCGGCACGGGCGGCGCCTGGCGGCACGACTACGTGGACCTGACGCCGTACGCCGGCCAGACGATCAAGTTCCGGCTGACGTTCAACTCCGACGCCGCCTACCAGGAACGCGGCTGGCACGTCGACGACTTCGAGCTCACCAACGGCGGCACCGCCGTCTGGAGCGACGACGTCGAGAGCGACACCGGCTGGATCGCCGTCGGCGGCACCTTCACCAACACCAGCGGCCAGGGCTGGACCCGCAACAACGGCGAGCGCGAGATCTCCCGCTTCTACCTCGCCGAGTGGCGCAACTTCGACGGCTTCGACAAGGGCCTGGCCTACACCTACGACACCGACTACCTCCGCGACGGGGCGTGGAAGGTGCAGAAGGTGAAGTACAACGCGCCCGGCCTGCTGGTCTGGTACCGCGACTCGACGTTCATCAACAACAACATCGGCAGCACCCTGCAGCAGACGCCGAGCGTCGGGCCCAAGGGCAGCCTGCTCGTCGTGGACTCCCACTACGAGCCGCTGCGCCGCACCGGCCGCGCCGCCGAGCTGGACCCGACCCTGAACAAGAACCTCCAGGGCCGCGTCCAGACCTCCAACGCCGCGTTCGGGTTCGTCAAGACGTACCCGTTCAAGGAGTGCGTGGAGGCGCCGGACGAGCCGGCCAGCTCCTACTGCACGGACTTCCCCGCGCAGAAGCCGGTCAAGTCCTTCACCGACGCCAAGACCTGGTACCCGGGCATCGAGGTGATCGACGGCGGTCTGTACTACCGCGACTTCGACGCCTCGGTGGTCGTGCCGTCGAAGGGCGACCAGGCCTACACCACGCGCGTCGTCCACCAGGACGGCACCCCGGCCACGGAGCTGTACGGCCAGGTGGCCGCCGGCTCGGTGCTCGGCACCGGCAACCCCGGTGACGAGGGCAAGGCCCTCGGCGTGCAGTTCAAGCTGGTCAGTCCGCTGCCCGGCAACCTCGGCGCGATCGTCCACGTGGTCCCGCCGAAGAAGTGATCCACAGGGGGCCGCCGGGCGTCCGGCGGCCCCCTACCATTGATGACCATGGCCGAATTGCGCACCAAAGACGAGCACACCGCGGCGATCCGCAGAGATCGCCGGGTGGCGGTGGTGGTCAACACTCGCTCGCGCCGTGGCCGACGCCACTACTTCGAGGTGATCGAGCAGATCCACAACCTCGGGTTCGAGCCGCTGGCGGAGCTGTCGGTCTACAACCCCAAGCGGCTGCGCGACCTGCTCGACACCGCCCTCGCCACCGACCCCGACCTGCTCATCGTCGGCGGCGGCGACGGCACTCTCTCCTCCGCCGTCCGCCACGTCGCCCACCGCGACGTCGCGCTCGGCGTGCTGCCGCTCGGCACCACCAACAACTTCGCGCGCAGCCTCGGCCTGCCGCTCGACCTCGCCGGCGCGATCAAGGTGTTCGACACCGGCAAGGTGGCCGACATCGACCTCGGCCTGGCCGACGACCGGCCGTTCGCCAACCTGGCCAGCTTCGGGGTGTCGGTCGAGGTGGCCGGCAAGGTCAAGCCGTGGCTCAAGCGCATCGTGGGCCGGCCCGCCTACCCCCTCACCGCGCTGACGATCCTGCCGGGACACCGGCCGTTCCGCGCGTACATCACGGTCGAGGGTGAGCGCCACGAGCTGCTCACCCACCAGCTCAACATCGCCAACGGCCGCTTCCACGGCGGCTGGCAGGTGGCCAAGGACATCAGCATCGACAACGGCATGCTGGTGGCCTACCAGCTCGGCTCGGGCAAGAAGCTGCGGCTGCTCGGCGAGACGCTCATCAGGGCGACCACCGGGCGGTGGCGCAGCCTCGCGGGCGGGCCGTTCGTGATGGGCAGGGAGATGCTGCTGGAGACCGACCCGCCGATGGCCGCCGACGTCGACGGAGAGGTGCGGCTGCGCACCCCGATCAGGCTCCGCGTGGTCCCTAACGGGGTGCGCGTGATGGTGCCCGCCGACTTCGAGGACCGCTGAGTCAGCGGCTCACGCCCAGGAGAATCCCATGTCTCCGCCCTTTCGTCGCGACTGTCCGTACACCTACGGTAAACGAGAGATCGCGCTACGTCACGACGTCTCCAGCCGCCGGTACGCCTCGATGAGCGGGGCCGCCACCTCGCCGGGCGGCGGGAAGACGCGGGGCAGCAGGCCGGGCGCCACGGTCACCGGGCGGCGCTCCGGGCGGTGCGCCGAGGCGCCAGGGGCGTAGAAGTCGGCCAGCCGGTCGGCGAACGGCA
Source organism: Nonomuraea sp. NPDC049504 (assembly GCF_040676845.1). Lineage (NCBI taxonomy): Bacteria > Bacillati > Actinomycetota > Actinomycetes > Streptosporangiales > Streptosporangiaceae > Nonomuraea > Nonomuraea sp. NPDC049504. The sequence goes on from NZ_JBFAPT010000001.1 coordinate 625,479, forward strand.
CGTCCTCCACGGCCGGCGCGCCCGCCGCCGGCTCCTCCGCCAGCGAGCCGAGCAGCTGCTCGCGCGTCCGCCCCCGCCAGGCCAGCACCAGGAACGGGTCGTCGTCGAACGACTCGGCCAGCAGATAGAGCACCGCCGACAGGTGCTTGCACGGGAAACCCCAGTCGGGGCACGAGCAGTCCATGTCGAGGTCGCGCGGGAACAGGTCGATGCCCATCGCGGCGAACAGCTCCTCGATCTCCGGCGGCATCTCGCCGGCCAGCAGCCGCGCCCGGTGCACGGCCTGCGCGGCGATGCCCTCCTCGATGGCGCTCCAGCGCGCCTCGTCGTACGCCTCGATCCTGATCGTCACCCGGTACGGCCTCGGCCGCGAGCCCTGCACCGACGCCCGCACCTCGCCCGCTTCGAGGTCGATCGAGACCACCTGGCCCTTGCGGGCGTAGGCCCGGCCGCGCGAGAGGCGGCCCTTGTCACAGACGCGCTCCAGGATGTCGATGAAGCGCCGCGACCACCAGGTGGAGCCGATGCTGCCGCGCTTCGAGCGCGCCCTGATGCCGCCCTCGACCTCGATCGGGCCGGTGCTGTCGTACCAGCCGGGGCGTTCGGCCACGATCAGTCCACCCCCTCGGCGCTCAGCCTGAACACCTCGCGCAGCTCCTGCGTGGACAGGTCGGTCAGCCAGTCCTCGCCGGTGCCGACCACCCGCTCCGCCAGCGCCTTCTTGCGCTCGATCATCTCGTCCACCCGCTCCTCCAGGGTGCCCGCGCAGATGAGCTTGCGGACCTGCACGTTCTTGCGCTGGCCGATGCGGAACGCGCGGTCGGTCGCCTGGTCCTCGACGGCCGGGTTCCACCAGCGGTCCACGTGGACGACGTGGTTGGCGGCCGTCAGGTTGAGCCCGACACCGGCGGCCTTTAGCGACAGCACGAACAGCGCGGGCTCAGGGTCGTCCTGGAACCGGTCGACCAGGCGGTCGCGCGTCTTCTTCGGCAGGCCGCCGTGCAGGAACAGCACCGGGTGGTCGAGGCGCTGGGCGAGGTACGGCTGGAGCATGGTGCCGAACTCCGCGTATTGGGTGAAGAGCAGCGCTTTTTCGCCCTCCGCCAGGATTTCTTCGGACAACTGCTCCAAGCGAGTGAGTTTTCCGGATCGGCCGGCGAGGCGGGAGCCGTCCTTGAGCAGGTGCGCCGGATGGTTGCAGACCTGCTTCAGCTTCGCCATCGCCGACAGCACCAGGCCGCGCCGCTCGATGCCCTCACTGTCGTCGATCCTGCCCAGCATGTCGTCCACCACCGCCCGGTAGAGCGTGGCCTGCTCGGTGGTGAGCGAGCACCACTCCTTGACCTCCAGCTTCTCCGGCAGGTCGGAGATGATCGAGGTGTCGGTCTTGAGTCGGCGCAGGATGAACGGGCCCGTCGCCCTCCTGAGCGCCCGCGTCGCCTGCTCGTCCTGACGGGCCTCGATCGGCTCCTGGAAGCGCGTCCTGAACCTGGCCCGCGGGCCCAGCAGGCCGGGGTTCGCGAACTCCATGATCGACCAGAGCTCGGCCAGGTGGTTCTCCACCGGCGTGCCGGTCAGCGCCAGCCTCGTGCCGGTGGGGATCGAGCGTACGGCCCTGGCCTGCAGGGTGCCGCTGTTCTTGATCGCCTGGGCCTCGTCGCACACCACCCGCCGCCAGGCGTGCTTCCTGAGCGTCTCCAGGTCGCGGTAGGCGGTGCCGTACGTGGTGATCACCAGGTCCGCGTCCGCGATCCCGGCGGCGTCGCGGCCGCTGCCGTGATGCACGTACACGCGCAGGGCGGGCGCGAACCTGGCCGCCTCCCGCTGCCAGTTCCCGATCAGCGACATCGGGCAGACCAGCAAGGTGGGCTCCACGTCCTGCGCACCGGCGCGTTCGTGGACGAGCAGGGCCAGCGTGGTGATGGTCTTGCCGAGGCCCATGTCGTCGGCCAGCACCCCGCCGAGGCCCAGCTCCGACAGGAAGCTCAGCCAGGCGAGACCCCGCTCCTGGTACGGCCGCAGCGTCGCGTCCAGGCCGGGCGGCGTGGCCAGCGGGGCCAGCCGCCGCTCCGCCTGCCCCGACAGCAGGTCGCCGAGCACCCCGTCGGCGTCCACCTCCAGCAGCGGCAGCTCCTCGTCGTCCCCCTGCACGACGTGGCGCAGGATGTCGGCGGCGCTCGCCTCTCCCGTACGGCCGCCCTCCACCGCCCGCAGCGCCGCCTTGAGCTGCCGGTCGTCCAGCTCCACCCACTGGCCGCGCACCCGCACCAGCGGCACCTTGAGCCTGGCCAGCTCGGCCAGCTCCGCCTCGCTGATCGTCTCGCCGCCGACCGCCAGGTCCACCCGGAAGTTCACCAGGTCGGCCATCCCGAACCCCTGGCTCGCCGCCGCCGGCTGCTTCTTCGTCCGCGTCGTCAGCTTCAGCCCCAGCCGGGTACGGCCCGCCCAGCGCGGCAGCTGCACCCCGAACCCGGCCGCCTGCAGCAGCGGCGCCGCCTGGCGCAGGAACCCGAACGCGCCCACCGTGTCCAGCGCCAGCTCGCCCGGCTCCGGCACCCGCAGCGCCCGCTCCAGCTCCGGATAGAGCCGCACCGCCCGCCCCAGCCCCGCCAGCAGGTCCCGCTCCGGCCTGCCGGGCAGCCCCGTCACCCCGCTCCACACGGTGGCGGCGGGCACGTAGAGGCTCGGATCGTCCACCGCCTGCAACGCCAGCTCGACCCGCCACCCGGCGTCAGCGGCCTCGGCGGCCTCGGCGGCCTCGGCGGCCTCGGCGGCCTCGGCGGGCTGGGCGGGCTCGATGAGCCGGAAGCACACGCGCGTCGCGCCCTCGGCCGCCGTCACCGCCGCGTGCCACCGCTCCAGCTCGGCCCGCAGCCCGGGCACATCGGGACAGGCCGGGTCGGGCCCGGTCAGCGCGACCAGCCACCTCTCCGCGGGGCTGGCGGCCTCCTTGGTGAGCAGAGGAGCGGTGAGCGTCTCGCGGACGATCGCGTCCGTGACCACCTCCAGCGCCTCGGCCTGCACCTCCGCCGACGCCCGCTCGACCTCGCCGGTACGGCAGGCAGGCGGCATGGCCAGCGCCAGCTCACGGAAGTACGCGGCGTCGGCCCCGGTCACCACGGGCCGCCACACGGCCCGCGACATGACCAGGTGCGGGATGACGCGGCCCCGGCGTACGAGGTCGCGGGCGAAGGCGGCGACGGCGGCCCAGTGGCGCAGGGTGGCCGTCTCCGCATGCTCCTCCAGCACCCGCAGCGCGTCGCCCGCCGAGGGGAGGACGGCGGGCACCCGCCACGGACGCAGCCTGGGCCGCGCCACCTCCGCCAGCCGCCCGGTCTCCGGCGACGGCAGCGGCTCCTTGGCCGACCCCGGCAGCAACAACGTCAGCACCCGCGGCTGCGTCTCAGGGGAGGAGTCGGCCGCGCGGAGGAAGGCGGAGAGGGCGGAGGCCGGGGCGGCGTGGGGGTGGGTGCGGGGGGTCGTGCGGGACGGCGGGGTGGCGGGTGGGTCGGTGGTCTCCGCCCAGAACGCGAGACCGTCGCCCGCCCAGACCCCGTGTACCAGCACGTCGGCAGGCTACCGCCACTGCGGCGTACATCGGGCCAGGCCGCGGCGAGGATGCAGTCAGGACCGTGCGCGCGGGCGGAGCGGCTGGAGGAGCCGGCGGGTCGCCGTGCGGACCCTCCTCATTTGCCGGCGCTTTCCCTAACATGGCCGAAACCCGAAGAGTAGGCTGAAGGTATGAACACTCCCGGATCGTGGTGTGAGCGGCCCAAGCCGCAGGCTCCCTCGTGCGAGCTGCCCTCCCCGTGGAGCAAGCCACAGCAGCCCGACAACTGGTGCAAGAGCGACAAGCCGGGCAAGGATCCGGTGGTGTCCGTGCTGGGCTTCCTGTTCAAGGCCGCGACCAGGCGGTAGCGCGGCGGCCCCGCCCACGGGCGCGATAGAAGGCCATATGTGTGGGTAGTCGCCTTCCTCAGCGGAGGAGGCGAAAGTCGTGAACGACACCCACAAGCTGGTCACCGACCTCTCCGAGCAGGTCTCCAGGCTCGTGAGGGATGAGCTCCGCCTGGCCAGGATGGAGCTGACCGCCAAGGGCAAGCGCGCGGGTCTCGGCGCCGGCATGTTCGGCGCGGCGGGTCTCGTCGCGTTCTTCGGCGCTGCCGCCCTTGTGGCCGCCGTCATCATGCTGCTCGCCCTGGTGCTGCCGGGCTGGGCGGCCGCCGCCATCGTGGCGGTGGTGCTGTTCCTCGTCGCGGCGGTGCTCGCGTACGCGGGCAGGACCGAGGTCAAGCGGGCCAAGCCGCCCGTCCCCGAGGAGACCATCGCGAGCGTCAGGGCCGACATCGACATGGTCAAGGAGAGTGCACGGCGATGAGCGAGACCGACCCCGGATACAGCGGACAGCACGCCGGTGACGTCGGCGCCCGCAGAGCGACCGTGGGCACGCCGACGGACCGCGAGTCCATGAACGTCCCCCAGACGCGTCCTGGCGCGGCGGAGAACGCGCACGAGGCCGAGCTGAAGCGCGAGGGGCACGAGACGTTCATCCCCGAGACCCCCATACGTGACGAACGCGCCGAGGCCGACATGAGCCACGGCACCGAGGAGGCGTCGCTGCGCGGCTCACGCGGCGACCGGGAGCGGCGTACGTCCTCCCGCATGAGCACCCAGGGCGCGGCGCGCGGGACCGGCACGCGCGAGCGGCGCTCCGGCGGCGCCACCACGGAGGACGAGCTGCGCCGCGAGATCGAGGAGACCCGGCGCGAGCTGGGCGCGACCGTCGGGGCGCTGGCGGCCAAGGTCAACATGAAAAGCCGGGCCGGCCGCGCCAAGGACCGTGCCAAGGCCCGCGCCAAGGACCGCGCGGGGCGCGCCGCGGAAGCGGCGAGGATACGCGCGGGCCACGCGGCCGAGGTGACCAAGGAGCGTACGGGGCACGCCGCCGAAGTGGCCAAGGAGCGGGCGGGGCACGCCGCCGAGGTCACCAAGGAGCGCGCGGGCCACGCGGCCGAGCTGACCAGGGAACGCGCGGGGCACGCCGCCGAGGTCGCCAGGGAGCGCGCCGATGCCGTCAAGGGCCGGGCGTCGCACCTGGCGGACCGAGCCAGGGACAGCGTGCCCGAGCCCGTCATGGACGTGGCGAAGGGACGGCGTCCCATGGTGCTGATGTTGGTGGCGGGCGCGATGACCGCGTTCGCGCTGCGCCGGATGATGACCGGCAGGGCGGCCTACCGCCGCCGCGTGATCGAGGTCGGGCGGCGCGGCGACCGCATCAGGATCGTCGTGCAACTTCCCTGACGCCCCCTTCCAGGGGACGGAGGAGCAGGGCCGGTAACCTGCCAGGGTGATGCGTGGAACGGTGGCCGCCGCCCTGCTCGTCCCGCTGCTGGCGGCCGGGTGCGGCGCCGGGTCGTGGGTGAGCGACTACGGGAAGGTCGCCAAGGGGGCCAAGGGCGCGACCGTCCAGGTCGAGGTGACGCCGGGGCAGCGGTTCTCGCTCGCCGTGCCGGAGAACCCGTCCGTGGGCGACAGCTGGGACCTGGTGGCGGTGCCCGACACGAAGGTGGCCTCGTTCATCAGCGAGGAGCGCGAGAGCCAGGGCGACGCGCCCGGCTCGGGCGGCACGGCGTACTTCGTCTTCAACGGCAAGCACCCGGGCACGACCGAGATCAGGCTGTACGACTGCTGGCGCTGCGGCCAGGACCGGACGCCGGCCACCGAGGAGAGCAGGCGGCAGTCGGGCGAGGCGGTCTTCCAGGTGACCGTGCGCGAGCGGCCGTCCTCCGGCATACCCGGTGGCTAGGCTGCCCGGCATGGACTTCATCCGGGTGCGCGCGTCCGCCGACGGCGCGGAGACGATCTCGTACTGGACCGGCGACGTCTACGGCTGGCAGGACGACGACGGCCCGCATCACCTGTTCGGCTTCGAGGGGCTCAACGTGGCCAGGGCCGTCGAGACCGACGGCGGCTGGCGGTTGCTGACCCGGGAGGCCGCGCTCTACCTCGACCCCCGCGACCGGCGGGTGCTCGACACCTGGACCAACCCGTTCACCGGGCGCGAGGCCGAGGTGCAGCACGTCTTCAACGACCCGGTCAACCAGCGGCTGGGCGCCTACACGGTGCCCGAGACGCGGCTCGGCGGGCAGGTCGTCTACAACGTGGACGTCCGGCTGGCCTACCCGTCGCCGCTCAAGGTGGCCGACTACCCGGAGAACTCGGCGAGCGACACCTACCGGGCGCTGGAGCTGTTCCAGTTCTTCGCCTCCGCCGCCGACCTGGAGTCGGGCGTGCCGGACGTGCCGTGCGTGTTCTCGTGGTGCCGGGTCTCGCCGTGGCTGCCGTGGATGGCGATGGGGCGGCGCGGCGGCGGGCTGGTCTACCACTGCAGGGGCGCGAAGGTGCCCGAGGTGCCCGTACGCCTGCGCGAACGGGTCGGCGAGCACTTCCTGCACGCCCCCGAGCAGTGGTCGAAGCCCAACATGACGAGCTGGACGGCCTTCGCGGCCAAGGCCGGTAGGGTCGGCCCGTGAGCACCGACCTGTTCTGCGAGATCATCGCCGGGGAGCGGAGCGCCCACCTGGTGAGCTCCGACGACGTGGCGCTCGCCTTCCTCGACATCCGCCCGGTCTTCAAGGGACACGTGCTGGTCGTGCCGCGCGTCCACGTCGAGACCCTCACCGACCTCGCCGACGTCGGGCCGTTCTTCGAGCGGGTGCAGGCCATGGCGCGGGCCGTGGAGCAGGGCCTCGAGGCCGGCGGCACGTTCGTGGCGATGAACAACCGCGTCAGCCAGAGCGTCGCCCACCTGCACGTGCACGTCGTGCCGCGCAACAAGAAGGACGGCCTGCGCGGCTTCTTCTGGCCCCGCACCTCGTACGACTCCGCCGATGAGGCCGCCTCCTACGCCGCCCGCATCGCCAAGGCCCTGTGAGCCCCCTATGAGCTAGGCTCTGGCCGCGTGGAGTACCTCGTCGGCTCGGCCGTCGTCGCGGTGCTCGTCGGCGTGCCCGGCGTCGTGCTGTGGCGGCTCATGCGCGGGCGCAGAGAGCTCGGCACCAGCCCGGCCGAGCGGGCCACGTTCGAGACCCTGCACACCGCCTCCCTGGCCGGGCCGCCGCTGCGGGCCGGGCTGACCGCCGACGGCGCCGAGCGCGCCTCCCGCCACCTGCGCACCCTGCTCGGCTCCGCCGCCCTGGCCATCACCGACGGCGAACGCCTGCTCGTCTACGACGGCGAGGGCGACGACCACCACGCCGACCAGGCGTTCGAGCACGCCGCCGCCACCCTCCAGGACGGCCGCACCCAGGTGCTCACCATCGACTGCGACCTGCTCGAGTGCCCCATCAGGCACGCCGTGGTGGTGCCGCTGACCACCGACGACCGGGTGGTGGGCACGCTCGCCGCGTACGGGCAGACCGCCTCGGCCGGGCTCGTCAGGGCCGCCCAGGAGGTGGCCGGCTGGGTGGACTCGCAGCTGGAGCTGGCCGAGCTGGACCGCTCGCGCACGCTGCTCATGGAGGCCGAGGTGCGGGCGCTGCGCGCGCAGATCTCGCCGCACTTCATCTACAACTCGCTCACCACGATCGCCTCGTTCGTGCGCACCGACCCCGAGCGGGCCAGGGAGCTGCTGCTGGAGTTCGCCGACTTCACCCGCTACTCCTTCCGGCGGCACGGCGAGTTCACCACGCTGGCCGAGGAGCTGCGCTCGATCGACCGCTACCTGATCCTGGAGCGGGCGAGGTTCGGCGACCAGCTCCAGGTGACGCTGCGCATCGCGCCGGAGGTGCTGCCGGTCGCCGTGCCGTTCCTGTGCCTGCAGCCGCTGGTGGAGAACGCCGTGCGGCACGGCCTGGAGAGCAAGAACGGCGTCGGCCGCATCACCATCATCGCCGAGGACGCCGGCGCGGAGTGCCGCATCAGCGTCGAGGACGACGGCCTGGGCATGGACCCCGACAGGCTGCGCCGTATCCTCGCAGGTGAGATCGCTCCGGCGGGCGGCGTCGGGCTGGCGAACGTGGACGAGCGGCTGCGCCAGGTCTACGGCGACGAGTACGGCCTCGTGGTCGAGACGGCCGACGGCGCGGGCACCAAGGTCAACATCAGATTGCCGAAATATCACCCAGGCGTCTCCGCCCGTTGACCTCGATCTTCGTTGTCGGTTTCATCACTGTCTATGGCACAACTCCGGGTACTCGCGGTCGACGACGAGTTGCCCGCTCTGGAAGACCTGTCGTACCTGCTGCGCGCCGACCCCCGCATCGGCGAGGTCGCGACCGCGCGGGACGGCGCCGCCGCGCTGCGGCTGCTCGACCGCGCCATCGCCGAGGGGCGGCCGATCGACGCCGTGTTCCTCGACATCAGGATGCGCGGCCTCGACGGCGTGGTGCTCGGGCGGCTGCTGTCGCAGTTCGCGAACCCGCCCAGGGTGGTGTTCGTGACCGCGTACGAGGAGCACGCGGTGGACGCCTTCGAGATCAAGGCCGAGGACTACCTGCTCAAGCCGGTGCGCCCCGAGCGGCTCGCGGAGGCCATCAGGCGGGTCGCGGTCTCGGCCGACGTGCCCGCGGAGGGCGGCGAGAGCGACACGATCCCGGTCGAGCTGGGCGGGGTGACCCGGTTCGTCTCCAGCGCGGACGTCATCTACGTCGAGGCGCACGGCGACTACGCCCGCCTGCACACCGCCTCCGGCAGCCACCTGGTGCGCATCCCGCTCGCCACGCTGGAGGAGCGGTGGGCGTCGGCCGGGTTCGTCCGGGTGCACCGCAGCCACCTGGTGGCCGTGAAACACATCGAGGAGTTGCACATCGACTCGGGCAAGTGCACCGTACGCGTCGGTGACACCGAGCTACCGGTCAGCCGCCGGCACACGCGGGAGCTGCGTGACCTGCTGGTGCGGCGGGCCAGGAAGGGCAGGCAGGAATGAGCTCCGAGCCACGTCAGGGCCGGCGCTCGCCGCTGCCCCGCCCCGAGCAGCCGCGCCGGTCGTCCGACGGCTCCAGGCGGGCCTCGGAGGGCTCGCGGCGGGGAGCGGACGCGCCGCGCAGGATCGCCGTCACCAGCCCCCGCACGGCCGCCGCCCGCCGCCCCCGCTACCCCGCCACCCGGGAGATCGACGAGCAGACCAGGCTCGGCGAGGTCTACATGCACTCGCTGCTGCGCACCCAGTTCCGGCTGGCGCTGTTCGTCTGCACGGTGCTGGCCTGCGTCGTCGGCGGGCTGCCGCTGCTGTTCCTGCTCATCCCCGAGTTGCGCGAGGTGCACCTGCTGGGCGTGCCGCTGCCGTGGGCGGTGCTGGCCGGGCTCATCTACCCCGCGTTCGTCATCGGGGCGTGGCTGTACGTCCGGCAGGCCGAGCGCAACGAGCGTCACTTCGCCGAACTGGTCGAGCGCCGGTGAACGTCTCCTTCACGGGCGCGGGTGCCGCATGAGCCTGACCGCGGTCCTGGTCGTCATGGTGGCGGCCGTGCTCATCGGGGCGTTCGGGATCAGGTTCTCCCGGACGACCTCCGACTTCTACGTCGCCTCCCGCACGGTCAGCCCGCTCTGGAACGCCTCCGCCATCGGCGGCGAGTACCTGTCGGCGGCCTCCTTCCTGGGCGTCGCCGGGCTCATCCTGTCCTTCGGCGTGGACATGCTGTGGCTGCCCGTCGGCTGGACCGGCGGCTACCTGGTGCTGCTGGTGCTGGTCTCGGCGCCGTTGCGGCGGTCGGGGGCGTACACGCTGCCCGACTTCGCCGAGGCGCGGCTGGAGTCGATGACCGTGCGCCGCACCGCCAGCGTGCTCGTCGTGCTGATCGGCTGGCTCTACCTCATGCCGCAGTTCCAGAGCGCGGGGCTGGTGCTGCGCACGATCACCGGCGCGCCCGTCTGGGTGGGCGGCCTGCTCGTCGCCGTCGTCGTCGCGGTCAACGTGCTGTCGGGCGGGATGCGGTCGATCACGTTCGTGCAGGCGTTCCAGTACTGGCTGAAGCTGACCGCGCTGGCCGTGCCGCTGGTGTTCCTGCTCATCGCCTGGCAGGGCGACGGCGCGCCCGGCCTCAGCGCCGCCGACGCGGCCACCTGGCAGGTGCCGCTGGTGGGCGGCAAGGAGTACGGGCTGTACTCGACGTACTCGCTGATCCTCGCGACCTTCCTCGGCACCATGGGGCTGCCGCACGTGCTCGTGCGCTTCTACACCAACCCCGACGGACGGGCCGCGCGCCGCACCACGCTCGTCGTCCTCACGCTGCTCGGCGCCTTCTACCTGCTCCCGGCCGTGTACGGCTGGCTCGGCCGCCTGTACGCCCCCGACCTCGTCCGCACCGACACGGTCGTGCTCACGCTGCCCAGCCGCATGATCGGCGGCACGCTCGGCGACCTGCTGACCGCGCTGGTCACCGCAGGCGCGTTCGCGGCGTTCCTGTCCACCTCGTCGGGGCTGACCGTGTCCGTGGCGGGAGTCATCGCCCAGGACCTGCTCAAGGGCGGGGTGCGCTCGTTCAGGGAGGCCACGCTGATGGCGGTCGCGGTGCCGCTGGCCCTCGCGCTGTGGGCGCGGGCGCTGCCGGTGGCGGACGTGGTGGGGCTGGCCTTCGCGGTGGCCGCGTCGTCGTTCTGCCCGCTGCTCGTGCTCGGCATCTGGTGGCGGCGCCTGTCGACGATCGGGGCGCTCGCCGGGCTGTTCATCGGGGGCGGGCTGGCCAGCGGCGCCGTCCTCGTCACGATCGTCGCCGGGCCCCAGGGCGGGCTGGCGGGGGCGCTGCTCGCCCAGCCGGCGGCGTGGACGGTGCCCATCGCGTTCACCGTGATGATCGCGGTGTCGTTCCTCACCCCGCACCGCGTGCCGGCCGGGGTGGCGCGGACGATGGTCCGCCTGCACACCCCGGAGAACCTCGACCTCGACCGCGGCGACTGGCGGCCCCGCTCGTCCTAGTCGTCCGGGGCAGTGAGCTTGGCGCCGAGGCGGAAGTCGATGCGGATGTCCTGGTAGGTGACGTCCGGCTCCACCTGCTCAGGCAGGTTCGTCCGGTCGCTGCCCCAGAAGCACTCGCCATCCGGCTCGGCATGCGCGCGCACCACCACCTTGGGACGGTCGTGGAAGCGCAGCTCCTTCGCCTTCGCCGTGGCGCTGATCTCCACGTCGGGGTTCTCCGGGCGTTCCGGCTTCGGCATGGTGCTCCCCTTCCCCCAGGGCGCCTGTGATCGACCCGACCTCGCGGACGGTGTCGCCCGTGCTCGCGCCCACCTCGCGGACGGTGTCGCCGGCGCCCGCGCCCACGTCCCTGACCGCCCCGCCCGCGCCCGCGCCGACGTCCCGTACGGCGCCGCCCGCGCCCGCTCCCAGGTCGCGGACCGCGCCGCCGGCGCCCGCTCCCACGTCCCTGACCGCGCCGCCGGCACCGGCGCCCACGTCCCTGACCGCCCCACCGGCGCCCGCGCCGACGTCGCGGACCGCGTGGCCCGCGCCCAGGCCGATGTCCTCGACCGCGCGGCCGACGCCCCTGGTGAGGTGCTCGAGGAGCTGCGGGTTGGTGTCGATGGTCTGCAGGACCCGGTCGATGATGCGGGCCACGTTGTCCAGCCGCACCTTCAGCAGCGCCTGCGCCTCCACCCCCTTGATGGTGAGGTTGACGCTGCCGAGGAAGACGTCCGCGCCGACATTGAGCTTGAGCAGGTCGAGCACCTCGGCCTGGAGCGACACCCTGGCCCGCAGGTCCTGGACGTCGAGGGTGATCTCGTCCACCTTGACCTCGGGCACGTCGAGATAGACGTCCGGGTCGGTGTCGACCCTGGCCTCCTCGGCGCCCTCGGACATGCTCAGCTCCCCGTCGGTCGAGACAGGGGGTACCCGCTCATCCGCCGGGCGTGCGGAGCTTGTGGAGACGTGACCGGGTTTTGAGTGTCACGCGGGCGTCATGGCGGGCGTCATGGGGGCGGCAGCTCGCCCGAGCCGCGCGCCACCAGCTCGATCGGCACCTTGACCCTGCGGCCCGCGCGCGAGGGGTTGAGCAGCAGGTCCACGGCGGCCCTGGCGAGCCGCGCGGTGTCGTAGCGGACCACGGTGACGCCCGGGTTGAACACGCCGGCCAGCGCGAAGTCGTCGAACCCCACGTACGCGGGCCGCTCGGGCCGCTCGCGCAGCGCCTGGAGGATGCCGATCGCGGCCCGGTTGTTGGTGGCGAAGAACGCGGTGGGCGGGTCGGCCAGGTCGAGCAGCCTGGCGACCTCGCGGGCCACCCGGGCGGGGTCGTACACCGCGTGCACCACGAGTGTCTCGTCGGCGGGCACCCCGGCGGCGGCCAGCGCCGTACGGTGACCGGCGGCCCGGTCGTGCACCGAGCTGATGTCCTCGTCGTCGGAGATGAGCGCGATCCTGCGATGGCCGTGGGCCAGCAGGTGCTCGGTGGCGACCTGGCCGCCGCGCACGTCGTCGAGCAGCACCGCGTCGGCGGTCACCAGGCCGGGCGGCACCCGGTCCACGAACACCGTGGTGAGCCCGGCGTGCCTGGCCAGCCAGCCGTGGTCGGCGGCCGACGGCACGACGATGAGGGAGTCGACGCCGCGGGCGTACATCGACTCGATGAGCATGCGCTCCTTGTCGGCGCTCTCCTCGTACGAGCCGAACACGACGAGCGCCTCGTGCTCGGCGGCGGCGGCCTCCACGGCGGCGGCCAGGCGGCCGTAGAACTCGTTGGAGATGTTCTCCATGACCAGCCCGAGCGTCAGCATGGAGGCGCCCCTGGCGAGCCGGGCGGCGGCCTCGTTGCGGCGGTAGCCGAGCGCGTCGATGGCGGCCTGCACCCGCTGCTGCAGCGAGGCCCGCACGTGCGGCTCCTGGTTGACGACCCGGGAGACGGTCTTGAGGCTCACGCCCGCGTGCCGCGCGACGTCGGCCATGGTGGGCTTGCGCGTGGCGGCCTCCTGACCGTCGTTCAGCGAGACCACGAGGTCGCCGTTCTCCCGCGCTGTCATAGTGTGCCCCCATGGATGACGAATGGATCTGTGGCCGGTTGGGTGAGGACGAGCCTTGGGTGCTGGGCGCGGTCAACCCGCCGGTGTTCGAGAACTCGCTGTTCACGTTCGAGACGGCGGAGGAGCTGGGCGCGGCCGTCAAGGACGAGGACGAGCGTTACGTCTACTGGCGGGGGACCAACCCGACGGTGGATCTCGCCCAGCGTAAGCTCGCGGCGCTGGAGCGGGGAGAGCGCGCGAAGTGTTTCGGCTCGGGCATGGGCGCGATCTCGGCGACCATCTCCTCGCTCGTGTCGGCCGGCGATCACGTGCTGGTGCTGGGTGCGGTCTATGGGCCCACCACGCAGTTCCTGCGCTATCTGGAGAAGTTCGGGGTGTCGCATACGCACGTCGACGACCTCGCGGCAGGTGATAGCGCTATCAGGCCCAGCACCCGAATACTTTACTTCGAGTCGCCGTCGTACATGGCCTACCAGATCGTGGACATCACGGAGGTGACGGCCTGGGCGCGCGAGCGCGGGCTGCTGACGGTGATGGACAACACCTGGTCCACGCCGCTGTTCCAGAAGCCGCTGACGATGGGGGTGGACCTCGTCGTGCACTCGCTGTCGAAGTACGTCGGCGGGCACAGCGACCTCGTGGGCGGCGTCGTCGTGGGGCCGTCGCGGCTGGTCAGGCCGCTGGCGTTGCAGGAGTACCAGCTGTACGGGGCCGCGATGTCGCCGCATGACGCGGCCAAGGTGATCAAGGGCCTGCGTACGCTGCCGGTGCGGATGGCGGCGCACCAGGAGCGCGGGCTGGCGGTGGCGGCGTTCCTGGAGGGCCATCCCGCGGTGCGCGAGGTGAACCACCCGGGGCTGCCGTCGCATCCCGGGCACGCGGTCGCGCTGCGGCAGATGTCGGGCTTCTCCAGCCTGTTCAGCCTCGTGCTGGACACCGAGTCGCGGGAGCAGGTCGGCCGGTTCATCAACCAGTTGCGGCACTTCCGGATCGGGGTGTCGTGGGGCGGGTTCGAGAGCCTGGTGAACGCGCCCGCGCTGACCACCGAGGAGAGCGTCCGCGTCACCATGGGCATCCCCGTCGGCCTCGTCCGCCTGTCCGTCGGCCTGGAGCCCGCGGACACCCTGATCAAGGATCTCGGTCTGGCGCTGGAGGGCATGTCCGCCTAACGTGAAGGACAGCATCGTGATTGACAGCGCTGTCTGCCCTTCGCGGGAGGCTCGTCGTGAGAAATCCCCTCCTAGCAGCCACGGTCGCCGCCACGCTCGTCCTCGCGGGCTGCGGCTCCTCCTCCGGATCCGCCGGGTCCGGGGGAGAGGTGCGGCTCCGGATGATCGAGAGTCTGACCAGTCCAGAACGTACGAAGCTCATCAAGTCCCTCCTCGACGGCTTCGAGCAGGCCAACCCCGGCGTCACCGTCGAGCTCGTCTCCCCGCCGCTCGACAGCGCCGACCAGAAGATCACCCAGATCCTGCAGACGAAGAAGGACCTGGACGTGCTGGAGGTGCGCGATCACACCGCCAAGTCCTTCTCCAACAACGGCTGGCTGGCCGAGCTGCCCACGACCGGCTGGGCCGGCTGGTCGGACCTGACCGAGCTGGCCCAGAAGAAGGCGGTCGAGGTGGGCGGCAAGGCGTACCTCATCCCGTACGGCTTCTACCAGCGCACGCTGTTCTACCGCACCGACCGCGGCCTGACGCGGCCGCCCGCCACCTGGCAGGAGCTGTACGAGGCCGGCAAGGCCCAGACCACCGGCGACCGTTACGGCTACTCCTTCCGCGGCGGCAAGGGCGGCGCCGACTACGCGGTGATGATGATCAGCGCGTACAACGGAGAGGCGCTCGACCCGGAGAAGTCGTTCTTCCTCAAGGACAAGCGGACGATCTTCGCCACGCCCGAGGCGGCGCAGGCGCTCGACCTGTTCGTCAAGATCTACCGTGAGGCGTCGCCGCCCGACTCCGTGGCCTGGGGCTTCCCCGAGATGGTGCAGGGCTTCACTTCGGGCGTCACCGGCATGCTCATCCAGGACCCCGAGGTCATCAAGACGGTCGAGGAGAGCGGCCTGACGAACTGGGCCACCGCCCCCATCCCGAAGGGCCCCACCGGGTACGCCTTCCAGCCCGTCGGCTACGCCGGCTGGGGCGTCACCTCCTTCAGCGCGCACCCGGAGCAGGCGGTCAAGCTGGTGCAGTACCTGTCGGAGGCGGAGCAGAGCATCGCCTTCGCCAAGGGCAACTCGCTGATCCCGATCTCGAAGCAGGCACAGAGCGACCCGCAGTTCTCGCAGGGCGCGTGGAAGGCGTACCTGGAGGCGCAGCAGGACCCGAAACAGGTGATCACGATCAGGCCGGTGGACTATCCGGGCTGGAGCCAGTTCCTGGTCGACTCCGACCGTGACGTGCAGGCCCTGATCACCGGCAAGAAGAGCACGGCCGAGGTGCTGAAGGCATGGGACGCCTTCTGGGCCGACCAGGCCAAGAAGGTCTCTTGAGGACGTTCACCGTCCGGCGGGCCCGGTTCATCGCGCTGTGCCTGCTGCCGGGCGTGGTGTTCGTCGCGCTGTTCACGTACTACCCGATGATCAGGGGCGCGGTCATCGCGTTCCAGCGGTACTCGCTGTTCGACCTGACCGCGACCCCGTTCACCGGCCTGGAGAACTTCCGCGCGGTGCTGGCGGAGGAGCGGTTCTGGACGGCGCTGCGCAACACCGGCACGTGGGTGGCGGTCTCGCTGTTCTTCCAGTTCTTCCTCGGCTTCGGCCTGGCGCTGCTGCTGCGCGGGCACTTCCGGGGGCGCGGGCTCTACCAGGCGTGGGTGTTCTTCCCGTGGGCGATGTCGGGGTTCCTGATCGGGCTGCTGTGGCGGTGGCTGTTCAACGGCCAGTTCGGCGTGATCAACGACCTGCTGCTCAAGGCGGGGATCATCGACGAGCGCATCGGGTTCCTCGCCACGCCCGGCTGGGCGATGACGTCGGTGATCGTGGCCAACATCTGGTACGGCGTCACGTTCTTCGCCATCATGATCATGGCCGCGCTGCAGTCGGTGCCGGGCGAGCTCTACGAGGCCGCGGCCGTGGACGGCGCCTCGCGGTGGCGGCGGTTCTGGCACGTGACGCTGCCGCACATCAGGCCCACCCTGGCGCTGATCGTGCTGCTGCGGATCATCTGGATACTCAACTTCCCCGACCTGATCTACTCCATGACCGGCGGCGGCCCGGCCGGCAGCACCGACATCGTCACCACGTTCCTCATCCAGCAGGTGATCGGCGGCGACTACGGCAGGGCCGGCGCGGTCGGCCTGCTCGTGCTGGGGCTGCTGCTGGCGTTCAGCGTGTTCTACCTCAACGCCACGAGATTCGAGAAGGCCCGATGACCGCGCGCACCCCGCTGCGGCGCCTCGCCACGACCGCCAAGGTGCTCGTGCTGGGCGGCTGGCTGCTGATCACGTTGTTCCCGCTGTACTGGATCGTCGTCACCTCGCTCAAGCCGCAGCCGGAGATCTTCTCGGTGCCGCTGCGCTACTGGCCGTCGAAGGTGACGTTCGAGCACTACGAGGAGCTGTTCTCGTTCGCCGACTTCGGCACGTACCTGCTCAACTCGCTGCTGGTGTCGCTCGTCTCCGCGGGGGTGGTGACGGCGATCGGCGTCCTCGGCGGCTACACGCTGGCCCGCTTCGCCTTTCCCGGGCGCGGGGCGCTGATGCTGGCGTTCCTGGTCACCCAGATGATCCCGCTGTTCATCGCGCTCGGGCCGCTCTACCTGCTGATGTCCGACCTCGACCTGCTCAACCGGCTGGCCGGGCTCATGCTGGTGTACGTCGCCATGCTGGTGCCGTTCTCGACGATCATCATGCGCGGCTTCTACGAGCGGGTGCCGGTGGCGCTGGAGGAGGCGGCCCAGGTGGACGGCGCCTCGCGCCTCGTGGCCATGGTGCGCGTGGTGATCCCGGTCATGCTGCCCGGCATCGCCGCGACGTTCATCTTCGCGTTCGTGCAGTGCTGGAACGAGCTGTTCCTCGCGATCACGTTCATCGACAGCGAGGACGCCAAGACGATCCCGGTCGCCATGAACTCCTTCATCACCCAGTACGACATCGACTGGGGCTCGATGGCGGCCGCCACCGTCGTCTCGGTGCTGCCGACGCTCGTGCTGTTCGCCGCCGTCCGCCGCTACATCGTGGAGGGGCTGACGGCGGGCGCGGTGAAGGGATGACCGGTAAGGGAGTGAAAGGGATAACCGACCGCTCATCGCGCCAGACGGACCTTTCGCCGCAAGCCCGTTCCAACTAAGCGCGGTGCATCAGCGGCTCGCCGAACAACCCTTCGGGGCATCTCCACGCCGGGTAGGTTGCGCTCTTACGTTGGGCGTGATCCGCATCACAGTGGAGGTCTCGTGACGACACAAGAACATGACGCATCGGTTTATGAGCAAGTTCAGGAGAGCAGTGAGTTCCAGGACCTGAAGCGGCGCTTCCGCCGCTGGACGTTCCCCATGACCGTGGCGTTCCTCGTCTGGTACCTGCTGTATGTGGTGCTGTCGGGGTGGGCGCGCGACTTCATGGGCATCAAGCTGTTCGGCGAGATCAACGTCGGGCTGATCTTCGGGTTGCTGCAGTTCGTGTCGACCTTCCTCATCGCGTGGGCCTACTCCAGGCACGCCGAGAAGCAGCTCGACCCGATCGCTGACAAGCTGCGGCACGAGGTGGAGGAGAAGACTCAGTGAGCTCGACGACCCTGGGGATGATTCTCTTCCTCACCTTCGTGGCCTTCACCCTGGCGATCACCGTCTGGGCGAGCCGCCAGACCAAGACGGCCGCCGACTACTACGCGGGCGGCCGGTCGTTCAGCGGCGTGCAGAACGGCCTGGCGATCGGCGGCGACTACATGTCGGCCGCCTCGTTCCTCGGCATCGCCGGCATCATCGCCCTGTCCGGATATGACGGGTTCCTCTACTCGATCGGCTTCCTCGTCGCCTGGCTGGTGGCGCTGCTGCTGGTGGCCGAGCTGATGCGGAACTCCGGCAAGTTCACCATGGCCGACGTGCTGGCCTTCCGCATGAGCCCGCGGCCCGTCCGTACGGCGGCGGGCGTCTCCACCATCGTGGTCAGCATCTTCTACCTGCTGGCCCAGATGGTCGGCGCGGGCGCGCTGGTCGGCCTGCTGCTCGGCATCACCGGCGAGGCCGGCAAGGCGTGGACGATCATCGGCGTCGGCGCCCTCATGATCGTGTACGTCGTCTTCGGCGGCATGAAGGGCACCACCTGGGTCCAGATCGTCAAGGCCGTGCTGCTGATGAGCGGCGCCGCGCTGGTGACGCTGCTGGTGCTCGGCAAGTTCGGCTTCAACCTCTCGGCGCTGCTCGGCCAGGCCGCCGCGACCAGCGGCCCCTCGGGCAACCCCGGCAGCTTCCTGATCCCCGGCCTGAAGTACGGCACCGAGGCGCAGGGCCTGGCCGGCAAGATCGACCTCATCAGCCTGGGCCTGGCACTGGTGCTCGGCACCGCGGGCCTGCCGCACATCCTCATCCGCTTCTACACCGTGCCCACCGCCAAGGACGCCCGCAAGTCGGTGCTCTGGGGCATCGGCATCATCGGCGTCTTCTACCTGCTCACCCTGGTCCTCGGCTTCGGCGCGGCGGCCCTGGTCGGCAAGGACGCGATCGCCGCGGGCGACGCGGCGGGCAACACCGCGGCGCCCATGCTGGCACAGCGCATCGGTGAGGAGATCTTCGGCTCCGTCGGCGGCACGATCCTGCTGGCGCTGATCGGCGCTGTGGCGTTCGCCACGATCCTGGCCGTGGTGGCGGGTCTGACGCTGGCCTCCTCCTCCAGCTTCTCGCACGACCTGTACGCGCACGTCTTCAAGCGCGGCCAGGTCACCGAGCGGCAGGAGGTCGTCGTGGCCCGCATCTCCGCCCTCGTCATCGGCGCCGTGGCGATCGGCCTGGGCATCCTCGCCCAGGGCCAGAACGTGGCGTTCCTGGTGGCGCTGGCGTTCGCGGTGGCGGCGTCGGGCAACCTGCCGGCGATCCTCTACAGCCTGTTCTGGAAGAGGTTCAACACCGCCGGCGCGGTCTCGGCTATCTACGGCGGTCTGGTCTCCGCCCTGCTGCTGGTCATCTTCTCGCCGGTGGTCTCCGGCGGCAAGACGGCGCTGTTCCCGGGTGCCGACTTCGCCTGGTTCCCGCTGAGCAACCCCGGCATCGTCTCGATCCCGCTGGGCTTCCTGTGCGGCTGGATCGGCACCGTCCTCAGCAAGGAGTACAACGCCGCCAAGTACGCCGAGATCGAGGTCCGCTCGCTCACCGGCGTCGGCGCGGAGAAGGCGAGCACGCACTGATCCGGGGCTGACCCGCACGGGGCTTTCCCAGAAGGGCGCCCTACCCCCCTGCCCCAGGGCGCCTGCACCAGAGGGCCCGGCCGATCGCTTCGGCCGGGCCCTCGCGCGTGTACGGGATCGCCGACGGGGAAGGGGCTGTGGTCGTTCCCGACAGGTGTCCCAGTGGGGCGTCCCACACCCTTGGAGTTGTTAACGTCACCGAAACGCAGTGGATGGAGTGGTTGACGGGATTTCAGCGGTATGGGTACGTTCTCAGATGTGTGAACGTTGCCACACTGGCCTGGCGCCACGTGGCCGTCATCAGCATGCCTGATGCCCCGCTTGATCAGTGTGGAGGCGAAACCCCCAATGAGA
This sequence comes from Nonomuraea sp. NPDC049504, assembly GCF_040676845.1. NCBI lineage: Bacteria > Bacillati > Actinomycetota > Actinomycetes > Streptosporangiales > Streptosporangiaceae > Nonomuraea > Nonomuraea sp. NPDC049504. Next base: position 645,124 of record NZ_JBFAPT010000001.1, read on the forward strand.
ACCCCACTTGTCCGCTGGTCCGTCCTGTCCGTGTCCCTCGCGCTGGCGCTCACGTCGTGCGCCAAGGGCACCGGTGGAGCGGCCGACCCGACCCCGTCGGCAGGCCAGTACAACCCCGGTGCCTCCTATCAGGGCACGATCTCGGCCATGGGCTTCGGCGCGACCGACGAGATCGGGACCACCCGCGTCGATCTGGCCAAGAAGGCGCTCGGCGGCGCCGACGTGAAGCTGATCGAGGGTGACCTGGACATCCAGCAGTTCCTGTCCTCGGTCGCGGCCGGCGACCCGCCGGACATCATCTACGCCAACCGCGACCAGATCGGCACTTTCGCCTCACGGGGTGCGATCATCCCCCTGACCGCCTGCATCCAGGGCGAGCAGATCGACACCTCGATGTACAACCCCAACGCCCTCGCCCAGGTGACCTTCGGCGACGAGATCTGGGCCATCCCCGAGTTCAACCAGGTCCAGATCACGATGGCCAACGCCGACCTGCTCAAGGAGGCCGGCCTGACCATCGACGACGTCAACGGCTCCAGCTGGGAGAAGATCACCGCCGCGACCAAGAAACTGGTCAAGGCGCCCGGCGGCAAGCTCAAGGTGATCGGCTTCGACAGCAAGCTGCCGGAGTTCCTGCCGCTGTGGGCCAAGTCGCTCGGCGCCGACCTGCTCTCGGCCGACGGCAGGACCGCCCAGCTCAACAGCCCCGAGGTGGTGAAGGCGCTGCAGTTCGCCGTCTCCATCTACGACGCGCAGGGCGGCTTCGCCAAGGTCAAGGCCGTGCGCGACTCGGCCGACTTCTTCGGCAAGGGCAACCAGTACGCCAAGAACGCCCTCGGCGCCATGCCGATGGAGCAGTGGTACGTCAACGTGCTCAACGACGTCTCGCCCAAGGCGCCGATGGCCTTCGACACCTTCCGCACCCCGGAGGGCAAGGCGCTGGCCTACTCGTCGGGCTCGTCGTGGGCCATCCCCAAGGGCGCCAAGAACCCCGGCGCGGCCTGCCGCTTCGCCAAGTCGATGACCCTGGTCGACACCTGGAAGGCCGCCGCCCAGGCCCGCCTCGACAAGCGCAAGGCCGAGGGCAAGCCGTTCACCGGCATCCTCACCGGCAACGTCAAGGCCGACGCCGAGATCGAGAAGATGCTCACCTCCGGCGGCGCCACCTGGGACGAGGGCGTCAAGGCGTTCTACGAGGCCAACAAGAACACCTTCAGCCTCCCCGCCAACCCGGCCGACAAGGAGTTCAAGGACGCCTGGCAGAACGCCGTGAACCGGGTGCTCAACGGCCAGGACGAGCCGCAGGCCGCCCTCGACAAGGCCCAGCAGGACGCCCAGGCGGCGCTCGACAAGGCATGGGCCGGCTGGACGAAGCGTACGAACTGAGATGTCCCCTTCCCGTACCAGAACACCAGGACGGCCACCACGGCGGCGCAGCGCGCGCTTCATCGAGACCAGGGCGGCGCTGCTGTTCATCAGCCCCTGGATCATCGGCTTCGTCGTCTTCACCGCGTGGCCCGTCATCAACAGCGCCTACCTGTCGCTGACCGACTACGACGTCATCAACGACCCGAACTACGTCGGCTTCGACAACTACGTGCAGCTCTTCGAGGACCCGAAGGTCGGCCTGGCGCTGTGGAACACGTTCGTGTTCGCCGTGCTGTCGGTGCCGACCCACCTCGTCGTCGCGCTGGGGCTGGCGCTGCTGCTCAACAGCGCCAGCAAGGCCACCGGCTTCTTCCGTACGGCGTTCTTCCTGCCGAAGATGACGCCGCCGGTCGCGATCGGCATCCTGTTGCTGCTGCTGTTCAACGGCCAGGACGGCCTGATCAACGCCTTCCTCGGCGTCTTCGGCATCGACGGCCCGGCGTGGACCACCGACCCGAACTGGGTCAAGCCGGCCCTGGTGCTGATGAACCTGTGGACGGTCGGCTCCTCCGTGGTCATCATCCTGGCCGCGCTGCGCGGCGTCCCGCAGGAGCTGTACGACTCCGCCCTCGTGGACGGCGCCGGCTGGTGGAAGCGGCTGCTGCGGATCACCGTGCCGATGATCAGTCCCACGCTGTTCTTCCTGTTCATCGTGGACAGCATCAACGCCCTGCAGTCGTTCACCGAGGCGTACACCGCCTTCTTCGGCGCCGGCAACACCACCTACAGCAACGACGCCGCGCTGTTCTACGCGATCTACCTGTTCCAGCAGGCCTTCGAGTTCCTGCACATGGGGTACGCCTCCGCGCTCGCCTGGCTGCTGTTCATCGTCATCATGGCGATCACGGCCGTGCAGATCGTGGTGACCAGGCGCTACGTCCACTACGAAGGGGGTAACCCATGAGGCGCGCCGCGAAGATCCTGACCTGGGTCGCGCTGGGCGCGTTCACCGTCGCGTTCATCTACCCGTTCATCTGGCTGCTCAGCGCGTCCTTCAAGCCGCGCAGCGAGGTGTTCGACAACCGGCTCATCCCCGAGACGTTCACCTTCGACAACTACATCCAGGTGTGGCAGGAGGCCCCGCTCGGCCTCTGGATGGCCAACACGCTGCTGGTGACGGTGCTGGCGGCGGTGGCCGTGACGGTCACCAGCGCGATGGTGGCCTGGGGGTTCGCCTACTTCCGCTTCCCCGGCAGGAACGCGTTGTTCGGCGTGGTGCTGGCGACGATGATGCTGCCGGGCGCGGTCACGATGATCCCGGTCTTCCTCATCTGGAACTCGCTCGGCGCGGTCGGCACGCTGACGCCGCTGTGGGCCCAGAACCTGTTCGGCAGTGCCTTCTACATCTTCCTGTTGCGGCAGTTCTTCATGGGCCTGCCGCGCGAGCCGTTCGAGGCGGCCAAGATCGACGGCGCGAACAACTGGAAGATCTTCACCCGCATCGCCCTGCCCCTGTGCAAGCCGGCGGTCGTGGTGACCCTGCTGTTCGAGTTCCAGGCCGCCTGGACCGACCTCATGCGGCCGCTCATCTACCTGCGCGACTCCGAGACCTTCACCGTGCCGCGCGGGCTGAAGGCGCTGCTCGACCAGTTCGGGTTCGGCGGTGAGTGGCACTGGGAGATCGTCATGACGGCCAGCGTCATCACCACCATCCCGATGATCATCCTGTTCTTCCTGGGCCAGAAGCACTTCATCAAGGGCATCGCGACGACGGGAAGCAAGGGATGAGCTTTCCTGACGGGTTCCTCTGGGGCGCGGGCACCTCGGCGTACCAGATCGAGGGACATCACGGCCGGGGCGAGTCGGTGTGGGACGCGTTCTGCCGCCGCCCCGGCGCGGTCGAGGGCGGCGGCGACGGCTCGCGGGCCTGCGACTCGTACGTGCGCTGGCGCGAGGACATCGAGCTGGTCAAGGAGCTGGGCCTGACCGCCTACCGCTTCTCGACCGGCTGGTCCCGCGTCATGCCCGGCGGCGCGCACCCCGACCCCAAGGCGCTCGACCACTACGAGCGGTTCACCGACGCGCTGCTGGAGGCGGGCGTCGAGCCGGTGCTGACGCTCAACCACTGGGACATGCCGGCCGGGCTGAGCTGGGCGGACCGCTCTTCCGTAAACGCTTTCACCGCGTACGCGCAGGCCGTCGCCGATCGCCTGGCCGACCGCGTCACCTGGTGGATCACCCAGAACGAGCCCTGGATCATCGCGCTGCTCGGCTACCAGCTCGGCCTGCACGCGCCCGGCGTCGCCGACCTCGGCACCGCCGTCAAGGCCGGGCACCACGTGCTGCTCGGCCACGGCGCCGCAGCCGACGTGCTGCACGCCCACCAGGGCGTCAAGGCCGGCTGCGCGCTCAGCCTCTTCCCCTGCGACCCGGCCGGTGACAGCGACGAGGACCGCGCGGCGGCGGCCGGCTCCGACGGCTACGTCAACCGGTGGTACCTCGACCCGCTGCTCGGCGACGGATACCCCGCCGACATGCGCGAGCACTGGGAACGGGCACTCGGCCACGGCCTCGACTTCATCGCCGACGGCGACGAGGCCGCCATCGGCGGGCGCAGCGACTACCTCGGCATCAACTACTACACGCGCCGCGTCATGGCCGCCGCGCCGCCGGCCCCGTTCCCCTGGAAGGTGGTCGGCCCGAGCGGCGACGTCGCGCGGACCGACGAGGGCTGGGAGATCAACCCCGGCGCGCTGCGCGACCTGCTCATCGGCCTGTCCCGCCGCTTCCCCGGCGTCCCCCTCATGATCACCGAGAACGGCGGGGTCTTCGGCGACGCCCCCACCCACGACGGCCGGGTCCATGACGACCGGCGCATCGCCTACCTGCGCGACCACGTCGAAGCCGTCGGCGCCGCCATCGACGCGGGTGCCGACGTGCGGGGCTACCTGCACTGGTCGCTCATGGACAACTTCGAGTGGGCCCTGGGCTACCGGCCCAGGTTCGGGCTCGTGCACGTCGACTACGCGAGCGGCGTGCGTACCATCAAGGACTCCGGGCGCTACTACGCCCGGCTCATCGCGGCGGGCGGCACGGCGCCCGCCACACCCAGGATCGAGGCTTTCGGCTAACCCATGCGGATCACCACCACGGCCACCGCCCACTACGTGGACAGTGGCCACTACCGCCTGACCGTCTCCCGCACCGACGCCAGCGCCGAGCTCGAAGGGTGGCTGTCGGTCAACCTGCTGGCCTCGGTCAACACCAGGGGAGGGCGAGACGAGACGTACGAGACGCTGCCGCCCGTGCTCGCGGAGCGCGACGGCGTGGCCGTCTTCGACTTCCCCCAGCGCACCACCGAGTGGCAGAGCAAGACGGTCCGGCTGACCTGCACGCCCGAGACCATCGCGGTCGAGGTGCGGGTCGAGGGCGACGGCGTGCTCAGCGACGTGACGCTGCTCGGCGGCCGGGCCGTGCTCAACACCAGGGCGGCCGGCACGTTCCGCTCCGGGGTGCACGCGCGCGGCGTGTTCAGCCCCACGCCCGCCCATCCGGTGAACGTGGTGCGGCCGGTGTCCGCGCCGGTCGCGCTGACCGTCGTCGGCGACGCCTCCCCCGGGCGGCTGCACGCGGTCTTCTCGCCGCCGCCGCTGGTGCTGGCCTTCTGCAAGGACGCGCCCGCCGGGCCGACCGCGGTGCCGGACGGGCCGTGGCTGGGCGCGTCCGTACGCGCCGGGATCGCCGGCCTGACCTTCACCGAGCTGACGTACGAGCCGCTCGACGGCGGCGCCCTGCTGCGCTTCGACTACGAGGGCCACACCGAGGTACGCGGCTCCTGGACCTCGCCCGCCGTCGTGTTCCGCTTCGCGTCCTCGCCCTGGGAGGCGATCACCCACCACCGCGCCGACCTCGTCGAGCACGGCCTGGCCCCTCAGGGGCCGGCAGGGGAGCGGGCCGCGTGGTGGAGCGAGCCGATCTTCTGCGGCTGGGGCGCCCAGTGCGCCAGGGCCGACGGCGTCTCGCCGGTCACGCTGTCCCGCCAGGACCTCTACGACGAGTGGCTGGGCAGGCTGGAGGAGCACGGCGTGGTGCCGGGCACGATCGTCATCGACGACCGCTGGCAGCTCACGTACGGCGACCTGGAGACCGACGAGGAGAAGTGGCCCGACCTGCGCGCGTGGATCGCCGCCAGGCACGCCCGCGGGCAGCGCGTGCTGCTGTGGTGGCGGGCCTGGTCGGCCGACGGCCTGCCGGTCGAGGAGTGCGTGACCGACGCGGGTGGCCGGGCCGTGGCCGCCGACCCGTCGAACCCCGCCTACCGGCAGCGGGTCCGCGCCATCATGGAGCGCCTGCTCGGCGAGCTCGACGCCGACGGGTTCAAGATCGACTTCACGCAGTGGTCGCCGAGCGGCTCCCACCTGAAGACGTACGGCTCCACCTGGGGCATCGCCCTCCTCCACGAGCTGCTGGCCACCATGTACGACGCCGCCAAGCAGGTCAAACCCGACGCCCTCATGATCACCCACACCCCGCACCCGGCCTTCGCCGACGTCAGCGACATGATCAGGCTCAACGACGTGCTGGAGGTCGACGCGGCCGGCGACCCCGTGCCCGCCGTCGACCAGCTCCGCTACCGCCACGCCGTCGCCGCGGCCGCCATGCCGGACCACCTCATCGACACCGACCAGTGGCCGATGCCGAGCAGGGCCGACTGGCTCGCCTACGCCGAGGCGCAGCCCGGGCTGGGCGTGCCCGCGCTCTACTACGTCGAGTCCATCGACAACAGCCGCGAGCCGATCACCGGCGACGACCTGCGGCGGATCGCCGCGTGGTGGCGGCGATGAGGCAGGCCGAGGTCGTCGTCCACGGCGCCACGTCGGCCGGCGTGTGCGCCGCCGTGGCCGCCGCCCGGCGCGGCCTGGACACCGTGCTGCTCGAACCCGGCAGGCACGTCGGCGGCATGACCTCCGGCGGGCTCGGCTACACCGACATCGGCGACGCCCGCGTGCTCGGCGGCATGGCGGCCGAGTTCCGCCAGGCCGTCGCCGACGCCTACGAAGTCGCGCCGGGGCACTACGCGGGCCCCGAGCCGCACGTCGCCGAGCAGATCTTCCTGTCCTGGCTGGAGCAGGCCGGGGTCGAGGTCGTCTTCGGCGCCGCCCTGCGCACCGTCGTCACCTCCGGCGACCGGATCTTCTCCGCCGCCACCCTGCGCGGCGACTACGCGGGCGGCGTCTTCGTGGACGCGAGCTACGAGGGCGACCTGATGGCCGCCGCAGGGGTGAGCTACCAGGTCGGCCGCGAGGACAGGGCCCTGCACGGCGAGCGGTTCGCCGGGCGGCGTGAGGTGATGCCCGGCATGCACAACTTCCCGCCGTACGTCTCGCCGTTCCGCGCCGACGGCACGCTGCTTCCGCAGGTCGCCGACGGCCCCATGGCCGAGGTGGGCGAGGGGGACGGCGGCGTCATGTCGTACGGCTACCGCGTCTGCATGTCCACCGCGCCCGACCGCATCCCGTTCGCACGACGGCCCGGCTACGACGACGAGCACTGGGAGCTCGGCCGCCGGCTCTTCCGCCACTGGCGCGAGCAGGGCGTCTCGCCGCGGGCCGGGCAGCTCGTCGGGCTGGAGCCGAACCTGCCGAACGGCAAGGCCGACGGCAACTCCCTCGGGCCGTTCTCGCTGAGCGTGCTCGACCGCTCCGCCTGGGCCTACCCCGACGCGGGGCCCGAGGAGCGCGAGCGCATCCGCCTGCACCACCTCCACCACGCCCAGGACCTGCTGTACTTCCTCTCCCACGACCCCGAGGTGCCCGCCGTCGTGCGGGCCGAGCTGGGCCGGTGGGGGCTGCCCGCCGACGAGTTCGCCGACACCGGGCACCTGCCGCACCAGCTCTATGTCCGCGAGGCGCGGCGCATGCTGGGCGAGGCGCACCTCACCGAGCACGACCTGGTCGAGGGGCGGCGGCATCCCGACGTGGTCGCCATGGGGTCCTACCACCTCGACATCCGCGAGGTGCAGCGGACCTGGCGCTGGGTCTACGAGCACCCCGACCCCATCCCCATGGTGGTCACCGAGGGATACCTGTCGGTGGGGGTGGCGCCGTACCAGATCCCTTACCGGGCGCTGGTGCCGCGCAGGGAGGAGTGCGCGAACCTGGTCGTGCCGGTGTGCGTGTCGGCCTCGCACGTGGCGTTCTCCTCCATCCGGATGGAGGTCCAGTACCAGATGCTCGGCCACGCCGCCGGCCTCGCCGCCGCCCGGTCCGCGGCGACCGGCAAGGCGGTCCAGGACGTGGACGTCACAGCCCTCCAGGAGGACCTGGCGGCAGCCGGACAGGTCCTCTCCCTCTGACCCGGGGGCCGGTGCCTGCTCGCTCCATTCCGGCCCGCCCACTCCGGTAACCGCCGGAGCGGGCGTTCGTGTGTCAGGACGGAGTGCCGGCGCGGGTGAGGACCTCGCGGACGAAGGGTGGGATGACGCGGCGCAGGACGTTCGCCTCGTGGGCCTCGGCGCGGGTCAGCGCCTCCGTCACCTGGGCCGGCGTGCGGCCTTCGACGCCCTCCAGGAGGTCGAGGGCGGCCAGGCCGGCGGCGGCCATGTCGTGGGCGGCCGGCACCCAGCGGGCCAGCTCACGTGCCAGCGCGCTCGGCGCGTCGGTGGGCAGCGCCGCCAGCCGGCCCAGCTCGGCCCGCAGCCGCTCACCGGCCCCGGCTTCTGACGCGTCACCGCTGCCCGGCGTGGCGTCGCCTTCCGGCGGCGTCCCGGTCTCCGGTGCCGCCCCGTTCTTCAGGACGGAGGTGCACAGGGCGGTCAGTCCGGGGCTTTGGTCGGCGCTCGGGGGCCAGGAGGAACAAACCTGCACCAAAGGCAGCAGGTCGGTCGCGCCGGGCACCAGGCGTACCGCGCGCTCATGCGAGCGCGCCGGGTCGTACGCCGCCAGGTGCCAGGCGTAGTCGGCGACCGTGGTCAGCGCGATGCGTGAGGCCGCCGCCTCCACCATGGGGTTGGCGGTGATGCCTTCGAGGGGCACACCGTCCAGCTCCGTCGAGCGCCCGACCAGCGGCCCGAGGAAGACCCGGGCGAAGTCGAAGTCGTTGACGGGGAAGTTGTCCCACAACGCCACCCGATGCCCGTAGGAGGCCGCCGCCGCCCGCATGTCGTCGGCGGAGATCGCCCCCACGACGATGTCGGACCCGGTCCACCAGACCAGCACGTCGGCGGGCAGCTCGGCCGCCAGCCGGTCGCGGTAGGCCGAGCGCGCGGTGCCCGCGTAGTCGGTGGGCACCATGGTCAGCGGCCGGTCGGCGCCGTGCGGGGCGAGGAAGTGCTCGGCGAAGTCGCGGCACACCGCCGCGTGGGCGCTCGCGCTCACGCCCTCCGCCGTGCCGAACACCGCCTTGTCGGGCTCGTGGCCCAGCTCGGGCGGGATGTCGTCGAAGAGCAGCGCGTACTCCCTGACGCCGATCTCCCACACCTGCTCGGCCTTGGCGCGCAGCGCCGCCCGCTCGGCCGGGTCGCTGTAGACCATCGACAGGCCGGGGCTGAGCGCGAAGACGAACCTGACGTGCTGCGCCGCCGCCTCCGCGACCAGCTCGCCGAGCCTGGCCAGCTCCTCCTCCGGGTACGGCTCCCGCCACCGCTCCCGGTGGAAGGGGTCGTCCTTGGGCGCGTACACGTAGGAGTTGAGCTTGTGCCGCCCGGAGAAGCGCAGGTGCTCCATGCGCTCGGCGTGGCTCCACGGGGTGCCGTAGAAGCCCTCGATCGTGCCCCGGAGCGGCAGGTCGGGCCAGTCGCGCACGTCGCACTCCGGCACGCACCGCGCATGCGTCCCGCAGGGTGCGGCGGCCAGCGCGAGCAGGGTCTGCGCGCCGTAGAACGCCCCGGCCGGGTCGGCGCCGGTGATCACCACGCCGGACGGGCCCGCGCTCAGCGTGTAGCCCTCGGGTGGCAACTCGGCGTCCAGGCGTACGTCGATGGTGAGGCAGGCGGCTGCCGCTTCGCCCAGGGCGGTGGTGAGGGCTGCGACGGCGCGTACGGCGGCGGGGTCGCCCGTGATCCGGCACTCGCGCAGAACCAGATGTTCGCTACCGATGGTGGCCTTTTTCGGACAGGGAACAATCCACTCCAGGGCATCCATTGTGGGAACGATACCGGATAGACTCCTGGCCCGTGGGTATGGAAGTAACCGAAGTCGCGCCCGGGGTGCTCCGCGTCGAGGACACCTGCAACGTCTACGTCATCAAGGCCCCGGGCGAGCCCGGAGAGCCGCGCACCGGCATCGCGATCGACTTCGGTTCCGGCCGGGTGCTCGACCTGCTGGGCGAGCTCGGCCTCGACCGCATCACCGACGTGCTGGTCACCCACCACCACCGCGACCAGGTGCAGGGGCTGCATCGGGCGGCCGAGGCGGGCGTCGCGATCCACGTGCCGCCGGTCGAGCGCGACCTGTTCGACAAGGTCGACGAGCTGTGGTCGGGCCGCCAGATCTACAACGACTACGACCTGCGCGACGACCGGTTCTCGCTGCTGGAGCCGGTCGAGATCACCGGTGTGGTGCCCGAATATCGGACGGCCCGATACGGCGGGGTGGACGTACGCGTGCTGCCCACCCCCGGCCACACGCCCGGCTCGGTGACGTACGTCGTCGGCGGGACGGCCTTCACCGGCGACCTGATCTACGCGCCCGGCAAGGTGTGGTCGCTGGCCGCCACCCAGTGGTCGTACACCGAGAACGAGGGCCCCGCCATGGTGGTCGTCAGCGCCGAGCTGCTCCAGCGCGAGGACCTCGACGTGCTGCTGCCCTCGCACGGCGACCCGATGACCGAGCCGCGGGACGCGCTGTCCAGGCTCTCGTCCGCCATGCAGCGGTACGTCGACTTCCGCCGCCCGCGCCCCTGGGACGTGCGCGGCCTGCTGGAGAACCCGTTCATCGAGGTCACGCCCCACCTGCTGATGAACAGGAGCAGCCAGTCCTACAGCTACGTGCTGCTGTCGGAGTCGGGCGCGGCCATGGTCTTCGACTTCGGCTACGACATGTGCACCGGCCTCGTGAAGAGCACCGCCCGCGAGGCGCGGCGGCCCTGGCTGGCCTCGCTGCCCGCGCTGCGCGAGCACTACGGCGTCACCGCCGTCGAGGTGGCCGTGCCGACCCACTACCACGACGACCACGTGGCCGGCATGCCGCTGCTGCGCGACGTCGAGGGCACGGAGATCTGGGCACCTTCCCACATCGCGCCCATCCTGGCCACGCCACTCCACCACGACCTGCCGTGCACGTGGTTCGACCCCATCCCCGCCGACCGGGTGCTGGGGCTGGGGGAGAGCGTGCGCTGGCGGGAGTACGAGATCACGGTCCACGACCTGCCCGGGCACACGATGTTCGCGGCGGCGTACGCGTTCGAGGTGGACGGGCACCGGGTGCTGGTGACCGGCGACCAGCAGGACGGATTGGGCGTTCCGGGCGAACGACAGGAAATCCTGAATTTTCAGTACAAGAATAGGTTCCGGATCGAGGACTACCGGAAGAGCGCCGCGCTCTACAACCGGCTGCGCCCCGACCTCATGGTCAGCGGCCACTGGCGCCCCCGCTGGGTGGACGACGACTACCTGCACATGCTGACCGAACGAGGTGAGGAGCTGGTCGCGCTGCACCACGACCTGCTCCCGTCCGGGCGGTTCGATCTCGGTGCCGACGGGGTGCTGTGCCGCCTGACGCCGTACTATACGAGCGTCCCCGCGGGCGGCGAGATCACGCTGACGGCCACCGTGCGCAACCCGTGGCCGGACAAGGCCGTGGCCACCATCGAGCCTGTGGTGCCGCCCGGCTGGCGGCGCGAGCCCGGATCTTTGACGCTTAGGCTGCCTGGAGGGGGTATGGAGCAGGTGCATCTGCGGCTCGGCGCGCCCGCGGAGCCGCGCCGCCGCGTACGCCTGGCAGTCGATCTGACCATCGGCGACCTGCGCCTCGGACAGCACGCCGAGGCGCTGGTCGACGTGGTCGTGGAAGGGAACCGATGACCGTAGAACGGCGCAGCACCCCCGTCAGCCGTTCCCGCCGTCCCACGATCAAAGACGTCGCCGAGGCCGCGGGCGTCTCGCGCTCCACGGTCTCCCGGGCGCTCACCGGGCGTGGTTACGCGGCCAGCGACGTACGCGAACGCGTGCTGCGCGCCGCCGAGGAGCTCGGCTACGTGCCCGACATCATGGCCCGCACGCTCAAGCAGCAGGTCAGCCGGTCGGTCGGGGTGCTGGTGAGCGATCTGCGCAACCCTTTCTACGCCGAGCTGGCCGCCGGGGCCAGCAGCGCCGCCCGTGAGCGCGGCTACACCATGGTGCTGGCCGACACCAGCCTGTCCGGCGAGACCGAGAGCGAGGCCGCGGAGGCGCTGGTGGCGCTCCGGGTGGCCGGGGTGATCGTCACCCCCAACTCCTCCGCCGTGTCCACCTACCTGTCCTCCCACGGCATCCCGGTCGTCGAGGTCGACCGCCAGTTCGCGGCCGGCTCGACCGACGGGGTCGTGGTCGGCAACCGCGTCGGCGCCCGTACGGCCACCGCCCACCTCGTCAAGCTCGGCCACCGCCGCATCGCGCTGTTCATCGACGAGACCGACTGGACCACCGGTTACGAGCGCTACCAGGGCTATCTGGAGGCGCTGACGGCCGGGGGCATCACCGTCGACCCCGAGTTGGTCGTCTCCTCCGGCTGGGACGTCGCCGACTCCCGCCGCCGGGCCCTCGACATGCTGAGCGGCCCCGACCGTCCCACCGCCGTGTTCGCCGCCAACAACGTGCTCGCCGAGGGCGTCTGGCGGGCCATCCGCGAACGCGGCCTCGCCGTGCCGAGCGACATCAGCCTGGTCGCCTTCGACGACGCGCCCTGGATGAGCATGGTCTCGCCCCAGGTCACCGCCGTCTCCCAGGACACCTTCAACCTGGGCGCGACGGCCGTGCGCCGGCTGCACGAACGCATCGAGATGCCCGAGTCCGACTCGGTCACCACGGTGCTGAACGTCCACCTCATCGAACGCGAATCCACCACCCACCCCCCGGCCCTCTGACGGCGCCGAAGGTCCGGCGACTCTCGCGATCCGCAGACGCCGCCCGGCGACCCGCGTCACGCCCCTGGAAGCACCGCACGGGCGACACACTCACCGCGGCGGGCGCCCGGCGCCCGCGTGACGCCGGCCCCCGCGTGACGCCGGCCCCCGCGTCAGACGCCCCGCGACCTGGTCGCGCCGGTCTTTCTCGACCTCCGGGATCCGCCGCATCCACCTCCAGCGACCTCCGCGATCTGACATTTCTCCCGTGGCGTGCGTTGACCCGCGGGGAAAACTCGCCCTAGGATCCGATGTGGGAACGATGTCATAGGCATGTGCGTCAGTCGTTCCCAGTCGGAGGCCCAATGGAGCACGATTTGCCCCCCGTTCTGTCGCTCGACATCGGCGGCACCAAACTCGCCGCGGGCGTGGTCACAGGCGATGGCCTGATCCACGGCTGGCAGCTCGCCCCCACCCACAGGGAGGAGGGGCCGCGAGCCGTTCTGACCAGGCTGTTCGACCTGGGCAGGAAGGCGATCGCGGAGGCCGGCCTGCCCGAGGTGGCCGCCGTGGGCATCTCCTGCGGCGGGCCGCTGAACACGGTGACCGGCGTGCTGGAGTGCCCGCCGCACCTCCCGGGCTGGGTCGACATCCCGATCTGCGCACTGACCACGGAGGCATACGGCCTCCCCGCGGTCCTTGAGAACGATGCCACGGCCGCCGCGCTGGGCGAATTCCGTTACGGCGCGGGACGCGGCACCAGCACCATGCTCTACCTGACGATCTCCACGGGCGTCGGCGGCGGCTCGGTCATCGGCGGCCGGCTCCACCGCGGCGCGGCCGGCAACGGCGGCGAGCTGGGTCACGTCATGGTGCGTCCGGGCGGTCGCCGCTGCTCGTGCGGCCGGATGGGCTGCCTGGAGGCGTACGCGTCCGGCACCTCCATCGCCGAGCGCGCCAGGGAGGCGCTGGCCGCCGGCCGCACCTCGTCCCTGTCCGCCGTCGAGCGACCGACCGCCGAGGACGTCTCCCGCGCCGCCGAGGCAGGCGACCCGCTCGCCGTCGAGATCTGGGACGAGACCACATGGGCCCTGGGCAGCGCGCTCACCGACCTGGTGAACGCGTTCGAGCCGGAGCTCGTCGTGCTCGGGGGCGGCGTCACCCGTTCCGGCGCCCGGCTCCTCGACCCCGTCGCCGCCGCGGTCGCCAGAGACGCCATGCCGCCGGCCGCCCGCAGCGCGCGCATCCAGCTCGCCACGCTCGGCGCCGGCGTGTGCGTGGTCGGGGCCGGCGCCGTCGCCCACGACCTCATCACCGGCACCGCCCGCTGACGCGCACGCAAGGCGAAGGCCCCGCCCCCAGACGGGAACCACAGGCCCTCGCTCCTGCGGTGCCCGAACTGCACAGACCTAGCACCAGGAAAGACCAAATGCCCGACGTATCTCCCATGCCCGAGCTGCTGGCGCAGCACGTCGATGGCCATCTCGCCGCCGCGCGCGGCATGGCGGCGCTGCTGCCCGCCGTCGAAGCCACCGCTGACCTGCTCATCGAGACCTTCACCCGGGGCGGCACCCTCTACACCGTGGGCAACGGCGGCAGCGCGGCCGACGCCCAGCATCTGACCGGCGAGCTGATCGGCCACTACCGGCGCGACCGCCGCCCGCTGCCCGCCGTGACGCTCACCACCGACGCCACGGTCATGACCTGCATCGCCAACGACTACGTCTACGACGACGTCTTCGCCCGCCAGGTCCAGGCGCTGGCCAGGCGGGGCGACGTGGTGGCGGCCTTCACGACCAGCGGAAACTCCCCGAACGTGGTCGGCGCCCTGCAGGCCGCACAGACCAATGGGGCGGTGACGGTACTCTTCGGCGGCGGCGACGGTGGCAAGGCCGCCGCGTACGCCGACCACCTCCTCCTCGCCCCCAGCACCGAGACCCCGCGCATCCAGGAGATCCACACACTGATGCTGCACATGATCAGCGACAAGGTCGACGCTTGGGCGGCCGCATGACCAGGCGTCCCTCCAGACTGCGCGCCCCCATGGCGAACGCGCCCTCCGGCGCCCAGCCGCGCGACCTGCCCCACGCACCCCGTCCGGTGGCCACCCCGGGCCGCACCCTGCACATGATCGGCAACGCCCACCTCGACCCGGTGTGGCTGTGGCCGTGGCAGGAGGGCTACCAGGAGGCGCGGGCCACGTTCTGGTCGGCGATCCACCGCATGGACGAGTACCCCGACTTCGTCTTCACCTGCGACCAGGTCGTGCTGCTCTCGTGGGTGGAGGAGTCCGACCCCGAGCTGTTCGCCAGGATCCAGGAGAAGGTGGCCGAGGGCCGCTGGGTGATGACCGGCGGCTGGTGGGTGGAGCCCGACTGCAACATGCCCTCGGGCGAGTCGTTCGTCCGCCAGGGCCTGTACGGCCAGCGCTACCTCAAGGAGAAGTTCGGCGTCACCGCCACGGTCGGCATGAACGTCGACCCGTTCGGCCACAACGCCATGCTGCCCGCCATCCTGCGCGGCCAGGGCATGGACTCCTACACCTTCCTGCGCCCGGCCCCGCACGAGAGCGAGCTGCCCGGCACGATGTTCTGGTGGGAGGCGCCGGACGGCAGCCGCGTGCTGGCGTACCGCATTCCGTTCGAATACTGCAGCCCGCCCGGCGACGTCGGCGGACAGACCGAGAAGGCGCTCGCCCAGCTCGACCGCTCGCTCGGCGACCTGATGATCTTCTATGGCGTGGGCAACCACGGCGGCGGCCCCACCAAGGCCAACATCGAGTCCATCCACCGCTACGACCGCATGGGCACGTACGGCGAACTGACCCTGTCCTCGCCGCGCCGCTACTTCGACGAGATGGTCAAGCGGCTCGGCGAGCAGGGCCTGGCCGAGCTGCCCGTGTGGCGCGACGACCTGCAGCACCACGCGGCCGGCTGCTACTCCTCGCACTCCGGCATCAAGGCGTGGCAGCGCCGCGCCCAGGCGGCGGTGCTGTCGGCCGAGCGGTGGGCCGCGATCGCCGGCCACGACGCCCGCGCCGACCTGGAGCGGGCCTGGAAGCAGGTGCTGTTCAACCAGTTCCACGACGTGCTGCCCGGCTCGGCCATCGAGCCCGCCTACGACGACGCCCGCGACCAGCTCGGCGAGGCCGTCGCCATCTCCAAGCGCATCATCACCAGGGCGCACAACGTGATCGCCCGCGACGTGCAGGTGCCCGAGGAGACCGGCACCCAGCCGGTGATCGTGTTCAACCCGCACCCGTGGCCGGTCAGCACCCGCGTCGAGCTGCAGTACGGCGTCGCGCCCAACGGCGTGCACGTCGTGGACGCGGACGGCGCCGACGTGCCGTGCCAGCGCACCCAGTCCGTCGCCACCACCGACGACAAGGGCCGCGGCGCCACCGTGTTCAAGGCCGAGCTGCCGCCGCTGGGTTACCGCCTCTACCGGCTGCGCCAGGGCCCCGGCATGAACCCCGGCGGCACCCTGGAGGCGTCCGAGCACCACCTCGAGAACGACGTGCTGCGCCTGGAGCTCGACCCGGTCACCGGCTGGCTGTCCAGCCTGGTCGACAAGCGCACCGGCGTGGACCTCGTGGCCGGCGCGTCCGGCGAGCACACGCAGATCTGCGAGGACCCCACCGACACGTGGGGCCACCGCGTCGTCTCCTACGACTGGCCCGGTCAGCCCATGGCCGTCACCGACATCGTGCTGCGCGAGCACGGGCCGCTGCGCGCCCGCATCCGCGTCGAGCGCGAGTGGGGCCGCTCCACCATGGCCGAGGAGTTCATCCTCGGCGCCGGTGACGACGACGCGGTCGAGGTACGGGTCACGCTCGACTGGCGCGAGCAGGCGCACCTGATGAAGCTGCGCTTCCCGGTCGGGCTGGAGAGCCCGGTGGCGACGTACGAGATCCCGTTCGCCCACCTCACCAGGCCCATCGACGGGGCCGAGGAGCCGGCGCAGTCGTGGGTGGACCTGTCGGGCTCGGTCAACGGCACCCGCGCGGGCCTCGCCGTGGTCAACAACGCCAAGCACGGCTACGACGTCGCGCCTCCCGGGCCCGGCCGCAGCCACAGCATCGGCATCACCGCCGTGCGCAGCCCGGTCTACTCCTGGCACGACCCCAGGCTGCTCGACCCCGACGGCTTCTACTCCTTCCAGGACCAGGGCGTGCAGCGGTTCTCGTACCTGCTGGTGCCGCACGCCGGCGACTGGCGGGCGGCCGGGCTGACCCGGCGTGCGGCGCTGCTCGGCTCGCCGGTGCGGGCCATGCTGGAGAGCTTCCACGACGGTCCGCTGCCCGGCTCGCGCGGCTACCTGGACGACGGCGGCGGCCAGGTGATGGTCACCGCCGTGAAGCTGCACGAGGACGCGCCGCGCGACCTGGTGGTCAGGGCCGTCGAGACCACCGGCCAGGCCGGGACGGCGACGCTGAACATCCCGGTCGCCGGCATCCGGCTCACCGCCGACTTCGGCCCCAGCCAGATCCGCACGTTCCGCATCCCGCTGGACGACCCGCTCTCGGCGGTGGAGACCGACCTGGTGGAGCTGGAGACCCGTAAGGGCGCGTTCACGGTGGAGCCGTGGTGACGAGCGCTTCCGACCCCGCCGCCGGAGCGGCGGGGTCGCCGGCCCCTGGCGCCGCAATCCTGATCGCCGTCCCCGACGGGGGAGAGGTGCGGGTCGAGGTGCTGGGTGCGGGGCCGTTCGCGGTCGCGTACGGCTGGGGTGAGCGGCGGGCGAGCGGGCGGCGCGAGCTGCGGCTCGACGTCCGGTACGGCGGCGCGGAACCGGCCGCCGCGACCGTGCGCGTCAGCAGGTCGGTCCCGTCGGAGGACGAGCCGTGGTGGCTGATCCCCGGCCTGTTCTACGGCGAGAACCGGCCGGCGGCCTGCCACCGCGTCTTCCCCCGCTTCGAGCCGGGCGCCGACCGTCCCGACGAGATGGTCTCGGCGTCGTGGGGCTTCCGCGCCGACCGGGCCGCCACCCCCGCCGTCCTGGTGTGGGGCGAGGACGGCGGCGCCGCGCTGATCGCCGACGAGGTCTCGCCGCTCGGCCTCACCGGCCTGGAGCTCTCCTACGACGACGGGCGGGCGACGGCCGCGCTGCTGTTCCCGTACCGCGAGCATCCGGTCACCTACTACGGCTCGGCGGACCCGCTCCCCGCCCAGGCCGCCACCCACGTCTGGCAGCCGGGCGAGGCGCGCACGCTGACGCTCGCCACCGCGCCGCTGCCGGCCGACCGGCACGCGTACGCGCCGCTGCTGCGCGAGGACCGCGACCTGAGGCTGCCCGATGCGCCGATCGAGCCGTGGGAGGACGTCACCACCGCCGCCGGCATCGCCGCCGAGGGCCTCTACCGCTGGCACTACGACCCCGATCCCGGCGTGCTGCTGGAGACCGTCGGGTTCGACAGGGAGGTGAGCGGCGGCGACGGGCAGCGCGTGGACCGGCAGGCCATGCACGTCGGCTGGGTGAGCGGCATCCCGTGGGCGGCGGCGCTCCTGGAGCACGGCCTGCGCACCGGACGTCCCGAGCACGTCGCCGCCGCCGAGCGCGTCATCGGCTTCATCTGCGCGAACCTGTCGCCGTCCGGGACGTTCTGGGGCACCTGGTACCGCAAGACCGGCTGGGCGCAGAGCTGGAGCCCGGTCAAGGGCGCCCTGCACGCGCGCACGCTCGGCGAGGCCACCCTGTTCCTGCTGCGCGCGCTGCGCCTGCGGCCGAACGCCGAGTGGGCGGCCGCCGCCCGCTCCAACCTGGACGTCATGGTCGCCCGCCAGCGCCCCGACGGCAACCTCGGCACCCTGCACCACGCCGTCACCGGCGAGGTGCTGTCGTGGTCGGGCGCGTCCGGCCTGACCTGGGTGGCCGCGCTCGCCGAGTCCGGCGACCCCGGCGACCTGCGGGCGGCCGAGCGGGCGGGGGAGTACTACGCCAGGTTCGTCGAGGACGAGTTCATCTACGGCGCGCCCGAGGACGTGGACCTCGCGCCCACCTCCGAGGACGGGTACGCGGCGGTGATGGCGTACATGGCGCTGCACCGGCGCACCGGCGCGGCCCGCTGGCTCGATCTCGCCCGCCGGGCCGCCGACTGGATGCTCACCTTCCGCTACACCTACAACGTGCGCTTCGGGCCGCGCACCCCGCTCGGCGTGTACGGCTTCGCCACCCGGGGCGCCGACCAGGCGTCGCCGTCGAACCAGCACCTGCACGCGTACGGGCTGGTGTGCACGGCGGAGCTGGCCGAGCTGTCGGAGGCGCTGGGGGATCCGTACTACGCGGAGCGGGCCCAGGAGACCCTCGACTGCTTCCGCCAGCTCCTCCCCGCGGCCGACGGCGACCTCAACGCCTACCGCGGCATGATCACCGAACGCTACTACCAGACGGACTGCTTCCAGCCGAAGGGCATGTACCTGACGCTGTCGCACGCCTGGAGCGCCGGCGTGCTGCTGCTGGCCTGCGAACAGGTCCTCGCCGCCAAACCGGGCGACGCCTACCGCGCGACGCCGGCCTGACGCCGGCGCAGGGCGTCCGGCGCTCCCGGCCTCCGCTCGCTCGACGGTAGGGTTGGACTTCTGTTGAAGCTCTGACCCGGTGCCACGCCGCATGCCGGTGCGGCACCCTCAAACGCGGCGAGGTGGCGTCGATGCCCGGTGGCCGACTGCGGCCGGTGGACCTGGCCCGGCGGCACGGCCTGTCCACGCAGGCGGTGCGCAACTACGAGGAGGCCGGCATCCTGCCCCCGGCCGCCCGCACGGACAGCGGCTACCGGGCCTACACCGAGCGCCACGCCGAAGCCCTGGCCGCGTTCATCGCGCTGATCCCCGCCCACGGCCACCGCACGGCCACCGCGATCATGCAGGCGGTCAACAGGAGCGAGACGGACGCGGCACTGAAGCTCATCGACGAGAGCCACGCCCAGCTCCTCGACGACCGCCGCACCCTCCAGGCGGTGGAGGAGGCGCTGCGCGCGCTGGCGCCCGCCAAGCCGGTCGAGCCGGGGGTGACGTTCATCGGCCCGCTGGCCAGGAAGCTCGGCATCCGTCCCGCCACCCTGCGCAAGTGGGAGCGCGCGGGGCTGGTGCAGCCTGGCCGCGACCCGCGTACGGGCTACCGCGTCTACACGGGGGCCGACGTCCGCGACGCCCGCCTCGCCCACCAGCTCAGGCGCGGCGGCTACCTGCTGGAGCAGATCGCCCCGCTGATCGCCCAGGTCCGGGCGGCGGGCGGCCAGGAGCCGCTGGAGAGCGCCCTGCACGAGTGGCGCGGCCGCCTCTCCGCCCGCGGCCGCGCGATGGTCAAAGGCGCCGCCGCACTCGACGCCTACCTGACCGGCCACATCGAGAAACCCACCCCCTGAGCCCGCCCGAGACGCGAACGGGCGGACTCAGCAGCCGGGCCCGCCGAGCGGACCGGCGGAACGAACCTGAACCGGGACCGGCCGGGGGCCGGTGAGGGCCGGTGGGAGGCTGGTGGCGTGGGTCAGCTGCCGACCGGTTCGGCGCGAAGCCTGGCCGAGTGCTTGACCAGCGTGATCAGCACCTCACGGCTGGAGTCGCGCTTGCGCGCGTCGCACATGATGATCGGCACGTCGGGCCCGAGCTGCAGCGCGAGGCGTACCTCTTCCAGCTCGAACGTCGGCGCGCCCTCGAAGCAGTTGACCGCCACCACGAACGGCGTGCCCCGCCGCTCGAAGTAGTCGACCGAGGGGAAGCAGTCGGCCAGCCGCCGGGTGTCGGCCAGGATGACCGCGCCCAGCGAGCCCTCGGCCAGCTCGTCCCACACGAACCAGAACCGCTCCTGGCCGGGCGTGCCGAACAGGTACAGGACGTAATCGTTGCCGAGCGTGATGCGGCCGAAGTCCATCGCCACGGTGGTGGTGCGCTTGGCCTCCACCGAGGTGAGGTCGTCGACGCCGATGCCGCGATCGGTCAGCACCTCCTCGGTGCGCAACGGCCGGGTCTCGGAGACCGCGCCCACCATCGTCGTCTTGCCCGCGCCGAAGCCGCCCGCGATCAGGATCTTGATCGCCGTCGGGAGGCGCGGACGCTCAGAGCGAGCGAAGGCCATCGAGCACCGCCCTGTACATCTTCATGTCGTGCATGTCCACCTCGGATCGGGGTTCCTGGGCAGAGACGAGTTCGCGATCGAACAGGTCACCGAGCAGCACCCGGATCGTGCCGGCCGGCAGATCCAGGTAGGCGGCGATCTCGGCGACGGACTTGGGCTCGCGGCAGAGCTGCAGGATGCGCAGGTGCTCGGGGTCCAGCCCGGCGTCGGGCCCTGGCGGCGGGCCCACCGCCAGGGCCATGGAGATCAGGTCGAACCTGCCGTGGGCAGGCTGGGTACGGCCACGGGTCACGACGTAGGGGCGGATGATCTCCGGATCCACCCAGTGCTCGTCCGTGGGCTCGCCGTCCGGGGCTCTCACCGGTCGCTCCTGGCGGCGGCCTCGGCGTTGCGGGCGCCGGAGGTCAGGTATTGGCCGACCCTGGCGACCAGCATGGCCATCTCGTACGCCACCAGGCCGATGTCGGCGTGCTGCCCGCACAGGACGGCGAGGCAGGCGCGCTCACCGGCGGTGGTCACGATGAGGAACTGGCTCTTCCACTCGACGACCGTCTGCCTGACCTGGCCGCCCGAGATGTGGTCGGAGACGCCCTTGGCCAGGCTCTGGAGCCCGGAGGCGACGGCTGACAGGTGCTCGCCGTCGGTGCGCTGCAACGCGGCCGACGAGGCCATCAGCAGTCCGTCGGACGACAGCACGATGGCGTGCTCCGCATCCTTGATGCGGCCGACGAGGTCGTCGAGCAGCCAGTTGAGGTCGGTGCCCGCCGTGGGACTCATTTCTCACCTCCCGTGTGCTCATCCAGCATCTTGGCCGCGTCGGAGCGGCCGAGACGGGTGCCTGACTGCAGGGATCCCATCATCGCGCGGATCTCCTCCGGCGATCGCTCGTCATCGTCCTCCTCGATGTCGGGCTGCGTGGGGGTCTCGTCACGCAGCGCTGGCGCCAGGTTGGCCTGGGGCACCCGCAAGGGCAGCCCCGACGGTGTGAACTCGGTCACGGATTGCTGCTCCGGATCGGCCGGCGTTTCGGTCCGGGGTGGTTCTGGGGCGGGCGCGGGCTCGCGCTCGGGCCTGCTCACGCGCTCGGGCCTGCTCACGCGCTCCGGCCTGGCCGCGGGCTCGGGCCTGGTCGCGGGCGCGGGCGCCGTGCGGGGCTCCCTGACCTCACGCACCGGGGTGGGGGCCGCGAGCGGGGCGGCCGACCGCGCCGACTTGAGCGTGCGGACGTTCTCCGCCATCGGCCTGGCCGCCGTGGCGAGGCCCGCCTCCCTGCCGTTCTCCCGGCCGTTCTCCCTGCCGTTCTCCCGGCCGGGTTGCCGACGGGGCAGCCGCTCGCGGCCGTCGTCGCGGGGCTCGGGCGACGGGTCGAGCTGGACGAGCTCCTGCGGCAGCAGCACCACGACGGTCGTGCCGCCGTACGGGGACGACTTGAGCACCACCTGGATGTCGTGCCGCTTGGCGAGCTGGCTGACCACGTAGAGGCCCAGCTGGGCGGTGCCGGAGAGGCGGAACTCCGGCGGGTCGGCGATGCGCTCGTTGGCCGCGTCGAGGTCCTCGGGCTTCATGCCGAGCCCGCGGTCCTCGATCTCGATGACGTAGCCGTTGGCCACGAGCTGGCCGCTGACCTGCACGTTGGTGTAGGGCGGCGAGAACGACACGGCGTTCTCGATCAGCTCGGCGAGCAGGTGGATGACGTCACCGACGGCCCGGCCGGCCAGCACCACGTCGCCCATGGGCATGAGCGAGACGCGGGTGTAGTCCTCGACCTCGGCCAGGGCGCCGCGGACGACGTCCACCATGGGGACCGAGCGGCGCCACGTACGGGCGGGGGACGAGCCGGACAGGACGATGAGGTTCTCGGCGTTGCGCCGCATCCGGATGGCCAGGTGGTCGAGCCGGAACAGCTCCTTCAGCTCCTCCGGGTCGGTCTCGCGGCGCTCCATCACGTCGAGGACGGTCAGCTGGCGGTGCACCAGGCCCTGCGTCCTGCGGGCCAGGCTCAGCAGGATGTCGCGGATGCTGCGGCGCAGCTCGGCCTGCTCGGCGGCGACGGCGATGGCGGTGCGCTGCACGGTGTTGAACGCCTGGCCCACCTGCCCGATCTCGTCGTCACCGAAGTCGAGCGCGGGGGCCTCTCTGGCGACGTCGACCTTCTCGCCGCGGCCGATGCGCTCGACGACGCTCGGCAGGCGGTCGTCGGACAGCTCGTGCGCGGCGTCGCGCAGCTTCTGCAGCTGGGCGAACAGGGCACGTGCGGTGGTGATCGACAGGATGATCGAGGCGATGACCGCGATCAGGCCGAGACCACCGGCCAGGACCAGCCGGACGATGACGTTGACGGCGACCGGGACCGAGCGGTCGACCAGGCGGTCACCGGCGCCGAGGACCATCGTGTTGAGGTCGTTGAGCGCGCGGTCGGTGGCCTGGCGCCAGGTCGAGGCGCTGAACGGCACGCTGCCGGTGTCGGGGCCCTGCTCGGCGACGAGCGTCTCCAGGTTGCGCAGCCGGGTGATCGACTGGCCGTTGCTGACCTTCTCGTACTCGCCCTGGTCGAAGTCCGACAGCTCGGCGCCGGCCTGGTCGGCCACCACCTTCCATGCGCCGGTGGTGGCGACGAACTGCGCGTGCTCGGAGGCCGAGAGCCGCCCGTTGACCAGCGCGCCGGACAGCAGCGCGTCCTCCTTGGAGATGATGTCGCGGGCCCGGCTCAGCGCGAGCAGGTTACGGATGTCACTGGCCAGGACCTTGTCGTCGAGCGTGGCCAGGGCGCCGTAGAGGTTGTAGATCGAGTCGATGACTTCGCTGTAGGCGTCGGTGGTCGACACCCGGTTCAGCCGGCCGGCATCGACGGCCTGGCGGGTCTGCTTGATCGTGTCGAGGCGGCGGAAGACCTCGTTGAGCCGCTCGGAGCCCTCTTCGTCGGTGGCCCAGCCGACGAGCGTGCCGGTGGCGGCCTCCTTGAAGGTGGCGAGCGTGCCGTCGGAGCGCTTGCGCTGGGCCTCGAGGTCCTTGCGGGAACGTGAGGTGGGGTCGCTCAGGTGGACGGCCGAGATCCGGCGCTCCTTCTGCAACTCGACGAGCAGAGGCTCACTGGGATCGACCACGCTGTCGTTGACCTGGGTGACCCACAGGAGGTTGACGCCCTCGCGTAGAGTGACCCATGCCGCGAAGACCCACAGCGCCGCCAGGGAGAGTAGCAGAGCCGTGACTTTGGTCCGCAGTCTCGTATTGCGGAAGCCCATTTTACCCACCCTGAGAAAGTGTTAATCGAGTGCTGGCCACCAGCTCACTCGGCGGTGGCAACGGACGGTGTCGATCACGAAACTGTAGCGCAGGACAAAGTGCCCCTCAAGCAACTCCAAACCCTTTGCGCACAAATATCCGATTTTTGACAGATTTAGTCAGAAATCGTGCAAAATGGATATCCTGCGCGGGTGAGTGACCCTTCCTCCGCATACTTCGACATTCGCAATGACCTCGCGGATCGCCTGCTCAAAGCCTCCCACCAGCTCGCCGGGGTGCCCGGGCGCGACCGCGCGGCCGTCCTGACGGCGGCGCTCGACGCCGTGCCGGAGGCCGACCGGTTGCTGCGCCCCCACACCACCCTGTTCGCCGACGGCGACAGCGCCTCCAGCAGGCTCGCCTTCAGCTGCCTGTCCGCCGCCGCCACCTTCCCCGCCGCCACCCGCGACCAGATCGCCGACCTGGGCGCGCTGACCGCGGTCCTGTTCGGCATGGACGACATCGCCGACAGCATCGCGGGCGACTGGTCCGACGCCGACGTGGACGCGTTCTTCGGCCGCATCAAGGGCGTCCTGTCCGGCTCCGAGCCCGGCGGCGCCTCCGGAGAAGCCGGCCCGATGGCGGCGGCGCTGAGCGCGTGGCGGGCGTGGTGCGCGCGCTTCCGCGCCCACCCGGGCGCCGCCGCGCACACCTCCTCGCTGCTCGGGCAGCTCGACCTGGCCGGCGCCGCCATGGCGCTGGAGCGCCGGTGGGCGATCGGCGGCGAGCCGTGGCCCGGCTACGACCGCTACCTCGCCAACGGCGGCCTGACCATCCTCTACCGCACCTGGTGGGCGGCCGCCCTGGGCGTCTGCGGCCCTGAGCCGGCCCGCACCGAGCACTGGGCCGCGATCGAGCCGGCCACCGCGCTCGGCGCGGAGTGCATGCGCCTGGCCAACGACCTCAGGACGTTCGAGCGCGAGCGGCGCGAGGGCAAGCCGAACTCCGTGCTCATCCTCGAACGCGCGGGGACGAGCACGGAGGCCGCCGTGGAGCGGGTGAGCGCGCACATCGCCGAGCTGAACGCCGCCTTCGACGCCGAGCTGCGGCGGCTGCCCGCCGAGCTGGCCGGCGTCGTCGAGGGACAGCGCAGGAGCGTCGCGTTCAACGGCGCCTGGTACATGGCCAGGGACACGCACGCCTACACCGTGCGCGAGCTGGCCGAGGACGCCAGGTCGGAGTCGCACGGCTAGGACACCACGG
This sequence comes from Nonomuraea sp. NPDC049504, assembly GCF_040676845.1. NCBI lineage: Bacteria > Bacillati > Actinomycetota > Actinomycetes > Streptosporangiales > Streptosporangiaceae > Nonomuraea > Nonomuraea sp. NPDC049504. The sequence continues at coordinate 670,090 of NZ_JBFAPT010000001.1, forward strand.
CCGTCCGCGTCGCCAGGTACGACGAGGCGATGATCGCCGCGCGGGTGATGGCGAACGGCGCGTACAGGTCCTTGTCGTGCCAGAGCGGCGGGTGCTCGCCGCCCGTCGAGCCCGCCAGGCAGGCGAGCCCCCGGTCCGCGGCCGCGACGCGCCGCGGATCGGCCCGCCCCTCGGTCAGCAGCAGCACCTGCATGGCGTACGCGGTCTCCTCCGCGGTGCCCTCCCAGCGGCCCCACGAGCCGTCGGGCCGCTGGGTGGCCAGCACCCACTCGGCCGCCTCCGCCACGGCGGGCGCCACGGCGGGGCCGCCGAAGGCGTCCAGCGCCAGCGCGCAGCTCGCCGTGGCGTAGTAGGGCGAGGCGTGCCACCGGTCGGTCCAGCTCCCGTTCGGCTCCCTGCGCTCGGCGATCCAGGCCGACAGGTCGGCGATCGTCTCGGCGTAGCGGGGCGCGGCGCCGGGGCGGCGGGCGACGTACTGGCCGAAGGCGTCGAGAACGTGAGCGTTCACACTGACGGACGTGCCCTGCTCACCCGGCCAGGTGGCGAAGTGCGTGCCGGAGCGGAAGCGCCACAGGCAGTCCGGCTCGTACGGCACCCCCGCCAGCGCCAGCGTGTAGAGCGCCACGGAGGTGGTGTCGGCGTCGGGCGGCAGGCCGTACCCGGCGGGCGTTCCCTCGGGCCCGATGGCGGCCCTGATGTCGGCCAGCATCTCGGGCGGCACCTCGACGGGCACCCCGGCGCGTACCAGCCAGCTCAGCACCCAGCTCCGCTCGAACACGGTGATCGGCAGCCCCACGGGCACCGGGCCGCCGTGCAGCCGGACGACGTCCTCCAGGTGCCGCCTGGCGGACTCGCCGTCGGCGCCGGTCTCCGAGCGGCCCAGCCAGGCGGCCGTGGCGGCGGGGGAGGCGCCGATCGTGCCGATCACCGTCGGGCGGATGCCGGGCGCGCCCGCCGCCTCCGCGCCGGCGATCTCCAGCGCGTGCAGCAGCTTCTCCGGCACCTCCGCGCCCGACTTCACCCACTCCCTGAGGAGCGTGAGCGTGTCGTAGTTCATGCCCTCGGGCAGCGGCAGCGGCTCGTGACCCGCGCCGAGCGCGTCGAGGTGCTGGTTGATGAGCGCCACCAGCGACGGCACGATGTGCTCGATCGCCGGCATGTCGGGCAGGTCGAGCCGGCCCGCTAACCAGCCGCCGAGCACCGACAGGCCACGCTCGGCCGTCTCCAGCAGGCGGGCCCGGTCGATGCCGGGGTCGCCGCGCGTGAGCGCGGCCAGGACGCCCTCGGTGGCGCTGAGCGTCGGCACCAGGCCGTAGCCGTCGGGCGCGCCCCAGGAGCCGTCGGGGCGCTGGGTGCGGGCGAGGTAGCCGATGCGCTCACCGTGGCCGGTCAGCCAGGGGGCGAGCGAGACGAGGCGGCCGGTCTCGTACACCGAGGGTGACACCTGGCCCCAGGGGCGCAGCATGAGGCTGGCGATCAGGTCGTTCGCGACCGCGGTGAGGTCCTCAGGGCCCGTGGTGAGGTCCGCAGGGTTCACGCCGCCCGCCGCCCTTCGACGGGGTGCAGGCGCAGCCACAGCTTCTCCTTCGGCCGTACGGACGCGCCCGGCAGCGGGGTGAGCCGCTGCGGGTTGGTCAGCTCCGGCCGGTAGCGGCTCAGCACGTTGGCGATGACCAGCGGCGCCTCGACGTAGAACAGGTGCTGGCCGAGGCACACGTGCGGGCCCGCGCCGAACGGGATGAAGGAGTAGCGGTGCTTGACCACGGCCTTCTCGTCGGCCCAGCGGTCGGGGTCGAACACCTCAGGCCGGTCCCAGAACTCCTCGAGCCGGTGCGTCGTGTACGGGCTGACCAGCACCTGCGAGCCGGCCTTGATCCGCATGCCGCCGATCTCGACGTCGTTGACCGCCTGCCGGGGGATGATCCAGGCCGACGGATAGACCCGCAGCAGCTCCTGCAGCACCATGCGCAGGTAGGGCAGCCGGCCGACGTGCTCGGGGCGCACCGGCTCGCCGCCCACCACGCTGTCGATCTCCTCGAGTAGCCGGGCGTTGACGTCCGGGTGGTCGTGCAGCACCGACCACAGCCAGGTCAGCGACATGGCGGTGGTCTCCGACGCGGCGCCGTAGATGCTGACCAGGTCGTCGCGCACCTGCTTGAGGTCGGCCTTGCCCTCCTGCTCCAGGCGGGCCGACAGCAGCTTGGAGACGACCTCCTTGCTGGAGGTGTCGCCCTCGCGCTGCGCCTGCTCGATGAGCGGGTAGACGATCTCGTCGATCTTCTGCGCCGAGCGCAGGAAGGCCCGGTCGCCGGGCACCTTGACGGAGTACGGGGCGAAGGGGAACAGCAGCCGGAACCCGATCGACGTGGCGCACGTGGCGAACTCCGGCGCCAGCCGCTCGGCGGTGTCGCGCGAGATCCGGCCGCCGAACAGCACCTTGATGACGGCCTGGTTGACGATCGTGGTCATCTGGTGCCCGCCGTCGATGGGGCGGCCCGTGGCGGCGAAGTCCTCCAGCTCGACGATGCACTCGTCGATGATGTCGGCCATGTCGTCGGCCAGCGACGCGATGTAGCGCGAGGTGAACAGCGGCGCGAGGATCTTCCTCGTGGACGCCCACGTCTCGCCTTCGCCGAGGATGCTCTGGCCGGTCACGCGGTGCAGCGGCCGCCAGAACATGCCCTCACGGGCGAAGTTGGTCCAGTCGGTCTTGAGCACCTGCTCCACGTGCTCCGGATGGGAGACCAGGTACGGTCGGAACGGGCCCAGATTCACCTGGACGATCCGGCCCTTGGCCTCGGTTCCCATGTTGGCCAGTTCCGTCACCGGGTCTTTCACCAGCCTCGGGAGGGCCCGGTAGAAGGGGACGACGTGAGGAGTGGACACGGAGGTTTCCGTGGGGTGCGGCATGGCGGCGATCCCCGATCAGAGAGCGTTATGTAGCTAGAAGTCGGCTATGTGAGGATTTCTCACTCATTGAGTGATTATCGTACGAAAGTGCGTGTATGATCAAGCTTGGGCGAATGGTGAGATGTTGCCCATCTTGTGCATTCACGGAGGAATGATGGTGGTCGGTTCCACTCGTACTCCGGCTTCCGGCTCTCTCGCCGATGTCCTCGACCAGTCGTTTCTCCTGGGTGCGATCGTGTGCGCCACCCCGGGGCCGCCTGTGCCGGCGGTGCTCGGGACGCGGGTCAGCTCTGTGGACCTCTGTCTCACATAAGGGACATGTAATGACAGATGTCAAATCCACAGTGGAGTATCACATGCTTCTGCATGGATTTTCAAGATCAACCGGAGGTAGGAGCACCCGATGAACGTCAGCCGGCCGGGCGTTCTGCCGCAGGGCGCCGACTCCCTGGCGCGCTACCGGAGTCTGCTCGAACCCGCACTGCGCGAGGCCGTCGGGGCGCTGCACCCCTGGGGTGCCAGCATGGCCGCGTTCACGCTGGGCTGGTCGGACGTGGACGGCAGCCCGCGGCAGGGCGGCGTCGGCAAGGGCGTCAGGCCCGCCCTGGTCATGCTCAGCGCCGAGGCGGTCGGCGGCAGCGCCGAGTCCGCGCTGCCCGGCGCCGTCGCGGTGGAGCTGGTGCACGCCTTCTCCCTGGCGCACGACGACATCATCGACCGCGACGAGCTGCGCAGGCACCGGGCCGCGCTGTGGAAGGCGTACGGCGTGGGGCCCGCGCTGCTCACCGGCGACGCGCTGCTGGCGCTGGCCGTCGGCCAGCTCGCCGGACGCCCCGAGGCGATGCCCTACCTGTCGGCGGCCCTGATGGAGCTGGTCCAGGGGCAGACCGCCGACATGGCCTTCGAGAACCGGCCGTGGCGCGGGCCCGGCGAGGTCACCGTGGACGAGTACGCCGAGATGGCGGCGGGCAAGACCGGCGGCCTGCTCGGCGCCGCCGCCGCGGCCGGCGTGGCCCTGGGCGGCGCGCCCGAGCTGGCCGGGCGCATGTGGGACATGGGACGCGACCTCGGCGTCGCCTTCCAGATCGCCGACGACATCCTCGGCATCTGGGGCGACCCGCGCCTGACCGGCAAGCCCGTCCACAGCGACCTGCGGCGCGAGAAGAAGACCCTGCCCGTGCTCGCCGCGCTCGCCGGCGGCGGTCCCGCCGCCCGCGAGCTGTCCGACCTGCTCGTCTCCGGCGTGGACGGCGAGGAGTCCGTACGGCACGCCGCCCACCTGGTGGAGGCGGCCGGCGGCCGGGCCGGCGCCGAGGACCTGGCCCAGCGGTACGTCACCGCCGCGCTCGGCGTGCTGGACGAGTGCCTGCCGGACGCCGCGGACCTGCGCGCCCTGTGCGGCTCCCTGGTGCACCGGGCCAGCTGATCGGCCTCGATCGGGTCAGGGGGCGGGGCGTTCCGCCTGGATGCGGCCTGGCGATAATGGCGGGATGAGATCCATCGGCAATTCCGACCTGTCCGTTTTCCCGATTTCGCTCGGCACGAACGTGTTCGGCTGGACGGCGGACAAGGAGACCTCGTTCGCGGTGCTGGACGCGTACGTCGAGGGCGGCGGCAACTTCCTCGACACCGCCGACGTCTATCCGGCCTGGGAGACGGGGGAGTCCACGTCCGAGATCATCATCGGGGAGTGGCTGGCCGCGCGCGGCAACCGGGAGTCCGTCGTGCTCGCCACCAAGGTCGGCATGCTGGAGGGGCGCAAGGGCCTGGCCGAGGGCACGATCAGGGCGGCGGTCGAGGACTCGCTGCGGCGGCTGCGTACGGACTACATCGACCTCTACTGGGCGCACGTCGACGACCAGGAGACGCCGCTGGCGGAGACCCTGGGCGCCTTCGACGCGCTGGTCCGCGAGGGCAAGGTCCGTCACGTCGGGGCGTCCAACTACACCGCTCCCCGGCTGGCCGAGGCGCTCAAGATCTCCGACGAGGAGGGCCTGGCCAGGTACGTGGCGCTGCAGCAGCCGTACAACCTGGTCGAGCGCGGCTACGAGGGCGAGCTGCGGGACGTCGTGGCCCGCGAGGGGCTGTCGAGCACCCCGTACGCGGGGCTCGCCCGCGGCTTCCTGACCGGCAAGTACGCGCCGGGCGTCACCGTGGACAGCCCCCGCGCACCGAGGGCGGCCGAGTATCTGGACACCCCGCGCGGGCCCAGGACGCTGGAGGCCCTGACCCGGGTGGCGGAGGGTCGCGACGCGGCGCCCGCGACGATCGCGCTGGCCTGGCTGGCCGCCCAGCCGACGGTGGCGGCGCCGATCGCCAGCGCGCGCACCGTCGAGCAGTTGCGGCCTCTGCTGGCGGCGGCAGGGACGACGCTGACCGCCGAGGAGCTCACGCTCCTGGACGAGGCCTCGCGTCCCTGACCGCCCGCCCGCTCAGGACAGGCCGTGCTCCCCGCACCAGGCCTCGACGCCGCCGGCCTCGCCCTCGACGACCTGCTTCCAGTGCGGGTCGGCGGTGATCGCCTCGCTGACGGAGGAGTGGGAGGCGAAGACGGCGGTGAGCCCGGTGATGCGGAAGATCTTGGAGATGCGCTCGGTGGTCATCACCAGCGCCAGCGAGCCGTCCAGCGTGCGCAGCCGCTTCAGGCCGCCGACCAGCACGCCGAGGCCGGTCGAGTCGAGGAACTCCACCGTGCTCAGGTCGGCGACGATGTGCACGACGCCCTGGCCCGCGAGGTTGACCACCTGCTCCCGCAGCTTCGGAGCGGTGAACACGTCGACCTCACCGGCGATCTTGAGCACGGCACAGTCGCCGACCGGTCCTACCACCTCGATGCGGATGTCTTGCATGTCGCGCCTCACCATCGGCCGTATCAGTCGGCCTGTCATCGGCAACATTGACGGGGAACTCTGTACATTGACAGTACTGCCGCGATCGCCCCACCGTCAACGCTTGACTGTCGGTGTCATCGTGCAGAATGACACCTCGAAGGGGTGATCACATTGCGGGTCGAAGAGGCCATCGGCCACCAGATCGCACGCCTGCGGGCCGAGCGCGGCATGTCACTGACCGAGCTGGGCGAGGCGCTGGGCCGCTACCTCGACCGACCCTGGAGCCGCCAGGCCGTTCACCAGGCCGAGCGCGGTCAGCGCTCCTTCACCGCCGCCGAGCTGACCGCGCTCGCGCTCGTCCTCGACACCTCCGTCCCGGTCCTGTTCCGCGCCGAGAACGACCGCATCGAGCTGCCCGGCGGCGCTGTGTCCCCTGAGGACTACCGCGGCGTCCTGCTCAACCGGGAGCCCGACATGCCGCTCGACGGCGTCGAAGAGCTGATCATCGCCCTCCACGACATCGGCGAGGTGCTCTCCCGCCCCGCCCTCGCCCGCCTCGCCCGCATCGGCCGCGTAGCCGACCAGGTGGCCGGCCCCGACTCCACCCCTGACGGCTCAGTGACCGGCTGACACGTCCAGGTGGCGGGGGGTGAGGAGCCAGACCGCCAGCGTGCCCGCCAGCATCAGCACGGCGCCCGCCGCGCTCGTCACCACCAGCGACTCGGTGAACGCCGCCCGCGCCTGCTCGGCCAGCGCCGCGCCCGCCGCGCCCAGTTCGCCGGCCACGCCCAGCGCCCCGCCCAGCGACTCCCTGGCCGCGGCGCCGGCCCCGCCGAGCGCGGGCGCGTCGAGCCCCGTCCGGTAGACGGCCGCCGCGACGCTGCCCAGGACGGCCACCCCGAGCGCGCCGCCCACCTCGTAGCTGGTCTCCTCGATGGCCGCCGCACTGCCCGACTTCGCGGGCGGCGAGCCCGACATGATGGCCGCCGAGGCGATGGCGAGGGAGCCGTTCCCGAGGCCGATCAGCGCCAGCGCCACCGCGACCGGCCAGTAGCCGAGCGGGCTCGGCGCCGCGTACAGCAGCAGAAACGCCAGCCCGGTCAGCGCCAGCCCGCCCGCCAGCACGGTACGCGCCCCCACCCGTCCCGCCAGCGAGGGCGCCAGCGGCGAGGCGACGACGGCGGCGAGTGCGGCGGGCAGCAGCCGTACGCCGGTCTCCAGCGGCCCGTACCCCTGCACGAGCTGCATCCACTGGGCGAGCAGCAGCAACACGGCCGCCATCGCGATGGACGTGGTCAGCGCCGTCACGACACCGGCCGAGAAGGGCGCGCTGCGAAACAGCCGCAGCTCAAGCAGCGGGTCGGGCCGCCGCAGGCAGCGCAGAGCGAACCACCCGAGCGTCACCGCCGCGACCACGCTCGCCCCCAGGGCGGCGGGCGAGGCGAGCCCGTCCTTGCCGAACGTCTTGACCGCGTACACCAGCGCCACCATGCCCGCCATCGACAGCACCGTGGCCAGCGCGTCCCACCGGCCGGGGGCGGGGTTCGCCGACTCGGGCAGCAGGAACACCCCGGCGCCGATCGCGGCGGCCATGACCGGCACGTTCACCAGGAACGCGGCCTGCCAGCCGAAGTGCTCGAGCAGCAGCCCGCCGACGATCGGGCCGAGCGCGGCGCCGGTCGCGGCCATCGCCGCCCAGACGCCCAGTGCCCTCGCACGCTCGCCCGGGTCGGTGAACAGGTGCCTGATCAGCGAGAGCGTGGACGGCATGATCATCGCGCCGCCGACGCCGAGCAGCGCCCGTACGGCGATCACCTCCGTCGCGCCGCCGGCGACGGTGACCGCCAGCGACGCCAGCCCGAACGCCGCGAACCCGGCCAGCAGCATGCGCTTGCGCCCCCACCGGTCGCCCAGCGCGCTCGCCGTGACGAGCAGTCCGGACAGCACCAGCGAGTACGCGTCTACCATCCACAAGAGCTGCACCGAGTCCGGCCGCAGCTCCTCGGAGATGGCGGGCAGCGCCACGTTGAGCACGGTCATGTCCATGACGACCATCAGCACGGACGCCGACAGCACGACCAGCGCGGCCCACCGCCGCCCCCGGCTCATCCCCGGCCACCTTCCGCCCGCTCACCCTCGCCCCCGCGGCCGCCCGCACCGGTGCCGTGCAGGAACGTGGTCTGCAGCAGGCGGTGCACGTCGCGCCGGGCCACGTCGCCGTGGCGCAGGCTCTCGCGTACGGTCACCATCAGCCCGAACACCGTGTTGCTCACCCAGCGCACGGGCAGGTCGGCGCGGAGCACCCCGGCGCGCTGGGCGGCGGCGTAGAACGCCAGCTCACGTTCCTCCAGCGCGTCGGCGCGCCGCCGCAACTCGGGCTCGATGAGGAGGGTGTAGTCGGTGAGGCCGAAGCCGTACTCGTCGGCGATCTCGACCATGCCGGCGACCAGCGCTTCCAGGGCCCCGGCGAGCGCGCCGGGGTCCTGCGAGCCGGTCGCCGCGACCAGCCCGCAGCGCTCCTGGACGTGCTCCCACTGGTCGTGGGCGCGGTGCGCGAGCGCCAGCATCAGCTCCTCGCGGCTGCTGAAGTGGCGGTGCAGAGTCGCCCTGCTGACACCGACGGCCTCGGCGAGCTGGGCCATGGAGGCGATCGGGTTCTCGTTGAGGTGTTGGATGGCGGCCTTCATGATCTGGTCGCGTGTCACAGCCATGGTGAAGCACCCGAGTTTCATGTGAGACATATTTGTCTCAAACGCTACACGACAGTGTCGTGTGCCGCGTACCGAGTGACACGCGCGACACCCCTCCCGCCCCGACGGCATGGCGCGGCACTTCCGCCCCGCATTAGGGTGCTGAGCTGTGGTGATCGGTGACGTCCGCACGCGCATCCTGGACGCGGCGGAGGAACTGTTCGCGGGCCGCGGTTACGAGGCGACCACGACCGCGGTCATAGCGAAACTTGCGAAAGTGCCCAAGCGGCTGATTGCTCAACACTTCCCCGACAAGATCGACCTGCTGGTCGCTCTCGTCAACGAACGCGCCGTCATCGAGGAGGGCCGCGAGGTCGACGCCGTGCCGGGCGACCTGGCCGGCACCCTCGCCCGGCTCGCCCGCGCCCTGCCCCTGCGGGCCTCACCGGCCATGCGGCGCATCCTGTTCCGCGAGGCCGACACCCACCGTTCGGTCAACGAACGGCTCGGGCGGCTCAACGGCGAGCTCGTCAGGCGGGCCAGGTTCGCGCTGGAGCTGGCCACGCCCGGGGCGCGCGGCGACGCGGCCAGGCTGGAGGTGGCGGCGGCCATGTTCGCCGCCGCCCTGCTCTACCAGGAGAACCTGTGCCAGCTAACCGGCCACCAGATCGACCCCGACGCCGTCGCGGAACTCATCGCCCACTCGCTCGTCTGACAGCTCGTCCAGCGCCGTGCGCAGGTGGCCGAGCAGGCTCCACACGTCGTCCACCCGCTCGGGGCAGGCGACGATGCCGAAGTCGAGCATGCCGTCGTACGAGAAGCAGGTGATCGTCAGGCCGCCGCTGACGTCGGTCAGCACCGACAGCGGGTAGTACGACAGCACGCGGCCACCGCACAGGTACAGCGGGAACTGCGGGCCGGGCACGTTGCTGACGATCAGGTTGACCGGCGGGAAGGCCATGCCCGCCAGCCGGAAGATGGCGGGCGTGGCCAGGCTGGTGACCGGGGCGGGCAGCAGCGAGCACAGCTCGCTCGGCCACGTCGCCGGCGCCAGCGCGAACCTGCGCTTGGCCCGGCCCATCACCGCGCCCATGACCCGCAGGCGCTCCTTCGGGTCGGGGACGTTCGTCGGCACGGGCGCGACCATGGCCGAGATCTGGTTGCCGACGAGGTCCTTGCCGCCCGGCCTGCGCACCGCGACGGGCACCGCCACGATCAGCGGCTCGTCGGGCAGCGCGTCCCGCTCCCGCAGCCACGAGCGCAGCGCGGACGCGCACAGCGTCATCACCACGTCGTTGACGCTGATGCCGTTGGCCTTGGCGACCTGCTTGATGTCCTTGAGCGGCAGCGACCCGAACGACAGGTGCCGGCGCGCGCTGATCGGCCCGTTGAACGGCGTCCGCGGCACCGCGAGGCTGGGCAACTCCGGCCGATGCTGCCTGTCCCCACGGACGGCCCGCGCCGCCCTGGCGATCAGCCTCGCCCCGGGCAGCCCGGCGGCCAGCGGAATCGCATCAAGATCCGCCACCGCCCTCATCGCGGACCGAGCAGCCCGCAACGGCTGCGTAGCCCCATGCAGGACGGCCGAAGCCAACATCCCCACCAGCCCCGGCTTCGCCCCGCCCCCTCCTCCCGCCACAGCGGTGCCCCCCACCCCGGCCTCCGGCTCAGCGCCCGTGACGGTTACGACCCCCACGCCCGTCCCCGCCTTCGGCGTCGCGGCCCGCTCGGGACGCGCGCCTGCCTCCGGTACGGCGTTCGTTTCCGGTGCTGCACCTGCCTCCGGGCACAGGCCCGCCTCTGTCGCCACCCCCGCCTCCGCCCTCTGGCGTCGACCCGTTCGTGGGGCGGGAGTGGTCGAGGGGTGGCCTTTTGCAGTGCCGTTCGGGGGGAGGTGGCCGTCTGGGGTGAGGTCGAGGAGGGCGGCGAGGGTCTCGGCGCCGGAGACGCCGTCGATGGCCGCGTGATGCACCTTCGTGTAGACCGCGACCCGTCCGCCCCGCAGACCCTTGATCAGGTGCATCTCCCACAGCGGTCGCGTGCGGTCGAGCCGTCGGGCGTGGATCTCGGCGACCGCCTCGGCGAGCCGGCGGTCGTCGCCCGGCGCGGGCAGGGTCAGCTCGAAGAGATGGTGGTCGATGTCGAACGCGAGGTCGGCGACCCAGTAAGGGTGGTCGAGCCCCAGCGGCACCTCCGCCAGGCGCAGGCTGAGCGCGGGGGAGAGGTGCAGGCGTGCCAGCAGCAGCGCCGCCAGCGAGTCGCGGTCAACTGCCCCGTCCGCCGGGTCGAGCACCGCCAGCCCCGCCACGTGCGCGACGGTGGTGGCCGTCTCCACATGGAGGAACTGCGCGTCGAGTGCGCTCAGCTGACGCATCGGCTCTCCTTTTCCCTGGGATGCGGGCAGCATCACATGACGGAATTTCTGGAAGGTTTCCCGCCGAGTCCTCCAGATGAATTCGGCCGCGCCGGACCCGGCCTTTCCCGTAATCAAGGACGAGGCCGGGGATCGTTGCCTTTTCCCTAGTCGAGGACGACGTGCACGGGATGGCGCACGACAGCGTCGAAGTGATAGCCGAAGGGGTGACGGGGCCGAGTCAGCGGCTGCGTGGCGCCGGTCTCGTCGGTGGCGCGGGCCATCAGCAGGCGGGTGCCGGTGTGCCGGGGCGTCCACTCCACGTGCCACGGCAGCCAGGCTTTCGCCAGGTGGTGGCCATGGTGCTCGGCCACGCGCCAGGTGAGGCCGCCGTCCATGCTCACCTCGACGCGCACGATCCTGCCCTGCCCCGACCATGACCGCCCGCGCAGGGTCCGCGTCCCCGACAGCGGCACCCGCGCATTCCACGCGAGCTCGAAAGCACTCTTCACCGGCTGCGTGGTGACGTCCGGGTAAAAAACGGTGTTCCACGGAGTGAAGAGCGGAACGGTGGAAACTTCCAGCTCCCTGAGCCATTTGATGGACGCGATTCCCACCCATCCCGGCACCACCAGCCGCACCGGAAATCCATGGTCGGGAGGAAGCGGCACGCCGTTCATTTCGTAGGCCACGAGCACGTCGTCCATGGCCTTGTCGATGGGCAGCGGCCGGCGTACGTGGCCGTGCTCCTCGAACGGCGCGTCGAGCCCGATCGCCAGCACGTCCACCGCCTCGGGCAGCACGCCGACCTCCTCGAGCAGCTGCTTCAGCGGCACCCCGCGCCAGCGCGCCACCCCGATCCCGCCGAGGCCCCACTGGGTGCCGGGGGCGCCGTCGTGCTGCTGCGTCCGGTAGAAGCGCCGCCCGTTGCCGGCGCACTCCAGCGCCACGTCGTACGTACGGGACGGCATGGCCCGCAGCTCGTCATAGGTGAACTCCCGTGGCCGCCGCACTCCCGGGCCGTGCACCTGTAGCCGCCAGGTGGTGACGTCGATGAGGGGGGTGGAGGTGTGGTTGCGGACGAAGAACCGGTCGTTCGGCGTGTGGTAGCCCAGCCCGGCCATGGCCTCCCACCGCATCTCGGCGCTGTTGCCGTGCACCCGGAACAGGTGGTCGGGCAGCGGCTTGATGATCGGCGCCGTGGCTTGCCTCATGCAGCATCACCTCGTTGTGACTATTTCCTACCTGGAAACCATTTAATCTCCTGCGGCTGACTCCGCGCGCCCTTCCTTGCCGAAATCTGCCCCACCTGGACCGGAACGTTCCACACCCGAACACCTACCCGCCCCCACATCTCCCACCAACCCTCACTGACAGGGACCTTCGTCTGATGCGCCGCCGATGCGTAACAACTGCACCGTAAGGGGTGGCCGTGGCGTTGGGGGGAGGGTGAGGGACTCGTGTCATGTGCCGCCGATGCGTAACGACTGCAGCGTAAGGGGTGGCCGTGTTGTCGGGGGAGGGTGAGGGACTCTCGCGTGATGTGCCGCCGATGCGTGACGGCGGGAGCGTGAGGGACCCTCGTCTGATGTGCCGCCGATGCGTAACGGTTGCACCGTGAAGGGCGGCCGTGTCACCGGGGGAGTGGAAGGGACTCTCGTCAGCGTGATGGGTGGCCGTGACGCCGATGGGAAGGTGCGGCACCCTCGCCTGAGTTGCCGTCGATGCGTGGCGGCTCCACCGTTAGGAAGCCGGGTTGGTGAGCGGAAGGTGCTGAGCGGGCGTGAGCGAGGCGTGGTGGGAGCTGCTCCTAGGGGTGGTGGTCGCTGTGGTGGTTTCGTGGGCGGCGCTTGTGGTGGCGCTCGCCGTCTTCCGGCCGCGCGGCGGGCTGCTGCGGGAGTCGTTGCGGCTGCTGCCCGACATGTTGCGGCTTGTACGCCGCCTGGCCGCCGATCGGGATCTGCCCCGCGGCGTACGGGTGCGGCTCTGGCTGCTGGTGGCGTACCTGGCGGTGCCGATCGACCTGATCCCGGACTTCATCCCCGTCCTCGGGTACGCCGACGACGCCATCATTGTCGCGGCCGTCCTGCGTTCGGTGGTGCGCCGGGCCGGCCTCGACGCGGTGAGAAGTCATTGGCCCGGCAACCCGGACGGCTTCACCGCGCTCGCCCGCCTCACCGGCCTCCCGGCCGAGCGACCCCGGTAGCGACCCCGGTAGCGACCTCGGTAGCGAACCCGATAGCGAAAGGGTCAGCCGCGCCAGGGCTGGAGGCGGACGCGCCGCACCCACAGGCCCTGTGCTCACCCTCCTTTGAGCCGCACCAGTGCTCGGGCCCGCGCCCTACTGCGGCGCAGGCGCAGCACCCCAGTGCTCGGACCCTCGCCCAGCGCGGCGCAGGCGCAGGCGGCGCGGACGGGCTCCTTGGACGGCGGCAGCACCGCCCGTTTGTCGTACTTCGTGCCGGGCCTCTCGTACGGACGGGAGCCGGTCGTGTGTCACCGGCCCAGGAAGGTGAGCAGGCGATCGAGGGGCCAGGTGTTGATGACGTCGTCCGTGGTCAGCCAGGCCCGCTGCGCGATGCCGACTCCGAACCGCTGATGGGCCAGGTGCGGGATGGCATGGGAGTCGCTGTCGATGGAGAACTTCACCCCGTGGTGCCGGGCCAGCCGCACCAGGTCGGACGGCAGGTCGGAGCGGTCGGGGTAGGAGTCGATCTCCATGGCGGTGCCGGTGCGCGCGGCGGCGCGGAAGACGGCGTCCCAGTCGGCGTCGACGGCGGGCCGCTTGCCGATCTTGCGCGTGGTGGGATGGCCGATGATGTCGACATAAGGGTTTTCGCAGGCCGCGATGAACCGCCGGGTCATCTCGTCGCGCGACATCGTGAAGTGGGAGTGCACCGAGGCCACGCACACGTCGAACTCCCGCAGGATCTCCCCGGGCCAGTCGACCGAGCCGTCGGGCGCGATGTTGAGCTCGGTGCCGTGGAGCAGCCGCATGTCCGGATAGCGGGCCTGCAGCTCGGCCACCCGCCCCCGCTGCTCCAGTGCCTTGTCCAGGGTCATGCGCTGCATCGCGAGGTCGGGCGCGTGGTCGGTGACGGCGTAGTAGGAGTAGCCGCGGGCGTGACCGGCGGCCACCATGTCCTCCAGGCTCGCGATGCCGTCGGTGAGGTCGGTGTGGGTGTGCAGGTCGCCCTTGAGGTCGCCCAGCTCGACCAGCACCGGCAGCTCGCCCGCCAGCGCCGCCTTGACCTCGCCGCCGTCCTCGCGCAGCGGTGGCGGCACGTAGTGCATGCCGAGGGCGTGGTAGATGTCCTCCTCGGACTCGGCGGCGATCACGCGGTCGCCCTCGAACAGCCCGTATTCGGACAGCTTCCAGCCCTTCTTCACCGCCATCTCGCGGATGGCGACGTTGTGCTCCTTGGAGCCGGTGAAGTATTGCAGCGCCGCACCCCACGACCCGGCCGGCACCACGCGCAGGTCGACCTGGATGCCGGCGGTGGTGCGGATGGAGGTCTTCTTGTCGCCGGCGGCGATGACCTCGGCGACGTAGGGCTGGGCGCGGAAGTCGTCCATGATGGACTCGGGCGCGACGGCGAGGATGTCGATGTCGCCGATGGTGTCCTTCATGCGCCGCAGCGACCCGGCGTAGGTGATGCGCTCGGCCTTGAGCGACCCCATGACCTGCTCGGCCAGGGCCATCGCGATGCCGATGTGCACCCGGCGGCCCGACTGCTCGAGCTGCTCGACGCCCTTGAGCAGGTTGGCCAGCGTCTTGGGGCCGAGGCCCTTGACGCCGTCGAGGCGGCCCGAGGTGATGGCCTCGCTCAGGGCCACCGTGGAGTCGATGCCGAAGTCCTCGTACAGCATGATCGCGGTCTTGGGGCCAAGCGAGGGCACCTTGGTCAGCCGCCGCACGCCGTCGGGGACACGCCCGCGCAGGTCGTCGAGCTGGCGGAAGCTCCCGCGCTGCAGGAACTCCTCCATCTTCTTCGCGATCGCCTCGCCGACCCCGGGGACCGAGCGCACGTCGACGATCGAGATGTCCTCGGGGAAGCCCGCGATGGCCTTGGCCGCCTTCTGGTAACTGCGCACCCTGAAGGCGTCGCCGCCGGTGAGCGCGAACAGCTCCGCGTATTCCTGCAGCGCCGCCGCAGCCTCCTCGTTTGCCCGCATGCCCATACCTTAGGACCTCGCTCCGACAATCTCGCGCGCCCGCGAGCGAGGCCCCGGGGCAGGTGGCTAGAAGCGGACCTCGCGCGGCCGGTACGGCTGCTCCAGGAAGGCCGCCTCGTCGTCCGACAGCGTCACCGAGACGGCGGCCAGCGCGTCGTCGATGTGCTGTTCCTTCGTGGCGCCGACGATGGGCGCGGTGATCTCCGAGCGCCGCAGCACCCAGGCCAGCGCGAGCTGCGCGGCGGGCACGCCGCGGTCGGCGGCGAGCTGCGCGACCCTGTCGATGACGAGCTTGTCGTTCTCGGGGTCGTACAGGGACGCGATGCGCTGATCGGAGCCGGCTCTGGCGGTCTCGGTGGACGAGCCGGCCCTGGCCAGCACGCCGCGCGCCAGCGGGCTCCACGGGATGACGCCCACGCCCTGGTCGGCGCAGAGCGGCAGCATCTCGCGCTCCTCCTCGCGGTAGAGGAGGTTGTAGTGGTTCTGCATGGAGACGAACCGCGCCCAGCCGTTGACGGAGGCCACGTGCTGGGCCTTCGCGAACTGCCAGGCCCACATGCTGGAGGCGCCGATGTAGCGGGCCTTGCCCGCCCTGACGACGTCGTTCAGCGCCTCCATGGTCTCCTCGATGGGCGTCTCGGGGTCCCAGCGGTGGATCTGGTAGAGGTCCACGTAGTCGGTGCCGAGGCGGCGCAGCGAGGCGTCGATGCCGTCGAGGATGTGCTTGCGTGACAGGCCGCGGTCGTTGGGGCCGTCGCCCACCTGCGAGTACACCTTGGTCGCCAGCACGTAGTCCTCCCGCCGGGGGGAGATCGCGCGCAGCGCCTTGCCGGTCACGACCTCGCTCTCGCCGGCGCTGTAGACGTCGGCGGTGTCGAAGAAGTTCACGCCGCCGTCGACCGCCCTGCGGATGAGCGGTTCGGCCTGGTCGAGCGGCAACGTCCAGGCCAGTTTGGCGGGATCGCCGTAGCTCATCATGCCGAGGCACACCTGGGAGACCTTCAGGCCTGTGTTACCAAGTCGCACATAGTCCATGAATCTCACCCTATGTCGGGCTGAGTGAGGGCATGTCTATCGGCATGAGACCTCGAGTGCGGCCGCTGCCACCCGACGAGTGGGACGACTTCACGAAGGCGAACCCGTACAACGTGTTCGCCACCCTCGCCCGCCACCCCGGCCTCTACCGCGCCTGGTTACGCTTCGGCGGCGCGCTGCTGGACGGCGCGCTTCCCGCCCGCGACCGCGAGCTGGCCATCCTGCGCACCGCCCACCACTGCCACAGCGCCTACGAGTGGGCTCAGCACGTCCGCCTGGCCCGCCAGGCGGGGCTCACCGACCAGGAGATCGACTCCGTGCGCCGCCCCGACGCGCTCTGGCCGGTCGAGGACCTGCTCGTGCTGCAGGTGGCCGACGACCTGCACTACGCGGGCGATCTGACCGACGCGACCTGGGCGGCGCTGTGCGACCGCTATGACGAGCCGGCCAGGATCGAGCTGGTCATGCTGGTCGCCCACTACCGCATGCTGGCGCTGGTGCTCAGGACCTTCAGGGTGCAGATCGAGGAGTGATCATCGTGACGCCCGGCACCGAGCCCATGGAGGCCAGCGCCTTGCCGGCGTCGGCGAGCCCGATCGTGCGGGTGACGAGCTGGTCGGGGTGCAGGACGCCGGCCCTGATCATCTCCAGCATCGGCGGGTAGGCGTGGGCGGCCATGCCGTGGCTGCCGAGCAGCCGCAGCTCGTGGGCGATCACCCGGCCCATGGGGATCGGTGTCGGCCCGCCGGGCAGCAGCCCGACCTGGACGTGGCGGCCGCGGCGGCGCAGGCTCTCGACGGAGGCCGCGCACGTCTGGGGGCTGCCCAGCGCGTCGAGCGAGACGTGCGCCCCGCCCCTGGTCAGCTCCCTGACCTGGGCGGCGGCGTCGCCGTCCGAGCCGTTGACGAAGTGGGTGGCGCCGGCCAGCTCGGCCAGGTGCAGCGCGTCGGTGCTGATGTCGACCGCGACGACCCTGGCGCCGGCCGCCGTAGCGATCATGATGGCCGACAGGCCGACGCCGCCGCAGCCGTGCACGGCCACCCACTCGCCGGGACGTACCTCGCCGACCTGGGCCACCGCGCGGAACGCGGTGGCGAACCTGCAGCCCAGCCCGGCCGCGGTGGCGTAGGCCATGTCCTCGGGTACGGCGACCAGGTTGACGTCGGCGTGGTCGATGGCGACGTACTCGGCGAAGGAGCCCCAATGGGTGAAGCCCGGCTGTGTCTGCCGCTCGCAGACCTGCTGGTCGCCGGTCGCGCAGGCGGCGCAGGAGCCGCAGGCGCAGATGAACGGCACCGTGACCCGCGCCCCAGGCCGCCAGCCGCGCACGTCGGAGCCGACCGCCTCGACCACGCCCGCCAGCTCGTGGCCCGGCACGTGGGGCAGGACCTTGATGTCGGGGTCGTGCCCCTGCCAGCCGTGCCAGTCGGACCGGCACAGGCCCGTCGCCTCGACTCTGATCACCGCTCCGTGTGGGGCGGGGGAAGGGTCGGGCAGCTCACGTACGTCGAGCTCACCACCGAAGATGTCAAAGGCAACCGCGCGCATCTCATGAGCTTAGAGCGCGTCGCCGCAGGTCGCGCAAGGCCCAGGGGGACAGAGGACGGATCCGTACAGGGTCGCAGATCCTGCCCTTGACCTGGACGTTCACCGGAAAACGTGTTAACGGCGGCTTCCTGGACAGAAGACGGCGATGGGAAAGGATCTCGACAAGGAACGATTTACCGAGGCGGAGTTCACCCGCTTCGGCGAGCGTTGCGAGCAGCAGCTCGGCGTCCTGCGCGAGCTGCTCGCCACCCCCGGCTTCGGCGAGGGCCCGATCACGATCGGGGCCGAGCTGGAGCTCTTCCTGATCGACGAGGAAGGACGGCCGCTGCCGCGCAACAGCCAGGTGCGCGACGCTCTCGACGACCCCCGCGTGGTGCTGGAGCTGGGCCGCTACAACATAGAGGTCAACCTGACCCCGACGCCGCTGGCGGGCCGGCCGTTCGAGGCCATGGGCGCGGAGGTGCAGGAGACGATCACCAAGGTCGACGGCGCGGTGACCGGCGGCGGCGCGCTGCCCATCGGCATCCTGCCGACGCTCGACACCGAGGACTTCACGCTGGGCGCGATGAGCGACCAGAACCGCTACCGCGCCATGAGCAGAGGGCTGCGGCGGCTGCGGCTCGAACCGTTCCTGGTCAAGATCGACGACCTGGAACTCTCCGTCGAGGACGTGATCCTGGAGAGCGCCAACACCTCCTGGCAGGTGCACATCCGCACCCCGCCGGAGCGCTTCGCCCGGCTGTTCAACGCGGCGCAGCTCGCGATCGGGCCGGTGCTCGCGGCGTGCGGCAACTCGCCGTTCTTCCTGGGCCGCGAGCTGTGGGAGGAGACGCGGATCGCGCTCATGGAGGAGGCCGCGGACGACCGTGACGTGCAGCGGCCCGAGCGCAGGGACGGGCGGGTGACGTTCGGCTCCGACTGGGTGCGCGAGGGCGCGCACGAGCTGTTCGAGCGGTACGTACGCGACTACGACCCCATCGTGCCCGACCTCACCGAGGACGCGGACCCGCACGAGGTGCCCGAACTGCGGCTGCACCAGGGCACGATCTGGCAGTGGAACCGCCCCGTCTACGACCCCGCGGACGGCGGTCACCTGCGCATCGAGATGCGCGCCCTGCCCGCCGGGCCCTCCTGCGCCGACATGGCCGCCAACACGGCGTTCCTGCTGGGGCTGACGTTGTCGCAGGCCGAGCGGGACCTGACCGGCTACCGCTTCGCGCAGGCGTACCAGAACTTCTACCGCGCGGCCATGGACGGGCTGGACGCCAAGCTGTCCTGGCCCGGCAGGGAGAGCGAGCACCAGGCCGCTGAGCTGGTGCTGTCGCTGCTGCCCGAGGCACGGGAGGGGCTGCTGAAGGCGGGGGTGACGCCGTCCGACGCGGACCGGTCCCTTGACGTGATCGCGCAGCGCACCCGGCTGCGGCGTACCGGGTCGGTGTGGCAGCGGGAGGCGCTCGCGCGCTTCGGCGGCGACCGGCGGCGCATGGTGCGGCGGTATCGCGAGCTGGCTCTGTCGGGGACGCCCGTGCATTTGTGGAAGTGACGGCAAACCATATTTCCCGCCCATCCGTCAAACTGGTCAAGAGACGGAAAAGGTGAGGAAGTTATGGCGGCATCGGGGATGGTATCCACCGATACAGCGCCTTTTGCGCTGAATCGGGCCACGGGCGATCTGGCGGAAGGAGCGGACAAACTCGCCGGAGAAATCGGCAGCACCGCCGTGGAGGCGGTGCTCGCCAACGCCAACAGGACAGGGCGGAACAAGGGCGCGGCGGCCGCGATGGGCTCGATGAAGCCCAGGCCGGACATCTGGTACGCCTTCGACGACAAGGACCAGGACACCGCCGACTGGTACCCCCAGGGCCTGACCGGCAGCGACGACTCGGGGAACATCGGCGTCCCGGCCTTCATGGTCAGCTGGTACTTCCGGCCGACGGCCGGCGAGCGGGGCATCAGGGTGTCGTTCCTCAGCCCCCAGACGCTCAAATATCAGCACGCGCTGCTGGTGCTGGCCAAGCCCGACGGGTCGTATGGGCCGATCAACATCCACGCGGGCGGCGTCGCCTGCTTCGGCGACCTGCTCTATGTCGCCGACACCACGCGCGGCCTGCGCGTCTTCGACCTCAACAAGGTGCTCGACCTGCGCACGGCGCAGAAGGACCTCGGCGACGGCAACCGCGTCGGGCGGCACGGCGGCAAGCTGCACGCCTTCGGCTACCGCTACGTCATCCCCCAGACCGACTTCTGGCGGGTCGCCACGGCGGGGCCGCGCTTCTCGTACGTCGCGATCGACCGCAGCGGCGACACCCCCAGGCTCGTCACCGGCGAATACCGCGACCCCGGCACGGACGGGTGGGTCGCGCGGTGGCCGCTCGACCTGCAGGGCGGGACTCCCGAGGACGCCTACGTCACCGGGTACGCCAAGATCCAGGGCGCGGTGTCGTACGACGGGAAGTGGTACCTCAGCCAGGCCGTCAACTCCACCACCAACGGCAGGCTGCGGGTCTTCGACGGCGACACGGCGACGACCAGGCCGTTCCCCATCGGGCCCGAGGACCTCACCGTGCAGGGCGGCAAGCTGTGGAGCGTCACCGAGTTCCGGGGCAAGCGCACGGTCTTCGGCGTGCCCCTATAGCCGCAGGTGCTCCTGCAGGATCTCCCGGTAGCGCCGGTCGAAGTCGTCGTAGCGGGCCCGCAGCCCGGCGCCCGGCCAGCCGGCCGGCAGCAGCTCGTCCGGCAGCAGCGGATCGGCCAGCAGATGGCGCAGCACCGCGGCCGAGACCAGGAAGCCATCGGCCAGGTCGCCGCTGGCGAGCGCACGGTCGAGCGCACGCTCCAGCCGCGCCGCCTCCGCCGTCCAGCCGTCGAGGTCCCACAGCAGGGGAGTGGGGTCGTCGTGCGGGCGGCCGTCGATGAGCGTGCACTGCGCGGTGACGATCTCGGGCCAGTCGCGCACCAGGTTCGCCGGCCGCAGCCAGGTGCCCTCGCGCAGCTCCGCCAGGCGCAGCGCGGTCATCGTGTGACGGAACGCGGCCCGGTCGGCGGGTGCGCGGCGCTCGGCGGTGACCACGACCACCTCCCACGTGCCGTCCCACGGCCTGACGTGCGGGTCACGGCTCTCGTCCTGCCTGGCCTGGCGCTCGACCAGGCGCTGCGACAGCGCGTACGCGCCGCCCTCCTGCACCAGATCGCCCGCCGCGACCATGCGCGACAGGGCCACCCTGACGGTGCCCTCCGCGATGCCGAACAGCGCCCCGATGCGCACCAGGTGGCGGGCCGGCAGGCGGGGCGGGTGGCTGCCGAGCAGCGCGCTCAGCACCGCCGACCGGGCGCTCAACGTTCCATTACGCTCTTCCATCGCGTGTCGAGTATATGTAACACTCGCGGGTATGGGCCGGTACCTCGTCGAGCCGTTCGACCACAGCGACCGTTACGCCACCGAGCGCTACCAGGGCGCGGAAGGCCGCAACTGGTGGCGCTGCGATCCCACGCTGCAACTGCTCATGCGCCGCCGGCTGGGTGACGGCTACGCCTGGGCCGAGCCGCACCTCGACCGGCTGGGCGCGCTGATGGGCGGGCTCGTCGCGCGCTCCGCCGAGGAGACCGATCGCAACCCGCCGCGGCTGGAGAAGTACGACAAGTGGGGCAGGGACGTCAGCCAGGTCGTCATGCCGCCGTCCTTCCACGCCGCCCGCGACGCGCTCATGGCCGACAACTTCACCTCGCCCGCCTTCGCCGAGCAGGCCAGGGCCCATGGGGCCGACCCGGCCGCGCTGGGGGCCGCGTGGACGTACCTGCTCGATCAGGCCGACATCGGGATGGGCTGCGCGCTCGGCACCGGCGGGGACATGGTGGTCTCGCTCGCCGAGAAGCACGCGCCGGCGGACGTACGCGACCGCGTCAGGGAGATCTTCGCCAACGGCTTCTACTCCGGCGAGGCCGCTCAGATGTTCACCGAGCGGACCGGCGGCTCCGACCTCGCCGCGCTGGAGACCGCCGCCACGCCCGCCGGGGACGCGTGGCTGCTGACCGGGCTGAAGTGGTTCGCCTCGAATGCCAACGGCTCCGCCTTCGTCGTGCTCGCCCGCCTGCCCGAGGGGGCGGTGGCGCCGTTCCTGGTGCTGTGGGAGCGGCGGGACGGCAGCCGCAACGGCGTACGGATCCGGCGGCTCAAGGACAAGCTCGGCACCCGGTCGGTGGCGTCGGCCGAGGTCGAGTTCACCGGCGCGGAAGCCTTCCTGCTCGCCGGCCCAGGCTCCGGCTCCGGATCGGGGCTCGGCACGATGATGAAGCTCACGAACGCCTCCCGCCTCGGCGTCGCCATGATGGGCGTCGGCGTGGCCAGGCGGGCGCTCGTCGAGTCGATCTGCTACGCCGCCGCCCGCGAGGCGTTCGGCCGGCCGCTCATCGAGCAGCCTCTGATGCGCCGCAAGCTCGGCGAGCTCATCGTCGAGATCGAGGCCGCGCAGGCGATGGTCTTCGACGGCCACACCGGGCCCCGGCTGCGGCTCGGGCCCGCCCTCATCAAGCTGCGCGCCTCCCGGCTCGGCGTCACCGCCGCCAGCGACGCGATCGAGGTGCACGGCGGCAACGGCTACATCGAGCAGTGGCCCGTCGCCCGGCTGCTGCGCGACGCCCAGGTCAACCCGATCTGGGAGGGCGGCGACAACATCCTCTGCCTCGACGTGCGCAGGGCCATGGAGAAGGAGCAGGCCCACCTGCCCTTCCTCGCCCACCTGCGAACGCTCGCCACCTCCGACCTCGTCCGCACCCGCATCGAGGACCTCGCCAAGGCCGTCGAAGCCTGGTCGTCCCTCGACCGCGCCACCGCCGAGGCGAGGTTGTACCCCCTGGCTCAGTTCATGGCCGACGTCTACGCCGCCGCCCTCCTGGAGGACCAGGCCGGCTGGGGCCTGGACGACGACCGCAAGGCCCTGGTCGCCCGCCTCTACGCGGAGACGCACCTCACCGACCCCGGCCCCCTCCGCGGCCTCGACCGCCCCGCCACCGACCCTTTCGACACGTTGCTGGCAGGCGCCGTCACCCTCTGAGCCCCCTACGGGTCAGAACGTCTTCTCACCGTCCTCGTCGAACAGCGCGTCGGCGGCGGGGGTGGTGTAGGAGCGGTTGAGCCAGGTCTCGAGCTGCATCGGGTCGGTGCAGGAGGAGATGCGCTCGCGAACGTCGTCGGGGACGTCGAGTTGCCGGAAGGCCAGCGTCGTCAGGATGGCCTTCGCCAGTCCCTCTGCCTTGCCCTCTGCCTTGCCTTCTGCCTTGCCTATGGCCTCGCCCTCCGCCTTTCCGCGCCCGTAGTGTTCCTTTGCGAAGGGGCTGAAAACCGGCCAGTAAGTGGACGACATGCTGATCTCCTTCAAGAGTCGCCGGGTCTCAGGCGTGGACATGTTGTATGCGTACTCATAGTACTTCGGACGGTGCTCGAACGGACTGTCGCGGATCGCTTCGGCGAACGTCTCGACGACCTTCCGATTTCGGCCGTGCATCATGACGGACAGGGTCGCGAGCTCTAGATGATCGGCTGCCAGTTTTGAGTCGATAATGGGTGGAATGTCGTCGGGTCCCAGAACCTGTGCCTGGAGGCGATAGCCCGTAAGTCCGGATTCTATCGGCGCGGCGTAGTGTGCCGCGTCTTTCCGATTTGGGCAGATTACGAGAACGGTCACGTCGCACTGTTGCATCAGCCACAGCGCAGCGGCATAGCGGGCCAGCTGTTTCGGCTCTTTGGAGCGATCGAACTGGGCCTCGACGATGATGGCGTGAAAGGCGTGATCCGGTGCGCCCATCATGAGGACCAGATCGGCCGATATGTCGTCGGAGCGGCGGGTG
This sequence comes from Nonomuraea sp. NPDC049504, assembly GCF_040676845.1. Classification (NCBI taxonomy): domain Bacteria; kingdom Bacillati; phylum Actinomycetota; class Actinomycetes; order Streptosporangiales; family Streptosporangiaceae; genus Nonomuraea; species Nonomuraea sp. NPDC049504. Next base: position 693,477 of record NZ_JBFAPT010000001.1, read on the forward strand.
CTGAAGGAAGGATTCTCCACTCGAATGAGGGGAGTCTCTGGAAGCTTGGCGCCCTTGAGGGTGCCCAGCAGTTCCACTGCGAGGGCTGGGCGTTCGGTCATCATTTTGACGAGAGCGTCATGGTTGGCTGACGGCATGGCACCATCTTTGCACCAAGAGCCGGCAAAGTGATGGCCATTCATCTTCACTCGCTGGAGTTTTTTTATCAGTCCAACAGAAGTCTGGGTGACATTTCTGGATTATTGGGTAACGGCCGTGAATTTCGTTGCTACTCGGGGCAGGGTGGGGGCGTACGCTCGGGGCGTTCTCCGAGGAGTCCGCACGCTTGGCCGCCACGGCGCCTTCCCCTCCTGAGACCGGGTTCCGCCTTCCGGGGGTTGTCGGTGGTGGCGCGTATCGTGATCGTATGGCTGACATCGAGGTCGCCGGGCGTGAGGTCCGCATCACCAGCCCCGACAAGGTGGTCTTTCCGCGGTCCGGGCACACCAAGCTCGACCTGGTCCGCTACTACCGGACCGTCGGTGAGGCGGCGTTGCGGGGCGTCCACGGGCGGCCGATGGTGCTCAAGCGGTTCGTGCGCGGCATCGAGGAGGAGGCGTTCTTCCAGAAGCGGGCCCCGGCCAAGCGGCCCGACTGGATCGAGGTGGCGGAGCTAAAATACCGCTCGGGGCTGAGCGCCGAGGAGGTCGTCTGCACCGACCTCGCGCAGCTCCTGTGGGTGATCAACCTGGGCTGCGTCGATCTCAACCCCCATCCCGTACGCTCCGACGACCTGTCACGGCCCGACGAGCTGCGCATCGACCTCGACCCCGTGCCGGGCGTCCCGTGGGGGGACGTGCTGGCCACGGCGCAGGTGGCGCGGGAGGTGCTGGCCGACCACGGCCTGGTCGCCTGGCCCAAGACGTCGGGCTCGCGCGGCTTCCACGTCTATGCCCGGATAGAGCGGCGGTGGCCGTTCTCGAAGGTGCGCAAGGCGGCCGAGACGGTGGCCAGAGAGGTCGAGCGGCGCGCCCCCGACCTGGCGACCAGCCGGTGGTGGAAGGAGGAGCGCCACGGGGTGTTCGTCGACTTCAACCAGAACGCCTACGACCGTACGGTGGCCTCCGCCTACTCCGTGCGCGCGGTCGAGGACGCCCGGGTGTCCACGCCGCTGACCTGGGACGAGGTGCCTGACTGCCATCCTGAGGCGTACACGATCGAGACCGTCCCCGCGCGGCTGGCCGAGCGCGGCGACCCGTGGGAGGACATCGACCTGCATCCCGGCTCCCTCGACGGCCTGCTTGAGCTGGCCGAGGAGCTGGGTCCCGCACCCAAGGCGCCCAAGGGCACCGGGCGCAGGCGGCAGACCAAGCCGCTGATCGAGATCGCCAGGGCCGAGCACAAGGACGAGGCGATGGCCGGGTTCGAGCGGTGGAAGGGCCGCCATCCCGAGGTCGCGGCCCGGCTCGAGCCCGCCGACGTGCTGGTCGACGGCATGCGGGGGCGCAGCAGCGTGTGGTACCGCATCCGGGTCAACCTGCAGCACGTCCCCGAGGACGAGCGGCCCCCGCAGGAGCCGCTCGAGGTCGACTACGACCCCTGGCACCCCTCAGGCTCGCCCGACTGACGGCCGGCGGCCAAGGCCCTCGCCCGGAGCGGGGTGGGCCGATCGGCTGCTCAAGGCCCTGGCATGAGCCCATCGGCTGCTCAAGGCCCTGGTAGGGAACGGCATGAAGCGGAGTGCCTCGGGCCGAGGCTCGTCAGCGGCCGGAGATGAGGTTGGCGAGGTGGGCGTAGGCCGAGGTGCGGGTGCCGCGTTCGTTCTCGTGCCGGTCGGCCGCCCTGAACAACGCGTAGATGAGCTGCACGCCCATCCACCGCAGCGGCTCCGGCTCCCACTGCCGCACCTGCCGCCCCACCCACGGCAGCCTCGTCAGCGGGGTGTCGCGGCGCAGCACCAGGTCGCGCAGGGTGCGGCCGGCCAGGTTGGTGGTGGTGACGCCGCTGCCGACGTAGCCGCCGGCCCAGCCGAGCCCGCTGGCGTGGTCGAGGTGCACGGTCGAGCACCAGTCGCGCGGCACGCCGAGCACGCCGCACCACGCGTGCGCCACCGGCACGTCCACGGCGGCGGGGAAGAGCTTGACCAGCATCCGCCACAGCAGCGCGACGGTCTGCGCCTGGGTGGCCCCCCGCCGGTCGGTACGCGAGCCGAACCGGTACGGCACCCCCCGCCCGCCGATCGCGATGCGGTCGTCGGCGGTGCGCTGGGCGTAGATGTAGGCGTGGGCCTCGTCCTCCAGCAGCTCGCTGCCCTGCCAGCCGATGTGCTTCCACACGTCGGGCGGCAGCGGCTCGGTGACGATCATGGAGCTGTTCATCGGCAGCCACTGCCGGTGCTGCCCGGTCAGGCTGGCGGTGAAGCCCTCGGTGGCGCGGATGACGTAGTCGGCGGTGACGGTGCCGCGGGTGGTGACGGCCGCCGCCCTGCCCCCGCTGCCACCGCCCTGCCGGGGCAGGATCTCGGTGACGGTGGTGTCCTCGTAGATGTCCACGCCCAGCCGGTCCACGGTGGCGGCCAGCCCGACGGCCAGCTTGGCGGGCTGGATGCGGGCGCAGTGCGGCGAGTACGCGGCCTCCAGCGCGCCCGCCACCTGGACGCGTTCGCGCTGTTCGGCACGTTCCAGCAGCCGCATGTCACCCTCGCCGTAGCCCCAGGTGCGCAGATCGGCGACCTCGGCGCGCAGCCGCCGCCGCTGGGCCGGGTTGGTGGCGACGTGGATCAGCCCGCTCTTGTGTACGTCGGCGTCGATGCCCTCGGCCCTGGCGACGTCGATGACCTCGTCGACCGAGGCGAACATGGCCCGCTGCAGCTCGATCATGGCCTGCCGGCCGCGCGCCTCGGCGTGCCGCTTGCGCGAGCCCGCGAACTCGGCCGACAGCCACCCGCCGTTGCGCCCCGACGCGCCGAACCCGGCGAACTCCTTCTCCAGGATCGCGATGCGCAGGCCGGGTTCGGCCCGCTTGAGGTAGTACGCGGTCCACAGACCGGTGTAGCCGCCGCCGACGATGGCGACGTCGTAGTCTCGGGACCCGGGCAGCGCGGGCCGCCGCGCGGGCAGGCCGATCTGCCGGTACCAGAAGGAGACGTCGCCGTTGGCGAAGTCTCTGGTCAGCGGGATGCCTCTCATCACCGGACACATTGTCTAGTACGTCGCGCCAGACCAACAAGTCGGCGAAGTGTAACGAAACCGGACAAACCACTAGCTTCGTGTCGGACGTTCGTACCCGTCGTCGCCTCCGTATACGCGCAGGTCAGGGTCCAGTTCCGGCTGGGTCGCAGGGCTCGTGGGGGAGGCGGTGTGCTCGGTGGCGAAGTCGTCGGACAAGATCGGCTCGGGCGGCAGCAGATAGTCGTGCCAGCTGATCTCACCTTTGGGCGCGGCGTCCGTGAGCAGGTGGCCGGCGCGCTGGGCGGCGTACAGACGGCCCGGATACCGTACGGGAACGCACGGCCGGCGCAGCCCCGAGGCCCGCAACCACACCTTGACCAGCTCCTCCGTGGTGATCACCTGCGGCCCGCCGAACTCGATCTCCCGCTCGGCCGGCGCCGCGCTCAGCAGCGCGGCGGCGCGCGTGGCGACCTCGCCGGTGTGCACCGGCTGCCAGGGCAGCGAGCGGTCCACGGGCAGCACGGGCAGCGAGGCCAGGTCGCTCAGCCTGCGGTGCAGCCACTGGTGGAACGGGGTGAGGCGGAGGACCGTCCAGCCGAGGCCGCTCTCCATGACCAGCCGCTCGGCCTCCAGCTTGTCCCGCAGGTGCCCGTGCGCGGCCCTGTCGGTCCCGGCCATCGAGGTGAACAGCACGTGCGGCACCCCCGCGGCGCGCGCCAGGATCAGCAGCGTCCTGGTGCCCGGCACGTCCACCGCGCCGCGCCCCTTGCGGCCGCTGGTGGCGAGGTGGGCGATGGCGTCCACGTCGCGTACGGCCTCCTCGACCCCGTTGCCGGAGATCAGGTCTCCCCAGATCCAGTCCACGTTGCCGCGGTCCTCCCGCTTGGCCCGGCTCAGCGCACGCACCTCGTGCCCCGCCTTGAGCAGGGCGGGTACCAGCGCCCCTCCGAGCGTGCCGGTGGCTCCCGTGACCAGAATCCGCATAGCGGCCCCCTACCCGTCTACATGGAGAAATGTCCCGGGAAATGTCCACTGGTCTGGGTGCCTGTCCGGGGCGGAGCGGGGTAGGGCGGGTCCCATGGCTCGAATAGCAGCGGAATCCTTGATCGACCGGCTCGCCGCGTGGGGCGTCGACACCGTCTTCGGGCTCCCGGGGGACGGCATCAACGGCATCATGGAGGGGCTACGCCGCCACCGCGACCGGGTGCGCTTCGTCCTCGTCCACCACGAGGAGGCCGCCGCCTTCATGGCCACCGGCTACGCCAAGGCCACCGGCCGCATCGGCGTCTGCCTCGCCACCTCGGGCCCCGGCGGCATCCACCTGCTCAACGGCCTGTACGACGCCAAGCTCGACCACGTCCCCGTGCTGGCCATCACCGGCATGCAGGAGACGTCCGTGCTCGGCACCGGCTACCAGCAGGAGGTCCACCTGGACAAGCTGTTCGCCGACGTGGCCGAGTACAACATGATGATCAGCAACCCGGCGCAGCTCCCGTCCCTCGTGGACCTGGCCATCAGGACCTCCTACGCCCGGCGCGGCGTCTCCCACCTGACGCTGCCCAACGACATCCAGGTGGCGGAGGAGGGCGCGGACCCGTACAGGAAGGTCGCGCCCGCCCGCGCGCCCGAGACCGCGCCCATCTACCTGCAGCCGTCCGGCCTGCCCCGGCAGGAGGACCTGGAGTGGGCGGCCGAGGTGCTCAACCGGGCCGAGCGCCCGGCCATGCTGGTCGGGCAGGGCGCGCTGCACGCCAGGCAGGAGGTGCTCGAAGTGGCCGAGGCGCTGGGGGCGCCCGTCGTCAAGACGCTGCCCGGCAAGGCCGTCGTGCCCGACGACTCGCCGTACACGACGGGCGGGCTCGGGCTGCTCGGCACCCGGCCCAGCGAGGAGCTGATGGACGACGCCGACGTGCTGTTCATGGTCGGCACGAACTTCCCGTACTCGAAGTTCCTGCCCGAGGTGCACGACACCAGGGTGGTGCAGTTCGAGGCCGACCCGACCAGGGCGGGCGCGCGCATCGCGACCGACGTGCCGGTGGTCTGCGACGCCAAGGAGGGGCTGCGCGCCCTGCTGCCGCTGCTGCGCCGCAGGGAGAGCGACGGCCACCTGGCGAAGTACCAGAAGATGATGGCGAAGTGGCGCGCCGACATGGAGTCGCTGGAGAACCCCGACCGCGACCCCATCGCCCCGCAGTACGTCATGTCCATCGTGGACGAGCTCGCCACCGACGACGCCATCATGACCTGCGACAGCGGCACGATCGCCACCTGGGCGGCGCGCCACTGGACGATCCGGGGCGAGCGCGAGTTCTACCTGTCGGGCACGCTCGCCTCCATGGCGAACGGCCTGCCGTACGCCATCGCCATGCAGCACGCCTTCCCCGGCCGGCAGATCATCGCCTACGTCGGCGACGGCGGCTTCTCGATGCTCATGGCCGAGTTCCTCACCGCCGTGCAGCACGGGCTGCCGGTCAAGGTGATCATCAACAACAACAACTCGCTCGGCCAGATCCTGTGGGAGCAGATGGTGCTCGGCTACCCCGAGCACGGCGTGCGCTACGCCGCCCCCGAAGCCGACTTCTCGGCCTGGGCCAGGTCGTGCGGCGGGTTCGGCGCCAAGGTGACCAAGGCCGAGGACGTCGCCCACGCCGTCGGCCAGGCGCTCTCGCACGACGGGCCCGCGCTGGTGGACGTGGACGTCAACCCGAACGAGCCGCCCATGCCGGGCAAGATCTCCTACGAGCAGGCCAAGAGCTTCGCGCAGGCGTTCCTCAAGGGGCAGCCGCACCGGGCGTCCATCGCGACCACCCTGTTCAAGGACCGCATCCAGAGGTTCTGAACGGCTCAGGCCATCGCCCTGGCGATCCCGGCGGCGGCGCCGCGCAGTGGCTCCACCAGCCGGGGCAGCTCGCGGGCCCGCCGCGAGGACAGCACGATGCCGAGCGCCGCCACCGCCCGCCCGTCCACCAGCACCGGCGCCGCCGCCGAGCACGAGCCGAGCGTCATCTCCTCGTACGTCAGCGCGTGCCCCTGGACGCGCACCGCCGCCAGCTCCCTGGCCAGCCGGCCCGGCTCGGTGACGGTGTGGGCGGTGGGGCGTTCGAGCTTGCGGGCCAGGTAGGACTTGACGAACCAGTCCGGCTCGTACGCCAGCAGCGCCTTGCCCACGCCCGTCGGATGCATCGGCAGCCTGGCCCCGATCCGCGACACGATGGGCACCGCCCGCCTGCCGTACACCTTGTCCACGTATAGGACCTCGAGCCCGTCCCTGACCGCGAGGTGCACGTTCTCGCCCGTCGAGGCGAACAGCTCCTGCAGCCACGGATGCGCCAGCTCCTGCAGCCGGTTGGGGGCGAGCTGGCCCAGCTCCCACAGCCGCGGGCCCACCCGCAGCCGCCCGTCGGGCCCGCGCCCCAGCGCCTGCCACGCCTCCAGCTCGCCGACCAGCCGGTGCGCGGTGCTCAGCGGCAGCCCGCTGCGGCGCGCCAGCTCCGTCAGCGTGAGCTGGGGATGCGCCGCGTCGAACGCGCCCAGGATCGCCAGCACCTTGGACGTCACCGAACGCCCCGCCTCGCGGGAACCGCCTGACATGAGGACGATCCTGCACCAGCTTTCCACTCAGCGGAAGACCGCTCTCGGCCTCATCCGCTCGAACCACCATGCTTTCCCTCATGCGAACTCAGGTCGGGATCATCGGGGCAGGCCCCGCTGGACTACTGCTGTCACATCTGCTCCACCTGCGCGGCATCTCCTCCGTGGTGCTGGAGAAGCGCAGCCGCGACTACGTGGAGCGCCGGGTGCGGGCCGGCGTCCTGGAGCAGGGCACGGTGGACACGCTCGTCGAGGCCGGCGTCGGCGAGCGCATGCTGCGCGAGGGACTGCCGCATCACGGGATCGAGCTCAGGTACGGCGGCGCGGGCCACCGCATCGCCTTCGAGAAGCTGGTGCCCGGCAGGGCCATCACCGTGTACGGGCAGCAGGAGGTCGTCAAGGACCTCATCGCGGCCCGGCTCGCGGCGGGCGGCGACGTGCGGTTCGAGGTCGAGGACGTGGCCGTGCACGGGCTCGACTCGGAGCCCTTTCTGACGTTCGGGGACGAGCGGCTCGACTGCGACGTCATCGCCGGCTGCGACGGCTTCCACGGCGTGTCGAGGCCGTCGATCCCCGAAGGCGTGCTGAGCGTCTTCGAGCGCGACTACCCCTTCGCCTGGCTCGGCATCCTCGCCCGCGTCGCGCCCTCGTCCGACGAGCTGATCTACGCCAGGACCGAGCGCGGCTTCGCCCTGCACAGCATGCGCTCGCCCAGCGTCAGCCGCTTCTACCTCCAGGTGCCGCCGGACGCGCGCATGGAGGACTGGCCGGAGGAGCGCATCTGGGCCGAGCTGAAGGCCCGCCTGGAGACCGTGCCCGGCTTCTCGCTGGCCACCGGCGAGATCCTGGAGAGCGGCATCACGCCCATGCGGTCGTTCGTGGTCGAACCGATGCAGTACGGACGCCTCTACCTGGCCGGCGACGCCGCCCACATCGTCCCGCCCACGGGCGCCAAGGGCCTCAACCTGGCCGTGGCCGACGTGCGGGTGCTCACGGAGGCGCTCGCGGCGTACTTCAAGGACGGCACGACCGACCTGCTCGACGGGTACTCGCAGGCGTGCCTCAAGCGAGTGTGGCGAGCGCAGCACTTCTCGTACTGGATGACGACCCTGCTGCACACCTTCGACGAGGACGACGCCTACGCCCGCCGCCTGCAACTGTCATACCTGGACTACGTCACCTCCTCAGAAGCCGCCGCCACCACCCTCGCCGAAAACTACGTCGGCTTCCCCTTCTAGGGATCTGCCCCTCACCCTTTCCCAAAGAATGTCGCCGCGACGGCGGGGAGGGGCCGGTGTCGGGCTGGCTCATGGGGGTTGGCCGTCTCTCTCACCAGAGGGACCGTCGCCGCGACGGCGGGGAGGGGCCGGTGTCGGGCTGGCTCATGGGGGTTGGCCGTCTCTCTCACCAGAGGGACCGTCGCCGCGACGGCGGGGAGG